>JAUNQN010000008.1 GCA_030536145.1 Akkermansia sp.
AGAACGATGATATGGCTGGTGCTGATACTATTCCTCCTGCTGACTACCTGTGATGCAGCAGAGCTTTGGCTAGCTGTTTAGCATGGTTAGGCGGTGCTGCGGGGTCTATGGGGGTATATGCTCAGGAAAGTGCTGAAAACAGCTGTGCTGCCGCTGCTGGCGGCGGCGGTGTGCCGCGGTGACGTGTTTGTGGCGGAGCCAGCGGGCGGTGCGGATACCACGGGGGAGGTGTATGCCTGGGGCGTGGTAAGTGCCTATGACTTGCTGGGGGACATGACCCCGGGTACGGCTTATGCGGTGCTGATGTGCGAGACGCATGGGCAGGCTGCCGCCTATGCGGATGCCGTGCTTACGGTGGATACGCAGCTGGATACCCGCTCCTTCAATGCGCGCGGCGAGGCCCTGTTTGCCGGTGCGGGCCTGCAGCTCCGGTTCAGCGGCGGGGCAGGGGGCATCAGCTCCGATGTGGGGGCGGGCTACGCGGCGGATATCTCTGCGCTGCAGGGGGTGGATTTCACGCCCTCTGCGGAAATGCTGGGGCTGGATATCAGCCAGGTGCTCATGGTGGAGAAATCCGGCTCCTTCTCCTACAGTTCCTACAACGTGCCGGAGGGGGAGCTTGCCCCCTTTGATTTCACCGTGGGCGGCGCTGCCGTGGGGGAGAAGTACGGGGATATGGTGAACATAGGCTTTGTGGCCAGTGCGGCGGATGTACACCCGGGGGAGATTGCCGCCGTGCTGGATGGGTACCGGGCCGGTACGTTTGCAGACAGTTTCCAGACGATGACGGTGGTGGGGCAGCACAGCACGGGCAACCTGGTGCCGGAGCTGGGGGTGTGCATGCTGGTGCTGCCGGCGGCGGTGCTGGCGGCATGGCGGCGGCGCTAGGCGCTGCCTTGCGCCTTATCGGCGGAACCAGGCTTTCATGGTATCACAGATTTTCACCAATTCGTCCTCTGTGATGATGTACGGCACCATGGCGTACAGGCAGCAGAGGAAGGGGCGGTTGAACACGCCGCGCTCATAGGCGAATTCCTGGAATCCGGCCAGCACGCCCGGTTCCGTGACCTCCACGCACAGGCAGCCGCCCATTACGCGGATTTCACGGATGCGCGGGTCCGTGAACCCGTGCATTTCACGCTTCATGATGCTTTCAATGCGCTTTATTTTCTCCAAGTAGTTGCCTTCCTCAAACAGGCGGATGGATTGGTAGGCGGCGGCGCAGGCCACGGCGTTGCCCATGAAGGTGGGGCCGTGCATGAGCGCGTGGGTGGGGGAATCGCTGTAGAAGCCGCTGTACACCTTCTTGCCGGCCACGGTGACGGCATGGCCTATGTGGCCGCCGGTCAGGGCCTTGCCCAGCACCAGGATATCCGGCAGCACCACATCTGCCACAAAGCGGTGGCCCGTGCGGCCGAATCCCGTGGCCACCTCGTCGAACACCAGGAGCACGCCGTACTCGTCGCACAGCTCCCGGGCGCGCTGCAGGAAGGAGATATCATACATGCGCATGCCGCCGGCGCCCTGCAGCAGGGGCTCCACGATAAAGCAGTTCAGCTCCGCGTGGTGGCGGGCGAAGGCCTCCTCCAGCGCGGGGATTTCCGTGGGGATGTTGATGACGCGGGTCTTGGGCCCGTATGCCTCCAGGATAAAGTGGTAGTCCTCGTCATCGCCCACCTCCATGGCCTTGAAGGTATCCCCATGGTAGGCGTGGGTGAGCGCCAGCACCTTGGTGCGCTGCGTTTCCCCGCGGTTCACGTAGTACTGCAGGGCCATTTTCAGCGCCACCTCCACGGCCACGCTGCCGGAATCAGAGTAGAAGCAGTAGTCCAGGTCCCCGGGCAGCCAGTCTGCCAGCTTGGCGGAAAGGCGCTCCACGGCATCATGCGTGAGCCCGCCCAGCATCACGTGGGAGAAGCGCTGCATCTGCTCCTGCATGGCGGCGGTGATATCCGGCTGGCAGTAGCCGTGGATGACACACCACCAGGAGGATACGGAATCAATGAGCTTGTGGCCGTCCTCCGTGTACAGGTAGACGCCCTGGGCATCCACCACCTTGTAGGGGGCCTTCATGGTTTTCATTTGTGCGTAGGGGTACCAGATCATGTGCGTTCTGCGGTGTTGTGCTGCAGGCATGGTACGCCACCGCAGGGGTGTGTGCAAGGTTTTTTGCGGACATGCGCGGCAGTTGTTCGGGCTTGACTTGGGCGCGGGGAGTGGTAGAATCCCGCGCATGAAAAAGGCAATATGCATTTCCGCCTGCGGCGCGGCTGCCCTGCTTTGCAGCAGCTGCATCACCTCCACCCTGGCTGCGGTCAGCGGTGCCAAGGCGCTGGATGACCAGCTGGGCATCAGCTCCCTGTTCAGCAGCAGCGCCCCGGAGAACCTGAACGGCCACACCCTGGCGCTCAGCGGTGAGAAACGCACCGGTGAGGCGGAGGCGGCCTTCTCCGCCTCCCTCGCCTTCGGTGGGCAGAATCCCTGCACCATCAAGCACAACGGAGCGGAATACACCGCCGCCTACACCCGCCAGGCAGACAAGAAGGCCCGCGTGGTGCTGGACGGCCCCGGCCGTGAGACCTACCGCCTGATTTTCACCAGCGGCACGGAGGGCACCTATGCCTACGAGGGCAAGGCCGCCGACGGCACCGTTTCCACCGGTGAGGGCCGCTTTAGCATCAAGTAACCCTGCCGATACGCCCCGCAGTGGACGCGCGCGACCTGGTGCTGGACTACCTGGGCACCCTGCAGATGCAGGGCGCCGCGCGCCTGCCTGTGGATGAATCCGCCCGCCTTATCCTGCGGGAGTGGATGCTGGCCGCGCGCAACGGCGCCCCCCGCGTGGTGGCCCCCGCCCGCACCGCGCAGCCCGCACCGCAGCAGCCCGCTCCCGTGCCGGTAGCGCAGCAGGCGGACCGCCCCGCACCCCCCGCCGCGGATTCCCCCGGGGCAGAGGCCGCGCAGTACCTGGCCGGCCTGCGCCGCAGCCTGGATGACACCACCCCGGCAGACAACGGCGGGGAGGAGGAGGATATTCCCTTCTTCCGCCCCGGCGGCAGCACGGAGGAGGAGGCCTGGGCCAACCTGCACCGCCTGCTCCCCGCCTGGAAACCCCTGCGCGAGCTGAATAGTTTGCGTGAAAAGCCTGTTTACGGTGAAGGAAACCGTCATGCCGCCATCATGATGGTGGGGGATGCCCCCAACTATTACGACGAGAAGGCGGGCCACCTGTTCCAGAACGAGGTGGGCAACAAGCTGGACGGCATGCTGAAGGCCATGGGCCTGACCCGCGCGGATATCTACCTGACCCCGCTGGTGAAATTCCGCCCGGAGCAGCCGCGCCAGACCATGAACACGCGCCCGCCCACGGAGCGGGAAATCCGTTTCAGCATGCCCGTGCTGGACCTGGAGGTGGCCCTGGTGCGCCCCCGCGTCATCGTGGCCCTGGGCGTCATCGCCGCGCGCGGCCTGCTGCAGCGCGGCAACATTCCCCTTTCCGAATACCAGCAAATGCCCGGAGACTACCGCGGCATTCCCGTGGTGGTGACCCACCACCCCAGCTACCTGATCCGCACCAGTGACCTGGCGGAGCGCCGCCGCCTGTGGGAGGAAATGCTGCGTGTGATGGAAATGGTGGGCCTGCCCATTTCAGACAAGCAGCGCGGCTATTTCCTGCCCAAGCAGGGCTGAACCGCAAAAAAGCCGCGCGCCCGCAGGGCGCGCGTACTCAAAAATCAATTGCCCGCCGCGCCGTCGGCGCCGCCCCTGGGCTTGTATCCCGTCTGGCGGGTCTTCTTCTTCTTGGGGTTGAAAAACTCCGGGTGCTTGGCGGCCCAGGCCTCGTAGAGGTCCGGGCGGTTGGCCTTGGTGCGTGCCACGGCCTGCTCCAGTTTCCATTCCGCGATGGCCTTGTGGTTGCCGGAAAGGAAGACGGGGGGCACATCCATGCCGCGGAAGGAGTTGGGCTTGGTGTAGGCGGGGGCCTCCAGCAGGCCGTCGGAGAAGGATTCCTCCACGCTGCTGCGCTCATCCCCCAGGGCACCGGGCAGCAGGCGCGCCACGGCATCGATGACCACCACGGCGGCAATGGCCCCGTTCGTCAGGATATAGTCGCCTATGGAAAGCTCCATGTCCACCAGGGTCTCGATGACGCGGTGGTCCACGCCCTCGTAATGCCCGCAGAGGACGATGTAGTGCGCATCCCCGCCGTCCATGCAGGGGGCGGCCAGCTCCTGCGCCACGGGCTGGCTGAACACGCGGCCCTGCGGGGTCATCAGGATGACCCGGGTATTCTCCCGCCGCAGCTCCTCGATGGCCTCGAATATGGGCTCGCACTTCATCAGCATGCCCTGGCCGCCGCCGCACAGGTAGTCGTCCGTGCGGCGGTACTTGTCATGTGTCCAGTCGCGCAGCTGGTGGGCGCGCACGGTAATCAGCCCGCTTTCCGCCGCACGCCCCATAATGCTCTGGGACAGCGGTACGGAGATGAGCTCCGGGAACAGGGTCAGGACATCGATTTCTAACATATTTACTAGGTACTATGTACTAGGTACGATTTGGGAATTCAGCCCGCTTCGCGGGTGGTTTTGCAGGCTGCCGCCATAATGGCGGCAATTTGCCGGGCCTCGTCAGCGAGTGGTTGCACACGGGGTTCCGGCATGAGGCCGGCCATGCAGATAAGTTCCAGCCAGTAGATGGATTCATCGGCCTCCTCCTCGCAAATCTTGAGCTTGGCGGCAAAATCTGCCCGGCTCTTGGCCAGGCAGGCGGCCCGGTAATTGGCACCCACGGAAGTACCGCAGCGCAGGAGTTGCTTGCCGAGCACATACTCTGCAGTGCCCTTGGGCAGGGCTGCTTGCAGCCGGATGATGCGCAACGCAAATTGCTGCGTACGTTTTTGCAATTCCTGTTTATCCATGTCTTGTGGGTTGGTGCCGGTTTCCCGCAGTGTGCCGGGAATCCAAGAATCCTAAACCGCCGGGGGGTTATTTTTTGAGATGCGGCGCAACCAGAAAGCCGCCCGGCTGCTGCTGGCAGGAGGCCAGGACAGCGGCGGCAGCCACGGGACAGGCCACTTTCTTGACTGTTTCAGGCTTGATTTCCATGGTGTACGAAAGAGAAGTTCGTCGGCGCGCTGCCGCGCGCGGCAGCGCGCCGAATTCCTAAATAGTACCTAGTAAATAGTACTTGGTAAATCCCGTTATGCGTTGGCGTTGTGCCGCAGCATGGCCTCGATGTACCCGTCGATGTTGCCGTCCATCACGTCCTGGATGTTGCCGGACTCGTACTGCGTGCGCAGGTCCTTCACCATCTGGTACGGCTGGAAGACATAGGAGCGGATCTGGTTGCCCCAGGCGATGTCGCCCTTCTCGGAGTACTGGCGGTCGGCCTCGGCGCGCTTGCGGTCCTCCTCCAGCTGGATGAGGCGTGCCTTGAGCATGCGCATGGCCTCCTCCCTGTTGCGGAGCTGGGAGCGCTGGGTCTGGCAGGCCACGATGATGCCGGTGGGCAGGTGGGTAAGGCGCACGGCGGTTTCCACCTTGTTCACGTTCTGGCCGCCCTTGCCGCCGGAGCGGTAGGTGTCCATCTTCACATCGGCCTCCTTCACCTCGATCTCGATGTCGTCGGATATGTCCGGCGTGGCATCCAGGGAGCAGAAGGAGGTGTGGCGCTTGCCGGCGGCATCGAACGGGCTCATGCGCACCAGGCGGTGGATGCCGCGCTCGTTCTTCAGGTAGCCGTAGGCGTACTCTCCGGCAATCTTGATGGTCACGGAGCGTATGCCGGCCTCGTCGCCGTCGGTGCTTTCCATGATTTCCGTGGTAAAGCCGTGGCGCTCACAGTAGCGCAGGTACATGCGCATGAGCATGCTGGCCCAGTCGCACGCCTCCGTGCCGCCGGCACCGGCGTGGATGGTGATGTAGCAGCCGGCGTCGTCATGCGGGGAATTGAGCAGCGTGAGCAGCTCAAACTCCTCCATACGCTTCACCCAGGCGTCATATTCCGCCTTGGCCTCTGCGGCCATTTCCGGTTCCTCTGCGGCCATTTCCACGGCCACTTCCACGTCCTCCAGCCCGCTCTCCAGGGCGCGGAACTGTTCCAGGCGGCGTTTCAGGGGGTTCACTTCACTCATCAGCGCGCGGGCGGCCTCCGGGTTGTCCCAGAAATCCGGTGCGCTCATGCGGGTGTCAAGCTCTGCAACTTTTGATTCCAGGCTTGCGAGGTCAAAGATAGCTCCCGAGCTCGGAAAGACGGCTGCGCATGGCCTCCGTGTCAAGCGTCGAGAGATCGATATTGGTCGTCTGGTTCTCCATACGCGCGGGAATATACACTCCCGCGGCCCGTTTGTCAAACTCCTTATGCCCGGCGCGGCAAATTTGGCGCTGCGGGCGTTTCCTTCCTTGCAATCGGGCGCGGGCGGGAGTAGAATGGCGGGCATGATGAAACCAATCCTTTTTGTGATGGCTCCCGGGTTCGAGGAGATTGAGCTGGCTGCACCCATAGATATCCTGCGCCGCCTGGAGATACCGGTGGTGACCGCCGGGCTGGAGGGGCTGACGGTGAAAGGCGCCCATGGGGTGGAAATGCGTGCGGAGATGCTGCTGGTGGATGTGGTGGCGGAGGACTACGACGGCGTGGTGCTGCCGGGCGGCCCGGCCTCCTGGACACTGCGCGACACCCCCGCCATCCGCACGCTGGTGCGCGCCATGCACGGGGAGGGCAAGCTGGTGGGCGCCATTTGCGCCGCGCCCATAGCGCTGGAGGCCGCGGGCGTGCTCACCGGGCGCCGCGTGACCTGCTACCCGGCGGTGAAGGGGGACCTGGCCTCTGCGGCAGAGGTGCTGGACACGCCCGCCGCCACGGATGCCAACATTGTGACCGGCCGCGGCCCCGGCGCCGCGCTGGAGTTCGGCTTTGCCCTGGCGGCCTACCTGGGCAAGGCGGAGGCGGTGCCGCAGCTCCGCGCGGACATGTGCGTGTAAGGCGGGCGGGGCATATCCATCTGCGGGGCGGGGCGCCGGGCGCGTTCCCGCCCTTTTTTGCGTCGTTTTGCTCTTGTCAAAGCGGGCAAAAGGTGCTATAAGTGCGCGCGCCCCGCGCGGGGGCACCATCCTACACACTCATAGACCATGAACGCCATACCGAACGTACTTGCAGGGCGCTACGCCTCCGATGCCATGAAATCCATCTGGTCCGCAGAGGGCCGCATTGTGCTGGAACGCGAGTTCTGGATTGCCGTGATGAAGGGCCAGAAGGACCTGGGCCTGGATATTCCGCAGGAGGCTATCGATGCCTATGAGCGCGTGAAGGACCAGGTGGACGTGGAGTCCATCAACGCCCGCGAGCGCATTACACGCCATGACGTGAAGGCCCGTATCGAGGAGTTCTGCGACCTGGCCGGCCACCAGCACATCCACAAGGGCATGACCAGCCGGGACCTGACGGAGAATGTGGAGCAGCTGCAGATCTGGCGCTCCATGCAGATTATCCGTGACAAGGCCGTGGCCACGCTGGACCGCATGGCCAGGCATGCCGCCGCCTGGCGTGACCTGGTGTTTGCCGCCCGCACGCACAATGTGGCCGCGCAGGCCACCACCATGGGCAAGCGCGTGGCCATGTTCGGTGAGGAGCTGGTGCACTGGGCCTGGGCCTGGTGCAGCATGATGGACCGCTACCGCGTGCGCGGCCTGAAGGGCGCCGTGGGCACCCAGCTGGACCAGCTCTCCCTGTTCAACAAGGATGCCGCCACCGTGCTGGAGCTGGAGCAGCGCATCTGCAAGCACCTGGGCATTGCCGCCAAGTGGACGAACGTGGGCCAGGTGTACCCCCGCTCCCTGGACTTTGAGATTATTTCCGGCCTGGTGGGCCTTTCCTCCGGCCCCAGCAGCTTCTGCAAGACCTGGCGCCTGATGGTGGGCCATGAGCTGGTGACGGAGGGCTTTGCCAAGGGCCAGACCGGCTCCAGCGCCATGCCGCACAAGATGAACCCCCGCTCCTGTGAGCGCGTGAACGGTTTCCACGCCATCCTGAAGGGCCACCTGGCCATGATCGGCGGCATCATCGGCGACCAGTGGAACGAGGGCGACGTGTCCTGCTCCGTGGTGCGCCGCTGCGTGCTGCCGGATGCCTTCCTGGCGGCGGACGGCCTGTTTGAGACCTTTATCACCGTGATGGACCAGATGCAGGCGTATGAGCCGGTGATCCGCACGGAGCTGAACCGCTACCTGCCTTTCCTGATGACCACCACCATCATGATGGCCGCCGTGAAGCGCGGCGTGGGCCGCGAGGAGGCCCACGAGGTCATCAAGGAGCATGCCGTGGCCGTTTCCAACGACCTGCGTGAGGGCCGCATCTCCACCAACGACCTGCTGGACCGCCTGGGCGCAGACAGCCGCCTGAAGCTCAGCCGCGAGGAAATACAGGCCATCTACGATGCCAATGCGGGCGATACCGGCATGGCCGCCCAGCAGGTGGATGCCTTCAACGCCCAGGTGCAGGAGCTGGCGGACAAGTTCCCCGCCGGCGTGGGCTACACCCCCGGCGCCATCCTGTAAGGCCGAACCACCCCCCGCTTGAACCCCGCAACCCCGCCAGATTCCCATGCAGACCGACCCGGAGCGCGTGCTGATGCAGAATGATGCATTCTGCCTCACCTCCTGCAGCCTTTCCCAAGCCGGCCTGGAGGCTGAAATCACCCCGCAGGGCAACCTGCGCATAGAGGACCGCAACGGGGTGCGGGAGGTGGAGATTCCCCGCTCCCTGCCGCAGGGCTGCGCCGCCTACCGCGGCTCCCTGCCGGTGCTGAATGCCCTGTATGCCCTGGCGCTGCATGAGCTGCAGGCGGATATCAACGCAGACGGCCACATGCTGGCCGGGGCCAACTGGTCCACCGTGTGGACGCGTGACATAGCCTATGCTGCCGCGCTGGGCGCCGCCGTGGCCGCTCCGGAGGCCTGCCGCCGCAGCCTGGATTCCCGCGTGCGGGACGGCGTGGTGCTGCAGGATACGGGCACCGGCGGCGGCTGGCCCGTCTCCACGGACCGCGTGGCCTGGGCGCTGGGCGTGTGGGCCCTGTTCAAGGTGACGGGTGACCGCGCCTGGCTGGCAGACTGCGCCGCCGCCCTGCAGGCCACCCTGGAGCAGGATGCCCGCGTGCTGCCCGCCGGAAAGGTGCTGCGCAGCGGTGAGACCTCCTTCATAGACTGGCGTGAGCAGAGCTACCCGGACTGGATGACCCCGGCGGACATCGGCTCCTCATACGCCTTCGGCACCAATGTGCTGCACTACGTGTGCCGCCAGCTGCTGGCGCGCATGCAGCGCGTGCTGGGCAAGCCGGACCTGGCGGCGGAGTATGACCGCCAGGCCGCGGAGCTGGCCGCCGCCATCAAGGCCGCCTTCTGGAACAAGGGGTCCCGCCAGTACGGCATCATGCGCCTGGCAAACGGCTACCTGGACGAGCGCACGGATACGCTGGCCACCGCACTGGCGGTGCTGTGCGGCCTGGCCGGGGAGCACGCGCTGCACACCCTTTCCCGCCTGCCGCGCTCCCCCTGGGGCACGCCCGTGTTTGCGCCGTACAAGGTATCACAGGAGCAGGCGTACCACAACCGCGCCGTGTGGCCCTTTGTGGAGGCGTTTGTGATGCTGGCCCACGCGGAGCTGCAGGATACGGCGGGCGCCGGGCGCTCCATGTCCTGCCTGCTGCGCGCGTGCATGGCCTTTGGCACCAACAAGGAGAACTACAACGCGGAGACGGGAGAGGCCGACGGCACCATCCTGAATTCAGACCGCCAGCTCTGGAGCGTGGCGGGCATGCTGGGCCTGTTCTACCACGGCCTCTTCGGCCTGCAGTATGAGAAGGAGAACCTGGTGCTCTCCCCCTGCGTGCCGAAGGAGTACCGCGGCAGCCACTGGCTCACCGGCCTGCGTATCCGCAACATGGTGCTGAATATCCACGTGAACGGCTACGGCACGGAAATCTTCTCCGTGATGGTGAACGGCAAGCCCGCCTCCCCCGTCATCCCCCTGGATACGGTGGGCCACGTGCAGCTGGAGGTGGAGCTCATGCCCGCAGAGGATGCGGAATCCCCCGCCAACCTGCCCGTGGCCATGGACGACCTGCCGGAGCCGCAGTGGGATTCCCCCACAAACGACATGCTGCGCTGGCACCCCGTGCCCGGCGCCGTATCCTACTGCATCTACCGCAACGGAACCGCCTTTGCCGGCACGGCGGACTGCTGCTGGCCCGTGAAGAACGCCGCCCCGTACACGGAGTACCAGGTGCAGGCCGTGAGCACGCAGACCTCCTCTTGCCTGAGCTGCCCGTTTGAGGCCATAGCCCCGGGCGCCCGCATGGTGCTGCCGCCCTTCCGCGTGGGTGAACATGCGGAATACAGTGTGGAGCACGGCCGCGCCTGGCTGGATATGCGCCCCTGTACCGCCCGCCTGGACTACATGGATACCTACCTGCCCGCCGGCACCTACCGCGTGCGCGTGCACTACTGCAATGCCACCGCCTCCCTGCGTGATGCGGATACCTGCGCCCTGCGGGAGCTGCTGGTGGACGGCGAGCCCTGCGGCATGGTGGTGCTGCCGCACAATACGGAGGCCGGCCGCTGGGATGACTATGCCTACACCGCGCCCGTGACCGTGCAGGTGGCAGAGGGCCGCCACCTGTTCTCCCTGTGCTACACGCCGCGCTGCGCCAATTCCAACGGGGAAACCAACCAGTGCATGGTGCAGGGCCTGGAAATCACCCGCTGTGCCGCCGCACGGTAACGCCCGCGCATGTTCCCGGTTCCCACAGTGTTTGATGTACTGGTCATCGGTGCGGGCCATGCCGGCATAGAGGCCGCGCTGGCCGCCGCTCGCCTGGGCGGCTGCGTGGCTCTGGTCACCCACAACCTGGACACCATCGGCCAGATGAGCTGCAACCCCGCCATCGGCGGCCTGGCAAAGGGCCACATTGTGCGGGAGATAGATGCCCTGGGCGGCGCCATGGGCCTGAATACGGATGCCACCGCCATCCAGTTCCGCATGCTGAACGCCAGCAAGGGCCCCAGCGTGCGCGCCCCCCGCGCCCAGTGTGACAAGACCGCCTACCGCACCCGCATGAAATGGGTGGTGGAGACCACGCCCGGGCTCCGCCTCTTCCAGGGGGATGCGGATGAGATACTGGTGGAGGACGGCCGCGTGGCCGGTATCACCACCACCTGGGGGCAGGCTTTCCGCGCGCACCGCGTGGTGCTGTGCAGCGGCACCTTCATGCGCGGCCTGCTGCACGTGGGCATGGACCACCTGCCCGGCGGCCGCCTGGGCTGCGCCGCCAGCGGCATTTCCGCCAGCCTGGCACGCCTGGGGTTCCCCCTGGCGCGGTTCAAGACCGGCACCTCACCCCGTATCAAGGGCAGCACCATAGACTTTTCCGCCATGGATTCCCAGCCGGGGGACGTGCCGCCCCCGCTGTTCAGCAACCGCTCCACCCGCCTGCTCACCCGCGCCGCAGAGCCCCACTGCACCCTGAACCACTGGGCGGAGCCCGGCTTTGCCCCGCAGCAGCTCCCCTGCGGCGTGACCTATACCAACACCGCCACGCATGACATCATCCGCGCCAACCTCTCCCTCAGCCCCCTCTTCGGCGGCGTGATAGAGGGCACCGGCCCGCGCTACTGCCCCAGCATAGAGGACAAGGTGGTGCGCTTTGCAGACAAGGACCGCCACCAGGTATTCGTGGAGCCGGAGGGCCGCAGCACGGACGAGTACTACCTGAACGGCCTTTCCTCCAGCCTGCCCTTCTTTGTGCAGGAGCAGTTTGTACACAGCATTCCCGGCCTGGAGCACGCGGAGCTCATACGCCCCGGCTATGCCGTGGAGTATGACTACGTGCCCCCCACGGAGCTCCACCCCACCTTGGAGACCAAGCGCATTCCCGGCCTCTACTTCGCCGGCCAGGTGAACGGAACCAGCGGCTATGAGGAGGCCGCAGGCCAGGGCCTGCTGGCGGGTGCAAACGCCATGCTCTCCCTGCAGGGGAAAGACCCCCTGGTGCTCCGCAGGGACCAGGCCTACCTGGGCGTGATGGTGGATGACCTGGTCACCCGCGGCACGGATGAGCCCTACCGCATGTTCACCAGCCGCGCAGAGATGCGCCTGCTGCTCCGCCAGGACAACGCCGACCTCCGCCTTACGCCCCTGGCTTCACAGGTAGGGCTGGTTTCACAGGAGGAAGGGGATGCCGCACGCGCCCGCCTGCAGGGGATTGGGCAGGCGCAGGAATACGCCCGCACCACTCGCTACGCAGGCGTGACCCTGGACCGCTGGCTCCGCCGCACGGAGAACGACTGGCGCTCCCTGCCGCAGGATATCCTGGCCCCCTTCCCGGAGCACGTGTGGGAGCCCGCCGCCCTGGAGCTTACCTACGCCGGCCACATAGACCGCATGCGCACAGCCGCCGCACGCATGCAGCGGCAGGAGGACAAGCGCATTCCCGCCGCCATTGATTACGATGCCATTCCCGCCATGAAGACGGAGGCCCGCCAGCGCCTTTCCCGCGTGCGCCCCGCCACCATCGGCCAGGCCTCCCGCATCCCCGGCATCACCCCGGCGGATATTGCCCTCCTCCTCGTCTGGATCAAGAAGGCGCACGGGTGAAAACCAGCTGAAAGGAGCTTTATGGTGAAATGTAGACCGGACTCTACGCACATACGCGGAATGTGGTTGACATTTGACGTTCCGAATGCTAAACGCTAGTTAGACAAAATCGTTCCTGCATGAAACTCCATCTTCCTACCTCTCTCCGCAAAGCGCTCATCCTGGCTGTTTCAGCTGTTTCACTGGGCGTGAGCCCCTCTGCCCACGGTGCAGGCCTGCATTCCCAAATCACCATCCAGACTTACACGGATTTCGGCCAGAACATGGGCATGTACCGCGTGAACGGCATCAACCCGCTGCTGGATGCCATCCGTGAGCGGGACGGTGGCGTCGTGATCACCTATACGGCGGACCATGCGGACTACGTGCTGCCGCACGGCATGATCAGCTTTGAGAGCCAGGGCGACAACGGCGCGTACGTGGGCATCGGCTACAACTACCTGGCCACGGTGGCCCACAACGGCTGCCAGAACGGCACCTACACGGGCCGCTACGTTGGGGATGCGAACTCCATCCACTACTACGGCGTGGAGTACCGCAACCAGATGACCTTCTGCCTGCAACCCGGCAAGGAAGTGGGCGGTGGCATTGATTTCGACCACAAGATGACGCGTTTCAACAAGCTGGTCACGGATGTAACGGGTTCCATCCCCTATCCGGCCTTCCCGGACGGTTTCGACTACAGCCAGATGATGGGCAACATGATTTACCGCGCCGGTGCCGGCTCCATGTCCCTGCGCGGGCTGGACGGCTCCTCCTCCTCCCTGGCCGGCGGCTATTGCTATATCACCGGCGGTATCATGACCATGACGAGTGGCGTCACCACCAATAGCCAGTGCTATTCCTTCACGGCCGGTGTGAACATGAACTACACCAAGGACGGCATCTCCGCCGCAGACCCCATGCCCTACGCTATCCAGGGCGGTGATTCCGGCAGCCCCATCTGGCTCTGGGACACGGACAGCCAGTCCTACCGCTACTACTCCGCCTCCCAGTCATGCACCCAGTGGTTCTCCCAGTCCCGCGGTGACGTGAACTACGACTGGGAAGCCCTGACCATGTTCGACAAGGTGGTGGACATGGATGCCGCGGCCGGACACACGGTACATATCAAGCGGGTGGTGGCCAAAGATGATGACGAGGTGGTAACCGACGAAAAGGAAGTGGAGGAGAACCCTCATTACACCAAATTGCACTTGGGTACCGTGGAGGCAGAGGGGCTTGAGACCGTGAAATACGTAGGTGTGCGCTCCAATGATGACAAGCGTCTGGACCTGTGGCTGAATGTGGCTGCGCTCAAGAATACGGACAACTGGTACGCGGCGGACAACCGTTACTACAACGTGGGCAGCTATACCTACACGGATGAGCAAGGGCAGCGCGTGACTATCGACCGCCCCCTGCATATTGAGGATCTGTTCAACGACAGCAACCTGGTGTTCTCCACCGGCAGCGCCACAGGCAACGTGGTGATGGTAGACGATGACACGGACCTCGGCATCGGCTACCTGCAGTTCTCCATCAAGGCGGATTCCGGCCTGACCGAGGCCAACTATACTTTGAAATCCAACGGCCAGACGGCTGGCGGGAAGGACGGTGCCAATCGTGATTTCTTTGTGAACAGCGCCGGTTATGTGGTGGACAAGGGCGTTTCCCTGCATGTCGAGCTGACCAACACGGAGTGGGACGCAACCGCCGGAGAATCCGGCGACTACTATTTCCGCGAATAGCGCAAGTTGGGGGATGGCGACCTGTATCTGGAAGGTACGGGCGACAACCATATTTTCCTGAACGTGGGCGGCCCCGGCAAGACCTACCTGCAGGAGAAAGGGGGCTATGCCGCCTACAATGTGTTTGCGGCCAGCGGCACAACCGTGGTGCTGGCCAACAAGGGTGGACTGGCAGACACAAGCCAGATTTACCGTGACTTCACCTTCGGCTACACCGGCGCAACCCTGGATTTCAACGGTGGGGGTGCCATGGACTGGAAGTTCACTGCCCCCGCATCAGAGGCAGGTTTCACCATCCACTCCCAGTCTGAGGACGCCTATATTACCAACAGTTATGCCGGCTCCACGTTCACACTCACTTACAAGGATGGGGCTGCGGGCCAGAGTTTCCTGGGCTCCTTTGTTGACAGTGAGACCGGCGGCGCCCTGAAAGTGGTGTTCAACGGCGGCGCGGGGTCTTCCCTCAACCTGCACAGTATCCACACGGACCTGACCCACCAGAACGGAAGCGGCTTTGAGGTGCAGAGCGGCAATGTCATTCTCTCCGGCACCAACACCATGCATGCCATGGGTTCCCAGACCGGGCGCAATGCCGAGCGCCTTTCCCTGGCGGACGACTGGCACTATGCCGATACCACCACCAAGGTGCTGGTGAAAAACGGGGGCACCTTTACCCTGGGCTCCCATGCGCGCCTTACCGGTGACGTGACGGTGGAGACCGGCGGCACCCTGGAGGTGCAGGAAGGCGTGTACCACACCATGGAATACGCGGAGGGCGGCCAGGTTTTGGAGGACGTCACCAGCGATTTCTACCGCCAATTCTACGGGCTGAAGGGGAACGTAACCCTGGCGTCCGGCTCCACCATGCGCTTCAAGTTTAGGCAGGGCACGGACGCAGCCCAGCTCTTCGACCACACGATTACCGGCGACGGTAACATGGTGATGGATTTGGGCGGCGGCATCCTGCACCTGAGCGGGCAGAACACTTTCAGCGGCACCAAGACCCTTTCCAACGGCGGCTTGGTGGCAGACAACTCTACGCAGAACCTGGGCTCCACCACCAACAACAAGTGGCAGGTTGAGGCATCCGGTTTCATTGCCGGCAAGGACATTGCCGCTTCCACCATGCTGGAGCATATCTCCAAGTCCTCTGAGGGCGTTCTGGCTCTTACCCGGACCGAGACAACAACCATCGACCTCCGGCAGGAGGGCTTCAACAACCTCTTCATCGGGGCGCTGGAGGGTACGGAAGTGCATTACGGCACCACATCCACCACACTGAACACCACCACCGTTGGCGGCAAGGAAAAGTGGTTGTTGGGCGGCGGCGGTGGCCGACTGGTGGTGGATGCCCGGCTCAACGACGGCACCGGTGAACTGGTGCTGGGCAACAAGTACACGACAGGTACGGTGGTTCTCACCAACATCGGCAACCAAATCGGCCACATCACCTTCGGCGGGCGCGTGACCCTGGAGTACTCCGATGCACGCGCCCTGGGCTCGGAAAATCTCACCCTCAACTACACCAACCGCGTGGTCCTGCTTAATGACACAGCGGTCGGCAAGGTCGATGCTTCATCCAAGGGCGCCGTGATGGTGGACAAAATTAGCGGCGCGGCTATTAACCTGACCTCTCATCCGGACCTGTACCTCGGCGCCACGCAGGACACCACATTGAAAGCCGCTCCTGTGGTGAACGCCAATAACGGATACCGCTTCGGAGCCTTGGATTGCACCCTGAAGGTGGATACCGTGCTGGCCGACTCCAATGGCAGCCGCACCGGGCTGACAGTGGATGCCCAAACCTTCACCGGCGGCGTGGTGGAACTCGCCCAAGCCGCCACTCTCACGGGTGATGTGACCGTGATGGGATATGATGAGACCAAGACCGCAACTCAAACCGGCGACATCACCCTGCGCCTCACCGCACAGGATGCATTGAAATCTGCGGCTTCCGTCACCCTGAAGGATGGCGCCGCGCTGGATATTGCCGGCCGCACCCAGACTGTCTCCGATTTGGCAACCTGCACCGGCAGCACCATCACGGATTCCTCCGCCGACCGCACGGGCGCGTTGAATCTCAATGTGACCAAGGATGCAAACCTGCTCGGCACCGTGGATGTCGCACGCATCGTCAAGCGCGGCGGCTCCACGCTGGATATCTCTGCAGTGTCCAACGCAAGCGTCAACCTGTACGATGTGCAGGAAGGTACGCTGAAAGTGACGGATGCATCCCAGCTCAAGACCTCCGTAGCTGTGGGCGGTACCGGCAACCTCGCCCTGGGGAACGGCAGGAACACATCCTCCATCCAACTCCGCGATGGCGGCACCATCACCGCCGACGGCACGGACACAACCACCCTGGCAGGACCGCTGGAGGTGGAACACGGCGCAACGGTGAAGCTGGCCGGCTCCAACATGACCATTACCGCCCAGGCGGAACTGGGTGCCTCTGACACCACCATCCACAGCACGCTCAATACCCTCTACCTGAGCATGAACGAGGATATCCACGTGCGCGGCACCCTGGCCATGGAGGGCACGGGCGAAGGCGATGAGAAGACCGCCAGGCTCCGCGTTTCCGGCAGAATGGATGAGGAGACCCTGCTCCGCGAGTTCGACCACATCGACGTGCGGAATAATACCAAGCTCACCTTGGAGCAGACCGGGCAGAACACCTCCGTCTCCTACGCCATCCACAAGCTCAGCGGCAGCGGCGAGTTCGCCGTATCCTCCGCCGCCAACAGTGAAACACCCACCTGTTTCGTGCTGGACGGTGAGAACGATTTCTCCGGTACGGTTGTCGTCAAGGCCTCCAATGGAGACAGCGAGCACAAGTACAAATCCGCCCTGGTCATCCGCAATGACAAAGCCCTGCAAAATGCCTATGTGGAGCTGCAAGGCGGCAGCAGTGACAACTCTGTGGCCACCCTGGCCATCGACACGGACAACGCGGTGGTGAAAGGCATCAAGACCACCACGGATTCGTATTCCGCCATTCGCGCCAACCTGGTGGCCGGAACACCGGAATCCACGTCTAAACTGGAATCCACCCGAAAAGCGACTCTCACCTTGGATTGCTCAGGTGATTCTTCCGTATTCAGGGGAAACATTATAGGCGGGCAGAATGGGAACGGCATCAGCTTGGTCAAGACCGGTGCCATGCAATTCTCGGTAAACGGCGCAGCCACGGTGAATGACCTTACGGTTATGGAGGGCATCTTGCAGTTTTCCAACACCATCAATGTCAAGGGAGACATTACAATCAATAGGGGTGCTTCCCTGAGGACAAACGGGTCCAATACCCCCACGCTCACGGCAGAACAAACGCTCCGCATTATCGGCGATGCTGCAAACAATCAGGCTCAGGCCAAGGTTGTGTACCCGATAACGCTGAATGGTGCCAAGATAGAGTTCGCCGGCACAGCCTTGAGCGCAGACAGCGCAGCCTTGGAGATGGGGCAGGCTAATGGCACTTCTGCCCTGCTCGGTTTCTCGGAGACATCCACCCTGCAGACCGGGGTACAGTACCGACTGATACAAAGTACACGCTCCTACTCGCCGGAGTTCGCAATTGACGAATCCAGTCTGGATTACTACACCGCGGAAATTAAAACGCTGCAACGCCCCTATCCCGGGTATGAAGGTGCTTTCTACAACTGCGTAGACGTGGTCTTCTCTGTGAAGGCCAACAATTACATATGGGATGGCACGGAAAGCGAGTATGCCTGGAGCAGCAGCAAGTTCGGCCAGAAAAGCCACACGTTCGAAAATACGGAAGTGGCCGTATTCAACGACCTGGCGGATAACAAGAATGTTTCCATCACCCACACGGGAACGGTGGGAGGCATGATTTTCGATGCCTCCAAGAATTACACCGTGTCCGCCACTTCCACCAACAAGGTGACTACGGATAGCTTGATTCAGTCCGGTTCCGGGACAACCACGATAGAAAGCGGAGTTGTCGTGAAAGGCCCCGTGGAAATCCGCGAGGGCGAGCTGCGCGTCAAGCAGGCAGACACGCTGGGGCAAGCCACCGTGATTACGGGTTCGGGCACGCTGGGCGTGGCTTGCACCGGCGGGTTCACCACGGTGCAAGCCCTGGGCAACAACGGTTCTCACATTGGCGAGCTGCATGTATACTCCGGCACCTACACGGCAGGCAGCACCATGAACGCCGATATAATTACGGTAGATTCCGGGGCTGCCTACAGTGCCACCGGCAATCAGACGGTAAACATGGTGCTGCAGGGCGGCGCTTCTCCTGCCACCTTGAATATCAACGCTGCCACCGTGAGCGGCACGGTTGTGCTGGAGGGCGACAGCGCCCTCACCTCCAACGGTGGCACCCTGAAAGCAGACGTGAGCACTGGGGAAGCCAGGCTGAATGCCTCGGGCAACATGACGATGGACGGAGCCTTCAGCGGTAACCTGACATACTCCGGCGGCGGCACGCTCACCGTGAACAACGCCGCATACCGAGGCACACTGGCTGTGCAGGGCCAGGGAACAACGGTTACGCTGGCTGGCGGTAAGGACACGGAGGAAGGTATGGCATACGCCTCCGTGGAGCGAGTGCAGCTGGGGCAAGGGACCGGGCTGGTGCTGGAGAAATCCACCAACCTGACAGGAGACACCGCCGTGGAGATGCAGGACAACTCCCGCATCACCTTCAACTGCGGTGACAACAAGCAGCCGGAGACCGTGGCCCGCATTGATGTGCAGGACGGCACTGCCACCCTTTTGGGCGCTGCCAACGGCGGCAGCCTGCAAGTGACCGGCAGCATCAGCGGCAACGGCACGCTGGCCCTGCTGAGCGATGGCAGCCACGGCAGCCGCTGGCAGGTGGCCTCTACCATCTCCGATGGTACTAGTTCCGGGGACAAGCTGGCGGTGACCATCAGCGGCAATGTGACCGTTTCCGGCAACAACACCTACACCGGGGGCACCACCATTACCTCCGGGGCTGTGATTGCCGCGGGCACGCAGGCTTTCGCCGCCGGCAATTTGGCCATGGAAGGCGGAACCCTTACCCTGAACTCCGACCTGAACGTGACGGACCTGAACGGCATGAGTGGCACCATCAACCTGAACACCAAGAACCTGGTGCTCAATTCCACCGCAGACACCAACAACATTTACACGGGAGCCATGACCGGCAACGGCAACCTGGTCAAGCTGGGCGCAGGTTCGCAGGCGTTTGACAGCCTGGCCGCCTATTCCAACGTGGATGTGCAGCAGGGCCGCCTGGCCTTGAACGCCAGCGAAATCGGCTATGCCGCCAATATCGCCACCACGGCCACCCTGGAGCTGTGCGGAACGGAGCTGGCTCTCTCCCGCACCATCAGCAATGCCGGCACGTTGGCCTTCGCTGCGGAACAATCCCTCATCAAGCTGAATCCCGGCCGCTCGTTCGAGTTTACACCCAACCAGTACGTGGACATCGACGGCCAGGCCACGCCCGACGGCAACGGCTTTGCCACCGGCGGCAGTGTGAAGGTGGTGGATCTGGTTGACGGGGGCGCCATTGTCGGCGGTGCCGTTACGGTGAACCTGGCGGGCGACCTCTACACCCTGGACAAGGAGACCGGCTACGCCACCCGCACAGAGAAAACCGGAACCTACTTTGTGCGCAGGGACACGGTGGAATACGATGATTCGTTCGGCCCCGGCAGCGTGGTAAACTTTACGCTGGACAGCAAGGAGGCCTCTTCACCTGCTGTGCTTCACCTTACCAAGGCTTTGGAAAAAGGCGTCTCCATCACGAGCACGGGCTTCGGCGGCGTGCTGGATATCGGGAATGAGGTGGCCGTGTCTGCCGACATGCTGGATGCCGGTTCCGCGCTGATGCTGAAGGGCACCGGCACCCTGGCCCTGGAGGCGGGCAACCGCAGCATGCTCGGCAACGTATACCTGACGGATGAGTGGAACGGCATTGTGCGCCTGACTGGCGGCACAGCCCAGAACAGCAACCTCACCCTGCTGGGCAACAAGAACTCCGTCGTGGAGCTCAACGGTGTGACGGGCAGCTTCAAGAACCAGTGGATCAACCTGCGCCTCACCGATACGGAAAACGGCAGCCCCGCCTTGGTGTGGACCGCCGGCAATTCCGATGCATCCAAGCGCGGCACGGTCGTTCAGGGCGGTGCCGTGAGCGGTAGCGGCACCATGACGGTGGGCAGCACGGGCAACAGCCAGAACTTCACCTTCACCGGTGATGTCTCCCGCTGGGATGGCACCTACATTCAGCGCGGCGGTACCTCTGATGTCACCTTCTCCCACCTGGGCGCTACAGAGGTGAAAGCCGCCTTCTTCAAGCAGTCCGGCACGCTGAATATCAATGTGGGCGATGGCTCCGCCTCTACCCAGGCCACCTTTAACGGCGGCATGCAGGATGTGAACAGCCTGAATGTAAAGACCGGCTCCACCGCCGCGCTGGGCACCTCCACCACCAACTCCATCGGAAATGTCACCGTGGCCGCCGACGCCAGCCTGACCAACCTGGGCACCACCACCGTGAGCGGCACCATTGACAACCGCGGCACTATCACCAACAGCGGTTCCCTGGATGTAGGCCTGACCACCGACGTGGGCAACATCACCAACACTGAAACAGGCAGCCTTACCGTCAACAAGGCCCTGACCGGCGGCACCATCACTAACAGCGGCGCTCTCTACATCAGCAGCCTGTTCGAGGGCACCATGTCCGGGTTCACGGATACCAAGGGCGTGAAGACGGTAGACAAGAACGGCTTTGCCACCACCTCCGTAACCCTGGCAAGCGGCGGCCAGATTGTAAACAGCAGCACCGGCCACATCTACTACGCCGGGCAGGATGTGACAGACCAAGTGCTCAACGGAGGCAGCTCCACAGCTGTCACCAACTACGGCACCTACTACGCCAAGAACGGCACTACGGAGTCCTACAACGCCATCCGGGGCGCCTCCGATGGCCGCCTGGAGTACATCTCCCTGGCCGGTTCCGCCAGGCTGACCGTGGACAACACGGGCGGAGATACGCTGCATTCCTCACAGCTGGTGGCTGGCTCCGGCTCCTCCCTGGCCTTCAGCGGCACCGCCATGGTGGTGGATTCCGATGTGGCATCCTCCGTCACCGGCAGCAATGCCACCCTGCAGACGGATGCGGAAAGGCCCGGAACCATGTACAAGGTGGGCAATGTGAGCGCCTCCACGCTCAATGTGGAGGGCCCCGGCAGCATAGATTTGCGCAACTCCACCGTCTCCTCCGGAAAGGTGAACGTGCAGGGCGGCAACGTGTATGCCGGCTCCCTTGCCAACGGAAGCTCCGTCTCCGTGGGCAACGGCGCCCTGCTTTCCGTGAATGACAACATGGCCGCCAACAACGTGAACTTTACTGTGGGCGGCGACTCTTCCGGCGGGCTGGCCGAGCTCCTGCTCAACGGTAGCCAGTTTGCCACCGGCAACAGGATCCGCATGAACGGCAACGGCGTGGTCCGTTCCGGCTCCCTGGTCCTCTTCAACAGTGCTACCGTGACAGCCGAGAACACAGGCAACGAGCTGGCCATGTCTGCCATCCTCACCTCCGGTGACATGACCTTGAACGTGGCCGCAGGGGGTGAGCTGGCCTTCTCCGGCGGGCTCGGGTATGGCGGCGCGGATACAGACCTGAACCACAAGATTGTGAAGGCCGGCGGGGGCAAGCTCATCATCGGCAAGGCAGACGGCACCAGCGGTGCCCAGTCCTTCCGCTCCGGCTTGCAGGTGGCCGACGGTTCCGTGGATGTGAACCTGGACCTCACCCTCAACAACAGGCTTGAGCAGGCGGCTGAGGGTGATGTGGTCAACATCCGCTCCGGCCACACCCTTGCGGCCAACGGGGATGTGGTGCTCAACGCCAACGGCATGACCGTGGAGGACGGGGCTACCCTCAAGATGGGAAGCAGGCTGGATATCTCCGCGCAGGAATCCGGCGGCTCTGCCAAGGTGGCAGGCAACTCCACCGCCTATACCACCGGGGCGGGGGACTACACCATCTCCCAAGCCACGGTCACGGCCCATACCGCCGATGGGGGCATGACCCTTGCCAACAGCCTGCAGGATGTCACCATCGTCAACGACGGCTCCGGTACCCTGCTGGAAACCAATGCCGCCAACGCCGGTACAGACGCCACGCTGAGCGCGGAGGCCCGCACCGCCTCCATCAGCTTTATGAACAAGGGAACCGCCGGCATGCAGCTGGAGGACGTCATCATCGGCGCCGGGCAGGCCGTGGGCGTGTACCGCGCCATGCAGGCGGTGGAGGAGCAGGAGACCAGCCTGGCCATCTCCGGCAAGCTGGTGGGCTACACCCGGTCCTCCCTGAATGCGGATGTCACCCTCATGTCCGGCTCCATGCTCAACGTGTACGGCACGGGCAACACGGGTATCACACTGGGCAGCTCCCTCACCCTTGAGAAGGGGCTTGCCCTTTCCGCCATGGATACCGCCGCCGTGAATCGCCTGGGCGGATCCCCCTACCGCCTGTTCAGCGGCGTGGATTCCCTCACCCTGGACGGCACGGATTACGTGGGGACCACCGGGGAGATTACGCTGGAGGACGCCGTGGACGCCCACGACTTCTTCGCCAACCTGGACGAGGGCCGCTACTTCATCCTCTATTCCGGTGCCGCTGCCGGTGGAGAGAACGTGGGGCAGGTCTACCTGGTGAAGACCGCCGGAGTGCCGGAGCCTGCCTCCGCCACCCTCTCCCTGCTGGCCCTGGCCGCCCTGGCCGCCCGCCGCAGGAGAAAAGGCTGATATTTGCCGAAAACTGGTGTTTCACTAATGAGTCCGGGGTGCATTACCGCACCCCGGACCCTTTTTTGCCCAAAAGGTAGAGTACGCTCAAGATAGGACGCGCTAAATGGTTGACATTTGACTAGGTGTGTGGTAAGTGATACCCAGCAAAACTTAGTCTCCTGCATGAAACTCCACCTTCCTTCCCCTCTCCGCAAGGCCCTACTGGCCGTGATAGCCGCCGCAGGCTGCGTGGCCGGCCAGGCCGCTGCCTCCAGCACCAGCACTTTTGTATCCATGTCTGTGTATACCGATTTCGGTGACAACGCAGGCCTGTATTCTACGCATGGCGTGAATGACCTGCTGACTCAGCTTCGCAAGGAGGAGGGCGGCATATTCATCTACTACACGGAGGAATCTGGCATTCCGAAATACAACATCCTGCAGAATGAGGACCAGCCGCTTATCAGCTTTGAGAGCCGTATGGACAGCGGCCCCGGCGCGGCCGTGAGCTACAATATCCTGGCCACGGTGGAGCACAACGGCGTGCTGGACCCCACCTTTACCGCCTCCAAGATTGGTGATGCCAATGCCATCCACTACTACGGCATCGAGTACCGCCATTCCGGCTCCACTGCCGGTGATGCCACCTTTGCAGACAAGAACATCTTCCGCCTGGTGCCCCGCACGGATTTCAAGATTACCCGCCTGAGCAAGGTGGTGACGGATGTTGCAACGTATGATTTCAACACCAACCGTGCCTCCACGTACCAGGGGCAGCTCTGGTACCGCTCCGGTTCCGGTGCCATGTACCGCGTGGGGGAGGATGGGGTCAACCAGCGCTGGGGCGGTGCCTATGCCTACAACGTGGGCGGCCTGATGACGATTGCCTCATCCAGCGATTACGACCACTACGGCGAGATTGCCGACTACCGCGGCGTGGTGGATACCAGCGGCAGCGTGCTGGCCACCTACCCTTGGTGGTCCAAGGAAAACATCGCCAGCCAAAGCCGCCTGCAGCCGCTGCCCTTTGCCATTCAGGCTGGTGATTCCGGCAGCCCCACCTGGCTGTATGACCCGGAGACCAAGACCTATCTCTATTCCGGCGCCATGCAGTCTGCCAATGGTTCCACCCTCTCCCAGGCACGCTATGCCGGCGAGTGGGCCAAGGAGACGGAGAAGTTCTTCAATGTCGATATCAATCTCACGGGCAACGAGAGAATCACTGTCAGGGAGGCCTCCCAATCTGTGGAGGGCAAGTACGATCCCACCAACAACGTAACATCCAAACCGTTTGAAGGCACAGTGCTGATTGAGGGCAAAGCGGAAACGCTCAAGTACTTGGGCGTGGATTCACGCGTCAACACCTGGAATTCCCTTACCCCTGTCCAGAATGACGTGAACTGGTACTCCTACGGTAAGGGGTACATGAACAATGCCCTGACGTATGCCGACCTGTTCTATACGGAAAACCTGGTTTTCAATGGCAAGGGCGGGCAGACGCATGATATTGTTATTGAAGGTAATGTGGATACGGGTATTGGTTATGTCCGTTTCGTGAATACGGAGGGCGGCAGCCGCGTGACCTACAACATCCTGGCAGAGAATGCCGGCAGCCGTTTCAATACGGCCGGTTTTGTGGTGGAGAAGGATGTGGACTTGCATATCAAGCTGACCGGGCAGTCAGGAGTGGCCCGCGAGTGGCGCAAGATTGGCGAGGGCAACCTCTACATCGACGGCGAGGGCAACAACCACGATGTGCTGCTGAACCTGGGTGGCAACGGCACTACCTACCTGCAGCAGGAAGGCGGCTATGCAGCATACAACGTGCTGGCCAACAGCGGCACACGTGTGGTGGTCAAGGATATCGAACAGATTAAAAAGGATTTCACTTTCGGCTACGGCGGTGCCTGGCTGGAAATGAATGGCCTGAGTATGGATTGGAATAATAGCAATACTGCCGATAAGGCTGGTTTCTCCATCCATGCCCTTACGGACGAGGCCCGGATTACCAATACCACGGCAAACTCCACCACCAAGCTGACCTGGACCCAGGGTGGCAAGCAGGAGTATCTCGGCTCTTTTGTGGAAACCGAGACCAGCGGTGCCGTGCAGTTCATCTACAATGGCGGGAACAATGAAGCCAAGCTCACCCTGCACAGCATCTACACGGACCTTGGCAAGGGTACCGGCGCCGGCGGGAAGAAGGAAGGCGGTATCATCGTACAGAGCGGCACGCTGGCCTTGCAGGGTACGGTGACCCAGCACGCCCCCGGCTCCTTGGGGGCCCAGTTCTCCAGCGCCCGCTTGGTGAACAATGACGACTGGCACTACGCAGACATGACCACACCGGTGACCGTGAATGGCGGCATCTTCGAGCTTGGCAACCATGCCCGCCTCACCGGCACCGTGACGGTGAACGGCGGCGGCACCTTTGTGATGCGCGAGGGTGTGACCCACCAGATGGAATACCTGGAGGGCGGTTATGTGGCCAAGAATACCGACGACTACAAGGCCTTTTTCGGACTGAAGGGGGATGTGGTGCTCAACGGCAGCAGCTCTGCCATGACGATTGCCTTCAACGAGAATGTGGATTCTACCTTGCAGTTCAGCTGTTCCGTACGCGGTGAAGGTAAGTTGACGGTGGATTCCGGCATTCACGGAGGCAAGGTGCTGTTGGATGGTGACAACAGTGGCCATGGCGGCGAGAAGCTCATCCAGCGCGGCGGCGTGTATTTCGGAGAACTGGATTCCCTGGGTAATGTTGAAACCAACAAGTGGAAGCTGGAGAAATCCGGCTACATGGCGAGCGAGAAATTCAACGGACTGAGTGATGGGGAAATCCTGAAATATATTGACGGTGCTTCCACGGGTATCCTGGCTCTCATGGAAGAAAACCGCCAGCAGTTCGACTTGAAGGACCACCAGACGCTTATCATAGGTGCGGCAGAGGGCAAGACTGTGCAGTATGGCGATAAAAACACCGATGAAGTCCTGAAAGTGTGGGATGGCAAGTCTTGGTACCTGGGTGGCGGTGGCGGTGAGCTGGTAGTGAATTACAAGCTTACCGGCAGCACCAACCTTGTGTTGGGTGACGAGTATGCCAAGGGTTCCGTGTATTTGACCAACACGGCAAACGATTTCACGGGTTCCGTGGTCTTTGCAGGTGGGGTGACGCTGAAGTATGACAGCGATGCTGTTCTGGGTTCAGCCTCCTTCCTGCTCAACTACAGGAACCGCGTGGCTCCTGTGCAGGGGCTGGAGAAGATTGAAAAGGAATCAAGGGGTGTGCTGCTGCTTGACCGCATGAATGTGGATACGCTGGACCTGACTGAGCACAAGACCCTGGCACTTGGTGCCAGCGTGGACAAGGAGTATGCAGGTACCATTCGGGTGGCTGACAATGCAGACTACCTTTTTGGCGGCAGTACGGCTGTGCTTTCTATCAAGCAGGGCCTGCAGGCCTATGGTACTTCCAATGGGCTGAAGCTGGATGGCCAGACCTATTCCGGCGGCGAAATCCGCCTGGATGCCCAGGCCCAGATAACCGGTGCTGTGGAGGTGCGCGGATATGACCAGACCGCCACCCAACCGGCGTGTCAGCCTATCGGGGATATTACACTGGGCCTGGGGGTGGACAATGCCATCGCCAAGGTGTCCTCCGTAACCCTGAAGGATGGCGGCTACATGGATATGCACGGCACCACCCAGAGTATCCGCAACCTTGTCATCGAGAAAGGCGGTGCCCTGGTAGATTCCGGAGCGGGTAACTTGAACCTGCTGCTTGACAAGAGTGTGACCTGGCAGGGCAGCGCTGAGACCGGCACCATCAATGTGACCACCAATGGCAACACACTGACGATGTCCGGGACGGCCAATTATGGTGAGATGAACATCAAGAGTGGCAGTACCGTTGTCTTGGGCGCGAATAACGCCTTGAGTGCTCTGGGGCAGACTGTTATTGAGAATGGGGCTACCCTGAACATGAACGGTCGCAGCGCAGAGGGCAACATCGTCGTGAAATCCGGCGGCACCCTGAGTGCCACTTCCGGTGGCACGGCCATTTCCGGCAACATCACGCTGGATGGCGGTATGATGTCGTTCTCTGACGGCGGTTCCATATCTGCCACCTCTACCCTGATATCCAACGGTGGCACCATTAAGGGCCATGCCTTCAACATAAACGGCTATACCGTTTTCCAAAAGGATACCACTTTGGATGGCGGGCAACGTGAAGGTGGTGTTTCTATCGCCGGAACGGTGGAAATTGCCAACGGCGCGGTTGTAAAGCTTGCGGATTATCTCATGCCTATCCTGAGTATCGGACCTAGTTACAGTATCTCATCCTCTGATTTCAATACAGTAACCAGAATTGGTGACGATGGAAAGATTATCCCCAATACCGGCAAACTCAGGGTGGAGACGTTCGACTTCAGGCTCACCGGTGGCAACCAGACGTTCGGTGGTATCATTGAATTGGCAAACAGTTCAGAGAGCAATTTTACCTACATGTCGGGTGTGACAGGCTTGAAAACGATTGACCAGCTTGCCATCAATACCAGCTCTGCTACTATTAGCGGTGTGGATAGCCGGAAGAATCGCATTGAAAGCGAGGCGGATTGGATTATCCACAAACTTGCCGGGAATATGGGTGACTTGAATGTCAAGCTCAAGGCCGGGCATTACTTGTGCATTGACGGGGCTGGTAATTACAGCAAGACTGTGAACATGCAGTCCGGCACGCTGGAACTGGCGCACTTGCAGGCCCTGGAGAATGCCACGGTCTCCTTGCAGGGCGGCTCCAAGTTGGCCTTGAATACCGGCACGGTGCAGATTCAGGGCCTGAACTCTGGCTCGGCCTCCCTGTATGCCGGCGGCGTGGCGGATACAGCCAGCACACGTAACAGCACCCTGGAAATTACGGGTGGCTCCAACTACACCTATGCCGGCACAGTTCTGGCTGGCGAGGGGTGCGGCGTTTCCGTGGCCATGAGCGGTACGGGCAAGCAGACATTCTCCGGCGCAGATGTCGCCGTGCAGAATGTGACGGTGAACAGCGGTACGCTGGCGTTCTCTGCCAGCCAGGCTATTGCCGGGAATATCACCATAGCCCAGGGCGGCACGCTGGACATGTCCGGCAATACCATATCCCTGGCGGGCGGCCAGACCCTGGCCATAACCGGTGCGGGTGAAACGGCGGCAAAGCTGGAAGGAAGCCTTGCCTTTAATGGCGGCAAGCTCCTGTTCTCCGGGGCCACCTTGGCGCAGGCTGCAGAAGGCAGTGTTGTGCTGAATCTCACGGGGGCAAGCCAGGCCGCAGACCTTGTGGTCAGCTTCAGCGAGGAGCGCAGCCTGGCCGTTAGGCGAGAGTACAAGCTCAGTTCCGGCGACTGGTCCCGGATTGACAATATCCGCGCCGAGGACATGATTTACTATTCCGCCAATTTCGATTGTACCGACAGCAGCCTGAAGGTCACGTTCGACGACCGCACGGATATCCAGGTGTGGAACGGCGAAACCGGCAAGAACACGTGGAACGGCGACAGTTTCGGC
The DNA here is from genome assembly GCA_030536145.1 of Akkermansia sp. Lineage (GTDB taxonomy): Bacteria > Verrucomicrobiota > Verrucomicrobiia > Verrucomicrobiales > Akkermansiaceae > Akkermansia. The sequence continues at coordinate 28,692 of JAUNQN010000008.1, forward strand.
AAGGATGCCAGTAAGCTGGATGAGAGCAGCACTGCCGTGTTCAATGACGATGCCTCCTCCTCCAACGTGTCAGTGAACTCCCATGTGGCGGTCAAGGAGCTGATATTCGACAACGACGAGAGCAGCTACACCGTGATTGCCGGTGCCAACGCTGGTGTGCAGGCTGAATCCATCCGCCAGGTGGGCGAAGGCAGCACCACGCTGATGAACGGCATCTCTGCCCAAGATGCGGATGTGCAGTCCGGCACGCTGAGCCTGGGCCGCGGCAGCTCTGTGGATACGGTTACGGTTGCAGGAGAAGGTACCGTGGTGCTGAAGGACACCACCAACAAGCCGTCCGATATCTCCGGCGACGGCACCATCCAGGTGGACTGGGGCAACACAGCCGAGGCACAGGCTGTCAACTTCAACAGCATCGGCACGCTGGACGTCAAGAGCGGCTCCGTGGACATGAGCGGCCAGGAGGATGCCCGCATGGGTACACTGCATGTGCAGAACGGTGCCAGCTACAGCACCACCTCACAGGAAGACAATTATGCCGCCAAGGCTATTGTGGACAAGGGCGGCACGCTGGAAACCACCATCGGCAGCTACAATGCGTCCGGCCTGGTGGGAGACCTGGAGGGCGAGGGTACCGTGGTGCTGGCCAACGCGGGCCGCGTGGACCTGGGTGACCACAGCACCTCCGGCGGCAGCGTGAACGCCACAGGCTTTACGGGCACCCTGCAGCTGGGCAACGGCACGCAGGAGTTCCGCTTCCGCTCCACGAATGTGTCCGGGCTTGGAGAGGGTGCCACCATTGAGCTGGAGGAAAAGGCGCAGTTCTGGGCCGGCAACGGCGATACCGTGGTGCAGGCGGATATGGTGCTGCACGGTGACAGTGGCGCATCCAAGGGAAGCTCTTGGAATAATGAGGGCTTTGGTGCCGTGCGTGCCGTGACCGCCTTCAACGGAGCCGTGACCATCGACGGCAACGCCATGGTTTCCGGCGCTGGCAACATTGCTTTCAACGCCAATATCAAGGGTACGGATGGTGATGACACCCTGACCATGGGCTGCTATTACGGCGGCCAGGGCTCCCAGACCTATACCCTGGCAGCCGGCATGAAGACGGAAGGCCTGGCCAACATGGTGGTGCGCCAGAGCGGCAACAACGGCACTACCACTGTGAACGTGAACAGTACGGAAGGCCTGGCAGACCACCTGGAGTTTGCCACCGGCGTGGAGGACAAGGGCGTGGTGAACGTGAACGCTGCCAATGAAATCGGCAGCCTGACCTCCAAGGCAGGTGACGGCGTGGTGAATATTGCGCTGGGTGGTTCCCTGGCCCTGGAGAAGGGTGCAGATTTCGGCGGTAATCTGAACATGGCCATGGGTGTCAGCATCGGCACCAAGGAGGGCGCAGCCAATGTGGCCCATATCACGGAGGGTGTGAAGTTCGACATGACCAGTGCTGCGGCAGCCGTTGTCTCCGGTGCAGGAGACGGCGCCACCCGCATGGAGAACGCCGCCATTGACCTGGCAGAGGGCTCCCGCCTGGTGATGGAGAACATTACGCTTTCCACCAATTCCACCGTTACGGATGAGACCGCCGCAGCCGCCCTGGCTGCCAAGTCACTGAAGCTGGAGGCCAAGGTGGGTGAAAACCTGATGCGCCCGGAATCCGTGGCCGCCCGCATGCAGCCGCTGACCTACGGCCTGGATATGCCGCAGCCCAAGATGGCCGCAGCGGCGGCGGATGATGTGGTGAGCTTCACCCTGCAAAACGTGTCCGGCATTGCCATGGAGGGTGAGCAGCTCCTCATCAGCATGGTGGGAAGCAACGGGGCGTTCGACAGTTATGACTGGGTGGGAATCAGCCTGGCTGAGAACGGTACCTTTGACGACAATCTGGCCGTGACCCTGCTCTACACGGATGCAGAGGGCGCGCAGAGGTCTGTGAACGGTGTCTACACGCTGGAGGATGCGGAAACCGCCGCCCTGGCCGCTGCGGAACCTCACGGCATGGTGTACTTCCACTTGGCCGGGGCCGCCGGAGTGCCGGAGCCTGCCTCCCCCACCCTCTCCCTGCTGGCGCTGGCTGCCCTGGCTGCCCGCCGCCGCAGGAAGGGTTGATATTTGCTGAAAGGTATACTTTCACTGAATGGGCAGGGCGCAATAATTGCGTCCTGCCCATAATTGTTCATACCTTTTCGCGCGCACGTGTGGAAAGGAGGCCCGGCGTTGCGTTCCCCTACCTAAGAACAGATATATCATCCCATGAAACTTCACCTTCCTTATCCTCTCCGCAAGGCCCTGCTGGCCACATTCCCCCTGCTGCTGGCCGCCCTGGGCACCACCCACAGCTCCGCCAGCATGATGCGGGACGAGGCCTCCATTACCACCTACACGGATTTTGGCCAGAACATGGGGCGCTATGTGGTGGGAGACAAGGTGAATGCCCTGCTGCAGCATATACGTAGCGAGGCGGGCGGCGCGGAAATCGAGTACCGGGACGGCACCACCTATGTGATGACGAACGGCATGATAGATTTCTCCTCTGCGGGAGATGCGGGGCACCCCGGCAGCCTGACGGACTACGGCAAGATTGTGACGGTGAAGCACAATGGCGAGCTTTCTCCCATGTTCAGCAGCGAGACCGGCATCCGCTACCGCGCCATAGAGTTCAGCTCCGGCTCCAATTTCCTGAACGCCAGCCCCATCTTTGATTTCAAGGTATCCCGTCTGAGCAAGATAGTGACGGATGTGGAGGCATCACCCACGTACAGCGGGCCGAAGAACCTGGCGGGGCAGCAGCTGTTCCACACGGGTTCCGGCTGGCAGTGCTACCTGACGGAGGATGGCTGGCAGAGGGTGTGCGGGCCGTACCAGTACAACTCCGGCGGCGTGGACAAGGTGTATTCCGTGCCCGCCTACTACGGCAACGAGAACCAGCTGTTCATCCAGTACTACATGAGCGAATCCGCCGGCAGCGCAGCCCCGCTGCCCTACCTGGGGCAGACGGGTGATTCCGGCAGCTCCTTCTGGGTATGGAACAACAGTACAAGGCAGTACGAGTATGCAGGCACCTATGCGCTGCTCTCCAGCGACGAGGGCGGGTGCGACCCCAAGGCTGTGGGTGCCTCTGCCCTGGACCGCCAGTACATGGCAGAGGTGAATGCCAAGTACACCTCTGCCATATCCTCCGGGGCTACCGGCGGGCTGAGGATCAGCGCCGGTGTCACGGATGAGGCTTCCTACACGGATGTCATTAGCAATGTGACCTACACCGGCACGGAGCGCTATTCCCTGGTGACGGACACGGAGGGCAACACGCTGGGCAAGCTGTACCGGCTGAGCAGCGGGCTGAATACCTGGGCTGCGCTGAATGATGTGAAGGACCGTGACAATTGGTACGCCGAGAACGGGGAGAGCGGGCACCTGCTGGTGAGCAATGACAGCTCCGCCACATCCGTTCCCACGCGCATGGACCTGTTCCTGACGAAGGACAGCCGGTTTACGGCAGCGGGCGCGGAGACGTATACCCTGGAGCTTGCGGAGCGCGTGGATACGGGCATAGGCGCGGCGCAGTTCAGCAAGGCGGCCGGGGTGGACCACGCCACGTTTATCCTGAAGGCGGCGGAAGGTGCGGCAGAGGGCATGCTGAATACCGCCGGCTATATTGTGGACGAGGGGGTGGAGCTGCACCTGCAGTTCAGCAACCCGGAAAACTACATGCGGGAATGGCGCAAGGTGGGCGCGGGTGACTTGTACGTGGACGGCACGGGGGATACGAATGCCATGCTGAACCTGGGCGGCACCGGCATGGTGTACCTGGACCAGGCCAGCGGCCATGCGGCCTACAATGTGCTGGCCAATACCGGGGCCACCGTGGTGCTGCGGGGCGGTACCGGCCAGATTGCGCGTGATTTCACCTTCGGCAACGGCCGCTCCTACCTGGATTTCTACGGGCATGACATGGTGTGGAACAACAGCTCCGCCGTGGCGGACGCGGGGTTCCACATCCACGCCCTCACAGAGGAGGGCCGCATTACCAACAGCCTGCAGGGTACGCTTTCCACCATTACCGTGACAGATGGCGGCCCCTCGTTCTCCGGCTCCTTTGCGGATGACCGGGGCGGAGCGCTGAAGGTGGTGTACCGCGGCGCAGGAGACAAGGCCTGGCAGCTCACCGGCATCCATACGGACCTGAGCCGCCACGTGGCGGAAGGCAGCGGCTTTGAGGTGCAGTCCGGCAGCGTGCGGCTGGGCGGTACGCACACGGTGCATGCCACCGGGTCCCTCTCCGGCAGGAACACGGAGCGCTACGCCAATGTGGATGACTGGCACTATGCGGATGCCAAGATGGATGTGACCGTGGCCCAAGGCGCCACCTTTACCCTGGGCTCCCACGCCAGGCTGGATGGCAAGGTGACGGTGCAGGGCGGCGGTACCCTGGTGCTGGAGGAGGGCGTGCGCCACGCGCAGGAGTATGTGGAGGGCAGCATTCACCTGGAGGAAACGGCCAAGTACAAGGACTATTACGGGCTGAAGGGGGATATTGTGAACAACGGCAGCGTGCAGGTGCAGTACAGCGCCGGAACGGATACGGGCTACCTGTATGGGCACAATGTGAGCGGCAGCGGCACCATGCGCTTTGACCTGGGGCTGGACGGCGGCACCTTTACCATGACCGGAACCGCCTCCACCGGCAAGAAGACGGTGGCCAGCGGCGGCGTGGTGGTGCATGCCGCCGGCCTGGGCAGTACCGGCGAGACCTGGCTGGTGGAGGAGAAGGGGTTCCTGGCCGTGCACGGCATGGGCACGCCCGCAGCCGCGCTCAACCGCGTGGACGCGGATTCCAAAGGCGTGCTGGCCCTGACGGAGGATTGCAGCACGCAGTTCAACCTTTCCGGCCACAAGAATCTCATCATCGGCGCGTACGGGGAACGTGAAATCCGCTACGGGGCCGAGGACACGCAGGAGAAGCTGGAGGCCGTGGACCACCAGTGGCACCTGGGCGGCGGTGGCGGCACCCTGGTGGTCAACTATCTGCTGGACGATGCGGAAGGCACCCTGGTGCTGGGCAACGAGTACACCACCGGCACGGTGAAACTCACCAATACAGGGAATAATTTCCAGTCTATCAAGGCCATGGGCGGTGTAACGCTGGATGCAGGCTCCTCCGCCATAGGCCGCGCCAGCGTGGAGGTGGGCTATTCCTCCCGCGTGCTGGAGAACAGCGGCGTGTTTGAGCGCGTTACCGGGGCTTCTGACGGCGTGGTGGTCATGGATGGGGAACATATAGGGGCCGATATGAGCGCGCATGGCCAAATGGCCCTGGGCACCACCGGCAACAGCTCCCTGGAGAGCATCCGCGTGCAGGATGATTCCGCCTACCGCTTCGGCGGTATCACCGGTACCCTGGCTGTCAACACCGCCCTGGAATCCGGCCATGACCTGGTGGTGGACAACCAGACCTACCGCGGCGGCACCGTGGAGCTCAACGGGGCCTCTGCGCTGGACGGCAAGGTGGCGGTAATGGGCTATGATTCCGGCAAGTCCGACGGTTCCCGCGGCGGTGATATTACCCTGGTGCTGGGCAGTGAGGGTATGCTGGACCATGCAACTGCCGTGAAGGTGGAGAATGGCGGCACCCTGGATGTGAACGGCCACAACCAGGCCGTGCAGGACCTGCACGTGGGGGAGACCGGCATGGTGGCGGACCGCAGCAGCGGACCTGCCACGGTTACCCTCTCTGGCACTGCCGATGTGGCCGGTGAGGTCAACGTGGGCAACATTGCCCGGCAGGGGAATGCCACTGCCACCATCACCGGCACGGTGGTGCTGCAGGACAAGCAGGGCGGAAATGCCGACATGCAGGACTTCAGCTGGGTGGAGAACCACGGCACGCTCTCCCTGGCCCTGACCGGGGACAACAAGAACGTGGTGAACCTGGGGAGCGGCTCCGCCAATGGCCGCGTGGAACTCCGCTCCGGCAGCATCTCCTACCTCAGCAACCTGGGTGAAGCCTCCACCCTGGTCATGTCCGGCGGCACCCAGCTGCTCTTTGGCGAGAAGGACGGTGACGCCGGGGACCACAGCTTCCACAGCGATATTGTGCTGCAAGGCAATGCTGAACTGAAGGTGTGGGGCACCAATTACCACCGCTCCGCCACCATCTCCGGCAACGTGAGCGGCAACTATACCCTCACCAAGAACGACGGCAACCAGAAGACCGTCTTCACCGGAGAGGTGGACCTAGCCAGGCTCAACGTATCTTGCCTGGATGCTGCCGGCCAGATGGGCTCCGTGGAATTCACCAATTCCGCCCAAATCGGCACCATCCAGGACAACAAGGGCATCATCGGCGTGCAGGGGAGCGGCAGCTTGACCGTGGACCTGCTCTCCATGAAGGCGGATGGCTCCCTGGCCGGCAGGGCAGGTGACGGCTCCATGAGCTATACCGTGACCTCCGGCGGCTCCGGCTCCGTGACCCATGCCACCATCACCGCAGACAGCATCACCGGTGCCGACGGGGCAGACGCCCGTGTGGACAACGCTACCATTGACCTGGCGCTGGGCAGCCGCCTGGAGCTGGCCAACATTACCCTGGGTGCGGGATCCCGCATCACGGATGCCGCAGCCACCCTGGTGGCCAACGGCCTGGTGGTGGAGGCCGGCGTGGGCACCAACCTGGTCTATGACGGCCTGAAGCCCCTGACCTACGGTGATGCTGCTCCTGCCGCGCAGCAGGAGGCAGGCTCCGTGGCCGCCTTCACGCTCACCAATGTGCAGGATGTGAATATAGAGGGTGACCGCCTGGTCATCAGCGTGCTGGGCAGTGCAGACGGCTTGGGCGGCGCGGACTGGATTTCCGTGAGCCTGGCTGAGAACGGCACCTTCGACGACAACCTGAATGTGACCATGCTCTATACGGATGCAGAGGGGCAGCAGAGGTCCGTGCAGGGTGTGTACAGCATAGATGATGTGGCCCTGGCCGCAGAGGCCGCGCAGCCGCATGACTACGTGTACTTCCACCTGGCCGGGGCCGCCGGAGTGCCGGAGCCTGCCTCCGCCACCCTCTCCCTGCTGGCGCTGGCCGCCCTGGCCGCCCGCCGCCGCAGGAAGGGCTGATATTTACTGGAATATTATGTTTCACCAATCAGCCCGGGGTGCGTTCCCGCACCCCGGGTTCTTTTCTGCCTAAAAGGTAGAGTATACTCTAGATAATACGCGGTTAGGGGTTGACATTTGACTAGTGATATGGTAAGTGTTTGCCCGCAAAACTAGAATTCCTATATGAAATTACACCTCCCTTCCTCTCTCCGCAAGGCCCTGCTGGCTGTGATGGCGTTTGCAGCCGTGAATGCGCAGGCTGAAATCATGCACAATAGTGTTTCCCTGCTTACGTACACGGATTTTGGCTCCAACATGGGGCGTTACAGTATCTACCAGCAGAATGCGCTGCTGCAGCACCTGAACGAGGGAGGCGTGTACATTACCTACACGCAGGGGGAGGCCCCGTACGAGCTGAAGCACGGCATGATCAGCTTTGAGAGTGCGGTGGATGGAGGCCCGTTCACGGCCATTGGGTACAATGCCACGGCCACGGTGCAGCACAACGGCGTAACAAACCCTGTGTTTACGGGACGCTTCATCGGCTCCGGAAATTCCGTGCACTATGCGGGAATAGAGTACCGCAGCTGCACGGACAACAAGTTCCTGCTCACGCCGGAGATTGACTACAAAATTACCCGCCTGAGCAAGATTGTGACGGATATTACGCCCACCAGCGTGTTTGACACCAGGTCCTATCTGGAGTCCGGCGGCAAGGTGGAGGGCATGCTCCAGTACCACATGGGCGGTGGCTATCAGCAGAGGGCCGATGCAGAGGGCAATACCACCTGGCTGCGAGAGGCCTATGTGTACGTTACCGCCGGTATCCTGGAGAATACGGGTTTCAATTACAATACCGGGTTTGACTACAAGACAGGCGAGGGCACTAGGAAGGACGGGCGGGACATTGTTGATGATTCCTACACCGTGAGCATGACGGGTGTGAAGAACGGCAACGGCTGGGGACCGGGAACGGCCGGCACGGAGAGCCACCCCATGCCCTTTGTGACCCAGGGCGGTGATTCCGGCAGTCCCGTGTGGGTGTGGAATGAGTCCTCCAAGTCATACGAGCTTATCTCCTGTCACCAGGCCCGCGGCGGCACCAACAGTTATTCCCGCGGCGCGAGCGAGTGGACCAAGCAGACGCTGGAGTCTTTCTGCGTAACCGTGAATATGGATGAAGACGCCAACACGGTGCACCTGGGCAAGGTGCAGTTGACCGCCGATTCCAAGAGGATTACGGCAACGGCCAACGGCTCCACGCCGGTGGAGACCACGCTCAAGTATGGTGCCGTGCTGGACGGGAGCGGCCGGCAAATCACCAAGTTTGTGGGTGTGGAGAACGGGGTGAACACCTGGTGCAACCTAGGCAAGCTGAAGGATGGCCAGGTGCTCAATGACAAGCAGCAGCTGGTGAATACGAACTGGTATGCCTATGGCAACGAGTACCTGAACGCCAACAACACCAGCGGGCTTGACCTGCAGTATGCTGACCTGTTCGAGACCCAGAACCTGGTGTTCAAGTCCGCTGGCAAGGAGAACAACAGCATTATTCTGGATGCGGATGTGGACCTGGGCATCGGCTATGCGGAGTTTACCAACACCGCAGACAGCGGCACGGCCACGTTCACCATCACGAGCAAGGAGAAAGTGGATGGCCGTGATTACAATTTCAACCACGCCGGCTATATTGTGGATGCCGGCACGGAGGTGCACCTGAAGATAGCCAACACGGAGATAGAGGCTTGCACCAATACCACCTATTTCCGCGAGTGGCGCAAGACGGGCGAGGGCGACCTGTACCTGGAGGGTACGGGCAACAATGAGATTTTCCTGAACGTGGGCGGCAAGGGCACCACCTACCTGAAGGAGACGGGCGGCTATGCCGCGTACAATGTGCTTATCAACAACGGTGCCACCGTGAACCTGGGCGGCAAGGCGGATCAGGTGAAGCGGGACGTAACCTTCGGCTACGGCGGCGGCACGCTGGATTTTGCCGGTGATGTGACCATGGACTGGTACACCACCACCCCCGGCGCCCCCAAGGAGACCGGTTTTACCATGAGTGCCCTGACCCAGGATGCCGTTATCGCCAATACCACCGGTACCACCCGGCTGACCTACCGCTCCACGGCGAACAGCACCTTCCTGGGGTCATTCCAAGATGGCAACGGGTCCGGTGTCCTGCAGGTGGCCTATGCCGGTGCGTCAGATAGCACCTGGACGCTCAACAGCATTCACACCAAGATGGATAACGCAGCCAGCGGGTTGACTGTGCAGAGCGGCACGGTGAAGCTGGCCGGTACCCTCACGGAACACGCCCAGGGTTCCCTGAACGGCTATAACCAGCAGCGCTACAGCAATGAGGATGACTGGCACTATGCAGATGCCAAGATGAACGTGACCGTGGACCGCGGCGCTACCTTTGAGCTGGGCAGCCATGCCCGCCTGGACGGTCGCGTGACCGTGCAGGACAACGCCACCTTTGTGATGCGGGAGGGGGTGCGCCACCAGTATGAGTACATTGAGGGCTGGTATGAGCTTGAGAATACGTATGATATTGCCGAATACTACGGCCTGAAGGGCGGCGTGGCGCTGGAGGGTGCAGGCTCCCGCATGGTGGTGGAGTTCTCTGAGAATACGGATGCCAACACCACCTATGCCGAGAATATCACTGGCTCTGGCAGCATGATCGTGGATACTGCCAAGGGCAGCCTGACACTGATGGGAACCAACAGCTTCAGTGGTACCAAGGAGCTGACCAAGGGTGCCTTGATTCTCGGCGGCAAGGACTCTGCCGGTGATGTCACCAGCAACAAGTGGCAGGTGGGTAAGCAGGCATGGCTTGCGGTAGGCAGTGCCTCTGCTGCCACAGCCTTGGAGGTGGTGGACACAAAGTCCACAGGTGTGCTGGCGCTCACGCAGAATGAGGATGGGGATGCCTTGGACACGAATACCCACCGCAACCTGATTATTGGTGCCAAGGAGGGGGAAACTATCCAATATGGCCGTGAGGGTACGGACCTGCAGCTAGCCGCCGTGGACAACCAGTGGAAACTGGGCGGCGGTGGCGGTACCCTGGTGGTGAACTATGTGCTCAACGGCGGCCAGGACAGCACCTTGGTGCTGGGCAACGAGTACACCACCGGCGCCGTGAAGCTGACCAATACCGGCAACCATATCGGCAATATCAATTTCATGGGCAAGGTGACCCTGGAGTATGACGATACGGCTGCACTGGGACAGGCCACCGTGAACTTGGCCTACACTAATCGCCTGATGGGTATTGAAGGGGCCGTTGAGCTGGTGAGCACGGATTCACAGGGCGTATTGCTCCTGGACAAGATGGAGGATGCCACCGTGAACCTGGCCAAGCACGCAGACTTGGCTTTGGGTGTAGAAGGGACGGTAGATTTTCGCGGCCACATTGACCTGGGGCAGAATTACACCTACAACCTGGGCGGCGTGACCGGCAGCCTGGTGATGCACAATGCCCTGGAGGACCAGGGGGAAGGCGGAACCAACCTGATGGTGGATGCCCAGACCTACACCGGTGGTGTGGTGGAGCTCAAGAAAGCACTCGGCATTACCGGCAGCGTGGTAGTGGCCGGCCACTACCTTGCAGAAGAAGATGCGAGCGGCAGCATTACCCTGAAAGTGGACGAGGACAACTCTTTTGACCGTATTGACAACATATGGCTCTTTGACGGCGGTATCCTGGATATCAACGGTACCCGGCAGGAGCTGAAATCCTACACGGCAGACCAGGGATCCTCCATCGTGGATTCGTCCGCCGACAAGTCCGGCGTCCTCCACCTGAAAGGTGAGGCGGGCATCAATGCTCTTGAGGGCATGGTAGACGTGGGCACCATCGAGGTGGATTGCTCCCACATGACGCTGGGCGGAACCAACACCTACCACAGCTTGAACATTATGCGGGGTGAGGTGGCCCTGGGGTCCGGAACGGCCCTGTGCGCCACCGGCAAGACCACTGTGGGGGATACGGCTACCCTGTATGTGGACAATCAGAACGTGACGGCTGATATAGAGCTGCATGAGGCCACCATACACATCGGTGTCGACAACAAGTCCGGCACCTTGGGCGGTGCGCTGGCGGTGGCCGGTGGCAAGACCGGCACCATCGTGTTTGATGCGGATGCCACCATTTCTGCCGTGATTTCCGGCGCGGAGAACAGCAGGCTCAGCCTGCAGGGCAACCGCGTGGGAACCTTCTCCTCCGGCAGCATCAACGAGGAAGGCGGCAGCCTGGACGTGGAGCTGCGCGAGCTGCGCTTGCAGGGATCCGGCGGTATCACCATCGGCGGTACCGTGGACCTGAAGGGCCAGGGCGGGAACCTGCGCCTTACCAGCCACGGCGCGCGTGACAACACCACGCGTGAGATCAGCCACCTGAATCTCAACAGCCTGAACCTGACGCTCTGGGAGGAATCCTGGAACACTATCTGGAACCTCCACAAGCTCACGGGTGACGGCAGCATTACTTGGGATTCCCACACCACACACTGGTATTCTGCCCGCCTGGTGCTGGATGGTGAGAACACCTTTACCGGCAGCCTGATTGCCAAGCGAACCTATGATGCAGACCAGAGCCGCACCTATTCCTCCTACCTGGAACTGGCGCATGACAAGGCCGCCCAGAATATGGATGTGGAGCTCATCGGCCGCAATGACAAAAACCGCATGACCTTGGCCGTAAATACGGAGAACGCCGCCATGCGCAGCCTGAAGGGTGATGCGCTCACCGCCATCTACGCTGGCGTCTCCGTGGAGGGTTCCGGCAACAGTGGCGCCGCCAGCACCCTGTTCCAGGCCACGCCGCAATCCACCCGCCACGCCACGCTCACCATTACCGGTGAGTCTGATGCCACGTTCAGCGGCTGCGTGTACAACGGCGGCGCAGAGGATGAAAACGGATACGGCCTGGACTTGGTGATGGCCGGTTCCAACCGTCAGACTTTCAACGGCAGCACGGTGCAGTTCAACAACGTGGCGGTGGAGCAGGGCACCCTGGTGCTGGATTCCGCAGGCCTGTCCATTGCAGATACCGCCACCATCTCCCGCGGCGCTACGCTGCAGACGGGTGGGCATGCTTTTGAGCTCCGTGACAAGATGACCCTGCAGGTGTGCGGTGATTCCACCTTGGGGAGCGCCACGCTGGGCAGCACCCTGCAGCTGGCGGGCGGCTCCCTGCTGTTTGACGCCTCATCCCTGAATGATGCAGATTATGCCTTGAAGGTGGGTGGTGTGAATGTGAACGACCAGGATTCCCTGGTGGTGAGCTTTGAATCCACCACCGCCCTGCGCACGGATTTTTCCTACAAGCTGGTCAGTGGTGACTGGTCAGCCCTGACCGCATATGAGGCCACGGGCCTGGACTATTATACCGCCAAGTTTGATACGGATGGCGGCCTGAATGTCACCTTCAGCCTGAAGGGTGACTACAATGTGTGGGAAGGTGACGTGGAGAACCGCATCTGGAGCTCCACGGTGTTCGGCAGGGCAGGCCAGCCGGTTCCCGGTGGGGAGCAGACAGCCGTGTTCAATGACTTGTCTACCGGCAGGGATGTGCTGGTGCAGGGGGAGGTGAGCGTAGGCAAGCTTCTGTTTGATTCTACTGGGGAATACACGCTGCGCGGCGAGTCCGATGCGGCCAAGCTGACCGCCGGCAGCCTGCAGCACAAGGGCAGCGGGCAGACCACCATCGGCAGCGGGGTGGAGATTACCGGCATGGCAGAGGTGCAGACCGGTACCCTGGTCATGGAGCAGGGCAGCAGCACTGCTGCCGCCACCGTGGCGCAGGATGCCACCCTGAAACTGGTCGGCACGGATACCGTGGGCGGCCAAGTCTCCGGAGACGGTACCCTGGCCATTGCCTGGGGAGAGGGGGGGGAGGGCTCCGTGGCCATCGGCAGCATCGGCACCCTGGATGTGCAATCCGGCACCCTGGCGGTGGATTCCACGCTGGATGTGAAGCAGGCCGCCTTGGTGAAGGAGGATGCCACCCTGCGCACCTCTACCGGAACCATCCTGCTGCAGGCAGATATGTCCCTGCAGCTGGCCGGCACGCTGCAGATTGATACTGAATCCGGGAGCATGGACTTGAACACCACTGTGACTATGCTGGGTGAAACAGGCGGTACGGTGAAAAAGACAGGTTCCGGCACGCTCGCCGTCAAGTCTTCCATAGTGGCGGATTCCCTGGTCGTGGAGCAGGGGCGCTTGAATATCACGCAGGCTGCCGTCTTGGGTGATTTCTTGGCCAACACGCAGAACTTGGAGGTGAAGAACGGTGGCTACGCCTATTTGGGCGGTGATGCCTACACCCTGGCTTCCAATGACTATGTGACCAGCCTTTCCGTGGACGGCACGGGTTCCATCCTGCACCTGGGCCTGGGGCAGAATAGCACCAAGACTTTCCAGGGTGGCCTTTCCGTGACAAACGGCGGCAAGGTGGAGCTGCATGACGGCGGCTTGCAGATCAATGGCTCCATCCGTTTCGGAGCCTCTGCCAATGACCAAGTGACCCTGTGGGGTAACTGGGGTGAGGAGAGCAATCCCTCCAAGGCCGGCTTTATCCTGGCCGGCAAGGTGGATGGTGCCGGTACCGTGGCCCTGCAGAAGGGAGGAAGCGGCGGCATGGAGCGCTTTACCCTTTCCAACGGTGAGAATACCTTTGAGGGCACCTACCGCGTGGATAACAGGGCTGCCCTGGTTGTGGCGGCCGACAAGGCTATCGACAAGGCATCCGTGAACCTGAACGGCGGCAGCCTGGTGCTGGGTACGGGGAATATCTCCATGCAGAGCCTGCAGGGCAACTCCTCTGGTACGGTCAAGCTCCTCTCTGGTGTGGAAAGCGCCACCCTCACCGTGAACCAGACCACGGACGGCGTGTATGCCGGCAGCATCGGCAGCGGTATCTCCCTGGTGAAGCAGGGGGACAAGACCCTGGGCCTGGGCAACGCCAACAGTGATTTCAACGGCAGCGTGGCGGTGAAATCCGGCACGCTTGCGCTGGATGCCACCGCTACGGGGATGCTGGCCAATGCCGCCGGGCTGACCGTGGATGGAGGTGCCACCCTGCAGACCGGGGCAGGGGTGACCCTGACGCATGATGCCACCATCAACGGCACACTGGCCCTGGGCGGCACCATGGGCACCACCGCCAAGCTGACCGTGGCCGGCACGGCCAACATCATCTTGGGCGGCAGCTATGAAACCCCCAGCAGCGGCACGCGTGTGTATGATGTGTTTACCACTGCGGATAGCGGCAGCGTCTCCGGCTGGAGTGAGCTTACGGATACCAGCTTCAGCGGCTTCGGCTCCGCAGAGCGCGGTGCCACCATCACCAAGCTGACTGCCCCCACGAATGGTGTTTACCAGGTACAGGTCTCCACGGATAACATCAAGGCCATGGAGATTACCTGGAGCAAGGATGTGGCGGTGGGCACCTGGGATTCCGACAACGCCAACTTCACGGAGAACGGTGAGCGCACCGCCTACTACGCCGGTGACACCGTGACCATTGAGAGTGATGCCAACATCACCATGGGTACCACCGTGAACCTTCACGCCACGGAGCAGCACGCCACAGCCGGCACGCTGAACGTGCAGGGCGGTGCCAACGCCACCGTGAACCAGACTGCGGGCAACACCCTGAACATGGATGTACTGCATGTGAAGGAGGGCAGCCACCTGGTGATGACCACGGAGGCCGGCAACTTTGCAGAGGAGGCCATTGTGGATGGCAACAGCACGCTGGAGGTGCGCATCTCCTCCAACAGCCGCTCCGGCACGGTGGGCAGCGTTTCCGGCGAGGGCACCCTGCAGATTGCCAATACCGGCACCCTGAACATTGATGACGGTTCATCCAACCGCCTTTCCGGCGGCAGCATTGATGCCTCTGAATTCCGCGGCACGCTGGCCCTGGGCAACGGCAGCAGCCAGCTGCGCTTCCACAGCACCAACCTCTCCGGCCTGGCGGGAGATGCCGTCATCGAGGTGAACCGCGGCGCCCAGTACTGGGCCGGCGGAAATGACCGCACGCTGGATAATGATATCATCATCCACGCCTCCAATGCCGGTTCCGGCACCAAGGACGGCTTCGGTTCCGTGCGAGATGTCACCACCTTCAACGGCAACGTGAGCATCGACGGCAACGCCATGGTCTCCGGCCTGGGCGGTAGGAACAACGAGTGTGATTCCATCACCTTCAATGCTGCCATCAGCGGCGTGAATGACAATGATACACTCACCTTCGGCAACGGGTACGGCAGCAGCCATGCCATGACCTTTACCCTGACAGAGAACGCCAATGCCACCAACCTGGCCAACATGGTGGTGGCCAAGAGCGGCGGCAGCAAGACCACCGTGAACGTGGACTCTGGGGATGGCTTGGCAGAGAACCTCAAGTTTGCCGCCAACGTAGGGGGCAATGCAGAGGTGAACCTGAACGGGGGCGGTACCCTGCAGCGCCTGGAATCCCGCGCCGGTGACGGCGTGGTGAACCTGGCAGACGGCAAGTCCCTGAAGATTGCCGGGGGCGCGGATTTCGGCGGCACCGTCAACGTGGCAGACGCCGTTACCCTGACCACCATGGACAGGGAGGACGGCGCGGCACATGTGGAGGGCAGCGTGTCCTACTCCGTGAATGGCCGTGATGCCAGTATCAGCAGTGAGACCGGCTCCCGCATGGAGAATATCTCCATTGACCTGAAGGAGGCCACCCGCCTGCAGATGCAGAACATCACCCTGTCCGCCAATTCCAGGATTACGGATGCCGCCGCCACCCTGGTGGCCGACGGCCTGGGGCTGGAGGCCAATGTGGGCACCAATCTCAAGCCCCTTACCTACGCAGATGCAAAGGCTCCCGCCATGGTGCAGCAGTCTGCGGACAAGGTGGTGAGCTTTACCCTGGAGAACGTGCAGGATGTCTCCATCGAGGGCATGGGCAGCGGCCTCTTCATCACCTTGGTGGGTGATTCCGCCAATATCCTGGCCGGGGCAGACTGGCTGGAGCTGGGCCTGGGTACGGATGCTGTCTTTACGGACAACTTGGCCGTCACCCTGCAGTTCATAGACTCCGCCGGCATGCAGCAGTCCGTGGAAGGCACCTACACCATGGAGACCGTGGCCGCCCTGGCGGCAGCGGGCACCACGTATGACCGCGTGTATTTCAATGTTACCGGTGCCGTGGAGAATTCCAATGTCCCGGAGCCTGCATCCTCCACCCTCTCCCTGCTGGCGCTGGCTGCCCTGGCTGCCCGCCGCCGCAGGCGGAAGTGAGGCACGCCCCGTGTGGGCATGCTTGCCTGAAAGGCCCTGTCCGCGGCAGCGGGCAGGGCCTTCCTGTGCTTGCAGGGGGACGGGTGGGTTAGGATGGCGGGGGTATGCAAAAACCCCGTCCTGCGTGCGGCAGGGCGGGGTTTTGTAATGGTTTGTCTGAACTTGGGGCTTAGGCCTCCTGCTGGGGCTGCTGCACCAGGACCAGGCGCAGGGGCGTGCGGGCCACCAGCTCGCCGTCCAGCGTCACGTCCACGCTGTAGTTGCCGGTCTTCTCAAAGCGCAGGCCCTGGAAGTTCATGATGAGGTTGCGGGTCAGGAAGGAGGCACCCTCGGGCAGGGCAACCTTCAGGTCACCGACGATGGGCATGCGCTCCTTGTCGAGCGGGGTGCCGTCTTCGTCCACGATGGCGATGCCGAGCTTGTGGTCGCCGGAGTCCTCCGGGGTAAGGCACATGCGGAGGGCCAGGGCGCAGGCGGGATGCACAACGGGGAACTGGCGGGCGAACAGCGTATCAAAGGCGCCCTGCACGCAGAGCTTGCCCTGGTAGTCGGCGGCGTAGTCGCAAAGGACGGCAACTTGAATATCCATGGTATTAAATTAGTTTGTAGGTTTAAGTGATATGGCCCCGGGTACGGGGAGATAACAACCTATTGATAGCACAAGCAGGCCAGAATGCAAGATAAAAGTGCGTTATCCCGCAGAACATGACACAATGCGGGGGCTACTTGAGCACGCGGCCTATCTCCCTGTTGGCGGCGGCGATGATGGGCAGGGAGGAGACGGCGATGCAGAGGAGGAGCATGGCGGCGATGAGCTGGATTTCCGGCATGATTTCCCGGAGCTGCAGGGAGTACTGGCCCATCTTGAAGAACTGGGTGGCGATGGACTCCTGGCAGAGCATGAAGGTTTGCACGGCGGCGGCAAAGGAGAGGCCGATGAGCAGCAGGTTCTCTGCCAGGAAACTGCCCACCAGCAGCAGGGGGTGTATGCCGAAGCTCTTCATGAGCGTGTAGATGTATTCGTTCTGGCGGTATTCCATGCCGGCCAGGGCGGTGAGCAGTATGCCTACAATGGAGACGATGCCGATGCAGAAGGCGGCGCGGCACTGCGTCTGGTTGCCCAGCACCACGTCCATCTCCTTCAGCAGGTGGGCGGCGGAAATCACATGGCCCTGCGCGCCCTCTATGCGGATGAGGTTCTGGAAATAGGATTCCACGCGCTGCAGGGAGTGCGCGCCCTCCAGGTTGCGCACGCGCAGCAGCATGCGCTGCATGCCGGAGCTGCCGCCGCGGCGGGTGTCTGCTAGGGCGGCGGCCATATCCGGGGTGATGAGGATGCAGCCCTCCGGCATCATGCGCATGAGCAGGTGGTCCGCCGGCAGGTGGCGCACCATGATGGTGCGGGAAAAGTCCTCGCCCTGCAGGCGCACGTCCAGCGGGCCGGGGGCGTACGGTGCGGTGGGCTTGCAGGCCAGGCAGGGGCCTGCGGAGGGGGAGAGCAGGTGGATGAACTGCGGGGAGCGCTGGAAATCAAAGGTGCAGACGGGCACGCTCTTGCGGCCTATGGTGGCGGAGCCCAGGGTGCGCAGGGAGATGGAGTCCGCGTCCAGCAGCTCGCTCACCTCCCGCTCCGTGGGCAGGGCCGCCGGGGTGGAGGTGGGGGTGGTGAAGAGCATGACCTGCACCAGGTCTCCGCCCTGGGTGCGTATCTTGTCCCGCAGGGCCTTGGCGGTGATTACGTAGCTGCCCAGGAAACAGAGGGCGCACAGGGACAGGAAGAACACCACCAGCACGCGTGCCAGCGGGCTGGAAATGCGGGTAAGCCACCGGTGCAGGGTGTCCTTAGCCAGGTACAGAATGGTCAAAATCAATGATATCATCGGCTAGGTCCAGCAGGCGGCTGTCGTGGGTGCTGATAATGCAGATACGGCGGCTCTCCGCAGTATCCTGCCTCACCAGTTTCTTGATAATGGCGGTGTTGGCGTCGTCCAGGCCGGAGGTGGGCTCGTCCAGCAGCACGGTGGCGGCGCCTTTCATGAGGGTGCGTGCCAGGGCGGCGCGCTGGGCCTGGCCGCCGGAGAGCTTGTCTGCGCGGCGGTGGCGCAGCTCCTGCAGGCCCAGGTCGCGGATAAGGGTCTCGCAGCGGGGTTTCCACTCCTTGCCGGGGAGCATGGCCATCTCTGCGGCCAGGCGCAGGTTGCGCTCCACGCTCATGAGCGGGAGCAGGTTGATGCCCTGGAACATGTAGGCCACATCCCGCCGGCGGTAGCGGCGGCTGGTGATGCGCAGGCCGGTGGGGGTGGTGATACGGCCGGAGTTCACTTTCAGGTAGCCGGCCAGCAGCTTGAGCAGGGTGGTCTTGCCGGAGCCGGAGTAGCCTTTCAGCACGGTGATGCCGGGGCGGAACTCATGGCAGAAATCCGTGAATACGGGCACCTGGCGCGTGTAGCCGAAGGAGATGTGGTCACAGGTCAGGTTCATGGCCGGGGGCGGTGGTTCCTGCTGCCTCTGCGGACCCGGCGGGGCACAGGATGATGGAGCGCTCTGCAATGAGCAGGATGCTGTAATCCGGGAACAGGCGCGCCACCAGCTGCTCCCAGTTCTCACACTCCGCGGCGGCGGGGTCTGCCAGCATGCGGGCCTTGTTCTCTATGCGCACGGCGCCGCCGGTCTCATACTCCAGCACGGCCTTGGCATTGCTGCCCAGCATGGTGTACGCCGTGTCATGGTCCTGCTGCTCCAGGCGGAAGAAGTACACCAGCATATCCGCAGAGCCGGAGTGCTCCACGCGGCGGTGGTGGTACGTGCCCCGCAGCTTGCGCCCGCCCGGCAGGTTCACATACACGCTGAACTGCTCCGGCGGCAGCTGGGTAAGCTCCGTCTGGCTCAGGTTGATGGTGATGTAGAAGGCGGAATCATCACACACGGTGGCAAAGGGCTGGGAGCCGGAGGGTATGTACTCGAACTCCGCGGCGGGGTCCTCCGGCGGGGTGATGTGGTACTGCAGCCGCCCCGTGTAGGGCATGCGCACGGTCAGGGCGTCGTGCGTGCGGTTGAACTCCCGGTAGCGGCGCTCCGGCATGTTCTTCAGCTCACGGTGCAGCAGCTCCAGGCGCTCGTCTATGTCCGCCAGGGCCTCCTTGGAGGGCGGGGCGCCTTCCGTGCCGGCATCCGTGGCGTACTTGCGCTCCTCCGGGGTAAGGGTGTTCAGGTAGAAATCCACCTTCTTGCGCTGGGCCTCCAGCTTGCGGATTTCATCCTTCTTGGTGATTTTCTCCCGTGAGAGCTGCAGCTCCAGCTCGTCGCGCTCCTGGGCGGTCTTCTCCTTGTTCACGATGGCGATGACCGTGCCGCGCTCCAGGCGGCCGGAGGCATCTGCCAGGTCTGAAACCAGGCCGCGCTCCACCGGCACGGTGGATGCCTGCTCCGGCACCACCTTGGCGGGGTAGGTGCCCACTTGGATGATATCCGCCTGCGCCGTGCAGAGCAGCACGGCGGCAGCGCAGCAGCCGGGGAGAAAACGGTGCATGGCGCAGCTTACATGGGAATGCCCAGGCCGCCGGTCACCTTGCGCATCTCGCGCTCGGCCAGCTCCTTGCCGCCCTTCAGGGCGTCCTGCACGGCCTGCAGCACCAGGCCCTGCAGGAATTCGGCGTCCTCCGGGTCAATCACGGAGGGGTCTATGGTGATGGCGGTGATGTTGCCGTCGCCCGTGGCGGTGGCCTTGATCTTGCCGCCGGCCACTTCTGCGGTAAATTGCTGCTCAGCCAGGCGTGCCTGGGCATTGGCCATGCTGGCCTGCATGGCCTGGGCTTGCTTCATGAGTTTCTGCAGGTTCATACGGAATCAGGGGTTTTTGCGTTCTGTTTGACAAGGGTGGCGTGGAAGGCATCCAGCGCCAGGGTGATAAGGGGGTCGTTGTAGAATTCCTCCTCCGTGGGGCGCAGGGAGGCCGGCGCGGGCACCTTGTTCTCCGCGGCGGGGTCCTTCTTCTCCTTCTTGGGCTGGGGCGGGGGCTCCGGCAGCGTGGGGGTGGGCGGGGCCTCCGGCGGGGCGGGCGGGGCTATGCTGTCGTCCGTCACCAGGCTCAGGGTCACGGTGCGGCCGCAGAGCGTGGGCGCTATCTCCTTCACCAGGGCGGATATGTCCTCACTGTACAGCGCATCCCGCGTGTCCGTGTCCTGCGGGTGGATGGCCACGCGCACCAGGGCGTCGTCATCGCTGATAAAGAGCGTGTGGCCGATTAGGGCCGCCTTCAGGGGGCTGAGCTCACGCAGGCGTTCCAGCAGGCGCTCCCAGAGCTCCGGGGTCATGGGCTGCGGCGCGGGCAGCTCCGGCTCCATGAAGGGGTCCTCCATCACCGGCTCCATGCACTCCATGGGCGGCTCCATGTCTGCCGCGGGGGGCATGTCTGCCGCCGCGGGGGGCGGGGCAGGGGCAAAGGCGGGGGGATTGTCGTCTATGGGCTCCAGCCCCGGCGCGGGTGCCTGCGGCAGCGGTGCGGGGGCCGGGGCAGGTTCTTCCACGGGTGCGGGCTGCTCCACGGGTGCCGGGGCGGGTGCCTGCACGGGCGCGGGCTGCGCGGCGGGTGCGGGTTCCGCAGCCGTGCCGGGCATGGGCACGGGGGGCAGCACGGTGGTGGCTATGGGTGTTTCCGGCAGGGGGGCGCCGTTCAGGGCGCGGATAATATCGCTGATGTTGGCCTCTGCCAGGGAGTGTACGGCCTGGATAAGCCCCATCTCCAGGTGCAGGCGCTTGTTGGTGCTCCAGCGCATGTGCTCCTCTGCGCCGGAGAGCACCTCCATCAGCCGCACAATCTTGTCGGACGGCGTGCGCTCCAGCAGCTTGGCCAGCGTATCCCGCCACTGCTCCGGCACGGTGAAATTGGCCTCCTGCGGCGCCACTTTCAGGATAAGCAGCTCACGCACGGCGCCCATGATTTCTGAGAGCAGCTGCCCCATGTCGCGCCCGGCCTCTGAAAGCTCATGGATGAGGTGCAGCAGGCTGGGCAGCTGGCGGTCCAGGATATAGGCCAGGGCGCGGGCCACGGTCTCCCGGCTGGTCACGCCGAAAATGTCGTTCACGTCCTGCTCGCAGATGCTGTTTCCGCAGAAGGAGACCAGCTGGTCCAGCATGGACTGTGCATCACGCATGCCGCCGTCTGCCACGCGGGCAATGGCCTGCGCGGCGGCCGGCTCCAGGGTCACCCCCTCGTTCCCGGCTATGTTCACCAGGTGGTTGGCAATGATTTCCGCCGGGATGGGGCGCAAATCAAACCGCTGGCAGCGGGAGAGGATGGTGGGCAGGATCTTGTGCGGCTCCGTGGTGGCAAAGATGAACATCACGTGCGCGGGCGGCTCCTCCAGCGTCTTCAGCAGCGCGTTGAAGGATTCTTTGGTGAGCATGTGCACCTCGTCTATGTAGATGATGCGGTACTGCCCGCGCGTGGGGGCAAACTGCACGTTGTCCCGCAGGTCGCGGATATTGTCGATACCGCGGTTGGAGGCACCGTCAATCTCCAGCACATCCAGGCTGCGGCCCTCCGCAATCTCCCGGCACACGTCCTCCGTGGGGTCGAAATCCACCTTCGGCCCCCCCGGGCAGTTGAGCGCCTTGGCAAAGATGCGGGCGGTGGAGGTCTTGCCGGTACCGCGCGGGCCCACAAAAAGGTAGGCGTGCGCAAGCCGCTTCTGCTCAATGGCATTGCACAGCGTGCGCACCACGTGGTCCTGCCCCAGCACATCCTTGAACGTCTGGGGGCGGTATTTTCTGGCAAAGACCTGATAGCTCACGCGGCTATTCTAGCGCATGGCGCGCCGCACCGCAAGGCAAAAAGCGGTGTACGGCGTGTTTCAGCCCAGCGCGGCGGCAATGGCGGAGAGTATGTCCGCATCGTCCGCCAAGCGCCCCTTGGCCGTCACGCCGCAGGCCAGGGGCCCCTCCGCCGGGCCGATGATGCGGTGCCCCGGGCGGGCAGCCAGGGTGCGCGCGTTCTCCTGCGTGGCAGGGTGCTCCCACATGGCATTGTTCATGGCGGGGAAAACAAGCACCGGGCCCCGGTAGGCCAGGTACAGGCTGGTAAGGGCGTTCGGCGCCAGGCCGTGTGCCATGCAGGCCATGGTGTTTGCCGTGGCGGGCAGTATGGCCAGCAGGTCCGCCTTCTGCGCCAGCTCTATATGCACCGGCACCCAGTCGCCCGTCTCGTCCCGGAACGTGGTGGTCACCGGGTTGCGGGAGAGGGTCATCAGCGTGAGCGGCGTCACAAACTCCAGCGCCGCAGGCGTGCACACGCAGTGTACGTTGTGCCCCTGCTGCACCAGGCGTGAAACGATGCCCGCCGCCTTGAAGGCGGCGATGGACCCGGTGATGCCGATGACTATGTTGGCCATGGGGGGGATGCCGTGCGGGTGGGGGAAGGGCGCCCCGGGCGCGCCGGCGGGCATGCTGCGCCGCCGGCGGCCGCGGAACGCGGGGATGGGGTTAGAGCTTGGCGGGGTCGAACTCCACAATCATGTTGATTTCCACCGCCACGCCCAGGGGCAGGCTGGCCACGCTCACGGCAGAGCGGGAGTGCGCCGCACCCGCGCCCAGCAGCTCCACCAGCAGGTCGGAGGCGCCGTTGATCACCTTCGCCTGGTCCGTGAACTCCGGCGTGCTGTTCACAAAGCCGTTCACCGCCACAATCTTGGTCAGCGCGTCAAAGGAGCCGCCCAGCTCCTCCTTCACCACCGCCAGGCGGTTCAGGATACTGGCGGCGGCCGCCTTCTGGCCCTCCTCCACCGTCACATCCTTGCCCAGCTTGCCGTAGTAGGCATCATCCCCGTTGATGGAGATGCCGCCGGAAAGGTGCAGGCAGTTGCCGGTGCGCACGCACTGCACATAAGACCCCACGGGCTTGGGCACGGGATTCAGCTTCAGCCCCTTCTTCTCTAAAAGTTCATAATTGAATTCCATGCCCGTACTATACACCGCCCAAGCCCGGCGGGCAAGCGGAAAATCCGGGCAGGCAGGGGTGGGGGGGATTCGGCGGGGTGGGTAGTGAGGTGCATGCAGGGGACCATCCCGCCGCAGGCGCGGGAATTTCTCCTAAATCCTAATCCCTTCCAGCGGGGCGCGCTATTCTGCGGGCATGAGGATGATATCATAGCCGAAGATATCCGTGAACATGGCGCCTTTTGAGCGGAGGGCGGAGTTTTCCAGGGCTAGGTCATGGATGCCTGGTACGCGGAGCTCCAGGCGGCGGCCGTTGAGCACGGCGGTGAAGGCTGTGATGCGGCGGGAGTGGGCGCGCTCCATGGCCTCTGCCACGCGGAGGAGTGCGGCGAGTTTCTGGACGCGGAGGCGGTTGGTGAGGTCCAGCTCCGTGTAGCTGTGGTCTGTGGCGGCTGGGGCGGCGTGCCTGTGGTAGCGCGCCAGCAGGCCGACGATTTCCACATCCAGGCGGGAGAGACCGAAGATTTCCGAGTTCAGGATGATGTACTGGCTGTGGTGGTGGTGGTTCTTTGGGTTGATGAACCCGCCTATCTCATGCAGGATGGCGGCTACTTTCAGCAGCAGGCGGTCATGCCTGGTAAGGCCGTGGAGGAACTGGAGCTGGTCGAAGAGGTCCATGGCCAGGCGGAGAATCTGCGCGCTGTGGGTGCGGTCCACGCGGTAGCGGTCTGCCAGCAGGGTGGTGAAGTGTACCACCTCGTCCTCCAGGGCGCTGGCCTCTTGCTGGGCGGGCATGAGGTTGAGCATGAAGGACTGAGCGGAGGTTTCCTCTGCCGGGCAGAGGATGCGTGCGGGCTCAAAGGCGCGTGCAAAGGAAAGGTAGGTGACCACGGTGGGCAGCAGTGCCGGCATGGCGGCGAAGTCCTCCTGGTAGCGCTCCATGCGCTGGCTGGCGGGTGTGGCGGCAATCTCGTCCGCCAGGCGTGCCAGGCTCTCCTCCGTAACCTGCTCCCGGGCAAGGAGGGGGGATTGGACCTGGTGGAAATCCGGGCCGATGAGCACGAGGGCGTCGGGGGCGTCTTGCAGGGTGGGCTCGATGTCGTACAGCACCTGCTCCATGACGCCGCGGATGTGCTCACGGATGCGGGAGCATTCGTTGTCTGCCCCGCTGTCTTGGCGAGCGATGGCCACGCCGGTGCGGTGGGCGCCCATGCGGTAGCTGGCGTAGTAGGTGATACGCCCTTTGTCGAACAGGAGCAGGCGGGTGTTTCCCGGGCCCACGTGCAGCACCATGACGCGCTGGCGCTGCAGCTCCGTGTGGCGTGCCAGTACATCCTGCATGCCCAGGTAGAGCAGGCGGGTCATCTCGCCGTCGTCCATCACCTCCAGCGCCAGCCCGCAGCTTATCTGCAGGCGGTTGACCAGGGTGTCCATGTTGTGGACGTCGAGCAGGATATTGGTGGCCAGCAGGCGCACCTGCACGCGGCCGGCGCGGCGGTACTCCTCCAGCAGCCCGGTGTATCCCTGGGCTATCTGCACGCAGCGGTCCATGGTCTCCCTCGTGACCATGCCGCCGTGGAACACGTCCTGCGCCAGGTTGATGGGCTGGCTGAGCAGGTCCACCACCTTCTGGCCGTCTCCGTGGCGCTCCGCCACCATCATGGAGACGGAGCAGGCACCCAGGAAGATGACGGCGCGTATGCGCGGCTCCTCCTGAGCGGGGGTGCTGCGCCTGCGGCGGGTGTCTGTCCTCTTGCCGGGCATGGCGGGGTGGCGTTGCCGGGTTTAGAACGGGATGTCGTCGTCGGCCTCGGAGGGCATGGGGGCAGGGGGCATGGGAGCGGGCTGCTGGGGCTGGGTGCGCGGGGCGGGCTGCTGGTAGCCGCCCTGGGGTGCCTGCTGGTAGCCGCCGCCGTTGCCGTAGTTTCCTCCGCCGTTGTTGCCGCCGTGGTTTCCGTATCCGCCGCCATAGCCGCCGTTGTTGTTTCCGTATCCGCCGCCGTTGTTGCCGTATCCGTTGCCGCGCTGCTGGTAGCCGCCGCCGTTGCCGTAGTTTCCGCCGCCGCCCTGGCCGCCGCCGTCGCGGCCGCCGAGCAGCTGCAGGTTCTCCGCCACGATGGAGAGCTTGCTGCGGCGCTGGCCGGTCTGCTTGTCCTCCCACGTTTCCTGGCGCAGGCGGCCCTCGATGAACACGGGGCGGCCCTTGGCCAGGTACTGCGCGGCAATCTCACCGGTCCGGCCCCAGCAGGTTACGTCCAGGAAGGTGGTTTCCTCGCGCCGCTCGCCGTCGTTCTGGCCGGAGAACTGGCGGTTTACCGCCAGGCGCAGCTCTGTGAGGGAGTTGCCGCTGGGCAGGGTGCGTACTTCCGGGTCGGCTGTCAGGTTGCCGATGATCATGACCTTGTTGAGATTTGCCATAGTGCTGGGTATCAGTTGAATATGTTCTGTGTCTGTGTATAAAAACGGGGCCCGGCCGCCGTGGTGCGGTGCGCCGGGATTTACGCTTGGGGTTATCCTACCCTCTCGGCGCGCGCATGGCAAGCAAAAAGCGCGCCCGCGCGAAATACTGCCGGAAACCGGGCGCGCGGATTTCATCCTTGACTCCGGGGCATTGATGGTGTATGACTTGTGGCATGGCAAACCGAAGGGATTTTTTGGCAAAGGCCGGGCTGGCCGGGGCTGCGCTGGCGGCCACGGCGCTTGGCGTGGAAGAGCCGCAGAAGGGCGGCAAGGCATGCAAGGTGCTGCTTATCAACGGCAGCCCGCATGAGGAGGGCTGCACGTACACCGCGCTCAAGCTGGTGGCGGATGAGCTGGAGAAGGCCGGGGTGCAGACGGAGATGCTGTACCTGGGCGCCGGCCCCGTGCAGGATTGCACGGCGTGCGGCTACTGTTTCCGCAGCAAGAGTTTCAAGTGCGTGCACAAGGAAGACCTGTGCAACGACATCATCGACAAGGCCAAGGAGGCGCACGGATTCGTGTTCGGCTCCCCGGTGTACTACGGCCACCCCAGCGGCCGCCTGCTGAGCATGATGGACCGCCTGTTCTATGCGGGCGGCGGCGCTTTTGCCGGCAAGCCTGCCTGCGCCGTTACCTCCTCCCGCCGCGCGGGTTCCCTGGCCACGCTGGATGCCATCCAGAAACACTTCACCATCAACCAGATGCCCATCATCTCCTCCTGCTACTGGAACGAGGTACACGGCAACACGGCGGATGAGGTGGCCATCGACCAGGAGGGTGTGTCCATCATGCGTCAGCTGGGTGTGAACATGGCCCGTGCGGTGAAAGCCTTTGCCGCCCTGCCGCCTATGGAGCAGGTGCCCAAGGCGCGCACCAACTTTGTGCGCTGATTTCAGCGTTAATTCATTTTCACCAGCAAAGGAAGGCGCGGCGCACCGTGGTGGTGCGCCGCGCCGTTGCCTTGGTTTCCAAGGGGTTGTTTCGCGCCCTGAATAATCTTGATCGCCCGGCTGCGGGTGGCGTCGGCCGTGGCGTCCAGGTACATCTGGGCGGGGGAGACAAGCATGGAGCCGTTGATTTCCACGGCATCTGCCAGGGTGGCGGGCTGCTCAATGAGGTGGAGCACCACGTTGCCGCCCTCCTTCACCTCACGCAGGCCGCAGGCCTGGGCAAAGTCGTTCATGCGGAAGGGGTACACATGGCCCTGGAAGGTGGCGGGCTTGGGCCGGTCTGAGTAGTGGGCGGCGGCGCTGGCACCGGTGAACCAGCAGCGTATGCCGGTCTGGCTGCGCACCTCGTTGATGCGCCACTCCAGCTGGTCCGGTGTCAGGTCCGTCTGGAACCGGCGCACCGTGGGCTCTGCGGTGGCGTACTCCCGCGCCCAGGATTTCATGAGCCCCTCCGGGTTGGTGAGCTTCAGGCCGTCCTTGGTGGATTCCGCCCACAGGCGGTCGCACAGGAAGGTTTTCACCTTGTGCACCAGACCGATGCTGCAGCCCAGGGTCTCTGAAAGATTCTTGAGCTTCCACGGCTGGCTGATATCTGCCACCATGCGGCGCAGGATGGTGGAGGAGATGGGGGTGGTGGGGCTGAAGATGGCGGGGCGGCGCGGCTTGCGCACCACGGTGTTGCGGTGGCCGGTCTCCATGATGTAGAGCATGCCGAAGCAGATGCGGCAGTTGCCCGCCAGGTCCAGACAGCTCACGCCGTGCTGGGCGCACAGCGCCACCGTCTCCGGGGAGATGTACGGGGATATAATCACCGGGCAGCCTTGCCACCCGTCCTTGCTCTGGATGGTGCGGAGCGTTACGGAGGGGTAGGACTGGGGAAGCACCACGGCCTCCAGCGTGTGCGCTGTGCCGTCCGTCAGTTCATAGCGTGCCAAAAAGCCCTGCGGCGTGTCCTGAATGACATCGCATTTCGCCGCGAAGGGTACTTTCATCAATATCTGGCAAAGCTGGCTCTTTTCTGCGTTTCTGTCTTTCATCTTCTTGGCTGGTAAAAAATTGTCGCGCGGGGAGCATACGCTTTTCATTCCCCCATGTCAAGCATTATCCTGCGGTGAAATATCTTTTATCAGTGCAGCGGGAATATGGGGAACAGGCTGCTACCAGCTGTATACCAGTGCATAGCAGCTGAAACAGGGGATGGTTTTCCCCTGTTTTCAATGTTTCTCCCAACGGCTAATGAAAGTGAAATTAGCTGATTTAATGAACGGCGGCCAGGTGGATATCGAAATCCGGGACGGCGGTGTAGATGAATTCCTTGCCCTGTTTCTCCACGGTGAGCAGGCCGGCCTGCGCCAGCTCCGCCAGGTCCGTGCGCGCGGTCTGGCGCACGGTGCCGTGCTCCCGGCAGTGGGCGGTCACGCTGGTGGAGGCGCCGGGGTGGCGGAGCATGTAGGTGATGAGGGCCTTCTGGCGGGGATTGAAGCGCGCGCTGAGGCGCAGGTGGCCCAGCAGCTCGCTCTGCTCCCGTGATTTGGCGGCCACGTACTCGTGCAGCTGGTCTATGGCGCGCACGATGGTGTGGAGCTGGTCTGAGATAAAGTAGTTCAGGTCGTTGTCATCCCGCTCCGCGTTCACAAAGGCGCGGTAGTAGGACTTGGGGCGGCTCAGGATTTCATGGGAGATGGAGATGTATTCGAACAGCCAGAACCCGGCATGCAGCATGGCCCAGTAGAACAGGGCGCGGGCGGTGCGCCCGTTGCCGTCCGTGAACGGGTGCGCGTACGCTATCCAGAAATGCAGGATGATGGCCCGCAGCACCGGGTGCACAAACTGGTCCCCGCCGCCGTTGGCAAAATCGCACAGGGCCTCTATCTGCTGCGGCAGGGTATCTGCGGGCGGCGGCACGTGGATGACCTCTCCCGTGGCGCTGTTCTCGATGCGCACCTTGTCTGCTGCGGAGCGGAACACGCCGCACTTCTCCGCGGGCATGGTGCCCTCTGTCATGGCGCGGTGCAGGTCCATGATACGCCGGGGGGTCATGGGCTCCCTGCTGGCCTGCAGGATGAGCTGCATGGTGCGGTAGTTGTTGATAATCATGCGCTCATGCTCGTTGGCGGGCTTGCGGTTGCTGCGCAGCAGGCTCTTGGCCTCCGTGCGGGTTACGGCGGCGCCCTCCAGCATGCTGGACATGATGGATTCCTCCATGATGGAGGTGATGAGGTAGCGGTTGCGGTCCTCTGCGGAAATGCCGCTGTTCTCCACCCCGCCCAGGTGGCCGCCCGCCATCATGTCGATGCGGTGCAGGTACTCCGCCAGCAGGTTGGTGTAGGCGTAGGTGTAGGGGTCGCCGTCGCGCCCCAGGATAGGCGTGTCCCGCCGCGCCTGCATGCGGTGGAACTTGATGCCCACCCACCACTCCTGGCAGGTAATCCCCTCCGGCACATGGCGGTAGCGTATCTCGTCCCAGTCCAGGTAGCGGTCCGTGCGGTTGGCCTCCGGGCCGGAGGCCTGCAGCACTTTCATCAGGTCAAAGCCCGGCTTGTTCAAGTAATCCTGTACCTTGGGCGGGAAGCAGCGCGGTTTCATGCCGCCCATTGTAGCAGGGCGAGCGGGCTTGTCAACAATTATCGGCTAATTAGCCGATTTTTAGCCGGAGATTAGCCGATGCGGCTAATTGCGCCTTGGGGCGGTGGGGGTGGCGGCGGGCACGGGGCGCTCCGGGGCGGCGCGGTGTATCACGGTCTCGCCATCCTTGGCCTGGTTGGCGCGGTCGCGCGCCATCTGCTCAAAATACTCCGGGTCCATCATCCAGTGGAACTGGTTGGCGGCCTGGGTTTCCTCTGCCTTGGCGCGGCGGTATTCCTCCTGCGCCTGGTCGCGGTCCTGCTCCAGGTGGTAGAGCTCCAGCAGGGGATTCAGGATCAGCATGGAGGTGAGGAAGGCCACCAGCACCAGGAAGATGGTACCCGTCACGGAGAGCATGACGGCAACGCCGCGCTGGCGGGTTACCTGCCTGGCGTCGGCCTCTTCCTGGCTGCTGCGGGTCCTGGGCCTGGTGGGCTGCTGCATGGCGTGCGGTGCGGGGCAGGGGCTGCTTAGCGCTCGGCAAAGGGAACGAAACGGCCGCGGCGCGCCAGCACCAGGGTGTGCATGCGCAGCTGCTTGCCCTTGGAGGAAGCGGGCACGGGGGAGGTGCTGATTTCAAACCCGGCCTTCATCAGCGTGCTTTCCAGGCGCTTGTCACGCTTGGCCAGGGTGATGGCCAGCAGGCTGCCGCCTTTCAGGGCGTTGAAATAGGCCTGGGCGTCCGCCAGCTTCATCTCACAGCGGTTGAAGGTGTGGCGCAGCAGGATGGCATGCAGGGAGCCGGTGCGCTTGCGGCACAGGTCTGCGGCGGTGCTGTTCTCCACGGTCACGCGCTTGTCCTCCAGTGCGGCGGCATTGGCACTGTGGGCGCGGTTCCACTCCACAATCTCCGGAATGGGTTCCGCCACAATGAAGCGCGCCTTCTCCTTGGGCAGGCATTCCATGGCCTTGGCCAGGCCGTATCCCAGGCCCAGGCCGGCAATCATGATCTGCGGCTGGCCGGCGCGGGTGATGGGGGAGGTGGCAATCTCCGCCATGGAGTCCTCGCTCCCGTGCGTAAAGCTGCCGGCGCACGGCAACCCGTCGTGCTGGAGTGAGAGTTCGCCATCGCGCTCCCAGAGCTCCCACACGCTCCCGTCTTCCATCTGCTTTTCTCCCAGCTTGTTCAGCGGCTTCATACGCCCACAGCTTACCACAGCACGCGGCAATTGTACAAGGGAATTTCTGCCCGCAGCGCGTTTTCCTGCGGGCGCGCCTTACTTCTGGAACAGCGGGGCTATGTACTGGCTGATGTCTATGCCCATCCCCAGTTTCATCACCAGGTACACCAGGCACAGCATGAACAGCGTGGCCACCACCTTGCGGATAAGGCGGAAAAAGAACCAGAACGCTCCCAGTCCCGCAGCCAGCGCCCCGCCGCCGTACGCGCCGGCATCCAGGTTGTTCAGGAATCCGCCGCCGGACTGTTGCGCATCCGCCAGCATGCCAAGGATATGGGAGAGGGAATCAAACATAGCGCCGCACAGGGTAGCACAGACTGCGCCTGCGGGCAAGGCTAAAAAGGGAAGGGGGGGATTAGGATTTGCGCGCCTTCGGCGCGGAGAGTGGCGTGGCTGCCAAGTCAGCCACGGGGGCGGGCTTATGCCCGCCCTTCTTGCTGTGCGGCCACAGGCCGCACTCTTTCTAGTCGCCTTGGCGACGTCACCATTATCAGGCCACGGTGCAAACCGTGGTGGTGACCCGCTTTGCAGTCTTTAGAGGGGAACCCCGCCTTTGGCGGGGTGGTCCCCTGCATTACCTTTTCCTAATTCTTCTTCTCCTGCTGCTCCTTGAGCATGGGCAGCAGGGTCTCGTCATAGTACTTGAGATTGCGGCGGAGCTTGTCTGCGCGCTTGGTGTCCGGGGCGGCCTCTGCGGCCTGGCGGTACAGGTCCACCATGGTCAGAATGCTCTCATAGTCACGCAGGAAGGCGTATGAATCCCCCAGGGCGGCCAGGGCGGCCTGGCGCACCTCCGGGTACAGGTCCTTGTCCTCCAGGAAGGAGCGTATCCTGGCCTGGTTGGCGGCAATCTCCTCCGGCTTGAAATGCCCGGCGCAGGATTGCAGCAGGGCATCCAGCGCGGCCATCTGCTTGTCCGTTTCCGCGCGTGCCACCAGGAACTTGGCGTAGCCCAGGGTGTTCTGCGGGTCCAGGCTGTTCAGCTCCGTGACTATCTCCGGGTACTTGTAGCGGCAGGGCTCCGGGATGGCGTTCAGGCCCTCTGCCAGGGCCTTGGCGCGCTCCAGGCCCTGCAGGGTGGCCGCCTTGGCAAAGGCGGCATCACGCGCGGTGCGGAGCTGCTGGGCCTTGTCCAGCTCTGCCGCGTACTCCTCCACGGTCTTGCGTGGGCTGGTGATGATGGCGAAAGGCTTTCCGGCCTCGTCATGCAGCACCACGGTGGGGAATCCGGTGGTAATGTTGTAGGAGGCCAGCAGGGCCTCGTTCTCCGCCATCTTGGCCTCTCCCATGGCGGCCTTGGCCTCCGGCAGGCGGGGGAACACCACCTCCACCAGCAGGTACTTGTCACCCGTCAGGCGGTCAAACTCCGGGTTCTCGAAGATTTTGCTCTTCAGGTACATGCAGGGCGGGCACCATTCCTTGCCGGTGAAATCCAGCAGGATGGTGCGGCCCTGTTCCTTGGCCACGGGCAGGGCGGCCTCCAGGCTGGGGGCCTCCGGCAGGGCGGTGGCGCAGCCGGCGGCGGCCAGCAGGGCGGTGATGAAAAGCGGTGCTTTCATGGTGGTGGCGTGATTTGATGGTGTGTGGGTTAGCCCTTCATGCCGGTGATGGTGCCGTCTGCCGTCACGCGGATGTCCTTGGCGGCGGGCTCCTTGGGCAGGGCGGGCATGCGCAGGATTTCACCCGTGAGCGCCACCAGGAAACCGGCGCCGTTGGCAATCTCGAAATCACGCACCGTGATGGTGAACCCGGTGGGGCGGCCCACCAGCGTGGCGTCGTCGCTCAGGGAATTCTGGGTCTTGGCCATGCAGACGGGCAGGTTGGTCAGGCCGTTCTTCTCCATGAGCGCCAGCTTCTTGAGTGCGGGCTTGGTCAGTACCACGGCATCTGCGCCGTACACCTTCTTGGCGATGGTCTCCATGCGCTCCTTCACGGGGATATCCAGCTCATACAGGCAGCGGAAGGGCTCTGCGGCGTAGTTCTCGATGCTCTCAGCCACAATGGCGGCCAGCTCCTTGGAGCCCTCGCCGCCCTTGCCGAACACGTTGGCCACGGCGCAGCCCACGCCCTGCTCCGCGCAGTAGGCCTTCACCTCGGCAATCTCCTCCTCCGTGTCCAGGGCCTCGAACAGGTTGATGGCCACGGTCACGGGGCGCTTGTAGAGCTTGGCGCTCTGGATATGGGCGCCCAGGTTGGCCAGGCCGCGGCGCACGGCCTCCGGGTTGGCGGGGTCCAGCTCCTTCTTGTTCACGCCGCCGTGCATCTTCAGCGCGCGGATGGTGGCCACGATGACGATGGCATCCGGGGCCAGGCCGCTCTGGCGGCACTTGATATCCAGGAACTTCTCTGCACCCAGGTCAAAGGCGAATCCGGCCTCCGTCACGGCGTAGTCCCCGCAGGCCAGGGCCATGCGCGTGGCCAGCACGGAGTTGCAGCCGTGGGCAATGTTGGCAAACGGGCCGCCGTGCACAAAGGCCGGCACGCCCTCCAGGCTGCGCACCAGGTTGGGGTTCACCGCCTCCAGCAGGATAGCCAGCAGGGAGTCCGTCACCCCGAACTCGCGGGCGTACACGGCCTCGTCGTCGGCGGTAAAGCCCACCACTATGTTGTCGATGCGGTTGCGCAGGTCCTCCACGCCGCTGCACAGGCACAGGCAGGCCATAATCTCGGATGCCGGGGTGATGTTGAACCCGTCCTCGCGCGGCACGCCGTTGCGGTTCAGGCCGATGGTGATGCTGCGCAGCGCGCGGTCGTTCATGTCCATCACGCGCTTCCAGGTCACCTTGGTGGGGTCCAGGCGGGTGGTGTGGTAGAACAGCGCGTTGTCAATCACCGCGGCCAGCAGGTTGTTTGCCTGGGAAATGGCGGAGAAATCACCCGTGAATCCCAGGTTGATGCTCACGCCCGGCACAATGGAGGAGGCACCGCCGCCCGTGGCGCCGCCCTTGCGGCCGAACACCGGGCCCATGGAGGGCTCGCGCAGCGCCAGGCACACCTTCTTGCCGATGGCCTGCAGGCCCTGCGCCAGGCCGATGGAGACCGTCGTCTTGCCCTCGCCCGCCGGGGTGGGGGTCAGCGCGCTCACCAGGATCAGCTTGCCCTGCGCCTTCTTCTCCGCCAGGGCTGCCACATCCACCTTGGCCTTGTCACGGCCGTAGGGAATCACGTACTTCTCATCTAGGCCAAGCTTGGCCGCCATCTCGCCGACAAATGAAACTTTTTCCATGCGCGCCATGATACCACATCCCGCAACTGCTAGCAATCCCAATCTGCGGGCCGCACCCGGAAAATCCCGGGGCGGGATTTCAGGCTTCCCCTTCTTCCCCCAGCAGCCATTTCAGCACGTTCAGGTGGCGTATGCCCTCATAGTGCCCCGGCGTGTAGTCCCGCGTGAGCAGGAATTTGGGGTGGGCATCCTGCACCGCCTGCAGGGGACGCAGCTCCCGCTCCAGCGTGGCGGGGTCCACCACGGTCTCGCTCACCTGGTAGTAGTGCACCTCATCCCCGCGCACGGCCACAAAATCCACCTCCACGGAAACCCTGCCCCCGCGCGCGCTGTCCCAGGTGTCCACCTTGCCCACGCTCACGCGGAACCCGCGGCGCAGCAGTTCCAGGTACACCACATTTTCCAGCACATGGCCCGTATCGCGCGCCCCGCTCCCGGTCAGGAAACGCCGCAGCCCGGGGTCCACCACGTAGTATTTGTTGAGCGTTTTCAGCATTTTCCTGCCTTTCACATCATAGCGGTCCACCTTGTAGAAGAGGTAGCAGTCACGGAAGGCCTGCACATAGGCCTCCACGGTGGGCACGCTGGCCTTCACGCCGTCGGAGGTCATGGTATCGCTGATTTTCTTGATGGAGAGCTCGCTGCCCGTGCTTCCGCCCATAAAGCGCGCCAGGCGGTCCAGGCGGCTTACCTCCCGTATGCCGCGGTTGTCCATGATATCCTTCAGTATAATGCTGTTGTACAGGTCGGAGAGGTAGCGCTCCGCCTGCACCCGGCGCTCCGCTTCCGGGAAGGACCTCACCTGGGGAAAGGAGCCCAGCTGCGTGTACGCGGCGTATGCCTCGTCTCGGTTCACGGGTTCCCCCAGGCTGGAGACAAATTCCCGGAAGGAGAGGGGCAGCACGTGGATTTCCACATAGCGCCCGGCGATGGCCGTGGCCCACTCCCCGGATTGCAGCTTGGAGTTGGAGCCTGTCAGGTACAGGTCCACGTTCCCCTTGTCTGCCAGGCTGCGCACGGCCTTCTGGAAATCAGGCACGTTCTGCACCTCGTCCAGGAACACGTAGTTCTGTTTCCCTGCCGCCAGCCGCTCCCGTATGTGGGTGTACAGCCGCCGGTAGTCCAGCAGCGGCTCGTTGTCCAGGTCCTCCAGGTTCAGGCTCTGTATCTGCTCCCGCTCCACGCCGCTCTCCTCCAGCTCCTGCATAAAGAGCTGGAACAGCGTGGATTTGCCGGAGCGGCGCACCCCGGTCAGTATCTTGATCAGGTTCTGGTCTCGGTAGGAGCTCAGTAGCTCCAGGTATGCGGGGCGGGCTATCATGGTTTTCTTGCACCCTCATCCTACTCCCCCCGCCCTCTCTTTGTCAACAAGTTTTTCAAGTTAACTTTAAAAACTTGCAGAATCGGGGAGTTTTTAAAGTTAACCTTAAAAACTTGCAGCCCGTCCGCCGGGTGTGCAAGAAAGCGCGCGTTCCCCATGGAGCGCGCGCTTGCCGGAATATTCTAAATCCTAAATCTTAAATACAAAATCCCTACAGCAGCTCCGGGTGCTCCAGGTAGTGGGCCAGGCGGCGCATCATGCGGCCGATGCCGCCGCCATCCACCACGCGGTGGTCGAAGGAGGCGCTGATGCGGACCTGCTCCACGGGGAGGAAACGGTTCTCCTTGTCACTCCACACGGGGTTCTTGGTGACGGAACCTACACCGATAATAAGGCTTTCACTGGGGAGGGGCAGGGGGTTGGCATCCGTAAGGCCGAAGGCACCGTAGTTGCTGATGGTGGCCACGCCGCCGCCCTGGTACTTGGGGTCTATGCGGCGCACGCGGGCCATACTCACCACCTTGTCGTACTCGTCGGCCAGCTCGTCGAGCGTGCATTCGTTCACATTGCGGAGCACGGGGACGGTGATGCCGTCTGTAACGCCGATGGCGATGCCGATGTCGATATGCTTGGGGGTGATGATGCGGCTGCCGACCATGAAGCCGGCGCATTCCGGGCGCTCAGCCAGAGCCAGGCCCAGTGCGCGGACAAAGTAGAGCGTGGAGCCGGGGTGGCGGGGGTGCTGCTTGCGGTGCTCCTGGATGGGGGAGATGCAGATGCTGCGTGCGGCGTTGGCGATGGGGCGGCGCCAGGTGCGCAGCATGCTGTCTGCCATGCTGCGGCGCATGGAGGATGCCTTGTCGGAGGGCCAGCAGTCGATGTACTTGATGAATTTCTCGAAATCCTGCACGGTGATGCGGCCGTTCTCACCGCTGCCGATGATGTAGGTGAGGTCCGCCTCTGTAATGCCGAGCTGGTCCATGCGGGCCTGCACGCGGGGGGAGAAGTAGGCCTTGCCCTGGGTGCGCAGGGGCACGGGCAGGCCGCCCTCCGGCATGGGGGGCAGGGCGGGCATGGGGGCGGGGGCATCCGCAGCGGGGGCGGGGGCTGCCGGCTCGGGGGCGGCGGCGGGGCTCTCTGCCTGCGGGGCGGGGGGCGGGGCATCCGCCGCGTCCTCCTCTGTCTCTATGTAGCCCAGGATACCGCCCACGGGGATGGTCTCACCCTCTGCGGCATCCAGGGAAACGATGGTGCCGCTGCACACGGCGGAGATATCCATCACGGCCTTGTTGGTTTCCACCTCCATGATAGCGTCGTCCTCCTCCACGGAATCACCGGGGGAGACGAGGATGGCGCGGATGGAAGCCTCGGCGATGGATTCGCCGAGCTGGGGCATGACGATGGGAATGCGGGACATATCAGGGAAACGGGGAGAGTTAGAAGGAGAGCAGCTTGCGTGCGGCCTGCACAATGGCCTCTGCATGGGGGCGGTGCCTGTGCCACAGGTCCGGGTGGGAGGGAATGGGCGTATCCGGCGGGGTCACGCGCACGGGGGGCGTATCCAGCAGGTGGAAACCGCTTTCCACCACGCGTGAGACCACCTCTGCGCCCACGCCGCCGTAGGGGAATGCTTCTTGCGCCACCAGCAGGTGCGCGGTGCGCGCCACAGAGGCCAGGATGGTGGGAATATCCAGCGGTTTCACGCTGCGCAGGTCCACCACCTCCAGCTCAATGCCTTCCTCTGCCAGGAATTCCGCAGCCTTCAGGGCCTCCTGCACCATGGCGGAGTAGGCCACCACGGTAACATCACGCCCCACGCGGGCAATGCGCGCGGAGCCGATGGGGAGCGGGGCGGGGCCTTCCGGCAGGTCCAGGCTTTCCGCCTTCAGCCAGCGGTACAGGTGCTTGTGCTCCATGAAAACCACGGGATCCGGGTTCTGCACGGCCAGCTTGAGCATGTGGTACGCATCCGCCACGGTGGCGGGGGTGAGCACGTGCACGCCGGGGTAGTGGGCAAAGAGCGCCTCCGTGCTCTGGCAGTGGAAGGGGCCGCCGCCGGGGGTGCCGCCCATGGGCATGCGCACGGTTATGTTCACCGGCACGCCGGTGCGGAAAAAGTGCGCGCCGGCATTGTTCACAATCTGGTTGTGCGCCAGGATGCCGAAATCCGCGAACTGCATCTCCAGCACGGGTTTCATGCCCGCCAGCGCGGCGCCTATGCCGAAACCGGCAATGGCATCCTCTGCAATGGGGGTGTTCAGCACGCGGCCGGGGAAACGCTCCTCCAGGCCCTTGGTGGCCTTGAACGCACCGCCGAAAATGCCGCCCACGTCCTCTCCCGCCAGGAAAACCGCAGGGTCCTCCTCCAGCAGGTCTGCCATGGCGGCGTGTATGGCGTCAATATAGGTCAGCATACGGGTGAATGCCACATGGTGGCGGTAAGGGGTTCATGGGCGGGGTTGGGGGCGGGGTCTGCCTGGGCCTGGTTCACGGCGGCCTGCACCTCGTCTCGGCAGGCGGCGGCCAGCTCCTCCTCCTGCTCCGGGGTCAGCCAGCCCTGCTCCTGCATCTGGCGGCAGGCCACGTCCAGCGGGTCGCGGTCCGCATAGGCATCCTTCAGCTCCTGCGGTATGTAGGCGGCATCGTCATGTTCACCATGGCCGCACAGGCGCAGGGTGGTGGCCACCACCCACTGGGGGCCCTCCCCGCGGCGTGCGGCCGCCACGGCGGCCTGCATGGTCTGCAGGGTCTGCAGGAAATCCGTGCCGTCGCACTCATGGCAGGCCATGCCGTACCCGCGGCCGCGGTCTGCCAGGCTCTTGCAGGCAAACTCCTGCTCGTTCGGCGTGGAATAGGCAAACTGGTTGTTCGTCACCACAATGACCACGGGAAGCTTCATCACGGCCACCATGTTGGCGGCCTCGTGCAGGGCACCCACGGAGGTGGTGCCGTCTCCCACGTGGCACACGCCCACGCAGTCTGCGGCGCCCTGTGCGCGGCGGGCATACACCATGCCGGCCACCACGGATACCATGCTGCCCAGGGAGGAGACGGGGGCGGGCACGCCCTCTGCGGGCAGGCCCCAGTGCACGTTGCTGTCATGCGCCTGCATGCAGCCGGCGGGGCTGTTCAGGTACACGCGGGCGCTCTCCAGCACGCTGAGCCCCAGGGCGCAGCGCCCTGCCTGCTCACGGATGAAAGGGTTGTACACGTCCTTGCCGCGCTCCAGGAAGGTGGCGGCACAGGCGGCCACCGCCTCATGCCCCCGGCCCAGGAACACGCCGCCGTATATCTTGCCGCCGCGGTACAGCGCGGCTATCTTCCGGTCGAATTCCCTGGCCAGCTTCATGGCGCGGTATGCCTTGGCGGCAAACTGTCGAAGTTCTTGCACGCACGCTATGCTAGAGTTCACTCCACGGAATGTCAACATTTTTTTTCCCTCGGACGCGTGCGCGGGGGTTTTTGTGGCGTTTTTTTTCACACCTTTAGGCTTGACTCTGCCCGGAGAATAGGCTACGTTAAGTCCGCCATGACAGAACGACGCATTGTTATCACCGGTATGGGGGCCGTCACGCCCCTTGGCAAAACAACTGACGAAACATGGGCCGGCATGAAGGCAGGCCGCTCCGGCATCGCTCCCATCGAGGGGATCGATGTGGAGGAATCCACTGTCAAGTTCGCGGGCCAGGTCCGCGACTTCGACGCATCCCCTTATTTCAAGAAAGACCCCAAGACCCCCCGCCGCTGCGACCGCTTTGAGCAGCTGGCCATGGCCGCCACCGCAGAGGCCATCGAGGACGCCAAGCTCGACACCGAGAAGGAAGACCTCAACCGCATCGGCGTCATGATCGGCTCCGGCATCGGCGGCCTGGGTATCCACGGCACCAACCACGCCGTGATGATCAAGTCCGGCATGCGCCGCGTCTCCCCCTTCTGCATCCCCTACATGATCACCAACATGGCCAGCGGCCTGGTGGGCATGGAGTACGGCTTCGGCGGCCCGAACATGAGCATCTCCACCGCCTGCGCCACCTCCAACCACTGCATCGGCGAGGCTTGGCGCATCATGAAGTTCGGTGATGCCGACGTCATGATCTGCGGCGGCGCAGAAGCCCCCATCGAGCTCATCGGCCTGGCCGGTTTCGGCAACATGAAGGCCCTCTCCACCCGCAACGACGACCCCGCCACCGCCTCCCGCCCGTATGACGTGGACCGCGACGGCTTTGTGATGAGCGAGGGTGCCGCCGTGCTGGTGCTGGAGACCCTGGAGCACGCCCAGGCCCGCGGCGCCCGCATCCTGGCGGAGCTGGTGGGCTACGGCCTGAGCTGCGATGCCTACCACCTTACCTCCCCCATGCCGAACGGCGAGGGCGCCAGCCGCTGCATGCAGATGGCCCTGGAGCACGCCGGCCTGAAGCCGGAGCAGGTGGACTACGTGAACACCCACGGCACCTCCACCCCCCTGGGCGATGCCTGCGAGTGCCGCGCCATCAAGCGCACCTTCGGAGACCACGCCACAAACGGCCTCGTCATCAGCTCCACCA
This sequence comes from Akkermansia sp., assembly GCA_030536145.1. Taxonomy (GTDB): domain Bacteria; phylum Verrucomicrobiota; class Verrucomicrobiia; order Verrucomicrobiales; family Akkermansiaceae; genus Akkermansia. Next base: position 68,333 of record JAUNQN010000008.1, read on the forward strand.
AGTCCATGACCGGCCACCTGCTGGGTGCCGCCGGCGGCGTGGAGCTCATCGCCTGCATCAAGGCCATCCAGGAGAACTTCATCCCCCCCACCATCAACGTGTTCAACCAGGACCCCGAGTGCGACCTGGACGTGTGCCCCAACGTGGGCCGCGAACACAAGGTGGACGTGGCGCTGAGCAACTCCTTCGGCTTCGGCGGCCACAACGCCTCCCTCATCGTGAGCCGCTTCGCTGAATAAGCGCAGCGCCGCCACGGTACACTGAATCATGCGGCGGCAGCCTGCCCCACGGGGCGCTGCCGCCGCCTCCGTTCCCACCCCCACCCTGCCGCACCACCCGTGAGCCACCACAAGCACAAGAACAGGGCCGCCGCCCACGCCAGAGACCTGCTGCACCGCGCGCTGGATTTCCTGTCCCCCGCACGCACCCCCGGCAGCGGGGACCGCTTCTTCCTGAAATGGACCGCACTCTCCATCTGCGTGCTCCTAGCCGTGCTGGTGCTCATGCTCAGCGGCGCCACCTATGAGCTGGGCCTGCAGCAAGTGCGTTTCCTGGCCGGGGAACCCTTCTACATAGACGCCGCAGAGGCGCAGGTGGACCTGGTGGGCAGCGCCGGCATGTTCGGCATCTGCGTGCTGGTCACCTTCTACATGGCGCTCCTGCTGCTGCGTGAGCGCTACTTCATCCAGCGCCTGCGCCTGGTGGTGCTGGCCCTGGTGGCTGCCGGCCTGCCGGGCATCCTGTGCGTGCTCTGGCACGGCGTGCTGAACGTGAGCGCCCCCCTGGCCTGCATCATCCTGGCCTGGCTGGGCGCAGAGTCCAAGCCCCTGGCCAAGAAACTCTACTACCGCCATATCCAACCCCGGCTCCGCGCCCAATGAAAGCCCAGGAATACCCCCAGCCCGTGCTGGAGCTCATCGCCGCACTCAAGCGCATGCCCGGCGTGGGCAGCCGCGGCGCAGAGCGCCTGGCCCTCTGGTTCCTCCAGCAGGGCAGGGCAGAGGCGCGCCAGCTTGCCGCCTCCCTCGTCACCGCTGCGGATTCCGTGGCCACCTGCCCGGAATGCGGCTTCTTCTCCAATGCCGGGGAAACCTGCACCGCCTGCGCGGATGCAGGGCGTGATTCCCGCCTCCTCTGCGTGGTGGAGCAGCCCACGGATGTACTGCCCATTGAGCGCAGCGGCTCCTTCCGCGGCCTCTACCACTGCCTCGGCGGCAAGATTTCCCCGCTGGACGGCGTCATGCCGGAGGACCTCGCCGTCGACAAGCTCCTGCAGCGCGTGGCAGACCGCCCCGGGTGCGAGGTCATCCTCGCCGTCGGCAGCGATGTAGAGGGAGAGGCCACCGCCCTCTACCTCGCAGAGCAGCTCACCAGCCTGGATTGCCGCGTCTCCCGCATCGCCCAGGGCATGCCCGCAGGCGCAGGCCTCGGCCATGCGGATGCCGTCACCCTCATGCGCGCCATCGAGGGCCGCAGAAACCTCTGATTTTTCCCCCTCCCGCCCTGTCATGCCAGGCATTGAACTTGACATCCGCCCCGCCGCAGGGCACAATACCCCCGCACCTTCAGGAGAGATGGCTGAGCTGGTCTAAGGCACTCGACTCGAAATCGAACGTGGCAGAAATGTCACCGTGGGTTCGAATCCCACTCTCTCCGCTCAACCAGGGCCGTTTATCCCCGCCAATGGGGGTGAACGGTTCTTTTATTTTCGGGCTGCTGCCACAAAAAAGCCCACCCTCGGTTGCCCAAGGGTGGGTGCGGCACCCTCTCCCGCTTGCCCTGGCCGGTCTGGCAGCACACCGCCGCAAAAAATCCCGCCCATGGCCGGAGCCTTGGGCGGGAGGTGATGCAGGGGGGCTACCCTGCATGGGGCTGGAATCATCAGAAGGCGATGAACTTCTCTTGGGGTACGCCGCACACGGTGCACTTGGCGGGAACCTCACCCTCTGCAAAGGTGCCGCCGCAGAGCGGGCAGACGTAGTACTTGGCGGGCAGGGAGGGTTTCTCACCGCTCTCCAGCTGGGCCAGGGCGGCGGAGTAGAGCTTTTCATGCTGCTTTTCCACCTCCAGCGCCCAGGTCATGGAGCGGACGGCGTCCTTGGCGTCCTCTGCCTTGGCCTGCTCAATCATGGGCGGGTACATCTGGTCGAACTCGTAGGTCTCACCGGCGATGGCCTCCTTCAGGTTCTCTGCGGTGGTGCCCACGGTGAAGTTCATTTCATAGCAGATGGGGCTTTCACCCATCTTGACGAGGGCCTTGGTGTGGTTGGAAGCGTGGATGCGCTCCGCCATGGAGGCGGCCTCGAACAGCTTCTGGATCTGGGGGTAGCCCTCCTGGGCGGCCTTGCTTGCAAAGGCGGCATACTTGGCGCATGCCGTGCTCTCGCCGATGATGGCGGTCTTGAGGTTCTCGATTGTTGTTGCCATAATGGTGTCTTTATTTTGGTGAAAGTGGTGTTAACGGTCAATCGATGGCGGCGATAATGGCATCACCCATGCCTGCGGTGCCCACGCGTATCTCACCCTCTGCGCCGGTGGCCAGGTCACCTGTGCGGTATCCGGCGGCAATCACGTTGCGCACGGCGCGGTCCACGTCGTCTGCTGCGGCGGTTTCCTTGCAGGTGTAGCGCAGCAGCATGCCCATGGAAAGGATTTGGGCGATGGGGTTGGCGATGCCTTGGCCGGCGATGTCGGGTGCGGAGCCGCCGGAGGGCTCGTAGAGGCCGAAGAAGCTCTCACTGCCCTGGCACAGGGAGGCGCTGGGCAGCATGCCCAGGGAGCCGCAGACGATGGCCATCTCGTCCGTCAGGATGTCGCCGAAGGTGTTCTCCGTGACAATCACGTCGAACTGCTGCGGGTTGCGCACCAGCTGCATGGCGGCGTTGTCCACGTACATGTGGGTAAGCTCCACGTCCGGGTATTCCGGAGCCATGGCGTTCATGACCTCGCGCCACATCACGGAGGAGGTGAGCACGTTGGCCTTGTCCACGCTGCAGAGCTTGCGGCGGCGGCCGCGTGCGGCCTCGAATGCCACGCGGGCAATGCGTTCCACCTCGCTCTTCTTGTAGACGAGGGTGTCCAGGGCGATGGTCTCGCCGTCGCGCTCGCCGTAGAACTTGGGCTCGCCAAAGTACATGCCGCCCGTGAGCTCACGCACGCACAGGATATCAAAGCCGCCGGGAATCAGGGAGGGCTTGATGGGGGAGGCATGCACCAGCTCCGGCAGGCAGATGCCGGGGCGCAGGTTGGCATACAGGCTGAAATGCTTGCGCAGCGGCAGCAGCGCGCCGCGCTCCGGGCGCTCGTCCGGCGGCAGCGTGTCCCACTTGGGGCCGCCCACGGAGCCGAAGAGGATGGCATCTGCCGCCTCGCACGCCGCCAGCGTCTCCGCCGGCAGGGCCTTGCCGCAGTTGTCTATGCCCGCGCCGCCCACAAAGCATGCGGTGCGCTCCGTGCGGAACCCGTGCTTCTTTTCCACGGCGTCCAGCACGCGCAGGGCCTGCTCCATCACCTCCGGGCCGATTCCATCGCCCGCCAATACCGCAATCTTGTACGTATTCATGTTTCCTGCCATCATACCACGCCGGCCCGGCATGTCAAGCAATAGCGGCGTCCTATTACGCCAATCCGCGAACGCGTATGCGGAGGGGAATTCCGAATTAGGATTAAGATTAGGATTTCCGGAATAACGGCACCTTGGGTAAAAAAGAGGGCAGGGCTGCGGTGTGCAGCCCTGCCGGGATTGAAAGAGGTATGGTTTCCTGCGGAGGCTTAGGCCTCGGCGGGGGCTTCCTCGGCGGCCTCGGCCTTGGGGGCCTCTGCCACTTCGCCCTTCACCACCAGAACCACCTTCACGGTGGCGGTCACCTGCTGGTGGAGCTTGGCGGCCACCTCGTAGGTGCCGGACTTCTTGAGCGGCTTCTCCAGGTCGATGGTGTGGCGGTCGATCTCGATACCCTGGGCGGCCAGGGCCTCGCAAATCTGCTGGTTGGTGATGGCGCCGAACACCTTGCCATTCTCGCCGGCCTCAAGGGTGACGTTCACCGTGGTGGCAGCAATCTTGGCGGCAATCTCCTGGAAGTTGGCCAGCTCTGCGGCCTCGCGCTCAGCGCGCTTCTTCTGGAGCATGTTGATGAAACGCTGGTTGGCGGGAGTCGCCTCGAACGCAAGCCCCTGGGGAATCAGGTAGTTGCGGCCGTAGCCAGCCTTCACGGTAACGAGGTCGGCTTCACAGCCCAGACCTTCGATCTTCGTAGCGAGAATAACTTTCATGTTAGCCATAATCAGTATATTCGGGTTAAGTGAGCCGCGACTATACGCCCCCACGGCCCCCTTGTCAAGCAAAACTTGAAGCAGTTGCAGCAAAAAAGGCTGCACCGGGCAGGTGCAGCCTTTGGGAAACGGGGGTGGGGCAGGGGTGTTACTTCCTCTTTTTGCCGGCGGCCTTGTCCGGCACGTCCTTGCCGGTGAGGATGGTCTCCAGCGGGATGCGGATGAAGCCGATGCCGTGCATGTCGGAGGTCTCGCTCACGTGGGGCGCCTCGTACAGCACGCCCACGGTGTCGTCATCGCACATGGCCAGGCAGGAGTATCCCCAGCAGTCGCGGGAGTCGTACTCGTAGCCGTCCGTCCAGGTCACGCCGCCGTCCCTGGAGGCGCGGATGGTCATGTGGTTGCGCTTGCCGGACTTGGGGTTGGCAAAGAGGAGGAGCTTGCCGTGCTTCTTGGAATCCACGGAGATGAGGGATGCCTGGCAGGTGGGTTCCTGGAGGGCCTTGTTGTTGCTCTCATGCTCCGTCCAGGTCTTGCCGAGGTCCTTGGTGACGTAGACGATGCGCTTGCCCTGGCGCTTCTCGTTGCGGCAGTTGAGCATCAGGGAGCCGTCCTGCAACTCTACCACCTGGCACTCTGAGGTGTCATGCGGAATGCCCGTGCCGTACACCCAGTTCTTGCCGCCGTCCTTGGAGTAGCAGATGGTGCTCATACAGCGGTGCGCGGCGCCGCGCTGCCAGATTTGGGCGGGGAAGACGATGATGCCCTTGGAGGTGCAGATGCCGTTGCCGGGGCCTGCCAGGATGGTGGTCCACTCCTCCTTCTTGATCTGGCGGGTGGGGTTCACGTGCTCCTTGCTCCAGGTCTTGCCCTCGTCGTCGCTGTACACCATTTCCCACTGGCCGGTCTTCTTGGGGTCGAACCCGGTCTGGGAGACGTTCAGGGAGGCGCCGCCCTTGAAGTGGCATACCAGGGACTGCATCCAAATGCGGCCCTTCTTGTCCTGCAGGATGCAGGGGTCGCCGTTGCCGTTGTCCACGCCGGGGCCGGAATCCATGCCCACGTACGGGGTGGTCCAGGTTTGGCCGCCGTCCTTGGAGCGCACCACCGCCACGTCAATATCCTGGCAGAGGTCTGCGGAGTTATTGTAGCGGGCGTCGAAACAGCCGATGAGCGTGCCCTTTTTAGTGGCAATCATGCCGGGGATACGGAAGGATACGCACTTGCGGTCCGCCTCGCCGTCGGGCTGGTTGCCCACGGTCTCGTCCGGTACGGCCACCATGTAGCCGATGCGCTGGGTCACGGGCTCCGTGCCGGGGGTGAGCTCTTGGCCGTCGATGGTGATGCGGAGGTCTGAGAAGGTGGCGGTGCCGCCCACCTTGGCCTTGGCGGCGGGGGCTGCGTCAATCCAGAGCGTGGTGTCGCCGGAGTCCAGGGTCTTGGCGGCATCGCATGTAATGGTCACGGAGCCGTCCTCTGCGGGGGTGGCGGTGCCGTATACCACGCTGTTGCGGAAATTGGTGCCGTTGTCGTTGCCGCTGCGCAGGGTCACCTTTTCCAGGGTGCCGGGGGTCACGTTGAAGGTGACCTTCTGCACGGCCTTGGGGTTGGCGGAGCCCTTGGCATGCACGGTTACGGCCAGGGCGGGGTTGATGGCTGCGCGCTTGAGCAGGGGGTAGTTCACGGGGGATACCTGGTCCACGCCCTCAATCTTCATGTCGCCGGAGAAAATGCCCAGGTCGTCCAGCAGCACGCCGCCGTTGTCTGCCGTGGTGGCGGTAAAGCGCAGGGCGGTGGTGCCGGCGGGCAGGGTGAGCTTGCCGTGGTGCTTGTAGGAGCCGGTGGCCAGCTTGTCCAGTGATTCCAGCTTGGTTTCCGTGCCGTTGGCGGTGGCGTACACCTCCACCTTGAACGGGGGCTTGTTTGTCCAGCGCTCCATGTGGTACTCCATGGGGGCGTCCTTCTCCAGCTTCTCGGTGAGCTGCAGGCTCACGCTCTTGTCTGCGCCGCCCATGATGTGCAGGCACTGGTCGCCAGTGCGGGCCTTGCCGCCCATAATCTCGGCGTTGCCGGCCTCGGCCGTCAGCGTGCCGTACTCGGTATCCACCTTGGTCAGGTTGCCTTTGGGGGCCTTTTCAAAGCCCTCCGTGGCGGTGGCCAGGCCGCCCGCCATCAGGGAAAGGATGAAGAGATTCTTGAACATGCGGCACTTCTACCACATACGCTCACGCTTTTCAAGAAAAAACGCCCGCGCTGCCGCGCGCGGCGTGCCCTACTGCTGCGTCATGCGGTAGTCTGCGCGGGACTGCAGGATGGCCTTGGCCTCTCCCAGCAGGAAGAAGGAGCCGCAGATGAGAGTGCCGGGGGCGGGGGATTGCAGGGCCTCTGCCAGGGTGGCGGGGGTGGAGACAGGGGCTGCGGAGAGGGCGCGCACCTTCTCTGCCATCTCTGCCTGGGGCAGGATGCGCGGGCTCTGCACCGGCGGCAGTATCCACTCGCCCACAATCCCGGAGAGCAGGGTGATGACCTCGTCCAGCGCCTTGTCCGCGGAGCCGGCATAGATGCAGCGCGCCTTCACGCCGGGGTAGTATTCCTTCCACGCCTGCACCAGCACGCGGATGGCGGGCGGGTTGTGCGCGCCGTCCATCACCACGCCGGGGGCGGCTTCCTCAAACCGGCCGGGCCAGCGCACCCCTGCCAGGCCGCGGGCCTCCTCCTCTGCGGAGCACAGGAAATGGGGCAGGGCGTGCAGGGCGGCCAGCGCCAGGGCGGCATTCAGTTTCTGGTAGCGGCCGCGCAGGCCCAGGGGCTGCTCACAGGGTTCTGCAATGATTCGGCATTCCGTATCCATGGCCTGTGCGTGCTCATGCAGGGCGCGCATGGCCTCCGGCTCCTGGGGGGCGGTGAGAGCGGGGCGGTGCCAGGCCATGATGGCGGCTTTCTCCCCGGCTATCTCATAGAGCGTGCTGCCCAGGTACTGGCAGTGGTCCAGCCCCACGGGGGTGATGACCGCCACGTCCTTGGGCACGGCGTTGGTGGCATCCAGCCGGCCGCCCATGCCGGTTTCCAGGATGATGATATCCACCTGCCGCTCGGCAAAGTGCAGCATGGCCACGGCCAGCACAATCTCAAAGAAGGTGGGCGGGGTCTCCCAGGCGGAGATGGTCTCCTTTACCTGCCAGATGAGGCGTGCGGCATCCGCATCCGGTATGTTCTGCCCGTTCACGCGGATACGCTCCCCGAACTCCACCAGGTGGGGGGAGGTGAACAGGCCCGTGGTGTAGCCCGCCGCGCGGGCCACGGACTCTGCAAAGGCGCAGGTGGAGCCCTTGCCGTTGGTGCCGGCCACGTGGATGACACGGGCGCGCGGGTAGCGCACGCCGCACTCCTCCAGCAGGCGGGTCATGCCGGCCAGCCCCAGCTTGATGCCGAACATCTGCGTGGCATACAGCCAGTCCAGCGCCTCTGCAAGTCCGGTGAACACGGTATCAGTAGCGGTAGAATTCACTCTTGAACGGGCCCTGCACGGGCACGCCCAGGTAGTCTGCCTGCTTTTGGGAGAGCGTGGTCAGGTGCACACCCAGCTTGGCCAGGTGCAGGCGGGCCACCTCCTCGTCCAGCAGCTTGGGCAGCACCTGCACGCCGGGCTTGGCGTTGGCGCGGTCCTGCCACAGGGCCATCTGTGCCAGCACCTGGTTGGTAAAGCTGTTGCTCATCACAAAGGAGGCGTGGCCGGTGGCGCAGCCCAGGTTCACCAGGCGGCCCTCTGCCAGCAGGTACAGGCTGTGGCCGTCCGGGAAGGTGTACTTGTCCACCTGGGGCTTGATGTTGGTGCGCACGATGCCCTCCCGCCCCTGCAGGCGGGCCACCTGGATTTCGTTGTCAAAGTGGCCGATGTTGCAGACGATGGCCTGGTCCTTGATCTTCTCCATGTGCTCCAGGGTGATGATGTCGCAGTTGCCGGTGGTGGTCACGTAGATGTCTCCCCAGCCCAGGGTGTCCTCCACGGTGAGCACGCGGTAGCCCTCCATGGCGGCCTGCAGGGCGCAGATGGGGTCCACCTCTGTCACGATGACCTGGGCACCCAGCCCGCGCAGGGCCTGGGCGCAGCCCTTGCCCACATCGCCGTAACCGCAGACCACGGCCACCTTGCCGGCAATCATCACGTCCGTGGCGCGCTTGATGCCGTCCGTCAGGCTCTCTCGGCAGCCGTACAGGTTGTCGAACTTGCTCTTGGTCACGGAGTCGTTCACGTTGATGGCGGGGAAGAGCAGGCGCCCCTCGCGCTCCATCTGGTACAGGCGGTGCACGCCCGTGGTCGTCTCCTCGGACACGCCGGAAATCTCCGGCATCCAGCGGTGGAAGATACCCGGCTGCTCCGTGCCGATGCGCTTGAGCAGGGCCTTGATGACGCCCTCCTCCTGGGAGCCGGCGGGCTCGTTCACCCAGTTGTCGCCGTCCTCCATCTCATAGCCCTTGTGCAGCAGCAGCGTGGCATCGCCGCCGTCGTCCACAATCAGCTGCGGGCCCAGGCCATCCTTGTGGCACAGGGCATTCCAGGTGCACTCCCAGTACTCCTCCAGCGTCTCCCCCTTCCAGGCAAACACGGGCACGCCCGCAGCGGCAATGGCGGCGGCGGCGTGGTCCTGGGTGGAGAAGATGTTGCAGCTGGCCCAGCGCACATCCGCGCCCAGCGCCACCAGGGTCTCGATGAGGATGGCGGTCTGGATGGTCATGTGCAGGGAGCCGGTGATGCGCACACCCGCCAGCGGCTGCTGCGGGCCGTACTTCTCACGGCAGGCCATCAGGCCCGGCATTTCAAACTCGGACATCGTGATTTCCTTGCGGCCCCAGTCCTTCAGGGAGATATCCGCCACCTTGTATGCAACTGCTGTATCTGACATGTTGCCGCCAGTCTAGCGCAAAACCGCCCGCGGGTCAATGATAATGCCGCGCGCACACGCAATGGGCGCGTCCCCATGTCAGGCGCGGGCGCACTTACGGCTTGCAGGCTGTGGAGAAGATGGTACAATGGGCGCATGAGCTATGATCTGATTGTCATTGGTGGAGGTCCCGCGGGCTACGTGGGAGCAATCCGTGCTGCCCAGCTGGGCAAGAGCGTGGCGTGCGTGGAGCGCGAGCACGTGGGCGGCACCTGCCTGAACTGGGGCTGCATTCCCACCAAGGCCCTGCTCAAGAACGGCGAGGTGTACAGCACCATGGCCAGGCGCGCGGCGGAGTTCGGCATCACGGCGCAGGGCCTGTCCTTCGACTGGTCCGCCGTCATCGGCCGCTCCCGCCAGATCAGCGAGCGCCTTTCCGCCGGCATTGCCTACCTTTTCAAGAAGAACAAGATAGACCACATCACCGGAGAGGCTGCCATACCCGCCCCCGGGCAGGTGCAGGTGACCGCCGCAGACGGCACCGTGACCACGCTGGAGGGGCAGAATATCCTGATTGCCACCGGCGCCCGCACGCGTGAGGTGCCCGTGTTCCCCTTCAACGGCAAGACCATCATCGGCAGCAAGGATGCCCTGGTGCGCGAGACCCTGCCGCAGAGCATGCTCGTCATCGGTTCCGGCGCCATCGGCACGGAGCTTTCCTACGTGTACCACTGCTTTGGCACCAAGGTGACGCTGGTGGAGGCCCTGCCGCGTATCCTGCCGAACGAGGACGACGACGTGAGCCAGGCCGTGGAGCGCTCTTTCAAGAAGCAGGGAATCACCTGCATGGCCGGTGCCCGGGTGGAGAGCCTGCAGGACAACGGCGACAGCGTGACCGCCACCATTACCGCCAAGAACGGCAAGCAGCAGCAGGTGACTGCGGATGTGTGCCTGGTGGCCGTGGGCGTGGTGCCCGTGGTGCCGCAGGCAGAGGGCCTGCAGCTTACGGAGCGCGGGTTCATTGCCGTGGACGACTGCTACCGCACCTCCATCCCCGGCGTGTATGCCGCGGGAGACTGCATCGGCGGCATTATGCTGGCCCACACCGCCAGCTATGAGGCGGAGCAGGCCGTGGAGGGCATGTTTGTGCCGGGCCACGCGCCCAAGAAGCCGGAGGTGGTGCCGGGCTGCACGTACTGCCACCCGCAGGTGGCCAGCGTGGGCGCGCGGGAGCGTGACCTGAAGGAGGCCGGCACGGAGTACACCGTGGGCAAGTTCCCCTTCATGGCCATTGGCCGCGCCGTGGCCGGCGGTGATACGGACGGCTTTGTGAAGCTCATCTTTGCCAAGGACGGCGGCCGGCTCATCGGCGCCCACATTGTGGGAGACAACGCCACGGAGCTGCTGACTGCGCCGGAGCTGGCCATCGGCAGCAAGATGGGTGCCGCAGACCTGAATGCCATGATTTTTGCCCACCCCACGCTTTCCGAGGCCATTCACGAGGCGGCCCTGGATGCAGAGGGTCGCGCCATCCACGCGTAATCCACCGCTCCCCCGCAGGCCATGGCCAGGAAATACTACTACGATACAGGCGAGGAAAAGGTGGGCCCCGTGACGGGGAACGACCTGGTGCGCCTGCGCGCCGGCGGCACCATCAGCGGTGCCACCTGGGTGCGCCGCGCGGATTCCGAGACCTGGCGCCCGCTTTCCGCCGTGAACCTGGACGAGGAGGAGGAAGAGGAGCGCAACCCCGGCCTGTGGCGCCTGCTCACGCGCAACCTGGGCATCGGCCGGCTGCTGCTGGTGATTGCCGTGGGCATCGTGTTCCTGGTGCTGCTGGGCACCATGGTGAGCGTGCTGTGGCCCGTGCTGCTGGTGCTGCTGGCCCTGTGGGCGCTTTCCCGCGTACTCCGCTGATTCCCGCTATATGTTCGTTACCCCCATACTGGCAGACACGCTGCAGGATGTAAAGGATTTCGACCAGCATTTCCTGTTCCACCTCAGCTCCATCTTCTCCACCGTCATCGGCGCGGTGGGCGGGGCCACCGCCTCCAGCCGCGTGCGCATGGACCTCTTCGGCATCATTGTCTGCGGCACCATCGCCTCTCTGGGCGGCGGCACGGTCAGGGATATCCTGCTGGGCGGCCTCATCAACCAGCAGGGCGTGCCGGTCACCGTGTACTGGCTGGGGTCTGACGTGGAGTACCTGTACCAGGCCATCGGCACCTGCATCTTCATGTACTTTGCCACCAAGTTCTACAAGCCCCCCGTGGGCACCATCCGCGTGGCAGATGCCTTCGGCCTGGCCTTCTTCACCACCCTGGGCGCGGCCAAGGCATACTACTTGGGCTGCCACGGCATTGTGTGCATTTGCATGGGCGTGTGTACGGGCGTGGCCGGCGGCGCGCTGCGGGACCTGCTGACGGGCAATGTGCCGTTTGTGGTGCGCGCCAGGGAGGTGTACGCCTCCGCATGCTTTGTGGGCAGCCTGGCGCTGGTGGTCATGCTGGATATGGGCGTGCCGTACCAGGTGGCGTATATCCTGGGCACCGTCATTGTGTTCACCGTGCGCATGGTGGCGGTGATGCTGAACTGGCAGCTGCCCTCCTACCGCCCGCTGTTCGACAACGTGCACAACCCGCTGGACGATTCCCACAAGTAAATTGCGTACGCAGGCCACTTGGTGCTTGCAGGGCGGTGCCGCGGGCTGTATACTGGCGCGCATGTTCAGGAACAAACTGGTACCGCTGGCGGCAGCGCTGGCATGGGTGGCCCCGGTGATGGGGGCGGAGTGGCTTACGGACATGGAGGCCGCCAGGCAGAAGGCCGCCGCTGAGCACAAGGCCGTGCTGGCCAGCTTTACCGGGAGCGACTGGTGCGGGGCCTGCAAGTACCTGCACCGCGAGCTGCTGGCCACCCCGGCCTTCGAAGCCTACGCGGCGGACAAGTTTGTGCTGCTGGAGATTGACTGCCCGCACGGCAACTCCATGAGCGAGGAGCAGAAGAAGGTCAACAACGCCCTGGCCGCCGCCTACCACGTGCGCGCGTTCCCCACCGTGCTGGTGCTCAACGCGCAGGGTGAGGCCGCTGGCGGTTTCCTGGGCAGCGGCTACAAGCTGCCGGAGGCCCGCGCGGTGCTGGATGCCGGGCTGGGGCTGCTGGCTGAGCTGCAGCAGGCCAAGGCCCTGCAGGGCCAGGCGCGCGTGGATGCCCTGGTTGCCCTGCTGGACAAGGTGCCGGAGGATGTGCGCGGCTGCGCCGTGGGGATTGAGGATGCCATTATCGCCGCAGACCCGGAGGACAGGCACGGTATTGCCCGCCGCCGCGCCGTGGCACGCCAGCGCGCGGAAATCAGCACCCGCCGCGCCGGAATCCGCCATACGGACCCCAAGGACATGCTGGCCATGGTGCAGGAGTACCAGGCCACCGTGATGCCGGAGAACCGCCCCGCCGTGCTGGAGCTCAAGTTCTCCGCCCTGGTGCTGATGGCTGATTCCAAGGAAGAGCTGGAGCAGGTGAAGGCCACCCTGATGGCCGACCTGGAGCCCCTGCGCGGCAACAGTGATGCAGAGACGCTCCGCCGCAATATTGAATCCTCCATGAAGAATCCCGACTTTATCCTAGCCCAGGTGCGCCAGATACGCGCCCGCCGCCAGGAGGAGGCCCGCGCCGCCGGCAAGTGACTGCCGGGCGGCTGCCGGGAGACGGTTTGAAACGCCGCAGGCTCCTGCGGCGCGTAGGGGGTGGTGTATCCTGTTGAAAGCGGTATTACAAATGAAAGCTGCCGCTTAGCCCAGGGTGGAATCCAGGGCGTACCGGGTGGCGGAAAGGGCCATGAACACGGCGGTTTCCACGCGCAGGATGATGGGTCCCAGAGTGACGGGGGTGAACCCGGCCTGCTCTGCGGCGGCGTATTCCGCCGGGGAGAAATCGCCCTCCGGGCCAATGAGGAAGATGGCATCCTGCGTGCCGCGGGCGCGGGCGTCCTCCAGCACGCGGCGCAGGGGGCGTGCCGTGGGGGTAATGGCGGCGGTGATGCGCAGCTCCGGCAGGTCCGTGCGCTGCAGGAAGGCGGGGAAGGGCTGCGGAGCCTCCACCGCGGGCAGCAGGCGCACGCCGCACTGCTTGCAGGCCTCCAGCACGGTGCGGCGCCATTTCTCCGCCTTGGCCTCTGCCTCCTGCGGCTTGAGCCGCACGATGGTGCGCTCTGAGATGAGGGGGATGAGCCGGGTGGCGCCCAGCTCCACGGCCTTTTGCAGGATGAGGTCCGTGTTGGTGCCCTTTGCCAGGGCAAAGGCCAGGGTGATGCCCGGCATGGGGGGCATGGGGGGCAGGGGCTGCAGCTCCCCCACGGTCATGCTGCTGCTGCCCTGTGCGGCGATGATGCGGCCGCGCACGCCGTTGCCGCGGCCGTCGAACACCTCGCACTCCTCCCCCACGCGCAGGCGCAGCACGCGCAGGGCGTGGTGCGCCTCGTCGCGGGTGATTTCCAGCGCCGGGGCGCTGAAATCGGCATCCGGCAGGTAGCAGCGGTGCATGGCGGCGGGGGGGCTGCGGGCTTATTTCAGGAAACGGGCGGCGCGCTTGCGGAACTCCGCCACCTCCGGCTGGTTGCTGTCCTTCAGGGAATCCGTGAATGCCTGCAGGGCCTCCTGCTGCTTGCTGTTCAGGTTCTTGGGGGTCTCCACCTGGATTTCCACCAGCAGGTCTCCGCGGGTGCCGCCCTTGAGCATGGGCATGCCCTTGCCGCGCACGCGCAGGATGGTGCCGCTCTGCGTGCCGGCGGCCACCTTCAGCTTGGCGGGGCCTTCCAGCGTGGGTACGGAGATGACACCGCCGGCCGCTGCCTCCGTGAGCGGGATGTAGACCGTGCAGTGCAGGTCCGCCCCGTCGCGGGTGAAGATGTCATGCGGCTTCACCTCGATAAAGACGTACAGGTCGCCCGTCTCTCCGCCGTGCATGCCGGCATCGCCGTTGCCGGTGGAGCGCAGCTTGATGCCGTTGTCCACGCCGGCGGGTATGTGCATGGTGATGGGCACGTCCTTGTGCACGCGGCCTTCCCCGCGGCACTTCGGGCAGGGGTTGGTGATGGTTTGGCCGCGGCCGTGGCAGGTGGGGCAGGTGCTCTGCTGCACAAAGAAGCCGGCCTGGCGGGTCACCACGCCCGTGCCCTGGCAGGTGGGGCAGGTCTTGAACCCGGCGCTGCCGTCCTTGGAGCCCGTGGCGTTGCACGTCTCGCACGGTACCAGCCGCTCTATGTTCAGCGTCTTGTCACATCCGGTGAAAGCCTCCTCAAGTGTGAGCTCCAGGTCGAATCGCAGGTCGGAACCGGGCTGGCGGGGGTCCGCCTTCTGGCGCCCCTGGCGGCCGAAACCGCCGAATCCGCCCATGCCGCCGAACATCTGGGCAAAGATGTCCATGGGGTCCGTAAAGCCGCCGAATCCGCCGGCACCGCCGCCGGCGCTGCCCATGCCGCCGTTCTTGAACGCCTCGTGGCCCATGCGGTCGTACGCGGCGCGCTTGTCGGCATTGCTGAGCACCTCGTAGGCCTCCCCCAGCTCCTTGAATTTCTCCTCGGCCTCCTTGTCGTCCGGGTTGCGGTCCGGGTGGTATTTCATGGCCAGCTTGCGGTAGGCCTTCTTGATGGTGGCGTCGTCCGCGTTGCGGTCCACGCCCAGCACCTCGTAATAGTCTTGGGACATATATGGCAGTCGGGTTCAGTGGGTTAGGCTTGCTGTTCCTCCGCCGGGGCGGCGGTGACCACGTTCACGGGGCGCAGCAGGCGGCCGCGCAGGTTGTAGCCCTTGCGGATGATGCGGAGGATGGTGCCCTCCGGATGGCCGCTCGGCTCGCTCATGATGGCCTCGTGCAGGTTGTGGTCGAACATCTGGCCGGGCTCGCAGGCAATGGGCTCCACGCCCTGGCCGGCCAGGAAATCCTGCAGCTGCTTCTGCACCATGTTCATGCCGATGTAGATCATGGAGCCCTGCTCGTTCCCGGCCATCGTCATGCCCATCTCAAAGTTGTCGATCACCGGCAGCAGCTCCTCCAGCAGGCCGCGGTTGGCATACTTGGAGAACTCCTCGCGGTCCTTCACGGTGCGCTTGCGGTAGTTGTCGTACTCTGCCGCGGTGCGCATGGCCAGGTCGCGCCACTTGGTGATTTCCTCCTCCGGCGTGGGCTCTGCCGCCTCTGCGGACCCTGTCTCCGGGCATTCGCACTCGGTCTCCGGGCAGGTGCCCCCTGTCGGCTGCTGTTCAACGTCGGTTTCGTTTGTCTTCTCGCTCATGCGCGCGAGTTTACGCCAAGCCCGCTTGAAAGTCAATATCACGCTGTGACAGCAAACAGGGCAGGCGGGCGCACGCCCACCTGCCCCGGGGTTGGATAAACGGTATGCGGGGGATTAGAACTTGATACCGAAACCGGCGCGCACGCCGTGGTAGTTCTGGGCCTTGCCGCGCACGTGGTAGCCCTCGCCACCATCCAGCTTGGGCTTGCAGGTGTTGCCCGTGAACTGGTAGGCCACAAAGAAGTCCACCGCCTCGGTGATGGCGTAGCGCACGCCGGCCTCTGCGGAGTAGGCCAGGCCCCACTGGGAGCCGTGCTGCTTCATGGTGCCGTCCTCATGCTCGGAATAGTCCGGGTAGGTGAAATCGAAGCTGTCTGCACCGCGGTACTTGAGGCTCTGGTTGGACACGCCCACGTTCACGCCGCAGTACAGGGAGGTCTTGTCGCACAGGGCGTGCGTGTAGCGGTAGCCCGGCATCAGGCTGAAGGTGTGGGTGCGGATCGTGTCGCTGCCGCTGGCGGAAGCATAGTAGCCGTCGACGGGGTCGCTCTCCTCGTAGTAGCAGCCGCCCCAGGAGCGGGAGCCGTAGTTGTAGCCCAGGCGCAGGGTGAAGGCCTGGTTCTCATCGATGGGGCGCACCAGGGTGATATCTGCACCGTGGGTGCGGATTTCCTTGCAGGGGACTTCCCAGCTCATGATGTCCTTGGCACCCCAGTTGTAGTTGTAGCCCAGCTCCACTGCCCACTGGGCGGGAGCGGGTGTGGGAGCTGCGGTGGCGGGCTGTACGGTAACCTTCTGGCCGGCGAAGGCCGGAACAGCAAGCATGGCTGCAAGGATAACAGTCTTTTTCATATGCGATTAACTGGTTTTGTTTTTGTTGAAATAGCGAACGTGCATGGGGATAAAGCCCCCGTGTACGGTAGGGATGGTAGCAAGACAATGGCTGAAAGGCAAGCAAAAACAGGTTTTTTTTGACGTAACCATATGAAAAAAAGAAGGTAGAGTATACTCTACCTTCCCGGTTTTGGCAGTGAAACGGGGGCTGTATCAGAATTTGAATCCCACGCCGGCGCGGATGCCGTGGTAGTTCTGCGCCTTCATGCGTGCGGAATTCCCCTCATCGTCCCGCAGGGTGGGCATGGCGGCATTCCCCGTGAACTGGTAGGCCACAAAGAGGTCCATGCAGGGGGTAACCGCATAGCGCAGGCCCAGCTCCGCAGAGTAGGCGATGCCCCAGGCGGAATCATGCAGCTTGCCCACGTACTCCTCCCCGCCCCAGGAATCATACGCGCGGTACTTCAGGCTCTGGTTGGCCACGCCGGCGTTCATTCCCATGAACCAGGAGGTGCGCTCCCCCAGGGCGGCGGTGTAGCGGTAGCCCGGCATCAGGGTGAAGGTGTGGGTGCGCACCGTGTCGCTGGTCAGGCTGCCCTCGAACTCGTTGTCCCAGCCGCCCCAGGAGCGGGAGCCGTAGTTGTAGCCCAGGCGCACGGTCATGGCGTGCGGGCCCCTGTAGTGGTGTACCAGGGTCAGGTCTGCCCCGTGGGTGCGGATTTCCTTGCAGGGGCCGTCCCAGCTCATGATATCCCTGGCGCCCCAGTTGTAGTTGTAGCCCATCTCCATGGACCAGGGGGAATCCGCGCAGTGGCGCACGGGTGCGGGCTGCGGGGCGGGGCAGGGGGCGGGGGCTGCAGGCTGCCCGGCCAGGGTGGGCAGGGCCAGCGCGGCGGCGGTGATAATGGTGTTTCTCATATGCATAATCTCTGTTTTGTTGGATTGGGCGGCTGTGCACCTGCACCCGCCGCCTGGTGGTACCATGCTAGCATGTTATGCAGCCGCGTCAATCCTAACACGCCTAATAGTTGGAGAGTTAGGGAAACGCTGATTTATTCCAGGACTCCTGATTTTAGTGTAGTCAAACTCCTCCGCCAGTGATAAAATTTCGCACGGCAGGGCAAATATGGAAAAGCAGCTTTCTTTCAGTGACATGGAGAAGTCCGGGCGCAAGAGGGTTACCCGGCGCGAGAAGTTCCTGAGGCAAATGAATGCAATCATTCCGTGGGAGGCCTGGGTGGAGCTCATACGCTTGCGGCCAATGTCCACGATTCCCAAGCTGCTGCGGCCCTGATCCGGGATGACGACC
>JAUNQN010000072.1 GCA_030536145.1 Akkermansia sp.
GAGGGCGTGAAGGCGCGCTGCTACTTCGGCATCACCGCCGCCTATCTGGCGAAGGCGGGTACGATAACGGACAACGACCCGAGCCACCCGTTCTCCATAGAGCTGCCGGAGGACCCAGCCCGCACCATCGACTCTTGCATAGCGGAGATAAACGCGCAGGGCGATAAGCTGGAGGTGAAGGCTATCAAGTACAATGCCGCCAACATCTACTTGGAAGCCACCGAGACGGGGTCTGCCCCCAACGGCATCGTCTTCACCCACACGGGCTGCTTTTCCACCTCTGCCGCAGGAACCGCACAGACCACCACGCAGGGCTCCTATATCCAGGGCCTGGACGAGGGGTCGGCCAGCGAATGGGAGCTGCG
The DNA here is from genome assembly GCA_030536145.1 of Akkermansia sp. Taxonomy (GTDB): domain Bacteria; phylum Verrucomicrobiota; class Verrucomicrobiia; order Verrucomicrobiales; family Akkermansiaceae; genus Akkermansia. The sequence continues at coordinate 366 of JAUNQN010000072.1, forward strand.
CCAGAACGGCTACCCCGTGGCCAGCCGCCAGACGAACAACGTGTACGAGGGCGTGCAGGTGTTCAACAACGCTGTTGCCTTGAACGGGAACATTTCAGGCGCAAGCCTGCTTGGATGCCCCGCAGACAAAGCAGGCGCGCTTATGTCCGCCGCAGGGGTGTGCAGGACTGTATTCAATGAGTTTTTCGATGTGACGGATACCTACGGCCCTTATGGGGAAGCCTTGACAAATATAGCTACATTGATGCCCGGGTATAAGGACAGGAGCTATCTTGACATACTTCTCCCCAATGTCGCGTATTTTGCTTTTTCGGGGCAAAATAATCTGAAATGTAAGCGCATACGCATCTATGCGCCTAGCATGATTGGCTGCAGTAGTGCGTCCGGCTATGCTTTTTCTAACCAATCCAGCTGCCCTGAGCTTGAGGAGTTCATAGTCTGGGCCCCGGCATATATCTCGACTTGCAACCGCATGTTTTTCAACTGGTGGGGTTTCCCTAAGCTGATGTACACAGCCGTGTATCTGGATTCTGTCAAAGACGCAACCGGATTTGCGCTTAGCGGCGGATGCGGGAAGCATATAACCATTTATGTTCCAAAGGCAACCAAGACGACAGCATTCAGCGAGGGAGTACACACGGGAATCAAGACGCTGAAGCTGACCACGGGTCCTGCCACGAATTGCGAGAATATGCTGCGGTACTGGGGCGGTCTGGAGGATTTAATTTGGAATGGCGTGGACCAGGACGGTACGCGCATGGCCAATCCCGTGCAGTTTGTTGCCGCAGGCACAGGCGTATTCTCAGGCTGCGCGGCACTGCCTGCATCCAAATTCCCCAAATCGTGGCCGTCGCTCAGCTCGGCTCGGGATATATTCCTAAACTGCTCGCTCCTGGACGCTGCAACCGCAAACACCATCCTGGATTCCCTGCCGGACTGGAGCATGGAGGAAACACCCGCAGACCACACCATCACCTTCTCCGGCACCGCCGCCGCCACCGCGTGGGCGGAGGAGGGGGCAGACCTCTCCCACGTGGAGGCCGCAGAGGCCAAGGGCTGGACCGTGGAACGATAAACCTGCAAGAATCATCATGAAACAGTTACAGATAGCATGTGTGCCCGCCAACTGGGACAAGTCCACCATCACGGCCACGGGCCTGACCCGCAACGGGCGCGCCGCCCTGCCCAGAACCACCACCGCCGCAGACCTGCCGGAACCGTGGTTCTCCGTCTGGCGCGGCATTGTGGCCGCCTTGGAATCCCTGGATCCGAACGGCTGGGCTGCCACCTTCATCCTGGCGGAGAAGC
>JAUNQN010000038.1 GCA_030536145.1 Akkermansia sp.
CGCGGGGAATGGCGTGGCTGCCAAGGCAGCCACGGGGGCGGGCTTATGCCCGCCTTTCTTGCCGTGCGGCCACAGGCCGCACTCTTCCTAGTCGCTTCAGCGACGACACCATTACCAGACCATAGCGCCCTGGACCTGCTGGACGACCACCAGCGGCTCCCCATTCCGGCGGACCACGGCTCCGCCTGCACGCTCACCTATGGGGAATGCCGTCACCTCATCGACTCCATGGGCTACGGCAACTCCAGCGCCGTGTTCGGCAATGAGAAGGACGACTCCTTCAAGGGCTGCCTGGGCAACATCTTCCAGAGCTTCGGCGGCAGGGAACTCTACCCCTCCACCCTGGAGAAAGCCGCCAACCTCCTCTACATGGTCACCAAGAACCACGCCTTTTCAGACGGCAACAAGCGCATCGCCGCCGCCGTTTTCCTCTACTTCCTGCACAAGAACAACCTCCTATACCGCAACGGCCAAAAGATCATAGCAGACCACACCCTGGTGGCCATGGTGGTCATGATTGCAGAATCCAAGCCGGACGAAAAGGAAACCATGGTCAGGCTCGTCATGAACTTCCTGGCTTGAGAAGGCACCTCCCCCTCCCATGCCCCGCCATCCGGGAAAACACCTCCCGGATGGCGGGTATGTTGAGTAAGTTGGTTAAAAGCATCTCTCCAGCTCACCACAGAGAGAATCGTCGGCAGAAGAACTATGCGGTAAACAAGAACTTTCTCATGCGCTCAGTGAGTTGCGCACGGCGTTCTTTCGCCTTGTCAAGATTCCACTCTCTGACTTCCGAACTGAGATTTTTCACCGACACATATACGCTTTCAGAATACGCATCAGGCTTTCGTGTCTCGTCGTTACCTATCGAACGGTTCACAGAAGATTCCAGCATCACCAGATTTCCCAGGCGATTGAGTTCTTGTCCCCATGTCTGCCAAACGGAATCAGGGTCATTCCTGTCTGTATAACTCTGGATATGCTCTATATCTATGCTATCAAAGAAAAGATGTTTAAGGCTCTGTTCCTTGCCTTGATCTTTAGCCAACAAATACTCGCATAAACGGCAAAGCAGATTCTTCCACTTAACATAGCCAGTTATAGGATACTCACATGCATCAGAAAAAGATTTGTGGGCATTTATATTATCCAATCCATTCGGATTTTCCAAATAACGTTTCAGTACAACTAGACCGTTATTCTGCGGAAGTTCGCGCAATATATCAAGGAGACTTCCTTGTACGGAATACACTCTCTTGGCCCAATGCAGGCTAGGGGGTACCAGCAACTTGAACAAAATGGTCTCAAAATCCAGCATTTCACCCTCGTTGATTGAGTTGAAATACAACGCAACAATCAAGTAATTCCATACATAACCATACCGTGTTGCTCCAAGGAAATGATGCATAATATATAGCGATTCATCATTTGAAAATGCCTTGGAAACAACCTCAAAGGAATCAACGATGCGATTCAAATCCTCCACATTCATATCCAAAGCAACATCTCTGAATTCCGGCCAGCTCCGAACATGGAGCATTGAATCAAACAAACGTTCAAAGAAAAGAGATGTTGAAAGTGAATCCAAATCATTTCGCAAATGGTGCGTGGCTATCAAAACTTTCTTATACACATCCAAAACACTACTCATAGAATAGGGTAGTTTTCGTTCAGTGTCTTTCTGGGCATCTGCAACACGTTCGTACACAAGAGAAATCTTGTCAAAGATATCATCCGCATCTTTTCCTACGTCCTTACGATACTCATAAAAACGAATTTTGAACAAATCTTCCGCACCCAAATCAAGCCCAGTCGTATTGATAGTATTGAATATCTTCAGCGTCTTGGAAATTCCAGCGTGAGTCTCAATAACCACAAAACGAAGCTTTGTTTCAATGAAGTCCAGCAGTTCTTTCAATCCCACATTGGATTTTCCTTCCTCTGAACCAAGGAAATAATCGTCTAAAAGATTGTTTAGGAGAGCTATGTTGGAGAGATATTGATTAGCTGTTGCACTCTCGGAATTACATGTCACCAACTTTCGTTCTCTCCATACTTGCCAAAAACTATCCAAATCCCTCTGTGCCGCCCCGCGATTCACATGCGTAATGTATTTATTGTCACGTCCATCCATGGCCGGTGCTTTATCCAATCTTTCTTCCAATAGGCACCGCAGCAGCAGCAGGGTTGTTGTACGCTGTTGCCCATCAATGATGTCATAAACTACGTATCCTGAATCTCCAAGAGGAATTGGGGCAGACAATTGCATCGTTCCCAAGAACATGGGTTCCGAATTTGCAACACCTTCTTTCAAATCTTCCAGCAAACGCCTCAACTCGCGCTCACCCCAAGAGTATGGGCGCTGGTACACGGGAACTCTATAACGCACCTTGTCAGAAAATACACCAGCTTCCTTCGGAGATGGCAGCAACCCGACAGTACGTGTCTTGATATCAAATGTACCATTACTGGAATCGTTACTGTATTTCTCCCATTTATCATTAACAATTTCAATCGTCGAATGCGAGCAAAAGCGTTTTTGAGGATCATTTCCCCATGGTCCATGAACATCTTCTTCAGGAATCGTCCAAAATTGAGCTTTGCAGAGAACAACATCGTACGGGTCTATCCATTCCTTCCTATCGGTTTCACAGAAGTTTATCCCGCTATTGGAATATTCACAGAAACCTGATTTCATCAGTCCTATGGCAACTGGGGTTGCCCCGCTGCACACCAATAATAGGTCTCCCGCCTGAGCCTTGGTATAATCCCCATATCCTGAACCTTCTAACCCGAAGAAAGCACATTGGTAATTCAAGAATAAATCGAGATTACTAGGTCCTGTGTTTCCCCATCTTGTTCCAATTTTCCAGACTCTTTTCATATAGGTTATAGTTATTCTTATTCTGGGAGCTATGATTTCCTACACACTGAACAAAGCTCCTGTCGTTCTTAGTATACGATTTCAAAACTCCCTGTCAATATTATTTCTATAGGTTACACAAATGTATTACATTTAATTTTCACACTACGCTGATTATCAATCCGCAATAAAAAACGCTAGAATAATTAAAATATTCTCCCATTCCCGGCGCGGGGAGCGCCGGGAATGGGAGGCGGGGTTACCTGTGACGCAGGACCCAGGTACGGCCCTTGTTGTTAGTGCCGTAGAGTCCCTTGTCTGTGATGGCAAGGAGTTCGCCGTCGTCATCGATGAGCTCCTGGAAGCGGAGGTTCATGCAGAAGGCGTAATCCGCCCAGTTGGCGCCCTTGTTCCTGGAGCACTGGAGGCGGCGGGGGTCTGTGGGGCAGATGCGGACGAGGAGTCCCGATTCTATGGTAATTATGCTCGGCATGGTTTTATGTGTTGTTGTTTTGTTTTGTTTGTTGGTGGTGGGTAGTCGGGAAAGGTTCAGGAAGCCGCGGCGGCTAGCAGGGCGGCCAGGACGGCGCATTTGCCGGGGGCATCCAGCAGTTCCTTGCGGAGGAAGCGGGACAGGGCGCCGGGGGCGGGTTTGGCACCGTGGCGGAGCAGTACGGCGGCATCGTGGTATTGCCTTTTTTCCATGAAGGATTCCAAAGCGGTGCGGCCTTTGTGGTTGCGGTGTTCCAAGTCTGCGCCCGCAGCCAGGAACAGGGCCATGCACTCATCTGCCATCTCCCCGCCCATGCCACAGAAAAGCGGTGTGCAGCCCCAGGAATCCTCTGCATTCACGGGGGCGCCGGCGCGGATGAGGAGACGGACGGCCTCCGCATCATCAAAGCGGCCGGGACTGTGCAGGGCGGATTCCCCGGTGTGGGAGCACAGGGTGGCATCTGCCCCGGCATCCAGCAGCATGCGGATGACAGGCGTGTCGGATGCATATATCAGGGCGGTATCCCCGTCATCATCCTGCGCGTTGGGGTCTGCCCCGGCATCCAGGAGCAGTTTCACCAGCTCCGCCGCCACCGCGCTGTCCCAGATTCCGCAGGCGCACATCAGCGGATAGACGTTCTGGGTGCCGGTTCTGTTCTTGAACACAACGGGGCGGTTGACCTCCAGCCCCTGCTCCAGGCAAAGGCGGGCGGCGGCTACATCGGCATCATCACAGGCGCGGTCCCAGCGGCGCGCCAGGGGGTCCTCCACATCAGGGGTGAGCAGGCCGGCTTCCTCCAGCATGGTGCGGCCTTCCTTCCTATGCAGCCCGAGCGCGTCTGTCAGGCTGGAGGAGCCGACATCCGGGTTGGCGCGGAGCACGGCGGCGGCGGCCTCTAGGATCAGGGTATTGTCAGTATTATCAGTTTCCATAGCGGGTGGCGGGTTTATATTTCTTCTTCCGTTTCCTCCCCCGGGGCGTCGCAGACGCCCTCCAGGGAACCGTCGGCCTTGTAAAGGCGGATGTGGTCTCCGCGGCGGAAGGCCACGCCGCAGAGGTCCCACCTGGGTTCACCGTTTTCAAAGTTGAGCGAGAAGGAGTCAAAGCTGCCGGCTTCCTCCGCCGGCACGGTGGAGACGTGTTCCGCCCGGCAGTTGTAGAACCGGTATTCCTGCGGGGATTCCACGATGAAGAAGGCGGGGCAAAAATGCAGCTTGAGCCTGTTCCTTTGCGCGGTGGAGAGGGGGCCGATATCGCCCAGGTTCACCTTTTCCTTGCCCAGGGCGGGGGAGAGGTAGGTGAGCGCGGCGGAGACGAGCCAGAAGACACGGCGCGGGGTATTCGGCCCCTGGATGCCGTGGCGGGAGAATTTGAGGTCGACGTTGCGGAGATATGACATGGGTATATGGGTGTGGGTTGTTTGTGCGTGGCAGGAGCCGGGCGCGCCCGCAGCATGCGGGCGCGGCCCGGGGTGGGGCGGTGTTACCAGCGGAGTCCCAGCTTGGTGAGAGCCTTCTGGGAGAAGGGTTCCCCCAGCTGGGCAGCTTTCCGCATCATGGCGATGCCTTTCTCACGGTTCTGGGGCTTGCCGCCCATCCCGCAATAGTAGACAAACCCCATCATACCCTGGCAGCCCAGGTTGCCTTGGGCGGCTTCCCGCTCAATGCTGGGGACGGCGGCATCGAAAAAGCCCATTTGCGTGAGCACAACAATGGCAGCCTGGTCAACCATTCGGCGTTCAGGATTGACCAGCCCCTTGACCTGCGTGGCTTTGAGAAAGTTTTCCGCAAAGCCGCGCGGGTTTTCCTCCTTGTGGGCCTGGTATCCTGCGTCGATATAGCGTTGCACCTCTTTCATGACCGCCTCGCTGGTGCCGGCGGAAACAGGCAGGGAAAGGCAGCATGCGGAGAGGAGCACTGTACAGAGCAACTTTTTCATAACGATTCATGTTCTATGGGTTGTGCGTACTCTTTCGCAGTTTTCCGCGGCTCCGGTCGGTTCAGTTCTGGTAGGGTGCCTGCCGCCGGAACGACGAAGATGCGGCGGCACCGCGGGTGGTTGGAAGTTTTTCTTGCGGGCGTGTGCTCAGATGAGGTTCACGTCCATCTCCGGGCGTGGCGGGGCGGAGAAGCGCCCTGCGGCCTCTTGCGGGGAGATGCATCCGCAGAGCACGCCCTTGGCCACTAGGGACTGGTAGCGCTCAGAGCGGTCCGGCACGGCGTATTTGCCGGGCTCTGCATCCAGGTAGCGGTGGCGGTCGTAATAGGCGCGGAAACGCCCGTGGGCCTCATCCGACACGACGCCGAGCTGCCAGGCGCGCACCATGAGGGCTTTCAGGCTGGCGCCGAAGTAGTGCTTGAGCTCCAGCAGCTCACCCAGCTGCACGCTGTCGCGCGGGGCGGAGCCGAAAGCCTCCAGGAAAGCGGTGCGGGGCACCAGGAACGCTCCGGCAAAGTGGGCGATGAAGTACTCCTCCTCGCTGCCCTCGTCGGCATCCAGCCAGGGGAAGATGATGTGGCCCAGCTCATGGGCCAAGGTCATGCGCTTGCGGGGCACGTTGGTGTTCAGCCAGTCTGCCAGGCACACCAGGGGCTCCCCGGCCAGCTCAGCGGAAAAGCCGTCGATGTACATGTTGCTGCACGCGGCCTCGTAAATCTTGATCCCCTTGTGCTCCAGCATGTAGCTCATGTTGGGCAGCGGGCCCAGGCCCAGGTTCCAGCGGCGGCGCAGCTCCTCTGCCACGTCCTCCATCATCTCCGTGCCCTGCCCGGGCTGCGGCTGCAGCTCATGCGGGGCAAAGGGCATGTGGAAATGCGGGTCCAGCCCCAGGCGGGCCTCCACCTCTCGGTACAGGTTGAAACGCTCCGTGGCGGCGGCCACGATGGCATCCTGCTCCTTCTGCGGCAGTGCGTAGCGGGCGCGGAAACGGATGCCCTGCAGCTCCTGCAGCGCGCATTCCAGGCCGGGCACTATACCCAGCACGCGGCACAGCTCCTGCCGCACCCCTTCCCCCGGCACCGCCAGCCCTTTCTCATAGCGCGCCAGCATTTCATGGGATACCGCCCCGCCGATGGCGGCGCTGAGCGCCCGCAGGGAAAGCCGCTTCATCTTGCGCCTGTTGCGCAGCTGGCCGGTAAAGTGTGAATCCGTGTTCATTCGGGTAGTCCTCCTTACGGTTGACAATATAGCGTATTATGGTGCATTTTGTCAACCGTAAATTTCAACCGGGGTTCATTTTGTTGCAGTAAACTGATATTCAATGTTTAGTCTTTTCGGCGGGGATTATTTGTTCCACATGGAACGCTCCAAGAGGAGGGTTGCCGCCATGCCTGCGGGCGTGGCGGCTGTTTCTTTTCCTGCCGGGCGCGGGAAATACTACAGGGCGGCCTGCAGGATTTGGATAACCTGCTGCTCGTCTGCGGCGCGGGGGTTCACGATGAGGGCGCCGTCGTTGACGGCCTGAGCGGCCACACGGGGGAAATCCGCGGGGTCCACCCCGGCGGCGGAGAGGGAGAGGGGCAGGCCGCAGAGGGAATCCAGGCGGCGGCCCAGGTCCACGACGGCCTGGATGGCGGCGGCGGCGCGGTCCTGCGGGGGCGTGGCGGCGGCGGCTTCATCACCGGCCAGCAGGGGCAGCAGCGCGGCGTATGAATCCCGGCAGCGGTCCAGGTTGTAGCGCATGACATGCGGGAGCAATATACCCATGGCCACGGCGTGGGGCACATGGCACACGCCGCCCAGGGCATGGCCGATGGCGTGCACGGCGCCCACCATGGAGTTGGAGAAGGCTATGCCGGCCATGGTGGAGGCCACGGCCATGGCGAAGCGTGCGGCGCGGTCCGCCCCCTGCTCCACGGCGCGGGGCAGGTTCTGCGCAATCATGCGGATAGCGGCGGAGGCGTACGCGGAGCTCAGGGGATTGGCCTGCAGGCAGGTGCTGGCCTCCACCGCGTGGCACAGGGCATCCATACCGGTGCTGGCGGTAATCTTGGGCGGCAGGCCCAGGGTCATGCGGGGGTCGATGACGGCCACGTCCGGCTCCACAAAGGGGGAGAGGAACTCCATCTTCACGCCGTTGGCATCATTGCGGATCACGGCCACGCCGGTGCATTCAGACCCGGTGCCGGCGGTGGTGGGCACCACCACAAAGGGGATGTGCGTGCCGCGGGTCAGGTTCTCCAGGCCGCTGAGGGAAAGGATATTGGCAGAGCCCTGGCTGAGCACCAGGCGCACGCCCTTGGCGGTATCAATCACGGAGCCGCCGCCCACGGCCACCAGGGCATCACACCCCTGCTCCCGGTACAGGGCGGCAATGCGGTCCACCACGGCCAGTGAGGAATCCACCGGAATATCCGTGAACGTGCAGGCGGGGGGGCAGCCCTCTGCCGCCATGGCGCCGGCCACCCTATCCGGCGCGCCTATCCTGGCCAGCCCGGCATCTGAGAGCAGCATGGGGCGCGTGCAGGAGAAATGGCGCAGCTCATCCGGTATGCGCTCCAGGGCCAGCTCACCGCAGAGCAGTTTCACGGCATTTTGGAATTCAAAGTAGGGAATCATGGTGGTGTCTGTCTGTTGAAACGGGATGGTAGGGGGCGGCATCAGCCGCGGGCATAGCGCCCGGTGATAAAGCCCAGGAAAATGCGGCCGTACACACGCAGGGGGCTGGCCTGCAGCGGCGGTATGTCTGTCAGGATACGGCGGGTGATGAACCGCGGGAACAGGTAGGCCTCCACCAGGTTCACCAGGCGGGCCAGGCGCATCACGTCCGCCACCTCTCCCTGCATGGTAAAGGCGTGGCGCGCGTATGCCTGCGCCAGCCCCATCTGCCCGGTAAACAGGCGGAAGGAGAGCGGCAGGCTCTTGACATGCAGCGTGCAGGCGCCCTGCGGCGGCCCCGCCAGGCGGTGCAGGCGGCCGCCGGCCCACTGCACGTGCAGCTCCGGCGCGCGCCAGCCCGTGTGCACGGCATAGCCCAGGCCCTCCGGCATGCGCTCAAACTCCTGCTGCACGCGGGTATCCATACCGCGCAGCTCCACCAGCGCGGCATGCACCACGCGCAGCACTATTCCCACCGTCACACGCTGTATCCAGGCTTTCATTCGGCACGCTTTCCTAACTGTCTCCATTCTAGGCCGCAGCCCCCGCCTTGTCAATAACAAATATCCGCCGCAGCCCGCACCGTTCCAACATATTTCAGCAGCGTGAACGCGCGCGCGCATCACACCGCAAGGGCAAATAACAAACATGTGTTATAAACGCTATTAAACAGTTAGGCTAAACAACTTGACGCTTATATGATATATACGTTAACCTAACGTCATGAAAACAAATTTTGAACATTTCAGCAAACAGGTTGTACGCATTCTCCTATCCATCACCCTGCCCTGCACCGCAGCAGACTTCTCCCCGCTGGACCTGGGAATCAGCAACCTTAACATAAAGATGGAAGACATCATCGCTGAGGGGACGCCAGGCAGCGGCGTACTGGCACTATCCAAAAAGCAGACAGAGAATTCACGCACGATGGATTGCATCGCCACCGGGAAGATAACCGACAAAGCACCCTGGTTGAACAGCATGCTCACAGACCAGGACTCATACCTGGGCATGCTCAGGGAAAACAAGAAATCCAGCAGCGACGGCTATTCAAGTGTCGGCGGCATGGCTTTCACATCAACTGGGGACAGGAAATACGAATTTGTGTTCAACCGGGCGGAGCCCAGGGCCACGTTGACAAATGTCATCGACGAGTCTCAATACACAATCCTCTACAACACCATGCCGAACGAGAGCATACCCACCTTGCAGTTTATACATGACTGCATCTTGCTGAAAAATTGGCAAGCATCCATCGGCATTCTCAGAACCCCCTCCAACTCTGACGACATGTACGCTATCAGCGTGCTGGACGACCAAGGCAACTACATGGATTTCGTAGTGGGTTGCCCCATTGCCGAATCAACGGACAAGGCCGGGCTTGCCCAGGTTAAGATGGACACCCAACGCCTGCAGGCCACTACCGTATTCCTGGGCACAGGATATGGCGTGGCAGATATCATAGCTGCCAACCATTATGCCCTGGTCCACCACATGCCGGAACCCACCACGGCCACACTGGGGCTGGCGGCGCTGGCAGGGCTCTGCACCCGCCGCCGCAGAAAATGAGCGGAAAGATTTGCGCCGGCAAGGGCGCGGTTGTTAGGGGAAACGGTCCGGTGCCAAACCGGGCCGTTTCTTGTTTCCCTGTTTCCCGTTCCGGCAGCGCGCCCGCAGGGCGCGGGAATCCCATCAATCCTAATTCTAATCCCAATCCCTAATTGCCCTTCCTCTGAGACTTGATCAGCTCCAAAAGTCCCTGGGGGTCACGGAACACGGCCTCCACGGAATCCACCATGGCGGGGGCGTGCTCCGGAATCTGGCGGGCGGATTCCAGCATCACCTCCTTCATGGCCATCAAGTCGTCCATGGTCTGCACGCGGGCCTGCATAATCTGCACCTTGCGGTTCAGCAGCTCCACGCGCACCTCCGGGTAGGTGCAGTCCGCCAGGCCGGCGGCAATAATCTGCAGCTCCGCATCAGGGTCCGCCGCGGCGCGCAGGCGGGTGCGGTAATCCTCCAGCAGGCGGTGGGCCTTCAGCTCATCGTGAATCCCGGTCACATTCTCCGTATCCGCCTCCAGCAGGAGCTTGCGGTACTCGTTCGCGCGGCCCAGCTTCTCCAGCTGCTTGAACGTGCGGTACAGGTTGTGCAGGGCGCGCACGCGCTCCTGCCCCTGCAGCTGCTGCAGGCGCGGCAGGTCCTGCACATTCTGCAGGGCGGTATCCAGCATCTCCCGCACGTAGGGCAGCTCCGGCTTGCCGCCTATAAACCCGCCCGCCAGGCCGCCCGCGGCATCCAGCACCAGCAGCGTGGGGTACCCGGTCACGCCATAGCGCTTCGCCACGCCGCGGTTGTACTCCAACTGCCCCGGGGAAAGCAGCGGCTTGTGCGGCAGGTCCATCTCCACGCACACAAAGCGCGGCCCCGCATACTCCGCAAACTCCGGCGTGGCCAGCACCTTACCCTCCAGCTCACGGCAGTACACGCACCAGTCTGATCCCGTAAAGAACACCAGCACCGCCTTCCCCTGCCCTGCGGCCTGCTCCAGCGCCGCCTCCAGGTTCACCTGCCAATCCAGCGCCGCCGCCGGCAGCACACACGCCGCCAGCGCCGCACCCAAAAAATAACCCATTGACCTTCTCATACCTCCATTATACGGTGCCGACGACGGAATTCAATACGGAAATTCCCGGCAGGCGCGCCGGCACACGCCTTGAAAATCCATTCCTAGACATAATTCCTTGCAATATCTTTCAAAACTGATAACCTTGTGCATGAATCCTTGAATATATGACCCTCGATGACATTATCCGCCAGTTCAAATCCATCCCCTACCTGTTTATCGGCAGCGGCCTGTCCCGGAGATACCTGAACACTCCAAATTGGGAGGAGCTGATGAAACACCTGGCAGATAAGGTTGACGACAAACTGTTTTCAAGGGAACGGCGCAAGGAGGAATACGAAAACAGGCCAAGCTCCGAGTTCTACATGGAACTTGCAGGAAAATTGAGGGCAATATACGACGAAAAATTTGACAGTGAGGATGCATTTCTCAAAGAAGAATTTGCAAACCACGTGCTCAAGCGGGAGCACTCCATATTAAAGCAATACATATCCTTACTATTCAGGCAGGAGGAATATCCACAAAATCTTGCACCTGATTTGCAAGAAGAATTGAAACTGCTCTCATCCCTGGGAAAACGGAGTATTGCTGCTGTCATTACAACGAATTACGACCACCTGACGAGAATATTATTCCCTGATTTTGCCGAATATGTAGGCCAACAGGATATGCTTTTCACACCTTTGATGGGAATTCAGGAAGTATACAAAATCCACGGAAGTGCAGGAAAACCGGAATCTATCATCATTACCAAAAAAGACTACGACCAATTTAAGGAAAAGCAGGCATATCTTGCAGCCAAATTGATGACAATATTCATGGAGCATCCAATAGTATTTCTCGGATATTCCCTCAAGGACCCGAACATACTTTCCATTTTGAAATCCATAGCGTACTGCCTCACAGAAAAACAGGTTGAAAGAATCAAGAACCATCTCTTGTTTATAGAATATTCAGCAGACAAATCTCCCACTCCGGTAGTGGCAGACAAAGAGTTATTGTTCCATTACGGCACCAGTGAGAAAAACTTGAAATTGAAAAGCGTCACCCTACACTCGTTCAAACCGCTTTTTGAATCTCTTTCACACAAGACATTCTGTTACGCGCCCAAGGTCCTGGCACAGCTGAAAAGGGATATTTACCAGCTTGTGTCCAGCAATGCACCCACAGCAAGGTTCAGGTTACCGTCGGAAAGCGATGGAAACGATATCCTGATCAACGGTGTCACCCTTATGCCGGTTGGAAGCGGTTTTTCCAGATTGGAATCTGATGACATCTACAGATGCATTTTCGATGAAACTTCCACAAGGCCGCCGGAAATGATACGCGCCAACATCGGCAACATATTCAGGGACCAGCTCCCTCCCATTTATAGTCATTGCAGCCAACTCCTGCCCCTTTGCCGTTACCTGCACCTCTATATTGAGCAAGGCTATAGTATAGATGATGTACATCCAAACCTGCTCAACTACATACGTGAACTGGATAAAAGCAAGTTCATGCCTGCCAAAAACCTGTTAACGAAGCTGCGGGGACTGAAAACGTGGAACGAGGTAACAGGGGCTATCAGGCTTCCTGCCGCAACATACCAGGGAAGAGACTTGGGAGCCATTTACCAGATCAACCCTGCAGACATAAACTTGGACGACCTAAAGGCATATATTCTACAGCTGCTCCGGGAACCGGAATGCCAGAGGCTTTATACAGAACTGAGAAAACTTATACGCTATTACGATTTTCTCTACTACAAAAAAAGATTGCCTGACCTGCCATAAGGCAAGCCAGGCGAAATCTTATGTGAAGGGCGAGCAAACTAGCGACACCACCCAGCGCAAGAGGCGCACCAAATGGGTTCCAGCCCGCTCGGTCAGTTATATAGCACGATTATGGCATATTGTCAAGTTGAAAATCTTGAACATTGACTATCAGTCCTTTCCCTCCCGTACGGAGAACATCTTCTCCACGTACTTGGCCAGCATATCCACCTCTATGTTCACCACCCGGCCCACGGCATAGGTGTGCATGGAGGTGCGCTGCCAGGTGTGCGGGGTAATCCAGAACTCCAGCTCCGTGGCGCCGGTGATGTTGGCAATGGTGAGGGAAACGCCGTCCATGGCGATGCTGCCCTTGTCGATGACGTACTTGGCGTACTCTGCGGGGATGGAGATGGTGATGCGGTGGTCCTGCCCCACGGGCTCAATGGCGGTCACGCGCGCCGTGGAGTCGATATGCCCCATGACGAAATGGCCGCCGAAGCGCCCGGTGCCGCCCATGGCGCGCTCCAGGTTGCACAGGGAGCCCACCTGCAGCGCACCCAGGGAGGTCACGCGCATGGTCTGGGTGAGCAGGTCAAACTCCACGGTGGTGGCGGAAACGGCATCCACGGTCAGGCAGCAGCCGTTCACCGCCACGGAATCCCCCAGCGCCAGCTCCGCGGCAAAGGGCACCTCCACGGTGAAACGGGCTCCGGAGTGAATCGGGGTAATGGCGAGCACCTTTCCAGTGCATTCTACAAGTCCTGTAAACATAATATGTTATGAAATAAAGTTGAAGATACAGAAGAGGATGGCGGTGGGCAGCAGCGCCCAGAAGAAGAGCTGCATGGCGCCGATGCCGTTGAAGAACTTGCCCAGGATGGCCATGCCGGCGGGATTGGGCGCATTGGCAATCACGGTCAGGCCGCCGCCTGTCACCGCACCGGCCACAATGGCGTACTTCATCTCATCCGGCAGACCGGGCACGGTGCTGGAGAGGAAGGTGACGGAGGCGTTGTCGTTGAACGCGGTCAGTATGCTCGCCATGGCCATGGTGATGGAGCCGCCCAGCTCAGAAAGCCCCTGCAGCACCGGCTGCATCCACCAGCCCTGCACGCCGCCCAGTATCAGCAGCCCCGCCAGGAAAAACGCCACCAGCAGCGGCACCTTGATGGAAAAGGCATTCTGGTACTGCGGCGTGGCCATGGTGAAACCAAGGAAAAAGAGGAAACCGCCGATAAAAATGGCCGGGTGGTGGGCAAAGTAGACCGTCCAGGCCAGGAAGAAGATGGACACGGCATAGACCCACACGGGAATGACATCCTGGCGGTCCTCCCAGGAGTTCGGCACGCGGCCGGAGAAGGAGCACTCCTCCTGCTGCACCTGCGCCAGGCGGGCGAATTCCCGGCGGAAGAAGAGGTAGTACAGCACATTGGAAACGGCAATGCCCAACACCGCCTTCCAGCCGAACTGCGTGAACATGTGCGCCATGTCCCAGTTCCACTTGCCCGCCACCATCACTATGGGCGGCGCGGCAAAGTGCGTGAGCGTGCCGCCCACGGAGACGTTCACGAACAGCAGCGCCAGCGTGGCATACCGCAGGCTTACGGAGGGCTTGAGGTAGTAGAACTTCTTGGCCAGCAGGATGGCCCCCAGCGTCATGGCCGCCGGCTCCGTAATCAGGGAGCCCAGCAGCGGCGCTATGCACAGCACGGAAAACCACCACGCCGCCGGGGAGCACTTGCCCAGGCCGGCCCCCAGCTGCAGCGTGTTCTCCGCCAAGCGGTAGATGGGGCGTGACGATGCCACCACCATGATGACCGCCACAAACAGCGGCTCCGTGAAACTCGTGTCGTGGTCCACGTACAGCAGGAAATCCCCCATGGAATAATAGTGGCGGCACACAAAGAAGAACGGGATAATCCACAGGCCGAACACCACCTCCACCTCACCCAGGAAATGGCAGAGCGTGGAGAGGAAGGACACCGGCATGCGCTGCCCCGGGTGCTCAATGCGGAACTTCTCCGCGCGCAGCTTCTCACGGTGGCTGTGCTCCAGCCTGCCCGCCAGGCGGTGGAAACGCGGCGCCAGGAACGTGTGCAGGATAGCCAGCAGGAAAACGACCGTGGCCGCCAGGTTGAACGGGTCCGTCTCCACGCGGTGCACCAGTTTCTGCCACAGGCCCATGCCCTGCTCCTCCGGCGCGTACACCTTCAGCGGCACGGGGAAACGGCTGTACTGCACATGGGCGCCCGTGTAGTGGTGGCTCCAGGCGGGTTCCCTGCCCTCAGGGTCACTGTTGTACACGGTTTCACCGCATTCCGGGCAGGTGGTATGGGAGAACGGCGGGGCAAAGGGCTCACGCATGCGCACGTGCTCTGCGGCGGAGTGGCCGTCGTACGCGTGGTGGTCCTGCTTCAGGTAGCGCTCCAGCGCGGGCAGGCTCACGGATTCCGCAGCGTGCAGCAGGTATGCCTTCTCCTTCTCCGGCAGCTCGTACTCCCCTATCAGCGCCGCGCGCGCGGCAGATTCCTTCTCACGCGCCGCAGCCAGCGCCGCCTCCACTGCGGCGTGGTCATCCGCCGGGCACCAGGCCAGGCAGGCCGCCACCACCGCTACCATGAAGCATACCACATGTCTGATTGTCATACCGCGCGGCATTATACAGAAGGACCGGGCATGCGTCCAGCCTGAAAACAAACAGGGGGAACCGCACCACGCCCGTCGGCACACCGCCTACCCCTTTTTGGAGGGCAGCAGGGTGAGCACAAAGAGCAGCAGGCCCAGCAGGGTGAGCAGCGGGTCCGTGATGGAGCAGAGGATACGCCACCAGGCGGGCAGGGAAGCGCTGAAATCCTGCGCCAGGCCCACCAGCTGCACGGGGTCCATCTCCGCCAGGTCCGTGATAAGGAGCTCCTGCTCCAGCTGGAACTGCAGGAGCAGGCCAATCTCCAGCACCATCATCACGGCCACAATGGCGTATTGCAGGCCAATCCAGCGGCCGGACCAGCCCACGTCATGCAGGCGGCGCACGTACACCGCCAGCATGGGCAGCGCCGTGTAGAACACATAGAAAAGCATGGTCGCCGCACCCGCCAGCAGCAGCACCATGCCCGCCGCCGGCAGCAGCAGGCACAGCACGCCGCCCGCCAGCAGCATGCCCAGCGGCAGCAGGGAGAACAGGAAGGCAAAGAGCATGCAGCTCCAATACTCCGCACGCGTGGCTCGCCCGCCCATGCGGGCATAGTTCTCACGCCGGAAGGCGGCGGCAAAGTGGCTCCATATCTCAGCCATGGAATCAGCCCAGGGGGTACTTGGCGGAATCACCGTACTTGTTGCGCCCGCGCTGGGAATCCAGCAGCGTAAGCACAAACGCCAGCAGGCTGATGATGCTGCCCACCATGGATACCATGGTGCCGGTCATCATCTCCGCAGTTATCCCTGCCTGCCGTGCGCTGTAATCCTGCATGACATCCAGCCTTTCCTGCGCCAGGGCATTCTCACGGTATTTCGCGGCCATGCGGGCATCCAGGCTGCCCCAGTCCAGCTCATTGGCGGCAGCCAGCTCCATGGCGCGCTGCTCCACCTGGGGGCTCTGCTCCGTGTAGCTCCACACGGGGTTGGTGGCCAGGTCCCACACGCTGCTGTACTGGCCGCCCAGCACGCCGCCCAGGATACTCAGGCCCATGGAGCCGGCAATCCACCAGCCGGACCAGCCCACATCATGCAGGCGGCGCACCTGCGCACCCAGCATGGGCATAAGGAATACAAGCACCAGCGCCGCATACAGCCCGCCAATCGATGAAAGCGCCGTGCCCCACCTGCAGGCCCCGGCGGCGGCCAGGTAGCACATGGTGATAATGCAGCCCACCAGCAGGCCGAAGAAAATCAGCGCATAGAACAGCGCAAAGCCCCAGTACTCCTTGCGCGTGGCGCGGCCGCGGAAGGTGGCATAGCGGGAGAAAGCCAGGCGGAAATTGGCCCACAGGCTGCCCTGCTGGGCGTGCAGCACGGCGGCGCAGTGCGGGCAGTTCCCCGGCATGCCGGCGGCGGTGATCTCCATCTCCTGCGTGCAGGCGGGGCAAGCCACCGTGCCCTGCTGCGGCACGCTGCCGGGTACCGGCGGCATCTGCCCTGCGGCGGCCACGCTGCCGTCCATGAGCACATTGCCCAGGGGCTGCCAGGAGCTGTCTCCCACGGCGGCCACCAGGGTGGCGGGGGTCAGTTCTCCCTGCTGCATCATGGTTCCCAGCTCTGCCAGGGAGTGCGGGCCGGTGGGTTTCTTCTCTGCGTTTAGATAATAGTACATATGCGGTGAATGGGGGGGTCAGGAAAGGGGGTTGCCGTGCGGGTACAGGGCGGAGGGACCGTACTTGTTCGGCCCGGGGGCGGAGGGCAGCAGCATGTGGACGAACACGTACAGGGCGCTGACGATGGTGACCAGCAGCAGGGCTCCACCCACCACATACAGGGGTACGATGGAATCCCCTACGCCGGATGACGACCCCAGGACCAGGAAGATGACTGCCATGACCAGGGTAAGCGCAAAGGACACAAAGGACACGATTACCGGGATGCCGCTGCGGCCGGTATCATGCAGGCGCCGGAAGGTGACTGCCAGCAGCGGCAGCAGGAACACCAGGCCCGCCACGCCCGCCACGCCCGGCAGCACAAGATCCGCACCTGCGCTGATCAGGAATTGGAAGAGGTAGAAGCCCCAGAACTCCGTGCGCGTGGCGCGCCCGCGGAAGGTGACGTACTGCTTGAACGCGTACACAAAGCTCCCCCACAGCTCCTGCGTGCCGGGGTGCAGCCCCTTGCCGCAGTACGGGCACACGGCGGGGGTGGTGGCGGCGCTTATCCACGTGCCGCAGTGGGGGCAGTAGCCCACGGGCTCCACCACCGGCTCGGTAAAGTCCATCATCTCCATGTTGACCCACCTTTCCGTGCCCTCCCGCGCCACCGGGGTGCGGGGTGTAATGGTACCTGCAGCCAACAGGGCCTGCAGCTCTGCAGCCGTGTGCGGGCCGCAGACTTCACTTGCGCTGTTCAGATAATAGTACATGCGGATTGGGATGGTTATGCGTCGGTCTTGCCGTGCTGGTACAGGGCGGAGGGGCCGTACTGGTTCGGCCCGGGGGCGGAGGGCAGCACCGCGCACACCAGCAGGTACACGGCGGCTATGCCATACATGCAGCCGGAAACCAGCACATAAGGCAGGATGTCCTCGATAACCCCGTGCTCATAAACGGCTATGCCATACACCAGTATGCCGATGAAAGCCAGGCCGGCGGCTGTGAGCACCACCACGGCTGCGGCGTTGCGGCCGGTATCATGCAGGCGGCGCACCGATACGGCCAGCATCGGCACCAGGAACACCAGCTCCGCGAATATCCCGCCCACCATGCTGAACAGCCAGTCGAACAGGAAAAAGCTCCAGAACTCCGTGCGCGTGGCACGGCCGCGGAACGTGGCGAACCGCTGGAGTGCATACACAAAGTTGCGCCACAGCCCGCTTGAGCCGGCATGCAGGCTTTCCCCGCAGTAGGGGCAGTGTGCCGGGGTGGAGTCTGCGCAAATCTCGTGCCCGCAGAAGGGGCAGCTGCCGATGGGGGACTCCTGCGCTGTCTCCAGGTTCAGCGTGCCCAGCGGCTGCCAGGCTGCGTTGCCCTCCCTGGCGGCCAGGGTGGCGCGGGTCACGGTGCCGTCGGCCAGCAGGGCGCGCAGCTCCCCTGCCGTGTGCGGGCCGCAGACTTGCTTTTCCGGGTTCAGGTAATAGTACATGGGGAGGATGTGCGGTGGCGTTCCTATACCCCCTATAATACGTGAAACGGGGAAATGCACAAAAAAAACGGATTTTTTTCGGCCGGCGCTCCCCGGGGGCGGAAAACGCACGTATTCTACCTGAAAAACAACACTTTGGCAAGACTGACGCGCGTCATGCCTTGACACGGCGGCGTGCGCCCGTATACTCTTGGGAATCATGCCCCTGCCGACTGAACTGCCACTGGCTGCGCCGCGCCTGGAGGATGCCGCCGCGGTGTCCTCCCTGGTATCGGCATGCGGCGGCATGGGGAATGACCTTTCCTTTGCCAACATGTACCTGCTGCAGGGCAAGTACAACACGCAGATTGCCCTGCAGGGCGGTTTCCTGTACCGCCGGTACAGCGGGAACACCCGCCTGAACGGCTATGCCTACCCCCTGGGCACGGGGGATGCCGCCCCTGCCCTGGCGCGCCTGGAGCAGCACGCCGCCGCCACCGGCACGCCCCTGCAGTTCTGCCTGCTCACGCAGGAGCAGAGCGCAAACCTGCAGCAGCGCTACCCCGGCCGTTTCCGGGAAACGGTGAACCGCGGGGATGCGGACTACCTGTACCTGCGCACGGACCTGGCGGAGCTGCCCGGCACCGCCTACCACAAGAAGCGCAACCACCTGGCCAGGTTCACCCGCCTGCACCCGGACTGGGAGTTCCGCCCGCTGGCCGCCGCCACCGTACCGCACGCCCTGCTGGTGGCGGAGCAGTGGCTGGCCGGGAGTGAGAAAACCCCTGCCCTGGTGCACGAGTACCGCGCCATCTGCCACGCGCTGCAGTACCGGCAGCTCCTGGGGCTTACCGGCGGCGTGGCGTATGCAGGCGGCTGCCCCGTGGCCATGGCCGTGGCCTCCGTGGTCTCTCCGGCCGCGGCGGATATCCACTATGAAAAATGCGCCCCGGAGTGGCGGGATGCCTACCCCCTGATCAACCGGGAAATGGCGCGCATGCTCCCCTGCACCTATATCAACCGAGAGGAGGACCTGGACATTCCCGGCCTGCGGAAGGCCAAGGAATCCTACCACCCTGCCCTGCTCCTCCACAAATTCTCCCTGCTGCCATGCTGACCGGAATCTTCACCCCCACCACCTGCGCCCGCTGCCGCCTGTGCTGCAATTTCCACCGCTCCACCGCCTGGGAAACCCCCGCCCTGGAGCCCGCCGCCGCCACCCTGCTGCGCGGCTTGGGCGTGCCCCTGGCCACGCGGCCCAACGGCGCCCTCACCTTCCGCCTGGATTTCCGGACGCACGACCCGGAGGAGGTCTGCAACTGCCCCATGCTGGATACCGCCTCCGGCTGCCGCCTGCCACGCGAGCAGCGCCCCTTCGAATGCCGGGTCTGGCCCCTGCGCGTCATGCGGGATTCGGGCGGCTCCCTGGTCATCGGCTGCTACGACGCCTGCCCCGCCCTGACCCCGGATACCCGCGCCCGCCTGGAGCAGCACGCCACGGGCGCGCTGCTGCCCGAGCTTCTGCGCTTTGCAGAGGAGAACCCCTTGTCCGTCCGGGAGATGGACCCCGCCTACACCGTCATTTGGCGCAAAGAGTGAAAGAGGCATAAGTGTGAATCAAACGCCCCGCGTAGGTACTCCTCCGGCGGCGCGGCACCCCCTGTCCCCCTGCCCCTGCCGGAAACTCCCCCGCCCTGCCCCGCCGCCACCCGCACTGCGCGGTTTATTATACACTTAATACCTGTTTCACCTGTATAATGAAACGGGCGCCGAATTTTCTTGCCAAGCCGCACTCTCTGTGGTATAAATTCTCCCGCTGCTGTGCTCGTGGCACGTGGTCATACAGGCCCGGACTGTTATATACATCATAGGGGCATATGGTACAGGAGGAATATGTTCCGTCCCTAGACGGACTCAACCGAGAATCTCCGTCCTCGCACCCACCTGAACTTCAGGGAACGTGGCACTCGCACCACTGACGGCATCGGCGGCACCCCTTTCTGAATGCAATTGTTCCATGTGGAACAATTGCATCTTTTTTTGTACAAACCACATTGGGCTTGAAAAAACGCGCGCGTGCGTGTATAAAGGGCGCCGACATGACGATACCGAACGAATTAACGGCACAGCTTACCGCGGCACTGCAGCAGGTGCTGGGGGATGCCCTGCCCTGTGATTTCAGCATACCTACCGTGAGCGTGGCGCAGGACCTGCGCTTCGGCGACTACCAGAGCAACGTGGCCATGATGCTGGCCAAGCGCGTGGGCATGAACCCGCGTGAGCTGGCCGCCAAGCTCACGGAGGCCATGGAGAGCAGCATAGCCGCCACGGAGATTGCCGGCCCCGGCTTCATCAACTTCCGCGTGCGCCCGGAATACTTTGCCGCGCGCACAGAGGCCATGCTGCAGGACGAGCGCCTGGGCGTGGCCCTGGTGGACCAGCCCAAGACCATCGTCATCGACTTCTCTGCCCCGAACGTGGCCAAGCCCATGCACGTGGGCCATATCCGCTCCACCATCATCGGTGATACCCTGGGCCGCCTGGCGCGCTTCCTGGGCCACACGGTCATCACAGACAACCACATCGGCGACTGGGGCACCCAGTTCGGCATGATCCTGTGGGGCTGGAAACACATCCTGGACCAGGAGGAGCTCAAGAAAAACCCCATCGATGCCCTGCTGGACGTCTACAAGCAGGTGAACGCCAAGTGCAAGGAGGACGAGACCCTGCTGCCGCTCTGCAAGGCGGAGCTGGTGAAGCTGCAGGGCGGCGATGCCGAGAACCTGGACATCTGGAACAAGTGCATTGCCGTTACCAAGACCGGCCTGCAGAAGATTTACGACCAGCTGGACATCCGTTTCGACTACTGGCTGGGTGAGAGCGCGTACAACGACGCCCTGGCCCCGCTGGTGGAGAAGCTGGTTGCAGACGGCATCGCCCGTGAGAGCGACGGCGCCATCTGCGTGTTCTCCGACGGCTTCCACAAGCCGCAGAACGACCCCTTCCTGGTGCAGAAGGACGGCGAGTGGGTGCCCGTGCCCGCCATCATCCGCAAGGCGGACGGCGGTTTCCTGTACGCCACCACGGACCTGGCCACGCTGGACTACCGCACGCAGAACTTCAACGCAGACGCCATCTGGTACGTGGTGGGCGCCCCGCAGGACAAGCACTTCAAGCAGATCTTCGACATTGAGCGCATGCGCGGCGTGAGCGGTGATTTCCGCCACGTGGCCTTCGGCTCCATCCTGGGCAAGGACCGCCGCCCCTTCAAGACCCGCAGCGGTGATACCGTGAGCCTGCAAGACGTTATAGATGAGGCGATTGAGCGTGCCACCAAGGTGGTGGAGGAGAAGAGCCCGGACATGCCCGCGGAGGAAAAGGCCGCCGTGGCCCAGGCCGTGGGCGTGGGCGCCATCAAGTTCGCGGAGCTCTCCCAGAACCGCCTCAGCGACTACATCTTCGACTGGGACAAGATGCTGGCCCTCACCGGTGACACCGCCCCCTACCTCCAGAACTCCTACGTGCGCGTGCGCTCCATCTTCCGCAAGATTGAGGGCGGGTTCACCGCCCCGGAGAAAATGCACCTGACGGAGCCCGCAGAGATTGCCCTGGCACGCCTGCTGGTGCGCTATGCAGAGGTGGTGCCCGCCACGCTGGACGACTGCAAGCCCAACCTGCTGGCCGCCTACCTGTATGAGCTGGCCAAGGCCTTCCACAGCTTCTACGAGGCCTGCCCCGTGCTCCGCAGCGAGGGTGACACCCGCGCTACCCGCCTGGCACTCTGCGAGCTCACCGCCCGCGTGCTCAAGCAGGGTATGGGCCTCTTCGGTATCACCATGCCGGACCGCATGTAATGTTCCACATGGAACAAATCTGCGCTTTTGCGGCAGCCGTTGCCGGGCTGGCAGCGGCTGCCGCACCGCAACTGCCCGTTCCCCTGGCCGGGGACAACCCCACCGCCGCACTGGAATGCAACCTGGGGCTGGAAAACGCCCTCACCGGCTACACGGAACAGGCCGCCTGGCACTTCTCACGCGCCCTGGCGGCAGACCCCGCCTGCGCCCTGGCCCTGTGCGGCAGCATCCTGGTGGACAAGGGGGAGAAAGACTACTCCACCCGCCTGCAGGACCTGCACGCCCTGCTGGAACAGTACACCCCTACCCCGCCGGAAACCTTTTACCTGAACACCCTGCTCAAGCTGGCCTGCAATGAGACAAACGGCGCCGCGCAGGATTTCTCTGCCCACGCGGAACAATACCGGCGGGATGCCGCCGCTGCCTGCTGGGCCTGCATGCTGCTCCACCTCTCCGGAAACACGCAACACGCTATCAATCAAGCAGATAGCGCCCTGCTCCGCCATGCGTCGGAGCCCCTGCTCCTCTACACCCGCGCCGCGCTGGAGGACACCGCCGACCACGTGAGCAACACCGCCCTGGAGTGCGCGCAGGCCGCCGCCATCCTGATGCCGGAATCCGCCATGGCCCAGCTGCTGTATGCCCGCCTGCTCTTTACCCGCGGCAGCCTGCCGGAAAGCTGCGCCTATTTCCACGTGGCACACAAGCTGGCCCGGCAAGACGATGCCGCGCGCGGCGGCCAGCGCTCCTACTGCAGCGTGCTGGCAGGCCTGGGAGAAGCCACTGCCCTGGCCGCCGCCGGCCGGCATGAGGAGGCGCTGGCCCTGCGCCGCAGCATGAATGCAGACCACCAGGCCCCCTGCTCCGCCGAGGCCGCCCTGCTCTACCGCTGGGAGACGCAGTCCCTGCCCCTGCGCAGCCTTATCCTGCGTGACAAGGTGAAGAAGGAGGAAATCAACGCCGCCGTGGATGCCGCCCGCCCCGGCAAGGAGAAAGACGCCTACGCCAACTATGTGGCATGCCTGCGGGAAGCCCTGCTTGCCGCCAACACCAGGGACAAATTCACCGCGGAATCCCTGGTGGCATCCGCACGGCTCCGCCTCAAGCACCTGGAGGAGGCACGCCCCGTCTCCGGCCTGCATGCCGTGCTGCTCAGGCGCGCGCATTATGCCTGCGCACGCGCCCTCGCACGCGCGCAGTCGCACATGTACCCGGATTCTGCGGATATCTGGGAGTCCTCCGTGCCGCCTTGCCCGCAGGCCCCGGGCCGCTGGCTCATGCCCGCCGTTCCTCAACCATGTGGAACACACACCTGATTGTTCCACATGGAACAATTTTGCCCATTTCCGTGCATACCCTCCGCATGCTTGACGCGCCGCCCCATATCTGCTAGAGTAGCGCCGTGAAAAAAGCCGTATCCTGCCTTGTCCTCGCCGCGCTCGCGCTCAGCTCCTGCGCCTATGTGCAAACCCACAAGAACGTGGTGGAAGCCTTCCACACCCACCACGGCTACCGCGTGGAGCAGCCCCTGCGCCTCTATTCCACGGGGAACGCCTGGTACCTGGCCGTGCAGCCGGAAAAGCTCCGCCTGCATTACCCCGTGCTGCATGACAGCATCTTCCTGGACAAGGTGAACAGCCCGGAATACCGCACCATAGGGCAGGGGGGTGCACCGCGCTTCTACCGCGTCTCCGCCGGCACCGCCCACGTGCTCCAGCGCAGCGACGGCTACTACACCCTCGCCTCGCTGGTGGAGGAAATGCGCAGCATCAACACGGAACCCGTAGAAAAACTGCCTGCAGGCGCCTCTCCCAGGCCCATTTTGGCCCACATGGAAATAGAGCAGGGCATCAATGTGCCCTCCGTCTCCGCCCGCACCCCGGAAAAAACGCCCCTTGCCGCCAAAATCCTCGGCGGCCTGGATTTTGTCCTGGTGGATGCGCCGCTCACCCTCGCATACAACATTGCCATCCCCGTCATGGCTCCCTTCGTCTTCTTCCATGACTTCCTGAAAGATGATTAACCTATTGATAATCAATCGTTTATTATACTTATTGACAAAAAGTTGTCAATAACCTGTCGATAAGCCGTCAACAACGCTGTCAATAAAAGTTGCCGACCATCTTGTTGACCGCCCGGGGTGGGGTTGCCGACAATGCGGGTGGCACCCCAAACCGTTCAGGAAAAGGCAGTTAAGGTATTTGCTGACGTTATTGACAGTACTGATGATGATGAAATTTAAATTTAATAGGAACATCATAATCACAGAAAGGGCAGAATGACAGGCTCATCCCTTTACATGGGGCAGGGCGCTGCTAGAATGGGCACATGCCGACAGGAGACGCAGAATGGATGCAGCGCGCCGTGGAGCTTTCACGCAAGGGCCTGGGCACCACCAGCCCCAATCCGCCCGTGGGTGCCGTCATCGTAAAGGATGGCCGCATCCTGGGGGAAGGCTACCATGAAAGGGCAGGGGAGCCGCATGCAGAGCGCCGCGCCATAGCGGATGCGCTGGCACGGGGGCAGGGGGCTGAACTGCCCGGCTCCACCATTTATGTGACCCTGGAACCCTGCTCCAGCTACGGCCGCACCCCCCCCTGCACAGAGGCCATCCTGCAGCACGGCATCTCCCGCGTGGTCTACGGCGCCGTGGACCCGGACCCCCGCCACCGCGGCAGGGCAGATGCCATCCTGCGCGCCGCCGGGGTGCATGTGCAGGGCGGTTTCCGCAGCTCCGCGTGTGAATCTGTGCTGCGCCCCTGGCTGTACGCCGTGCGCCACGCCCGCCCCTGGGTGGTGGCCAAGGTGGCCTGCACGCTGGATGCCCGCATGGTCCGCCGCACGGAGCGCTGGATCAGCAATCCCGCCGCCCTGCGCCATGCCCACCAGCTCCGCCTGGAGTCTGATGCCATCCTGGTGGGCGGGCAGACCGTCCGGCAGGACAACCCCGCGCTCACCATCAGAACGCCCCTTGTAGAGCCTTCTGCGCGCAAGGAACAGCCCTGGCGCATCATCATGACCCGCAGCCGTGCCACCCTGCCCGCGGATTGCGCCCTGTTCACGGATGCGCACCGGGAGCGCACCCTGGTGCTGGAGGACGTGCAGGATTTCCCCGCCATGCTCCACTCCCTGTACCGGGAGCGCGGCATCGTCACCCTCATGCTGGAATGCGGCGGCAGCCTGCTGCGCCGCTTCCTGGAGCAGGGGCTGGTGAACGAGTGGATGCAGGATGTGGCCCCCATCCTCTCCGGCGGGGCAGGGGAGTGCCTGCCGGGGGATTTCCTGCCGCAGGAACTGCATTTCACCCGTGAGAGCCTGGTGCACGCCGGGCAGGATATCATCCTCCGCGGAACCCTGGGCCATGCATAGGCGCGTGAACAGCCTGCGGCTCTGCCTGCGCGTGCTCTGCGCCCTGGTGGCGGCCGGCATCCTGCTGCTGCTGTACGCCGCGGGGGTGGAGAGCCACTGGGTGCAGCAAACGCACCACACCCTGGAATGCCCGCAGTGGCACGGCCGCCCCGTGCGCCTGGCCGTACTGGCGGACCTCCATGCCCGCCCGGGGGATGGCCCCTACCTGGACCGCATCGTCAGGCAAACCCTCGCCCTGAACCCGGATGCCGTGCTGCTCCTGGGGGATTACATGGCCAGCCACCCCGGCTCCGCCATCGGCAGCAGCATGGGGGCAGGGGATATTGCCCGCCACCTGGCCCCGCTCACCGCCGTGCCCTGTTTTGCCGTGCTGGGCAACCATGACCACTCCCACGGCGCCGCGCAGGTGCAGGCTGCGCTCCAGGGCGTCGGCATCCGCCTGGTGGAGGGCCGCCGGGAGCGCCTGGATATTGGTGGCCACCCGCTGGACATAGGCGGCATACGCTGCCTGTTCACCTTCCGCACCCCCGGTACCATCCCCCGCCCGGAAAAGGGCGTGCCCATGGTCCTGCTCTCCCACACACCCCACGGCACCACCTTCGCCCCTCGCGGCACCGTCGTCACCCTCTCCGGCCACATGCACGGCGGCCAGGTCTGCCTCCCCTTCTTCGGCCCCGTTTTCAGCATAGACAAGCACGTCCCCCTCCAGCGCGCCGCCGGTTTCCACACCCTCCCCGGCAACCGCCCGGAATACGTCTCCCGCGGCCTGGGTACCAGCGTCCTCCCCATCCGCTTCTGCTGCCGCCCGGAGCTCCTCCTCCTAGAAATCAAGCCCGCTCCAGGGAAGCAGCTTTAGCCCGGGCCCGGGATAACGTGTCAATCACGAGTGCGGCCTGTGGCCGCACGGCAAGAAGGGCGGGCATAAGCCCGCCCCCGTGGCTGCCTTGGCAGCCACGCCATTCCCCGCGCC
>JAUNQN010000039.1:0-19740 GCA_030536145.1 Akkermansia sp.
CCTGCTGCTGCTGGTCTTGCTGTTGCTGCTGCTTGAGGCGCTCTATCTCTTCCTCCAAGTCCTTGATGAGCTGTTCCAATTTCTTCTTGTTGGCCTTGGCCTTTTGGAGCGTGGGGGTAATCTTCAGGGCATCCTCATAGGGCATGAGGTTTTTCTTAAGCTCGTCCACAATCCCTTGCAGTTCCTGGATGGAGGGTTGTTTGGGTCCCTGGGCGGCAGGCGCGGCGGAGACTTGGGTGGCATCCTTCTCCCCGGAGCCGTCATCCTCTGCGGCGGTGTCCGGCTCATAGAGATTGCGGAGCTTGTCCATGGTGGCGCGGGCACCCATGTTGCCGAGCTGGTAGAAGGCGGCGGCCTGCATCTGCGGGTCCTCGTCCAGCAGGGCGCGGGAGTACGCTTCCCTGGCCTTGGCGGGGTCGCTTCCCTGGGCAATCAGTCCTTCAGTATAGGAAAGCAGGGATGCTGCATCCGGTGCAGCCTGTGCGGCCGGGGAGAGCAGGAGCAGCAGCGCCAGCACGGGGACCGCGCGGCGCATGCGCCATTCCGTGGCGGTGGCGATGGCCAGTACCAGCATGAGCAGGGCAGCCCAGGCAAACCAGGCAAAGAGGTCGTTCGGCACCTTGTTGGCGGAGAAGCTCTCCTCATGGCGGTCCAGCTTGCGCACGGCGCGTTCCGCAAAGGCGGAGATGTCTGTGCGGGAGTCCATGATGGCGAAGTCACCCCCGGTGGCTTCCGAGAACTTGCGGAGGGATTCCGCATCCAGCTTGCTGATGACGTGCTTGCCATCCCGGTCCTGCCACAGGCCGTTTTCCCCCTTGGCATCCGGGATGGGGGCGCCGGCGGGCGTGCCCACCCCCACGGTGATGACCAGCAGGTTCTTCTTCCGTGCTTCCTCCGCCACGTCCAGGGAGGAGCCCACGGTGTCCTCGCCATCGCTCAGGATGACCAGGGCGTTGGTGCCGTCCGGTGCGCTGCGCTGGAAATCCTTCATGGCCTTCTGGAGCACCAGGCCGAAATTGGTGCCGCCGGTGCCGGCCCAGGTGCGGTCCACCTGCTCCAGCGCGTCACGCAGGGCGGTGTGGTCATAGGTGAGCGGCACCACCATGTCCGCCTCCCCGGAAAAGACGATGAGGCCGATTTTGTCCGACGGCAGGGCCTCGATAAGCTCATACGCGGCGGTGCGGGCCTGCATCAGGCGGGAGGGTTTCACATCCTGCGTCTCCATGGAGCGGGAAATATCCAGGGCAATGAGCAGGTTCCTGCCGGTGGTCATGCCGCCGGACTCTCGGAAGCCGTTGATGGGGCGTGCCAGGGCCAGGATGGTGCATGCCAGGGCCAGCAGGCAGAGCGTGGCGGGCAGCAGGGTGCGCCAGGCGGGGCGGCGCGTCACCAGCTCCGGCAGGTGCGCGGCGGAAACCAGTTTCTGCCAGCCGCGGCCTGTCCTGCGGCGTGCCGCGTACACCAGCACCGCCAGCAGTACCGGCAGCACCAGCGCCCAGAGAATATGCGGATAAAGGAAAGTCATGGCGGGGATAATGTAAAATCAGGGGGCGGGGTGCGGGCGGGCAAACTGCAGGGCGGTACCCAGCAGCAGGAGCAGGGCCGCCACCCCCAGCGGGTAGGGGAACAGCTCCTCGTAGCTCACCACGGTGCGCCGCTTGGCATCCGTCTTTTCCAGCTTGTTGATGGTATCGAAAGCCTTCAGCAGCTTGGCGCCGCTGCTGGCGCGGTAGTACCGCCCGCCCGTGCTGCGGGCTATCTCCTGCAGCGTCTTCTCATCGAAGGTGTCGATGTTGGAGGTGTAGCGGGACACGCGGTCATCCCGGCCGATGGCGATGGTGAAAATCTTGATATCCAGGTCAGCGGCGGCCTTGGCTGCCTCCAGCGGGGTGATGGAGCCGCGGTTGCTGGCACCGTCCGTCACCAGGATGATGACCTTGGACTTGGTCTCCTTGCGCTCATCCAGGCGGGTGGCTGCGGTGGCAATGGCGGTGCCGATGGCGGTGCCGTCCTCCGCAATGTAGCCGGGGCGCACATCACCGCTGAACAGGTCCTGCGTGGCCAGGTAGAACTGGTCGATGATGTAGTTCACGATGCCGTGGTCCAGCGTGAGCGGGCTGCAGAGCTTGGCCTTTCCGGCAAAGGCCACCAGGCCGATGCGGTCGTTGGGGCGGGCATCGATGAATTCCTTCATCACGTACTTGGCGGCGGTCAGGCGGTCCACCTGCTGGTTGCGTTCGCGGCCGTTCTTGTCCGTGATGCGGAACACCATGTCCTGGCTGCCCATGGATCCGGAGAGGTCGCATACCATCATGATGTCGATACCGCTCACCTTCTGCTCCTGGTACTCGTTCTTCCACTGAGGGCGCGCCAGGGCAATGATCAGGGCGGCGGCGGCAAGCCACAGCAGCACCGCGCCCACACGCCCGGCCAGGGTGGAGGGCTTGCGCAGCAGGTGGCGCATGAAGGGCACGCCGGGGTACACCACGGCAGAGCTGGTGCCGCGGCGGCGGCGCAGCAGCGCCAGGGGTATGAGCAGGAGCAGCAGCCACAGCACCCAGGGCTGGGCAAAGAGGAACTCCCGCGCGGCGGCGGGTTCCTGCGTGGCGGCGGCCAGCATGGGGAAAAGATGTGTGGTCATGCGCGTACCTCCTCCTTCTGCCTGGCTGCGGATTCGCGCAGCTGTTCCTCTGTAATGTGCTGCACCAGGGCGCGGCCGCGCTCCGTGAGCTCCTTCACCACAAAGCCGTCATGCGCGGTATCCCCGGCGTACTTGTAGCGCACCAGGTCCTCCAGCAGGTCGCGCATGGCGTTCTGGCAGGCGGCGGGCACTCCGGAGAGTGAATCCATGCGGCGGGAGAATTCCTCATGCGTCTCGTAAAGGGATGTATCCTGCGTCTGCCCCTGCAGGAAGGTGCGCATAATCATGGAGATACGCAGGCTGCACTCCCGCAGCGGGGGCATGTCCTCCTCCACGCGCGCCAGGGCGGCACAGGCGATTTCTGCCGGGCTGGGCGGCGGGGTGGTCTTCTGCGCGCGGCGGCGCAGCACGCGCACCAGCAGCCAAATGCCCAAGGCCAGCAGCACGGCGGCAGCGGCACCGCCCCACAGCAGGTATTGCTGCAGCGTGCTGCCCGCCAGGCTCTCTGCGGGAATATCCGGCTCCAGCTCGGGAATTTTGTCCAGTATGTTCGGAAGCTCGTTCATGGGTCAATGCACGATAAGGCGGCTGCGGCGTGAGAACAGCTTGCGCAGCGGGGCTATGTAGTCCTCCGTGGTGGCCAGGTCCAGCATGTCTATGCCCAGCTGGGTGAATACGCCTTTCCATGAATTGCGGTGTTCCTGCACGGCGCGGCTGTGCGCCTCCCGCAGGGCGGGGGAGCCCAGGTCCGCCTCCAGCAGCTCACCGCTCTCCGGGTCCCGCAGGTACACGCGGCCCGCATCCGGCAACGCCAGCTCCAGCGGGTCGCTCACCCGCACGGGCACCAGCTCATGGCGGAAGTTCAGCTTGCCCACCGCGCGCTTGTCCGCCCCGTTCAGGAAATCGCTGATCAGGAACACCATGGCGCTCTTGCGCTGCGTGCGCAGGATTTCGTTCGCCACGTCGTCCATGGTGTCGTCCTGCCCGCTGGCGGGGGCGGAGATAATCTCACGTACAATGCGCTGGCACTGCTTCATGCCCTTGGCCGGGGGCAGGTAGAAATGCGGTTTGTGGCCAAAGAGCAGCAGACCCACCTTGTCACTGTTCAGGGCGGCGCTGTGGGCCAGCACGGCGGCTATGCGGGCGGCGTATTCCAGCTTGGTGTCCTCCACCCCCTCGCTGGCATAGGTCATGGAGCCGCTGGTATCCACCGCCAGCAGCAGCACCTGCTCACGCTCCTCATGGAAGGTGCGCACGTACGGCACACCCGTGCGCGCGGTCACCTTCCAGTCGATGAAGCGCGGGTCGTCCCCGGGCATGTACTCGCGGAAATCGTCAAAATCCAGGCCCTGGCCGCGGAAGCCGGAGCGGTACTGCCCCGCAAACGTGGCCGTGGCCAGCCGGCGCGCCTGCAGCTCTATGCGGCGCACTTTCTGCATGATGTCCTGAACCTTGTCCATCTCTGGTTAAGCGCAAGCTGGTGAGCGGGGCGTGCTTACGGCACGGGCACCTTGGAGAGGATGCTGTCGATGACGTTGTCGCTGGTCTTGTTGGCGGCCTCCGCCTCGTATGAGAGCAGGATGCGGTGGCGCAGGATGTCGTGCGCCAGGTCCTTGATGTCCTGCGGGGTCACGTAGCCGCGGCCGCGGGTGAAGGCCAGGGCCTTTGCCGCCAGGGCCATGTTGATGGTGGCGCGGGGGGATGCACCGGCGCGCACCATGCCCTCCAGGCGCGGGTCCACGCGCTCCGGCGTGCGGGTGGCACGCACCAGGTCCACTATGTAGCGCTGCACGGCGGGGTCTATGAAGATGCGGTTCATCAGCTCGCGGGATTCGTTCAGCTCCGCCACGCTCACCACCGTGCCGGTGGTGGGGGCAGGGGCGGTGCTGCTCATCATCTCCAGTACCTTCAGCTCCTCGTCGCAGCTGGGGTAGTCCACCATCACCTTGAACAGGAAACGGTCCAGCTGGGCTTCCGGCAGCTGGTAGGTGCCCTCCTGCTCAATGGGGTTCTGCGTGGCCAGCACCAGGAAGGGGTCCGGCAGGGGGTAGGTGGTCTCTCCCAGGGTCACCTGGCGCTCCTGCATGGCCTCCAGCAGGGCGCTCTGCACCTTGGCCGGGGCACGGTTGATTTCATCCGCCAGCACCAGGTTGGCAAACACCGGGCCCTTCTTGGCGCTGAACTGGCGCGTGTCCGGGTTGTAGATCATGGTGCCCAGCAGGTCTGCCGGCAGCAGGTCCGGCGTGAACTGGATGCGGGAGAACGCCGCCCGCATGGTGCCGGCAAGAGCCTTCACGGAAAGGGTCTTGGCCAGGCCGGGCACGCCTTCCAGCAGCACGTGGCCCTTGCAGAGCAGGCTGAGTATCAGTCGGTTCACCAGCTCCTGCTGGCCCACCACCACTTTGGCCATCTCCTGTTTCACAGCGCTCACCCACGCGGATTTCTGCGCTATCATTTCATTGAATTCCTGTGTGTTCATGCTCGTTTGCCGCACATTATACCATACGCGCCCGCGAGTTCAAGCCCCCAGCGGGTCACCATGCCCCATTATGACGTATCACGCGTATTTGATCCCGCATTTTGCATACGTGTTGACAACATACGTGGTTGCGCTGCCGCGGTCTTTGTGCTATGCTGGGCAAACTAGATTATGCGTCCCGTCATTTACCAGCTTTTTGTCCGCCACTTCTCCAACCACAAGCAGGGGGGGGAACCGTGGGGCAGCCGGGAGACCAACGGCTGCGGAACCTTTGCCGGCGTGAACGATGCCGCCTTGCAGGCGCTTGCCGGAATGGGTGTCACCCACGTGTGGTTCACCGGTGTGCTGCGCCACGCCACGCAAACCGCCCACCCCGGCCTGCCGGCGGACCCGGCGGCGGTGGTGAAGGGTATAGCCGGCAGCCCGTATGCCGTAACGGATTACTTTGACGTGGACCCGGACCTGGCAGAGGAGCCGGAGAACCGCCTGGAGGAATACGCGGAGCTGCTGCGCCGCTGCCGCCGCTGGGGCATGGTGCCCATGATGGATTTCATCCCCAACCACGTCTCCCGCTGCTACCGCTCCACCGTGCGCCCGCAGAGCAGTTTCGGCACCGGTGACAACACGGGCGTGTTCTTTGCGCGTGACAACTCCTTCTTCTATCTCCACCCGCAGAACAGCAACTGCGTGCTCAAGCTGCCGGAGGCAGAGTTTGAGCCGGAGCACGGCCATGGTCGCGTGACCGGAAACAATGCGGAAACCTGGTCGCCAGGCGTGTACGACTGGTACGAGACCGTGAAGCTCAACTACGGCTGCAACTACCACAACGGCGCGTATGGCCTGCCCGGTTTCATGGCCGCCCCAGGTACGGAGCCCCGCACCTGGCGGCTCATGGATGAGATTCTGGCCTACTGGCAGCGCTTGGGCGTGGGCGGTTTCCGCTGTGACATGGCGCACATGGTGCCGGATTCATTCTGGAACTGGGCCATCTGCCATGCCCGCCTGCGTGACGAGAACGTGTTTTTCATGGCAGAGGGGTACAACGACCACATGAAGGTGGCAGAGGGCGATGTGCATGATGTGCTGCTGGCCGCCGGGTTCAACGCCGTGTACGACAGCGCCGCGTATGATGCCCTGCGCAGCCTGTATGAGCGCGGCGCCTGGGCGAACGACCTGGACCCGCTGCAGCGGGAGGACCGCCCCATGTTCCGCGGCGGCGTGCGCTATGTGGAGAACCATGACGAGCAGCGCCTGGCCGCCCCGTGCGCTTGGGGCGGGCAGGGCGGTTCCGTGGCCCGTGCCGTGATGGCCGCCCAGTACACCACCACCGCATGCCCCGTGCTCATATACAACGGCCAGGAGTGCGGCGAGGACGCCTCCGGCCCGGGCGGTTTCGGCGGCGACAACGGACGTACCAGCATTTTCGACTACACGAACCTGCCGCATTTCCAGCACTGGACCGCCGGCGGCGCGTATGACGGCTCCGGCATGACGGAGCAGGAGCGCACCCTGCGGGATTTCACCGCCCGCCTGTTGCCCCTGCTGCAGCACCCCGCCTTTGCCAAGGGCGGTTTCTACGGCTTGAACTGGGCCAACAGGGAGACCCCCGCCTACGGGCGCAGCGGGCAGGACGCCGTCTCCGGCCACTACCTGTATGCCTACCTGCGCCACTACCGCAAGGCAAAGGCCACCGTGCTGGCCGTGTGCAACTTCCACCCCGCAGAGCCGTACACCACCCGCATCCACATCCCCAGGAACGCGCAGGAGTGGTGCGGCAAGAAACCCGGTACCTACACCTTCCACAACCTGCTTGACCCCGCAGCCCCCGCCATCACCGCCACGCATGAGAAGCTGGCCACGGATGGCCTGGAGGTGACCGTGCCTGCCGGCCAGGCCCTGCTGCTGGAGTGGCGCTAGGCCTCCCGCTCGGATGTGTCAGGCGCGATGAGCTAGCCGCAGCAGCAGCGAATGATGCACACCGCAATATAGGGGATGGAGAAAATCAGCTCGGACTGCCATATGGGGCTCATCGAGATATTCTTCAAGCTCATCTAGCAGAACCAGCGCAACCGCTCCCGCTACAACTGGCACATTCCACCCTGGTGACATTTCTGCGCATCCGACTGATGAGCCATATAGACTTGTGGACTTGTTGAGCCAGACGGGAACAAGAGGGATTCCACCCCGGATTTATAGGCTGGGAGGTGACAGTGAGCATGATATCCGCCGTGAGCAACCGCGGCGCGCCGAGTTTCCGTGCCTACACCGGGCCGATGCGCATGCGCAGGTTCCTGCACTTTGCCAAGGCTGTCGCGCACGACAGTGCAGCGGGAAAGGTGGTCCTCATCGTGGACAACCTGCGCGTGCACCACGCCAAGCTTGTGAGGGCATGGGCGGCACGGCACCGCGATAAGATCAAGATTTTCTACCTGCCTGCATATTCCCCGGAACTGAACCCGGACGAACTGGTCAACAGCGACCTGAAAATCGGCATAGGCCAGCGAGAGCCGGCTAAAGACAGGAGGGAACTTGAGCGGCAGGTATGCGAGCACATGGATGGGGTCAAGGCGAACCCGGAAAAGGTCGCTGCCTTTTTTCAAAAACAGAGTGTGAGATATGCAGCCGATTAGCGACACGTTATGCGTCTAGGTCAATATTTGCCGGATGAAGGGCGGCACCGTGAAGGGGGGCAATAGGGCGGGGCAAGTTCCCGGTCGTGGCAGGGGGGTACAAAAGAAGCAGGAGTTCCTTGCGGAACTCCTGCCTTGGGATTATATCTCAGGAAAGTATCCTGTGCGCTGTGGGCTTAGGCAGCCTTCTTGGCGCAGCCGCAGGGGCAAGCCTTGGGAGCCTGGGGAGCCTTGGGGCCGCGGAACTGGGGAGCCTTGCCACCCATCACGGGGCGCTGGAACTTGAAGTTGCGCTTGCCGAACTGGGGAGCCTTCTTGCCCCACACCGGGCGCTGGGCCTTGTGGCCGAACTTGTGGCACTTGGGGCCGAAGCTGAACTTCTTACCGGCCTTGGGAGCCATCTTGCCACCCATCACGGGGCGCTGGAACTTGAAGTTGCGCTTGCCGAACTGGGGAGCCTTCTTGCCCCACACCGGGCGCTTGCCACCCATCTTGCAGCACTTCTTGCCCCAGGCGGGACGCTGGGCCTTCTTGCCGAACTTGTGGCACTTGGGACCGAAGCTGAACTTCTTGCCGGCCTTGGGAGCCATCTTGCCACCCATCACGGGGCGCTGGAACTTCACGCCGCACTTGGGGGCCTTCTTGCCCATCTTGATGAAGGCGACGCGGTTCATCTTGCGCACACCGGCCTTGGGAGCCTGGGGAGCCTTCTTGCCAGCCCACTTCGGGCAGTTCTTGGCAAGGTTCTTGCGGGCCTCAATCATCTTGCGGACCTGCTCCGGGGTGAACTTCTTGGCACCGGCCTGGGGAGCCTTGGGAGCCTGCTGGGCGGCGGGCTTGGCAGCCTGGCGGTAGCCGGCGTGGCGGTGCTGGCGCTGGGCCTGGATCATCTGGGCCACCTGCTCAGCGGTGAAGGTCTTGGGACCCTGGGGGGCCTGGGGAGCCACGGGAGCCTGCGGCTGCTGGGCCAGCATGGGCATGGCGGCGAGAACGGCAAGGATGATTGCTTTCTTCATATCGTTAGTGTTGTTTTTCAGTTAATGTTTCAAGAGGCTGTAACGCCCCTTCACTCATGGGAACGCGGGGGCAATGCCGCATTCTACACATTTTCAACATGATTTGCGCATTTTTTTGGAAAAAAGCCGTGCCG
This sequence comes from Akkermansia sp., assembly GCA_030536145.1. GTDB lineage: Bacteria > Verrucomicrobiota > Verrucomicrobiia > Verrucomicrobiales > Akkermansiaceae > Akkermansia. The sequence continues at coordinate 8,901 of JAUNQN010000039.1, forward strand.
GGGGCAGAATTCCGCCCCTGCGGGGCATTTTGCGCGGGTCGTGGAAAAAAATCAGCGCTCGTCCCGGAGCGCATCCCAGCCGCCCTCCAGCACGTACACGGGGGCCTCCACCATGCCCAGGGAGCGGATTTCCGCGGCTATCTCCTCCGCCGCGCCGCAGCCGCCGGTGCAGAACACGGCCACGCACTCCCCGCGCTCCGCGGCCTCCAGCATGCGCTCCAGGGCGGCATCCAGCTGGTCCTGCATCTGCTCCCCCTTGCGCACGGGGAAGAGGCGGCCGGGGGCATCCTGCAGGTGGTCTGTGCGGTAGTCCGTCTCACTGCGGGCATCTATCCATACAACCTTGTCGCGCCCGTACTGCTGCAGCAGGGTCTGCAGGCACACGCGGCCCGGGGGGAGCTGGGCCTGCACGCAGGGGGGCACGCGGCGGGGTGCAAACACGGCGGCATCCAGGGCATACAGGGCTGCGGCCAGCACCGCCATGGCCAGGCCCAGCTGCACAAACTGCTTGGTAAACGCTTTCATGGCGCGCCCCTGTTCTACCACAGGGCGGCGGTGCATGTCAACCCGCATTTTAGGATTGAAGCCCGTGCGCCGCTGTGGTAGAACAGGCGCATGCAACGCCATGACAACCGCGGGCTGGATGAAATGCGCCCGCTCCAATTCGTTCCCGGGGTGGCCCCGCACGCCACCGCCTCCGTCCTCTCCTGCTTTGGAAACACGCGTGTCATCTGCGCCGTCACCATAGAGGAGGACGTGCCCCGCTGGATGAAGAACCAGCACGTGCCCGGCGGCTGGCTCACTGCAGAATACGCCATGCTCCCCTATTCCACGCTGGACCGCAAGAAGCGCGACATAGCCAGCGGCAAGCAGGACGGCCGCTCCGTGGAAATCCAGCGCCTCATCGGCCGCTCCCTCCGCGCCGTGGTGGACCTGGAGGCCCTGGGCGCACGCACCGTTTGGGTGGATTGCGATGTGCTGCAGGCAGACGGCGGCACCCGCACCGCCAGCATTACCGGCGCCGCCGTGGCGCTGAGCATGGCGCTCAACAAGCTGGTGGCCGCCGGCACCCTGGAGCGCAGCCCCATGAAACAGCTTGTCTCCGCCATCTCCGTGGGCAAGCTCTCCGGCACGCCCCTGCTGGACCTCTGCTACGTGGAGGACCGTGATGCAGAGGTGGACATGAACGTGGTCATGACGGAGCGCGGCGAGTACGTGGAGGTGCAGGGATCCGGAGAGGAGGCCGTGTTCACCGCAGAGGAGATGGCCCAGATGCTCTCCCTGGCCGCCAAGGGCGCCGCGCAGATTACCGCCGCGCAGAAGGAGGCCATTGCCCGTGCGGACGAGCCCGCGGAGGACGCGCTGAACTCCCTGCGCGACTTCTTCTCCGCCCAGGGCGGCACGCCCGGGCGCTGAACCCGCCCCTGCGGCGCGCGCCGTTCCGGAAATATATACTGGACACGGCCGCGCCCGCAGGATAGAATAAGGGCCGTATGATGCCGGATTCAAGCCCTGTTGCGCCGCTGGAACATCCCCGCAAGGGAGGTTCCCTGATGGATGATATACTGGCGGCGGCCAATGAGGCGGAGATAGACAGCAGCGCGGCCGCCGGCGCCGCGGAGTGCGATGTGGCGCCCAAGTTCCTGCCGGACGGCCACACCATCCGCAGCTACACCATCACCCGCACGCTGGGCAGCGGCGGTTTCGGCATCACCTACCTGGCGCGGGAGAACCGCTTGCGCCGCCGCGTGGTCATCAAGGAGAATTTCCCCGCATCCCTGTGCTACCGCCAGGCCGGCACGCTGGATGTGATGCTGAACAACCCGGAGACCGGCAAGGAGGGCTTTGACTGGGGGCGCGGGAATTTCCTGCGCGAGGCGCGCCTGCTGAGCAGTTTCGACCACCCCGGCATTGCCAAGGTGTACAGCTATTTCGAGGCGCACAAGACCTCCTACTACGCCACGGAGTACATAGACGGCGTATCCCTGGGCCAGGTGGCGCAGGATTACGCGCTGGGGCGCACGCAGATTACGCAGGAATCCCTGGTGGGGCTGATGGCCCGCCTGCTGGATACGCTGGACTACCTGCACCACCGCAAGCTGCTGCACCGCGACGTGAAGCCGGACAACGTGCTGATTACCCGCAACGGCCTGCCCAAGCTGATTGATTTCGGTGCCGCGCGAGACGAGTACGGCGACAGCAACACCTCCGTGGTGGAATCCCTGGGCTTCACGCCCTCCGAGCAGGGGGAAATCAACGGCAACATGGGCCCCTGGACGGACCTGTATGCCCTGGGTGCCACGTTCTACTACCTGCTCACCGGCACCTGCCTGCCCGGCTGCCGCCAGCGTGAGCTGTATGACAGCGCGCAGCCCCTGGCTTCCCACCCCAAGCTGCTGCGCCAGTTTGACATTGACCTGCTGCGCAGCATAGACCACGCCATACGCCCCATGGTTGCGGAGCGCTACCACTCCGTGAGCCAGTGGATGGATGATATCCGCCCATTCTGCTGACGGGGGGCGGGGAATTGAGATTTAGAATTTAGGGAATTTAGGATTTAGAATTTGCGGGGTTCGCGCGCCTGGCAGCGCGGGGAACTGTAGTCGCGTAGCGACGACACCATTATGGAGCCCACGGCGGCCTGTCTCGGCGTAGCTATAGCGCAGACGGAAAGCCGTGGGATTGTCCACGGTGGAACTGCCCTGCCGGGAACCCCGCCTGCGGCGGGGTGGTTCAACTACACGCTACCGCCTTGCGGGGCGGTCAGCGCTTGCGGATATCACCGCCGCGCTTGCGGAGCTGTTTGGGTTCCGGTTTCTTGAGGCGGAGCTTGATGCGGTTGCCGCGCTTGCGGATGGTGACGGTGCCGAAGCGGTCCTGCGCCCATTCATGGCCGGCACCGGCGGAGGATGCGGTGGGGGCGGCCTGGATGACGGTTTCCCGCAGGCGTGCCAGGCGGTCGTCGAAGGCGGCATCCGCCTTGGCCTTGGCTTCTGCGGCGGCCTTGGATGCTGCCTCTGCGGCCTCCTGCTCCGCCTTTTCCGCCAGGATCTGCTTCATCTCGCCGTCCTCCTCCCGCAGGGCAGCGGCCTCGTCCTCCGGGGTAATGGTTTCCACCAGGTCCGTGCCGGGGGCCTTGGTGTTGTCCGGGTGGTTGCGCAGGTAGGACTCGAACTCCGGGTCCGGCTCCGCGCCGTAGTGGATGGCGCGGTCGTACGCGCGTGCGGCGTCGGGAATCTTCTTGGCCTCTGCGTAGATGCGGGCCATGTTGTAGTGGGCATCCGCAATCTGTGGCTTGAGCTTGATGGCGGCGGCGTAGTGCTTGAGCGCGCGGTCGAAGTCCTCGTTCAGGCCCTCGATGTTGGCGAGGTAGAAGAAGGATTCCGCGTTGCCGGGGTCCAGCTCGATGGTGCGGGCGAAGAGCCTGCGGGCTTCCTCCATGCGGTCCAGGCGGTAGTAGGCGATGGCGGCCAGGTAGTAGGATACGGCCAGCCGGGGGGAGAGGCGCTGGGCGCGGGTCAGGAACTCCACGGAGTCCGCGTAGCGGTTGCGGTAGATGAGAATGGTGCCCAGGTTCACTAGGCCGGGCACGTTGTCCGGCTCGGAATCCACCAGGGTGCGGTAGAGCTGCTCTGCGGCGGTGTAGCGTTTTTTGGAGAAGGCTTTTTCCGCCAGGGAGGCCAGGGCCTGGGTCTCCAGCCCGGCGCGCACGGCCTTGGCGGCCTGCTCCTCTGCCCGGCGGGTGTCCTGCCCAGCGGTTGCGGCGGTGCGGATGGTCTCCAGCATGCGGCGCTCGGCATCGGTAAGGTCGGGGTTGCTCTCGTCCTCCAGGCGTTTCAGGGCGTCCAGGGTGGCGGCGTCGTTGTTCTGGAGCTGCTTATAGGTCTCTATGAGGAGGCGGCGGGAATCATCCTGGATTTCCAGGGTGCGGCGCTGCTTGGCAATGAGCTCGCGCAGCAGCTGGTTCTCCTCTGCCAAGGCGGGGTCCACCACGGGCTTGCCGGCCTGGGATTCCAGCTCCGCCTCCAGGTTGTTCAGGCGCTCCGTGAGCGTGGAGACGCGGGTGCGGTAGCCCATGTTCTCATCATACACGCGGGCCATTTCCTCCCTCAGGCGCTCTGTTTCCGCGCGTGCGGCCTGCAGCTGGCCGGCCAGCACGGAGCGCTCGTCGCCCTCTGATTCCATCTGGGCCTCCAGGTCTGCCACGCGCTGCATGGATTCCTTGAGCCGCTGGTCCAGGGTAAGGTTCTGGTCCAGCAGGGCCTTGGTCTTTTCCGGGCTGTTCAGGTCCACGATGGCGTGGAGCTGCTCGTTTTCCTTCTTGAGAGCGTCCCTCTCACGGGTCACGCGCTCCAGGTCCGCCTGGGTGAGGGCCAGGGTGTTCTCCAGCTCGGAGATGCGCTGCTCCGCCTGCACGCGCGCCTGGTCTGCGGCGTGGTAGCGGGCCTCCATGTCGGAAAGCTGGCGGTTCAGGGAGTCGATGACCTGGTTTCCGGCCTCTCGCTCTGTCTCTATGCGCTGCTGGAGCTCGTTGTAGCGCTGCTTGTAGCTGCGGGCCTCCAGCTCTGCGGTGGTGAGCTTGCGGCGGTCGTCCGCCGCCTTGGTGGAGAGTTCCTTGTAGGCCTTGGAGAGTTTGTCGTAGTCCTCCTGGGCGCGTGCCAGGTCTGCGCGCAGGCGGCGGTTTTCCGCATCATCCCCCACGGTGAAGGAGGGGCGGGTGGCCGGCGCGGGGGCATTGGGCAGCTCCACGGTGGTGGCCACGTGGCTGCCGGGCTGGCGGCCGGTGGGTATGGGGTTGTCCTTGGCCTTCTGGGCGTAGTCAGCCAGGCTGCGCGCCAGGGCGGTGCGGCGGTACTGCACCAGGTTGGGTTTCCAGGCGGGGAAATCACGCACAATCACGGCCAGCATGCGCTCTGCCTCCCGCCCCTTGCGGATGGCGGCGTTGTAGTCCTTCTGCCCGGCCAGGCGCTCTGATTCCGCTATGAGCTGGTAGGCGCCCAGGTAGAATTCGCCGGGGTCCATCACGCCGCGGCTGGCATTTCTTCCGGCGGTGGTTCCGGTGCCCAGGCTTTGGGCAGAAAGCGGCAGCGCTGCGGCCAGTGCCAGGCTGCAGAGACAGATTGCAGATGCGGAGAGACGCGTGCTCATGGGATTGCGCTGCCGCCTATGATACCTGTTCTGCGCCGTATTTCAAGCAGGAAACACGTTCACACGCCCGCACCGGGCTGTTTTTCCGTGTCCTGCGGCGGCGCTGCGGCCTGGTTGGGGAGCAGGGACTGGCATACGGAGCACACCAGCACCATCACCACACCCAGCCACTGCAGCGGCTGCAGGTGGTCGCTGTACACCACCCAGCCCAGCGCCACGGCCACCGTGGGCTCCAGGTAGGCCACCGTGCCGTAGCGTATGGCGCTCATGTGTTTCATGGCGTATGCCGCCAGCAGCATCACCATGCAGCCTTGGAACACGCCGATGCAGATGAGGTACGGCCAGCCCGTCTCCGCCCCCTGGAAGGGATTCTCCTGCATGGCAAAGGGCACGGCCAGCACCACCACGCCCGCCACAAACTGCCAGAAGGCGCGCTGCAGGTTCTTCACCTTGTCCGGTATCAGGCGGTTGAGCAGGATATACACGCCGTAGCACAGGCCGGAGAGCAGCCCGTACGCATAGTACTCCAGCTGCCCGCCGCCGCAAATGCCCGGCGCGCACACCAGCACGATGCCCGCCGCCGCCGCCAGCATGAGCAGGCCGTTTTTCCACGGCGGCATGCGCCGCTGCACCAGCGCCTCACCCGCGGCGGCAAACAGCGGCCCCGTGGCCGGCAGCAGCGCTGCTATGCCCACGGAAAGCCCCTGGATGGCCTGGAAGTAGAACAGGATGCACAGGCTGATACCCACGCCGGAGACCGCCGCCGGCAGCGAGAAGGCCTTGCCCTTGCGCCGCAGGGCAAACACGGGTACCACCAGGAACAGGCCGATGCTGAAGCGAACCATGGAGCAGGTCTGCGCGCTGCAGTGGGATTCTTTCACAAATACTCCCAGCACGCCCATCAGGACGGCGGCGATGACGGCTGCTACAAAGGCTTTGCGGGATTCGTTCACGGCGGTGCGCAGATTGTACCACCTGCCGTGGAATATGCAATGCTTAATTGGAGGTAAGAGGTACGAAGTGAGAAGTAAGAAGTGGAAAGTACGGCGGCTGTGCCGCCGGGGGGGGGATTCTTGTGCCGCAGGCACCATTATTCATACTTCGTACTTCTCGCCTCTTACTTCTCACTTCTGATATTTCGGGCCGTAGTCTTGCAGCCCTGGGTGATGATGGCCGTGACCTCCCAGGCCTCCCGCTTCAAATCTGCCAGGAGCCCTGATTTGACCAGGCCGGATTCGGATATCATCTCAAGCCAGAACTCCGCCTCGTCGGCTTCCTCCTGGCATGTCTTGAGCTTGGAGAGGAAATCCGCCTTTGATTTTCCCCTGCAGGCGGACCTGTAGTTGGCGGCCACGGATGAGGCGCAGCGCAGCAGCTGCTTGCCGAAAACCTCACCGGCTATGTCCTTGGGCAAGGTGCGGACCAAGCGCGTTACCCGCAGGGCATATTGCATCAGGCGTTCGCTGAGCTCGTTCTTCGCCATCCCTTCACCTTGTGCCGCAGGCACCATTATTCATACTTCTTACTTCTCACCTCGTACTTCTCACTTACTGATTGATGGTCGGGTCAGTCTCGTCCAGCTTGCCGCTCCAGAGGTATTTGCGGGATTCCGCCACCAGCACGGGGGTGAGCGCTACGATGCAGATGAGGTTCGGCAGGGCCATGAGGGCGTTCACCAGGTCTGAGAAGTTCCAGACGATGGTGCTCTTGGGGATGGTGCAGCCCACATACACGGCCACCACCCAGAGCACGCGGTACGGGGTGATGAGGCGGCGGCCGCCCAGGTATTCCAGCGCACGCTCACCAAAGTAGGACCACCCCAGCAGGGTGGAGATGACAAAGGCCGCCAGGCTGGCGGTGAGCAGGGCGGAGCCCAGGTCACCCACGGTGGAGAAGGCGTGGAAGCTGAGCACCGTGCCGTCATGCGCGGCTATCTCCGGGTGGGCCACCAAGGCCGTGCACAGGGTAAGGCCGGTAAGGGTGCAGATGACCACCGTATCCCAGAACGGGCCGGTGGAGGCCACCAGGGCCTGCTGCACGCAGTTGGGCGTGCGCACCGGCGCCGCCACAATGGGGGCGGAGCCCATGCCCGCCTCATTGGAGAACAGGCCGCGCTGCACGCCCGTGCGCAGCGCCAGCATGAGCGTGGAGCCTATGAAACCGCCCGTGGCCGCCTGGTCCGTGAACGCGGATTTCACAATCAGGCACAGCGCGGGCCACACGCAGTCCGCATGGCTGGCCAGCACCATGATGCACGCCGCCAGGTATACCAGCGCCATGGTGGGCACGCAGGCGGAGCACACGCGGGAGATGCCTTTCAGCCCCGCCAGCAGCACGCCCGCTACCAGCAGCACCAGCACGCCGCCCGTGGCCCAGGCCGGCACTTGCAGGGCGGATTCCTGCAGCACGCCCGCCACGGCGTTCGCCTGCGTAAGGTTGCCGATGCCGAAGGCCGCCAGCGCCGTGCACAGGGCAAAGATGACGGCCAGCCACTTGCAGCCCAGGCCGCGCTCCAGCGCGTACATGGGGCCGCCCACGGTGTTGCCGCGGGCATCCCGCGTGCGGTAGCGTATGGCCAGCAGGCACTCCGCGTACCGCGTGGCCATGCCCAGCAGGCCGGTGAGCATGCACCAGAACACCGCACCCGGGCCGCCGGTGGATACGGCCACCGCCACGCCGATGATGTTGCCCGTGCCCACATTGGCCGCCAGGGAAACCATGAGCGAGGAGAAGTGGGAGATTTCCCCATTCCCCTTTCCTCTGAAATACATGCGCATTGCCTTGAGTATGTACCGCTGCGGGCAGCGCAGCACCACGGTAAGGTACAGGTGCGTGCCCAACAGGCAGAAAAGCAGGATATACCCCCACATGAAGGAGGTGGCGGAGTCCAGTATCGCGTCTATGGTTTCCAACATCCTGCGCAGGATATCCCTTGCACGCCCCCGTTGTCAAGAACAACTTGCGCCTGCTTTCCGCCAAAGTCCATTGTATTCCAATGCTTTCACGGTGTTTCACCGCGGTTTTCCGGCGGGGCAGGGCGTGATTCATGCTTGCCATCTGCGGGCGGGTGTGCTAGATTGCTCCCATGTCCAAGTACAATGGCGAGCAGGTTCTGGTGGTACCCCGGGAGGCTTTCAACGCAGTAGGCGCTTTCAATGGCGTGCGCCGCAACCCGCAGGATTACCTGGCCGCGTTCCTGAAACCGGGCGTGGCCCGCTACATGGACCGCGAGCTGGCGGAGAACTCCCCGGAGTTCAAGCAGCTGATTGCCTACGCCATCTTCTGCCACCGGGGGCGCATCCTGGCCTATTCCCGCACCTCCAAGGGCGGGGAATCCCGCCTGCATGACAAGTGGTCCCTGGGCATCGGCGGCCATATCAACCCCGCAGACGGCCTTACGGACAGCATAGCCACCTACCTGGCAGGCATGGAGCGTGAGATACGCGAGGAGATTACCATACCCGCCGCAGGCGCCCAAGAGCTGTACGCCATCATCAACGACGACACCGACGAGGTGGGCTCCGTGCACCTGGGCATTGTCCACCGCTTTGAGCTGGCGGGGGAGGAGGTATCCGCCAATGAGAAGAAGCTGGACAACCTGGGCTTCCACACCCTGGAGGAGCTGGCCACGGAGCTGTACCCCAAGCTGGAGAGCTGGTCCGCCATCTGCGTGGATGCCCTGCGCGCAGACCGCGCCTAAACATTTCACCATCAATACACACATGATGAATACCAAGAAATGCATGATGGCACTGGCCCTGCTTTGCGGCCTGTGCGCCACCCAGGCCAAGGCAGACCGCAACAGCGACTACTGGCTCCCGGAGAACATGGCTGCCCGCCAGTGTACCTCCGTGCACCTGGCCTACCTGCCGGAAATCCCGAACCACAGCGCCGCCTACCAGGTGACCGTGGTGGAAAAGACCGCCCCCGGCACCTACTTTGCCTGCAACAACTTCACCACCGGCTACATTGGCGTGCAGGATATTCCCGTGCAGGAGGGCGAGCCGCCCAAGCACGTGGCCATCTTCTCCGTATGGGATGCCAAGGACACCGGCGACAACCCCCACGCCGCCCCGGAATCAGAGCGCGCCAAGCTGGTGCAGCGCGGGGAGGGCGTGCACACCACCCGTTTCGGCGGTGAGGGCACGGGCGGCAAGTCCATGCGCCTGTTCGACTGGAAGGTGGGAGAGCCCATCCGCACCCTGGTGGTGGAGAAGGAGGACGGCCCGGATTTCCGCCAGGTGGCCGGCTACATTTTCAACCCCGCCACGCAGAAATGGGATTTCATGAGCTGCTGGCGCGTACAGGCCCTGCGCCGCGGCCTGGGCGGCGGCTGCGGGTTTGTGGAGGATTTCCGCCGCAACATCGAATCCAAGCAGTATGAGCGCCGCGCCACCTTCGGCCCCGCCTTCCGCTGGGATGGCCAGAAGTGGCACCAGGCCACCAAGTTCCGCTTTACCCGTGATGCCAACCCCAACCAGGAAATCAACTGCAGCATCAACAAGCAGCTCGGCTACTTCTCCCTGGCCACCGGCGGCAAGATTGCCCCGGAGAAGGATTTCCAGCCCTTTGACGTGAAGGAGCTTACGCCCCTGCCCGCCGCAGAGGAGCCCGGCAAGGATGTCATGGACATCATCAACGCTCCCAAGCTCCCCATCGTGGAGTATGCGGATGATGGCCCCGCCATCTAAGATTCACGGATAACACAGCTTTCAATACGCATGCCCCGGGGCGCCTTTGCCGCCCCGGGGCCTTTTTTGTGCCCGCTGCGGCGGCGCGCCGCCACGTGGAGTTTGCTCTACGTTTCACGGAAAATACCGTTTCAATATAAAAAATCAGAATTATCCAACTATTCGGACGATTTTTCTTGCAATCGTGTTCCGCGGGCGGTAGTATGATTATTGCAAAGGGCGTACCGCCTTTTAGCGCACAGAACCAAAACCATATAGAAAGAGGTACTACAATGTCCAACGAGGATATGACCATTACTGTTACGGGCCGCCACATCGAGGTGACCGAGGCTATCAGGGATTTCGCAACGAAGAAGATCCAGTCCATCCACATCGACTACCCCCGCATCGTGGAAGCCCGCGTGGTGGTGGACGTGCAGAAGGACCGTCAGATGGCTGAAATCGTGCTTTTCTGTGCAGACCATATCACCATCCAGGCTTCTACCGTGGGTTCAGACCTTTACGCCGCCATCGACGAGACAATCACCAAGATTATGCGCCGCATGCGCAAGCATAAGACCCGCCTGATGAAGCACTACCGCCCGCACCGCTCAGAGAGCATCCGCAAGCTGGAGGAGAAGGTGTACGTGGAGGACGTGCTGGACCAGGAGGTGGACATCGACGCCCCGGAGGACCCCAAGCCGGTCCGCATCTCCCGAGAGGGCTACGACCTGCGCACCATGTACAAGGAGGACGCCATCATGGAGCTGGAAATCTCCGGCAAGCCCTTCGTACTGTACCGCAACGCGCGCCGCAACGTGCTCCAGATTGTCTACCGCCTCTCCCCCGGCGAGTACTCCATCATTGAGCTCGGCAACGAATTGAAGGCCTGACCTACCGGCCCGCATTTATCAACAAGGTTCTAAGGCCGGGCAGTGCTCCGCAAGGAGCGCTGCCCGGTTTCTTTACATACAGAGGGGCAGGGCGCGGAATTTTGTCCTACTCCTAATCGTAATCCGACT
>JAUNQN010000039.1:19750-22091 GCA_030536145.1 Akkermansia sp.
ATCCCTAATCCCTAATCCTCAATTCGCCCCCCCTTCCCGCCAACCAGCCCGCGGATAAAAAACCGCCCCGCATCCACGGGGGATGCGGGGCGGTGCAAACTCCTTGCGGGGCGGGGGAATCAGCTGTTCTCCTCCTCCTCTGCGGCAATCTCCTCTGCCGCCTTCTTGAGAGCCTCTGCGCGCTCATGGATGCGCTTCTTGGCGCGGGCGCGGCGGGCGCAGCCGATGATGGACCAGAGGACGATGAGGCCGAGCAGGCCGCCACCGGCATACATGAGCATGGTGTTGTCGATGTTGTGCTCCTCCAGCCAGTCCATGATGTTGAAGCCTGCGGCGGCACCCTCGTCGGTGGCGTCGTCGGCATCCTCGTAATCCTCGTCGTCAGCGGCGGGTTCCGGGTCCGTGGCGGGCGTGGTGTCCTTCTCCACCTCCGGCTCGTCGTCCACGGCGGGCTTGGCGGGCTTCTTCTTCTTCTCACCGGTCACGCCGTTGGGGGTGCGCTGGCGGCGCTCCTCATCCTGCAGGATGGATTTGGCCTGGGAGCCGCCCATGGTGCTGCCCAGTGCGGTCACCTGGTCCGTGGTGCTGGCGTCCTGCAGGGTGCGGCGGTTGGTCTCCGGCTTCTCCGCGGTCAGGGAGAGGCGCACGCACTTCTTGCCCTTCATCTCCTGGAACAGGTAGAAACCGTTGGACTTGGCGGCGCGGGCGTTCTTCACGTCGTACTTCTCCGCCTTCTTCTTGGTGAGCTTGTTCCAGCTGATGTCGGAAGCGGAGCCCAGGATGCGCGCGGCATCCTTCTCCGCCTTCTCCGGGGAGACGCCCTTCTTGTACTCCACCAGCACGTACACCAGCTTGCCGGTGGTGGTGCTGAAATCCAGGCTCACGCGCGTCTTGTCCCCCACCATCCACGTGCGGCGCACGGAAAGGTCGGAAAGCACGCGGAACTTGTAATCCTTTGTCAGGGTCTGGTCCGCCTGCACGCGGGTCAGGTCCTTCTGTACATCCTTTATCTCCAGCGCGCCGGCGTTACCGGCGGCCAGGAGCACGGCAAATGCTGCCAAAATCTGGTGGGCCCATTTCATATGGGCGGAATGTAGCATGCTTGCGCGCGCTGTACAAGCAAAAACTGCGGGGCGGCGTATCATTCTGCTTGACTCCCCCACGCGCGCGGGGGTACAATAGCGCGGCGCGTATGAACCACGCTGCCCACAATACCATGGAACCAATCTACGAAGGCAAAGCCAAGAGACTTTACACGACCGAGGACCCCAACGTGCTCCGCATGGAGTACAAGGATTCCGCCACCGCTTTCAACGGCGAGAAGAAGGAAGACTTTGAGAACAAGGGCCGTTTCAACAAGGCCATCACCCTCATCATCTACAAGATGCTGGAGGAGAAGGGCGTGAAGACCCACCTGGTGAGCGACATGGACGACATCAACCTCCTTGTCCGCAAGGTGTCCATCATGCCGCTGGAGGTCATCGTGCGCAACGTGGCCGCCGGTTCCTTCTCCAAGCGCATGGGCGTGGCAGAGGGCACGCAGTTCACCAAGCCCATCGTGGAATTCTCCTACAAGGACGACGCCCTGGGCGACCCCTTCATCAACGACGACTACGCCCGTGAGATGGGTGCCGCCTCCGAGGAGGACAGCGCCTACGTGAAGAAGACCGCCCTACTCATCAACGAGACGCTCAAGGAGTTCTTCCTGAAGGCCAACCTGCGCCTCATCGACTTCAAGATCGAGTTCGGCCGCCTGGCCACGGACCCCACCCAGATTGTGCTGGCGGACGAGATTACGCCGGACACCTGCCGCCTGTGGGACGTGGAGACGAACGAGAAGATGGACAAGGACCGTTTCCGCCGCGGCCTGGGCGGTTTCATGGAGGCCTACGCCGAAGTGCTCAACCGCCTGCAGAAGTAACCCGCCTTTCACCGCCGCTCCGCTCCCCTGCCCGGGGGCGGGGCGGTTTTTCCATTCCCCGCAGATTTTCCAACCATCAACACCGGATACCAACATGACGCTCACCCTTGAAGTGTTCAGCCGCTTCCAGTCCGCCACGGATGCCAACAAGCTGCTCTACACCCCGATAGCCGACCAGCTGACCTACAACCATACGCGCCTTTACACCGTGGAGTGCGAGGGCGACACCGCCGCCGCCCGCGACTACATGCACCGCGTGCTGGTGGATGAAATTTCCCAGCAGGTGCAGGACAACGGCACACCCGCCCTGAGCGGGGAGCTCTTCTGCATCTCCTACGGCATCAAGAAGGGTGCCCTGGACCTGGAGAAGGAGGCCATACTGGCCAACTACCGCGGCCGCAAGGGCCTGCCCTTCACCAT
>JAUNQN010000039.1:22101-25785 GCA_030536145.1 Akkermansia sp.
ACCTCCCTTACCATCACCCAGAAGGTGTACGTCTTCGGCACCGGTGACAAGGACGCCCTCGCCGCCCGTTTCTGCAAGGACGTGTGCAACCCCGCCATCCACACCTGGAGCGTGAAATAACCACCCCCAACCCATTTCCCCAGTATTCTCATGACATACCGCACCATTCCCGTCCGCAGCCTGAGCGAGGCAGAGCTCACCAAGCTGAGCCAGGACATGAAACTCTCCCTCTCCACGGAGGATATGCTGGTGGTCCAGCAGATTTTCCAGGAGATAGGCCGCGAGCCCACGGACGTGGAGCTTGAGGTGATAGCCCAGACCTGGTCGGAGCACTGCAAGCACCGCATCTTTGCCGCCACCGTGCAGCACACCGTGAACGGGCAGACGGAGGAAATCAAGAGCATGTACAAGACCTTCATCCAGCGCCCCTCCAAGGAGATTATGGCGCAGAAGCCCGGTTTTGTGCTCAGCTGCTTTGTGGACAACGCCGGCTTCATCAAGCTGGATGACACGCTCTCCGTGTGCCTGAAGGCGGAAACGCACAACCACCCCAGCGCCATTGAGCCGTACGCCGGTGCCAACACGGGCCTGGGCGGCGTGATCCGTGATATCCTGGGCGCGGGCAAGGGCGCCAAGCCCATCGCCAACCTGGATGTATTCTGCTTCGGCGCGCCGGATACCCCCCAGGAGATGGTGGAGGGGCACAACATCATCCACCCCCTGGGCATTATGCGCGGCGTGGTGCACGGCGTGCGTGACTACGGTAACCGCATGGGCATTCCCACCACCAGCGGCGCCATCCAGTTCGACCCCACCTACATCTACAACCCCCTGGTGTTCTGCGGCACCGCAGGCGTCATCCCCCAGAGCGACATTGCCAAGGAGATGAAGCCCGGCCTGGCCGTGGTGGTCATCGGCGGCCGCACCGGCAAGGACGGCCTGCACGGCGCCACCTTCTCCTCCGCCGCCATGGGCGAGGACTCCCACGCAGAGGACCAGCAGGCCGTGCAGATCGGCAACCCCATCGAGGAGAAGAAGACCCTCGACGTCATCCTGGAGGCCCGTGAGCGCGGCCTCATCGAGTTTGTGACAGACTGCGGCGCCGGCGGCTTCTCCTCCGCCGCGGGCGAGATGCTCTCCGAGACCGGCGGCAACGTCTACCTGGACCGCGCCCCGCTGAAGGAGACCAACATGCTCAGCTGGCAGATTTTCCTTTCCGAATCCCAGGAGCGCATGGTGCTGGCAGTCAAGCCGGAGAACCTGGACGAGCTGCAGAAGCTGGCGGACACCTTCCAGACGGAAATGACCATCCTGGGTGAATCCAACGACAGCGGCGTGCTCCGCGTGTGGCACAACGACGCCCTGGTGTGCGAGCTGGACAACTCCAAGCTGCACGATGCCCCCACCAAGCACCTCACCTCCGTCTTCACCCCCGGCCCGGCAAAGACCGGCCTGCCGCTGGACGACTCCGACCTGGCCGGCGACCTCAAGACCCTCTTCGGGGACTTCGCCATCGTCTCCCGTGAGCCCATCATCCGCGAGTACGACCACGAGGTGCAGGGCAACACCGTGCTCAAGCCCCTGGCCGGCGCCACCGCAGACGCCCCGCAGGATGCCTCCGTCATCGATATCGACGGCTCCGACAAGCTCATGTCCCTGGCCCTGGCCATCCTGCCGGAATGGGGCAAGGTGGACCCCTTTGCCATGGGCACCGGCACCGTGGACGAGACCGTGCGCCAGCTGGTGCTGGCCGGCACCAACCCGGACAAGATTGCCCTGCTGGACAACTTCTGCATGGGCAACCCGGAGGAGCCCACGGAGCTGGGCCGCATCGTGGAATGCGCCAAGGGCATCCGCGAGGCCGCCCTGGCCTACGGCGCCCCCTACGTCTCCGGCAAGGACAGCTTCTACAACTACTTTGAGACCGAGGACGGCCCCGTGAACATCCCCGTCACCTTCCTCTGCTCCGGTTTCGGCGTGGTGGAGGACCCCGCCCACGTGCACGGCGCCTCCCTGCGCCGCAGCAACAGCGCCATCTTCATGGTGGGCAACACGGAGGACGAGATGGGCGCCAGCGTGTACGCCCGCGTAAAGGGCATCCAGGACGCCAAGGTCCCCCAGACGGACTGCGCCAAGAACTACAAGCTCTACAAGGCCTACTATGAGAACGCCCTCACCAAGGGCCTGGTGCTCTCCGCCCATGACCTCTCCGAGGGCGGCCTCGCCGTCGCCGCCGCAGAAATGGCCTTCTCCGGCAAGGGCGGCATCTCCATAGACCTGGATGCGCTGCCCACCGCCGGCGGCTGGCAGAACAACGCCGTGCCCTGCTTCTCTGAGAGCACCGGCCGCTTCCTGGTGGAGGTGGACGAGGACCTGGCCGCGGAGTTCGAGTCCGCCATGCAGGGCTTCCCCTGCGCCCGCGTAGGCTCCGCAGATGCCTCCGGCAAGCTCACCATCACCGCCAAGGGCGCCACCGTCCTCTCCGCAGACGTGGCAGACCTCAAGCACATCTGGAAACACGGCCTCACCCCGTACTATTAAAGAGGCCGGGGCCCGCCCGCAGCCTTCCGCCCCGCCGGTGCCCGGCGCCCGCGGGGCACAGGCTGCGGTTCCGCCCCAAATGACAAATCCTAAATCCTAAATCCTAAATTTTAAATCTCCACCATGCCTCACGCACTACTCCTGAAATACCCCGGCACCAACTGTGACGTGGAAACCGCCCGCGCGCTGAACGCCGCCGGCTTCTCCACCCAGGTGCAGCCCATCGCCACCGCCACCCCCGCCCACGTGGAAAAGGCACAGCTCGTCGTCTTCTCCGGCGGTTTCTCCTATGGCGACTACGTGATGAGCGGCCGCCTGGCCCAGCTGGAAACAGAGCGCTTCCTGGGTGATTCCCTCCGCAAGCACTATGACAACGGCGGATTCCTCTTCGGCATCTGCAACGGCTTCCAGATCCTCACCAAGCTCGGCATCCTGCCCAAGGCCTCCCTCATCTGGAACAAGAGCGAGCGCTTTGAATGCATGTGGGACAAGCTTGTCCGCGTGGCGCACAACAGCCCGTACACCACCTACCTGCCGGATGAATTCGAGCTCCCCTCCGCCCATGCGGAAGGACGCCTGGTCACCGAACCCGGTGATGCCCAGAAATACCTGGACAACGGCTGCGTGGCCCTGCAGTATGCAGACAACCACAACGGCTCGGAGCTCCGCATCGCAGGCCTCCAGGACCCCACCGGCCGCGCCATGGGCCTCATGCCCCACCCGGAGCGTTTCCTGAAGCCGCAGCACCACTACGACCCCGACTGGTCCGGCGACCCCGACTGGGGATGGGGGTACTACTTCTTCAAGGGTGCCTTCGACGCCATCAAGTAAGAGGGCAACGCCCTCTCACCCCCACCGCCCGCCCTGCCGTGCCATGCACCGCAGGGCGGCTGCGTCTCGCGGAAGGTGATGTAGTTGAACCACCTTGCCCGCAGGCGGGGTTCCCCTCCCACGGCTCTGGCGTGGCCCACATTATCAATGCTATACACTACAAGCAAAGTATACTTTACTTAATGGCGCATAGAAAGCCAAGTACGCTTTACTCTACATGCAAGCGCCTGAAAACCAATCATCCCCCGCGCCGTAGGCGCGGCAAATTTCCCAAATCCCAAATCCAAATTCCCAAATCCTATATCCTATATC
>JAUNQN010000040.1 GCA_030536145.1 Akkermansia sp.
GTGCAAGCCTGCCGAAAGGGACGACCGGCTGCAGCTGGCAAGCCTGAAAAAATCCGGTTCTCCGTCAGTTTTGTAGCGTTATGGGGGATGGGGCCGCCCCCCTTTGACTCGCATGATAGAATGACTTGTGAACATAATTCCGGCATTCGAGTTGAAAGGGTGGCGAGCCACCGAGAGCCATTGTAAGAACAACACGGTCGTTGTCAAGTACAAGTTCTGCCGCAAGGGGAATTTCGATTGTCCTCTCTGCGGGGCACGCATGCAGTACCGGGGCAGCCGCAGCATCCCGGTGAGGGACACCCCGTACAACGAGCCGGATATCATCCTGGAAGTGGAGTGTCCCTCCATGCGGTGCCACTGCTGTGACATGTACCGGCGGATCCGCCCGGAGGCCATCCATCCATCCCGCGCCATGACATGGCGGTTCATGGAGCAGCTTTGCACCATGATGACGGAGTGCTCCGCCAGGCTGCTCGCCGCCCGCTACCGCATATCGGAGAGCAGCGTGCTGCGGGTGGACCGGGAAGTGCTCGCCCTTATCGACAAGGCGAAGCCCGTAAGCATGGAGGGACGCACCGCGCTCATCATCGACGAGAAGTACCTGGGCAGCAGGCGCAAGTTCGTCACTTGCGTGGTCGACGGGTACACGGGGGGAATCCTCCGGCTCGCGGAAGGCAAGGGGGCGGACAGCCTCCGGGACTTCTTCGGCGGCATGACGCAGGAGGAGCAGGACAGCATCGAGGTAGTCAGCGTGGACCGGGGAAACGCATACATGAAAGCTGTGCGGGAGCACCTTCCCGCATCGGACCTCTCGTTCGACCCGTTCCACATCATCAAGAACATCAACGATGCCGTCACAGAGGTAAGGCGGGCACAGTACCGCGCTGCCGACAAGCTGGACAAGTCCTTCATCAAGGGGCAGCGCTTCCTCCTGCCCAAGGCGGGCGAGAAGCTCGACGACGACCGGAAGTCCCGCCTCAAGGCCCTGCTGGACATCAACGGCCCCATCCAGACTGCCTACCTGCTCAAGGAGCAGGCCCGAGAGATATACAAGCCCTACTACCTTTCCGATGCCGCACCGGCCCTGGCGGAATGGCTGGAGCTTGCCGCCGCGTCCGGTCTCAAGCCGTTCCGGCGCCTGGCCAAGACTATGGGGAAGCATGTACGCAGCATCCTCGACTACTTCCGCCACAAGCTCTCATCGGGCAGGATAGAGGGCGTCAACTCCATGATAGCGAGGGTGCTGCACAAGACTCGCGGCATAGGCTCCACAGAGCACCTCAGGCTCAAGCTCAGGGCCTTGACCTCCCCGGTGTTCCGCCTGCTGATGGGGCGTGTCACGGACTGCTGATGCCTGCGCTCTCCGCATGCGGGACAGGGGGCGGCTCATTGCCGCCTCCCCCTTTCCCGCACACTTTCCCCCTCCGGGCTAGGGTAGTATGGGGATTTTGAGCCACTGTTTTGTGAGTCGTCAAAGGCTCTGGGTCGATTGTACCCGTTTGGGGACTTGTCGTGTTTCCCTCCCGCTCAAAAAGGCGCTACAAAGTTGACGGAGCGGCGGTAAGATAGAGATTTCCCAGTGTATTCAATAGGTCTATTCCATAAAAAAATAAATCGCACTGCTGCAGTTTGGCCACAAGAAGCCCGCTGATGGAGGAGCCGATGCCCGCCGCCATTTTAGCAATTGGTATCATAACCTAGACCTTTTTCCTGGACCATTTCAGGCCGCAGAACATGCGGTGGAGGATTAGGGTTTCCACCAGCATGTCAAAGATAAAGAGGCACCAGATGCCGACGAGGGTGATGGATTGCGGCCAGAGCTGGTTCCAGAGGAAGAGGGCGCCGAAGCGGATGACCCCCATGCAGCCGTAGGTGACGAACATGACGCGGCGTGTGTCTCCGGCGCCGCGAAGGCTGGTCTTGTAAATCATCATGGTGGCGTACACGGGCTCGGCAATCAGGAAGAGCTGGACCACGGGATTGGCGGCAGCCATGAGCGCCTCCGACTTGGCGGCGAAGAGGTAGACGAAAATCTGCGGGAAGAGGAAGAACACCACGCCCATGGCCCCCATGAAGAGCAGGGAGTAGCGCATGCACTTGCGGACGGTTTCCGCGGCCATACGCACGTTCCTGGCCCCCAGGTACTGGCCCACGAGGGTGGCGCTGGCCATGCCGATGGCAAAGCCGGGCAGGAAGCTCAGGGATTCGATGCGCACGGCGATGTTGTGCGCGCCGACGTAGGCATCACCCAGGCGGGAGATGGTGCGCAGTACGTAGATCTGGATGAGCCAGATGCCGCAGACTTCCACCGCCTGGGGAAAGCCGATGCAGACGATGCGGTAGATCATCTCCCAGTTCGGCACCAGGGAGCGCAGGCGCAGGAAGAGCGGGGGGACGAAGGTCTCACTGACGGAGCGGGCGTACGTATCCAGGTCCTGCCCGGCAGGCATGGCCTTTTTCATGTGGAAGGTACGGCGCACCAGGATGCCCACCAGCAGGGCGGCGGTGACGGCCAGGGCGGCGTTCATGCCCCAGGCCAGGCCCTCCACCCCCATGCCGAAGCATTTGATGAGGATGATGCTGAAGACGACCTGCAGGCCATCCATGCAGACCATGAAGAAGAAGGGGGTGCGGGTATCACCCGCGCCGCGCAGGGCGGCATTCACGGCAAAGATGATGCCGGAGAAGATGGCCACCCAGCAGGCAATGTGCATGAAGGTGAGCGCCACTTGCTGTGCATAGCCCTGCAGGGCCAGGAAATCCACCACCAGGAAATCCGATGCAAAATACATCAGGAATGCGGAGAATACACCGGCCAGGAGCCCCATGGTGGCGGCCTGGTTGGCGGCAAAGTTGGCCTCCCCGAATTTCTTGGCCCCGGTCATGCGGCTCACGATGGCGGTGGCACCCATGGCCACGGCCCCCTGCATGAGGAAGCCCAGCCACATGACGTATGCGGTGACGCCGATGCCGGCGGCAATCTCCGTGGCCTCGTCTCCGGTGGCACCCAGGTGGGTGGCCAGGATAAGGGTGTTGCAGGAGCAGATGAAGCTCATGACCTGCTCCAGCAGCGGCCACAGGGCAATGGCGATAATCTGGCGCGGCAGGCTGAGCCCGGCCAGTTTGCCGCCGAGCTGCCCTTTTGTCATGGTGGAACGGATTTTGCCGTCTCTGCCGTCGCCTGCACTCACGGGGGAGAATTGAACCACAGGTGGCGGCTTTTGTACAGCAATTTCTTATACAAAAAGTGGCTTACAGGGCTCAGTGTTTCTCCCGCTTCCCGGCGGGGCGCTCCCCGGGTTTCTGCGGCTGGTCTGAGATGCTGGTATCCGGGGCCTCCTTGTGCCTGAAGGGGGCGGACAACTTGTCATCCAGCCCGAAACGCCACTTGATTTCGTCCACCTTGCCGTAGAGGTCGATATCAATCATGAAATCTGAGAGGAAGGTGATGGGGGAGATGATGAGGGTGGGCACGCTGGAAATCTTGGGCCACATGTTGCCGGAGAGCGTCAGGGTGTCCAGGTCTATGTCCATGTTCAGGGCCACGTTCAGGTTGGTGCCCACGGCCTTCATGCCCTGTGTGGTCAGGTGGCCGTTGGCAATCTTGAACTTGGAGTGGGCGTCCTGGATATCGTAGGTGATGAAGTGGTTGAGCAAGGGAATCTGGTCCGCGGCCTTGCCCACGTTGGAGAAAATCTTGCCGGGCAGGGAGAACACCTGGTTGATGCCGCGGCGTACCAGGCCGGGCTTGGCGTCCTCCGGGCGGTTGGTCAGGCTGTCCTGCAGCTTGAAGAGGTGGCCGGGGATATCCGTGATGAGGTCGTTGATGGGGGAGAAGAGCCCCAGCTGCAGCAGGTCCCCGTTCACCACGTGGAGCTCACCGTAGGCGGTGAGGGGCGCCAGGTCCGGCGAGGGGGAGCGGAAGCGGGCGGTGCCGCTGCACAGGGCGGGGTTGAGCTTGGCGCCGTAGGAATTGCCGATTTGCTGCAGGTCCATGCACTTGGCTTCCGCGTACCCGTCTATGGTGGTGCTCCCGCCGGAGATGCCCAGCTTGGTGGACACGTTCAGCACGCCGCCCCAGCATTTGGCGTTCATGCGGTCCAGGAACACGTAGTCGTCCGTGATGTCGATGAAGCCGGAGAAGTCCTGCAGCGGAATGTCCGTGCCCAGGAAATGGTAGGTGCAGGGGTTGGCGGAGGAGGCCTTGATGGTGGCTTTCATGGGCTCCTTGGTCGTCTTGGAGATGGGGAACACGCAGCGCTTGGTCTCCACCTGCGCGGGGAGGGGCATGCTGATGCCTTTCATGAACTCCAGCAGCGGGGAATAGAAGGTGCCGAAGGCATAGGCGGGGTATACCTGGCCGGAGATGTCCTCCAGCACGATGAAGCAGTCGTCCAGGTTGAAATGGATGCGCTTGCCGGTGAGGGCGGACTTGGCCTCCCCGCCCTGGATGCCGCGGCGCTGCAGCCAGGGGCGGTTGTCGTACACGGCATGGATATCGGAGAGGGTGACGAGCTGGCGGTCCGGCAGGGGGGAGCCGTCTGCGGCCTTGGCCCCCAGCTGCACGTCCACGTCCACATGCGCCTTCACGCTGTGGAAGGAGGTGAGGGGGTCCCGGTCCTGCAGGTCCGTGCGGATTTGCTCACGCCCGGTGGGGCGGCCGTCCGCGTGGGTGATGTCTTGCACCACGCCCTGCATGTACTCTGATTCGGAGATGTCTGCATCACAGTGTGAAACCACGTGGATGCCGTTGGCGTAGTCCACGCGGGTATCGATGTTGTGCACCATGGTCTTGCTGCCGGGGTGGAAGCGGAAATCACGCATGATGGCGTGGGCGTCCACGTCGTCGATAAGGCAGTCGATGGTACTCACCAGCATGTCGCTCTCACCGTTGATTTGCACGTATTTGGAGGCGTTGCCCTGCACGGTGAGGTCCAGCTTGCCGGAGCTGTGGGAGATGGTGGCGGTGCCGTGGTAGCAGATGTCGCCGTCGGCATTGGTGAGCAGGTCTGCCTCTGCGGTAAGCGCCACGGGAATCTGCTGGCCGCGGTTGGCGGGCACGGCATACGGGGTGCGGCGCAGCTCCGGTATGTGTACGCGGGCGTGGGTGCCGCTCAGTTTGCCGTCCTGCGGGCTGATGGTGCCCGCGGCTTCCACCTCCACCAGTGCGGGGAGGCGGATTTCCTTGAGCTCCGCCTCGTTGATGCCCAGAACGGGTGCCAGGGCGGCCAGGGGTATGCGGAGCGAGGGGATGGAGAAGGAGATGGGCGTGCCGTCCCCCTGCTGCGTGGCGGAAAGGCGGGAGGCGTACTCCTGCCCGCCGGTGGTGAAAGAGATGTCTGCAGCGGCGTTGTAGGCATCCTGCGCGTGGGCGGCCAGCTTGAAATCCGTGGCGGTGAAGTCATCCTCACCGCCCTTGCCGGCCTCCAGGGCGGCTGCGGCCAGTTCCGCGCGGCACCCGGCCAGCAGCTCCTGCCAGCTCTTCTGCAGGTTCAGGGCGTTTGCCCCGTCCAGGGTCAGCACGGCATCCTGCACGCGGGCGTCCTTGCTCTCCACGCCCGCGGCGGCCACGCGTGCCTTCAGGGAGCCGACGGTGCCTTCCTCCGCCTTCTCCGGGGCCAGCTCCAGGCCGGCCAGTTCCGCGTGTACGGCGGGGGCTTGCACGGTCAGCGGGGATTCCGCAGAACCGGTGGAGACGGAATCAGCCGCTGCATCCAGCACCAGGGAGCGGAGCCGCAGGGGCTCCCCCTGCGGGGCGGGGAAATCCGTGCCCTCCACCCGCAGCTCCACGCGTGGCTTGGCCAGCTTGGTATCCGCGTATGCCAGGGAATCCGGCGCCAGGGCCAGGCGGGCGGAGTGCAGGGTGGGTATCAGCTCCTCCGGCTGGGTCTTGCCGGGGATGAAGCGCGCCACGCTCATATCCGCGGCGGCGGAAAGGTTGACGGAGCCGCCGATGGAAAGCCCCTCCGGCAGGGCTATCTCCAGCCCGCTGACGTTGGCGGCCAGTTTCAGGATGTCCTCCGTGGGCAGGGTAAGCTCCGCGTGCGCGCTGCCGGTGCCGTCCTGCGAGGCGGCTTCCGCAATGAGCTTGCCGCCGCTCGGGAAATCCATGCTCAGCTCGTTGATGTTGAAATTGCCGTCCTGCAGGTAGAAGGAGAGCAGGATATGGTTGATTTCAGAGTCGTTGAAGGCGCAGGCACCCTGTTCCAGGCGGCCGCGCACGTCGATGCCGTTGAGAGCGTAGTCCTCCGTGAAATCCACCCGGCCCTGCAGGCTGATGCGCGGCGTGTCTTCCCGCAGGTGGCGGAAGGCTTTCACGGCGGCGGGGGCGTCATCCCCCAGTGCGGACCTCAGCATGGCCACCAGGGAGGCGTTGCTGTACAGGTTGAAATCCAGCAGGCGGTTCTGCGTGTCGTACCCGCCCTGCAGGTCCACCTCCGTATCCGGGTTCACGGTGCGGAAGGATACGCGGTTGAAGTTGACCGTGTGGTTGCCGTAGGAGGAATCCAGCACCACATCCCGGAAATGGTAGTCCAGTATGTCGTAGGCGGGAACCTTGGCCCGCAGGAAAGCGCGCGGGGATTCCGGGTCCGCAAGGTTCAGCGCGCCTTGCAGGGTGGGGGCTGTCTCCCATTGCTGGGCGGCTATCTCCCGGTAGGCGCGCATGAGCTGCGGGCGTATTTCCGCCAGCCGCTCTCCGGGGGCGGGGGATTCCGCCCCGCTCGTCTCCGGCGTTTCCGAGCCGCCCTCCAGCAGGGAATCCGGTATGGTGGCGCGCAGGTCCACCTCTATGCCCTGCACGCAGCCCGCCAGCTGGAACTGCCAGGTGCCGGCGCTGCCGGAGTGCCCGCCCTGCAGGCTGAGCCCTGTGGCGGCCAGCTGTTCCTGCGGGTTGTCTGACAGGGGCAGGCGCAGCTCTGCCCCGCGCACGTCCACGCTGCCGGGCAGCACATTGCCGGTGAGCAGCTGAAAGAAGCCGAATCCCACCCTGGCGCGGGGAATTTGCAGGGTGGCGGCGGGGGCTCCCGGCTGCTCCAGCCGCATGCTGATACCCTCTGCCCGGAAGGCGATACCGCTGCCGGGCGTGAACTTGACCGCCTGGATGTGCAGCGGGATTCCCGCGGCGGCAGCCTGCCGCTCCAGATAGCGCAACAGCGGACCCGGCAGGCCCGCTGTGCTCAGCCAAACACTAACAATTGCGGACAAAGAGACAAGCGCCAGGCTGCATGTGGGGAGACACCCCCCTTTGCGCCTGATAATCAATTTGCCCGCCATTGAGTGTGGTTTCCGTTAGATTTCAGGGTCCGTCTCACCCTCCGGCAAGGGCGGAGCCTTCGGCAGGTTCTTTTCAATGTCATCCAGCAGGTTCACCATGGCCACGCCGCGCTGGGCGGAGTTGTCATGCTTGAACGTGAGCCTGGGCGTGTTGCGCAGGATGACCCGCTTGCTCACCGCGCGCTGGATATCCCCGCGCTTGCGGTTGAGCTTGTCCAGAACCTGGTCCGGGTGCATGCGGCCGACCACGCCGACCCACACGCGCCCTTCCTTCAGGTCCTCCGTCACCTCTACATCGAGGATGGACACAATGGTTCCAGGCCATTCGTACTCTTTCTGCACGAAGGTGCCGATTTCCCGCTTCATGAGCTCGTTAACCTTGTCGAGGCGACGTGTTGCCATAGGTCTCTATCAGAGGGTTTGCTTGATTTTCTCCAGGGTGTAGCACTCGATGACGTCACCCTCCTCGTAATCGTTGTAGTCGGCAAGGCGGATACCGCATTCCAGGCCGCTCTTGACCTCCTCCACCTCGTCCTGGAAGCGGCGGAGCGTGGACATCTTGCCGTCGAACACCACCTGGCCGTCACGCAGCACGCGGGCTTCCGCCGTGCGGAGCATCTTGCCGTCGGATACGTAGGAGCCGGCAGCCTTGCCCTTGTTCAGCTTGAACACCTGCTTGATTTCCGCATGGCCCAGCACGGTCTCGCGCGTCTCCGGCTCCAGCAGGCCCAGCATGGCGTCCTTCACCTGGTCGATGAGCTCATACACGATGGAGTAGATTTTCACCTGCACGCCCTCTCGCTTCACGGCCTTCACGGCGTTGCTCTCCACCTTTACGTTGAAGCCCAGGATAACGGCATCGGAGGAGGAGGCGAGCAGCACGTCGCTCTCTGAGATGGGGCCGGCGGCGGCGCCGATGAACTGGCACTCCACCTTCTCGCTCTGGATATCCATGATGGCCTTCTTGATAGCCTCCACGGAGCCCTGCACGTCGCCCTTCAGGTAGAGCTTGAGCACGGCCTTCTGGCCACCCTCGCCCATGAGGGAGAGGATGTCCTCCATGCGGGAGCGGCGGGGGGCGGAAAGGCGCTGCTGGCGCATTTCCTCCATGCGTTCCTCGGAAAGCTTGCGGGCGCTGCGCTCGTTGTCCATCTCCACCAGCTCGTCACCCACGTTGGGGGTCTCGATGAAGCCGGAGACTTCCGCGGGCATGCCGGGGGTCACCTTCTTGATCTTCTTGCCCTGGTCGTCCAGCATGGTCTTGACCTTGCCGGCGTAGGGGCCGCAGATGAAGGGCATGCCCACCTTGAGCGTGCCGCTCTGCACGATGACGGTGGCGGAGCTGCCCTTGCCCTGTTCCATGCGGGCCTCGATGATGGAGGCGCGGCAGTTGGCCTTGGGGTTGGCTTTCAGTTCCAGCACTTCTGCCTGCAGGCAGAGCAGGTCCAGCAGGTCGTCGATACCCGTGCCCTTGGCGGCGGATACGTCCACGCACTCGATGTCGCCACCGAAATCCGTGGGAACCAGGCCCTCCTCCATGAGCTGGGTGCGCACGCGGATGGGGTCCGCTGCGGGCAGGTCGCACTTGTTCACGGCCACAATCACGGTCTTTTCTGCCGCCTTGGCGTGCATGATGGCCTCCTTGGTCTGGGGCATGATGCCGTCGTTGGCAGCCACCACCAGCACCACGATGTCCGTCACGTCTGCGCCGCGGGCGCGCATCTCCGTGAAGATGGCGTGGCCGGGGGTGTCGATGAAGGTGAGGGTGTGCTCACCGTGCTTCACGGTGTAGGCGCCGATGTGCTGGGTGATGCCGCCGGCCTCTCCCGCCACCACCTTGGTGCGGCGGATGTAGTCCAGCAGGGAGGTCTTGCCGTGGTCCACGTGGCCCATCACGGTGATGATGGGGGTGCGGGTCTTGAGCACGTCGTCCGGCTCTTCCTCCACGGCCACGGCCTCCGGCTCCTTGATTTCCTCCACGGGGGCCTTCACGCCGGCACCCTTCTCACGCTTCACGCGCTCGTAGGCAATGCCGTGCTTCTCGCACAGGGCGGCCACCTGGTCGCTGTCCAGCGTGGTGGAGGGGTTGGCAAACACGCCCATGGGCAGCAGGTCTGCAATGAGCTTGAAGGGTTTCAGCCCCATGTGGGTGGCCAGGTCAGCCACGGAGATGGGAGCCTTGATGTTCAGGGACTTGGAGTCTCCTTCCTCCTGCGCGGCGGGAGCCGGTGCGGGGGCCGGTGCGGGAGCAGGGGGCGGCACGGGAGCCGGCGCAGGGGCGGGAGCCGCTGCCGCAGGGGCGGGCTCGGCCTTCTTCTTCTTCTTGCCGCCCAGCAGGTCCAGGGCCTCCTTCTTGGGGACTGCGGGCTTGGCGGCAGGGCGTGCGGCGGGCTTTTCCGCCGGTGCAGCGGCAGCCGGCTTGGTCTCCTTGGCCGGGGCGGCCTTCTTCTTCTTGCCGCCCAGCAGGTCAAGTACTTCGGGTTTCTTCTTTTCAGCCATGTGTGTGGTATAGGGGTTGGGGTTGGTTTAGCAGCCGGCCTGTGCCTTCTCGATGATGGATTCGGCCTCCTCGCGGGTGATGCCCAGCACGTCCACCAGGTCGGTGGCCTCGGCGTAGTCCACAATGCCCTGCAGCGTGGTGAAGCCGCAGGCCATCATGCGGTTTGCCAATTCCTTGGAAACGCCCAGCACCTGCACGAACTCGGCAGCACCCTCGCGGGCGATGTTGCGGGCTTCCGCCTGGTCGTCGTGGGCCTCCACGCGCACATCCCAGCGCTCCTCCGGCGTGGAGATGAGGCGGGCGGTCAGGCGCACGTTCTGGCCCTTGCGGCCCTTGGCCTTGGCTGCGGCCTTGTCGTCCGCCACCACCACGGTCACCACGCGGGCCTCGTTGTCCACCTTCACCTCAATGGGCTCTATGGGGGTCAGGGAATCCGTGACCATGGCGGCCTTGTCATCCGTGTATTCCAGGATGTCCACCTTCTCATGGTTCAGCTCGTTGACCACGTTCTTCACGCGGGTGCCGCGCATGCCCACGCAGGCACCCACCGGGTCCACGTTGGGGTCGTCGCTGTGGACCACCAGCTTGGTGCGGTAGCCGGCCTCGCGGACGATGTTGACGATTTTCACCAGGCCCTCGCTGATTTCGCTGACCTCGTTCTCAAAGAGGCGGCGCACCAGGTTGGGGTGGCTGCGGGAAAGGATAAGCTCGTTGCCGCGCACGCCGTCCTTCACTTCCACGATGTAGAAGCGCATGCGGTCGCCGGAGGAGTATTCCTCACCGGGGATGCGCTGGCGCTGCGGCACGATGCCCTCGTACTTCTCCACCTCTACAACCACATCACCCTTGTCGTAGCGGCGTACGGTACCGGTCACCACCTCGCCGATGCGGTCCTGGAACACGTCTGCCAGCATTTCCTGCTCCGCCTTGCGGATGCGCTGCTGCATGGTCTGGCGGGCGGTCTGCACGGCAATGCGGCCGAAGTCCTGCGGGGTGACGTTCACGGTAATGGTGTCGCCGGGTACGTAGGTGCGGCCCTTCTTGGCACCGGCGGCCTCTGCGATGGAGAGCTTGATTTCGTTGAAGTTGTCGGAAAAATCCTCGTCGGCAACGACGGTCATGTCAGCCTTGATCTTGACCGTGCCCTTCTGGGTGTTGATGACCGCACGGAGGGAGTGGATGCGGTCGGCACCGGGAACCATCTTGTAGTAGGCGGTGATGAAGGAGGCCTCCAGGGCCTGAATGACGCGCTCGCGGGTCAGGTCTTTCTCGCGGACGTAATAGTCGATAAGTGCGGTGATGTCAGTCGTTGCCATTTTATGTGATGTGTTTGGTGCTTTCTCGGCTGCCGGCCGATAAAAAAAGAGCGGGCTCACACCCGCTCCAATCTTAGCTGACCGGAACTCGTACGCGCGCATTATAGCGGCGTGCGGCTGCCTTGTCAAGCCATAAGCATGCGCTTTTGCTTAAAAGGTGGGAAAATCACGCCTCCCCTGCGGCAGCGCGGCGGCGCAGGGCGGGGGCGCATGCCCCCAGCGCCAGCAGCAGGCACAGCACCACGGCCCAGTCCCCCCATTCCGCGTACAGGGTCAGCCCGGCCTCCCGGTCCACCGGCAGCACTGCATAGCTGTAGCCGTCCAGGTGCGGGTCGCCGTCCGCCTTGCGCAGGGAGTGGATGAAGGAGCCGTTCGGCCCAATGGCGCAGGTCACGCCCATGTTGGCGGCGCGTACCATGGGGCGGCGCAGCTCAATGCAGCGGAAGGCTGCGGCGCGGGCCTGCTGCTCACCGCAGGCGGATTCCCGGAACCAGGCGTCGTTGCTGCCGTTCACGATGACCTGGGCGCCGGGGCGCGCAAACTTGGCCACCTGGGAAGCCACGGTGTCCTCATAGCACACGGCGGGGATGACACCCACGGATTCATCCGTGCCGGGCACGGGGATTTCCAGGGGCGCGCTCCCGGTGCCGGGGATGATGTGGTCCCCTACCTGGGTGCCGGTGATTTCAGAGAAAGCCTTGCCAATCCAGTCGATGGATTCAATCCAGGGGATATATTCACCGAAAGGCATAAGGTGCTGCTTGCCGTGGGTGGTCACGGAATCCAGCCCGCCAGTGAACACGGCCATGGAGTTGCTCATGCCGGCGGTCTGCAGGAACCCGGCGGGGGTGACCAGGGGCTCCCCGTCTGCCGCAGTGCGGCAGAGCAGCTCATCCACCCCGGTGAAGAGCACGAAATCCTGCCCGCCCATCTCCTTGACCAGCCGGCGCACCATGGGCAGGCCTTCCTCACCGAAGAAGATGCCGGAGGTGTACGGATCCGCCAGGGGCTTGCCTGTCTCTGCGCTGCTGCGCATGGGGCAGCCCATGGCGCTCTCCGGCCACACCACCCACACGGGCAGCTGTTGGGAGAAGGCGTAGTCCGGGTTCTCCATGGCCTTCATGGCGGTCTGTTTCTGGATGTCGTCGAAGGCGGACTTGGTGGCGCGCAGGTACATGCCGTACAGGTGGGGCTGGATGGAGCCGCCGTCCATGCGCTCGTTCTGGTCCAGGTTGATTTGTACCGCCGCCACGGGCAGGGGCAGCACCTCCGGCCGCTTGAGCATGATGTTGGCCGCATAGTGCTGTGAGAGCCACAGCCCGCCGCTGAACAGCACCATCAGGAAAACCACCGCCCCGTAGAAATCCCACGGCCTGCAGCCCACGGCGCAGGCCCGGAAATGCATGATGGTGCGGCGGAAGGAGCACCACAGCACCACGGAGGTGAACACGGGGATGAAGGAGAGCGCGTGCGTGCCGGTGAACTCTGCCCACTGCACCATGGAGAGCCCGTCATACAGGGCGGTGCCCAGGCTGCACCAGCTGAATCCCAGCGTGCCGCTGGCGCGCAGCCATTCAATGCAGGGCCACAGCGCACCCAGGCCCAGCGCGCAGCGCAGCGTGGTGCGCATGTCCAGCGCCGCCCAGTCTCCCCAGGCCTCCCGCTTCTCATCCGCGGGCAGGTCTGTGGGCGGTGCCGCAGCCGTGCAGGGGCGCAGCAGCGTGTTTGCCACGCCCGCCCACAGGGCCGGCAGGCAGGAATACAGCGCCATGAGCGGCAGGAACGCCACCCCCAGGAACACCGGGGCCGGTATGTCCCACACGGTGCCTACATTGTGAATCCACCAGAAACTGGTGCAGTACCAGCCCATGCCGTACAGCCAGCCGTGCAGCGCACCGCGGCGGAACCCGCGGCGCCCGTGCCACAGCACCCACAGCAGGGGCAGCAGCCCCACCCATACCAGGCTGCCGATGTCATACGGCGGAAAGGCCATGGCCATGAACACGCCGCCGGCCACGCTCGCCAGACAGTTCAGCGCCCTGTGGCGCCACACGGGGGTATTGCTCATAAGCCGGTCAGGTCTTGTGCGGGAATGGTGGTGTGGCCCAGGGGTTCCACCTCATACGTGGCGGAGGGCACGTTGTACACCTCCACCTTCCACAGGGGCTCGTCCATGCTCAGCTGGTGGAGCAGGTAGCTGTCCTTGTCCTTGAACCCGGTCTCAATGTGGCAGGCGGCCTCCATGCCGCCGGCCTGGATATCCTCTTCCGCCACCTGAACAAAGGCCCCGTCACGGTAGGCCAGGCGGCAGGAGCTGCCCACCTGGTGGCCGGAGGCATCCTTGAAAATCACCTGCAGGGAACCGCTGCCCGTGCACTGGGCCAGCTTGATTTCCGCCTCCGGGTAGTAGGCCGCGCGCAGGGCCATGCGCTCGTTGCCCTCCGATGAGCGCCAGCGTACCTTGATTTCAGAGACGGTGATGCCCTCCCCCTGCCAGGGAAGCGCCTTGTCGTTCTGGCGCCAGGGGTGGCCCGGCACATGGAAGGCAAACCAGCCCACGGCAATCACGGCCAGCAGTATCAGCAGGAGCCCCAGCCCCGTGCCCACCTGGTTCAGGAAGAGCTTTTTCCGCTGCTCGGTGCGGGATTCGTAGGGCTTGTTCTCCGTTTCGGTTTCTGTCTCGGTCTCAGGCATGGCCCTATTGTGACGCGAAAAATGCCCGCTGGCAATAAAAAAGGGTTGCATTCCCGCAAAAAAAAGGGTAGAACAGGTGAACCCAAGGTTAACCAAACATAATCTGATATGGCTGATATTGACGAAAAGACTGAGAAGAACGTGCCCGGCAAGTTCTATGTGGACAGCAACTGCATCGACTGCGACCTTTGCCGCGAGACCGCCGCTGATTTCTTTGGCCGCGATGACGACGAAGGCGTTTCCTATGTGATGAAGCAGCCCTCCACCCCGGAGGAGGAGGCCCTGTGCCAGGAAGCCCTGGAAGGCTGCCCCGTGCAGGCTATCGGCGACGACGGCGAGTAAGCCGCGCCAGGCTCAAAACTCTTTTCCGGCAACCCGGCGGCATGTCTGCCGGGTTGTCTTTTTTCCCATCCAGTACCCCCATGGGCCGCGCGCCGCGCAAGAAAAAGGAAACGGGAAAGGCCCCAGCCGCCGCGCCGGGGCAGCCCTGCCGCGCAGGGCTGCCGCGCTTCCGCATCATCTCCGGGGCGGATGGCGCGGAGCGTGCGGAGCGTACCCGCACGGCGAACCAGGGCGCGCGTGACCAGGCGCTGGCGGATTTCTACGGGGCCGGACCGGATCTGCCCTCCGGGGCAAACATGCGCAGCATGGAATCTCTGCTGGGGGAGGTGCTGGAAAGCCTGAACCTGCAGGAGAACACCATCAAGCCGGAGGTGCTGGCCGCCATCTGGGAGAAGGCGGTGGGCGCGCGCCTGGCTTCCTTCACGGAGCTGCAGTCCGTGGCCAAGGGCTCCGCCCGCGTGTGGGTGAGCCACCCCATGGTGCGCTACGAGCTTACGCGGCTCAAGCCGCAATTGATAAAAGCCCTCAACTCCGAACTGGGTGAGGGCTGTGTAAAGACGCTGCGTATTGTGCAGTAGGCACCGGGCTACAGGTGGCGGGCACCGCCGGCCAGCAGGGCGGCGGCCATGTTGTTGCCCTTGTCCGCCGCGTGCTTGAGCGCGGTTACAGCCTTGTCCGTGTCCTTGTCTATCAGCCGCCCCTCTATCAGGCACATGGCCAGCACAAAGAGCGCGACATGGTCCCCCGCCTGGGCGGCGCTTTCCAGGTTCATCAGGTCCTCCCGGCCTTTCAGCTGCGCAAAGTAGATGCGGGCCAGCTGGTCTTGTGCCTGGGTGTGGCCGTTGAAGGCGGCGTTGCGCAGGTGCTGCGCGCCTTCCCGGAGGTTTCCCTCCCGGAAGGCGGCGGCACCAAGCTCGTATTCTTCTTCAGGCGTGCTCATTTCTGGGGCTCCTTGTATTCCAGGTTCAGGGCGGTGATGGAGCCGCGGAAGCTGCTGCCCAGCTTCTTGAACGGCAGGACAAAGGTGGAGATGAGGTCCTTTGTGCGGTTGTGGAAGCTGGTGAGCGTGAGCGTGCCGGCCGGCTGGCCGTCCACCAGCAGGGCGGTGGAGCCTTCCTTGCCCACTATTTCCAGCTTCACCTCCTTGCCCTCCGGCAGGGTGTAGCCGAAGGAGAATTCCACGCCGTCGTCACGGCGGAAACCCATGCTGCCGTCCTTCATGGCGGCGAAGAGCTTGCCGCTGGGACCCTCCAGCAGCACCTGCTCCTTGCCGGGGGTGGCCTTCTCCTGCTTGAGGGTGAGCTTCAGGCTGTACTCCGGCGGAATGGCGTTTGCGCCCAGGCTGGAGAGGTCCAGGTCCTTGTCAATCTTGCCCTTGTTGCCGCCCATCTTGAAATGGCCGGCCTTGGGGAGCTTGCGGCCCAGGCCGCACGGTGCTGCGCCGATTTCCCCGGCCAGGGCGGTGTGCTCGTCGAAGCTGCGGGGCAGCTCCTCCGGCCCCCAGAATTTCTGGGAGGCTGCGCAGATGGTGTCTTGGATCATCTTCCGCAGGTCATGGCTGCCGTAGCCCTGGTACTTCAGGTCAATCATGTCGTTCCACACGGCAAAGGCGGCACCCAGCAGCTGCGGGTGGCCGGCGGGCAGGCGCACCGCCAGGCGGCCCCCCTTCGGCCCGATCTGGTTGGGCACAAAGTTCTCATACAGCCCCTTGAGGTTGCGGTCCATGCGGTAGTAGTTGGCAAAGGGGACGATGTAGAGCTGGCTGTCCATGGTGTTGATGATGTCGAACCCCTCGTTGATGGCCTGCCAGGGCAGGTTCCAGTCCTTGCTCCAGATGTTCATCTGCACGCCCTTGGCGCGCACGGGCGTCTTGCCCTTCTTCATGGTCAGGCTGCCCCACAGGCGCGGGGTGTAGCCGCGCTGCTGGATATGGCCCAGCACGGTGTCCGTGAACTTGCGGTAGTCCTCGTTGTTGCCCTTGAACTCATCCGCGCCGATGTGTACGGTGCAGCCCTCGAACACGGGGCGCCCCAGCTTCTTGTCCGGTTTCAGGTACTCGTCCCACAGCTCAGCGATGAAGGCGGCTGATTCCGGCTTGGCTGCGTCCAGCTCCTCGCAGCTGCGCGGCACCTTGTCGTTCACCAGCTGCAGCTCCGGGCGCACGCGGGTGAAGGAGAGGGAGTGGGCCGGGGCGTCGAACTCCGGCACAATGTTCACGCCGCGCGCCTTGGCGTAGTCGATGAGCTCGCGGAACTGCTTCTTGGTGTAGGACACGTCCTCCGAGGTGAGGGGATTGCCCTCCGGCCCCTTGATGACGGATTCGATGCGGAAGCCGCTGTAGGCCTCCTTGAAGGGGTTCTTGCCGGCCTTGGCGTATTCCTCCAGGAAGATGTAGTTGTCGTTCAGGTGGATGTGCAGGTCGTTCATCTTGTACCATGCCATGGTGTTCACCACCTCCTTCAGGTAGCTGAAGGGCACGGGCAGGCGGCCCACGTCGAACACGAAGCCGCGCACGGGGTAGCGCGGGATATCCGTAACATAGCCGGCGGTGAGCTCCGTGCCGCGGCGCAGCATCTGCATGAGCGTGCGCGTGCCCCAGTACAGGCCCGTGGCGGTTTCCGCCTCGATTGTGACGGCGTTTGACGCACCGGGGTTGATATCCAGCACGTAGCCCTCCTTGCCCAGCGGGTAGCGGTCGGCATCCTCCTTCTTGCGCAGTTTCAGGCACACCGCAGCCTTGCCGGCGGCGGCAGTGGTGCAGGGCTTGCCCACGGCCTCGCCCAGCTCTTTGAGCAGGTCCTTCTGCACGGCTTTCATTTCCGCCGGCAGGCTCAGGGTCAGCTCCGGCAGCTTGGCCAGGTCCACCTTCTTGTTGCCGCCCAGGCAGCCCCAGTCCAGCACCTGGGGAATGGTCTGCGGCGCATTGGCATTGCCGCCCTTGGGCTGGGGGGCTTGCACCTGCACCACGTAGTCGCGGCTGATGGCCTTCTCCTCCCCGCGCTTGAGCTCGAAGTTCACGCGCACCTTGGCATCCCTGCTGTGTACCTTGCCGTCGCGGCCGATGATTTCCTCGTAGTCCGTCCCCAGGATGCGCACGTCCGTGCCGTCCAGCTTGGGAATTTCCAGTTGCTTGGCAAACATATCCAGTTTGTCGGGAATGTTCAGGCTGTCCGCCTCCTCCTGCAGGGTGGCATGGAGCAGGGGGCAGGCCGCCAGGGCGGCTATTGCAATCAGTGTTTTTCTGGTCATGGTTTGATGATGGCGTTAAGGTATTGTGCGCCCTTGACGGTGGGTACGATGTAGAGGCCGAACTTGGCGCGGGTAACGGCCACGTACAAGTCGTTCTTGGTGAAACGGTACTCGGATTCCTCCGTATCCGGTTCGGGAATGTCTGCCAGGATGACGAACGAGGACTCCATTCCCTTGAATTTCCTGGTGGTGTCGCCCAGACTCCGGGTGGCATCCTGCGCGGTGCATCTGGTGTAGCGCTCCCACATGGCGGATTCCGTTTCCCCGTCCTCCGCTATGTTCTCCAGTTCCGGCAGCAGGGAAAGGCAGCACTTTTCCCGGAAAATACGGCGCGGGGAGAGTACGGTGATGTGGCGGGAGCCCACCATGTATGTTTCCTGGATTTCCTTGATGAAACGGCGTACCTGTTCGGCGCGTTCCTCGCGGTCGTCGCTGCCCCTGGCTATCCTTACCGGGGCGGCGGAGAGGTTCAGCGGCTTGCCTCGTTCTTCCCTGGGGAGTAGTTTGTTGGCAAATTCCGCTATTTCCCTGGTGTTCCGCAGGTTGCGTTTCAGGTGGATGCGCGTGGGTATGTCCGGCAGCTTGCATGGGGTGTCCCCCAGTTTCTGGTGCCGGTCTGCAAAGATGTACATTTTGGCGTCCTCCGCCAGGCAGTGGCGGAGAAGCTCCCATCGCTTGGCCCCGAAGTCCTGCGCCTCATCGACAAAGAGGTAGTCGAACTTCGGTTGCCGGTCTAGTTCCTCGCGGATGGTATCGTATGCATCTTCTCGGAAGAAAATCAGGTGTGCATCCTGCTGTATCAGGTCCGTGCGCCCGGCGGGAACCAGCCCGTGGCTTATCCCGAAGGCGTGGAAGCCGGAGACTACATGGTCCCTGTCCTGCAGGTCCTTGAGCTCCGGGGTGTTTTTCAGCATGTTGCACAGCTTCAGGTTGTAGCACAGGAACAGGAAGCGCTTGTCCGGGTGCGCCGCCGCCAGCCTGGCGAATTCCTTGCAGGCTATGGTGGTCTTGCCGGAGCCGGCACAGCCCTCCACCCGCACGCCCCCGGTGCTGGGCTCCAGCAGGGGGAGCACGTTGTCAATCTCCTTCACGGCATCATCCAGCATCCGTGCGTAGGCGTTGATATCCTCGTAGAAACGAACATTGGGCACCAGGTACTTCCGGATATCTTCCATGACCTTTGCGGACATGTTCCTGCCGCGGGTGTCCTGCTGGCTGAAAATAGATGTGATGCGCTCCTGCAGATTGTCCACAAGGGTGCTGTACCCGCAGATGTACAGTGAATCCAGCGGTATGTGGCAGGTCTCGCTCAGCTCCGTATCCTCCGCCGTGGGGGCGGCGTCAAAGTTGTACGGCTTGTTTTGTATCAGGATAGCCATGCTGCAGAACTCCAGCTTCCTGTCCTTGCGTATGGTCCGGCTGTCCAGCAGGGCTTTCTTCAGGGATTTGCATGCCAGGCTGGCCTGGTGCAGCGGGCTTTTCTTTCTCCCGTCCATGCTTTTCCATGTCCCGTCCTGCATTTGGTGTTCCCAAATGCCGTCCGTAATGCGCGCGCTCCTCCAGTTCTTGACCTCGATGCACACGATGCCGTGCCTGGGAACCAGGATGATAAAGTCGGCCTCGAAGTTGATATAATGGCTCCGGAGCTTGTTGAGCATCCGCAGGCTGTGGATGACAATCCAGTCTTTGGGAAGCGATTTCTCAAAGACTTCAAATACTATCTTCTCCCCGCGCTCTGCATGGAAGTCGACTGTATCCGGAAACATCTGTGCCATGGCGCGGGATTCTACTAAATCTCAGGCCGCGTGTCGAGTACGCAATTGCCGTGAGAGCAGATAAAAGCGTCAGCGTGACCTGGCGGGTGCGGCACAGCGGCGGGCGGGCAGGGGAGCGGGCACGCTCACGCCTGGGCGCGGGGCGTTCATGCCGGGTTTCACGGTGGTGCGCGGCTGTGCGGGCCTGGCGGGGGGCGGTGCGGGGAGCCTGCCGGGCTGCGGGGCCGCCAGTAGCGTGCAGCCAAGAGCCGGAAGTGCGCATGCCGCCAGGGCGGCCATCCTGTACCATTGTTTTCCCATCATTGGTATAGGCGCATGGGGCGGGGATTTTTGTGCAGGACAAATCACCAGCCTTTCACGGGCTTGCCGTCATCCTGTTCAACGGGGGCGGGCGGGGTGTCCGGCGTGGTCCATTCTATGAGCATGGTGGGCGGGTCTGCGGGCTTGGCAAACAGTCCGCCGAAGGTACGCAGCAGGATATAGCCCAGCCAGCAGGCGCGCGTGCCGGCCTCCTTTTCTTGGCAGATGAAGATACGGTCTGCCGTGCGGCGGCTGATGCGGCTGCCGGCTTTCAGGGAGTGGTACTGCACATCGTGCAGCAGGGTGGTCAGCACATCCCGCGGGCGGGTGGTGCCGTAGGTCATGCCGTCCCACACAAACTTGCGGTGTAGGATCAGTATGTCCCCGCGCGCCTCCATCAGCACGCGGTGGGGCGGCTTGGGGTGCAGGCCGCGCCAGTAGCCCAGGTTCCAGCCGGGCATGTCCCATATCATGGCGCGCCGCGTGACCAGGCAGAACCCCGGCTCCTTGTCCTTCAGGTAGCAGAAAAAGCTGCCGGGCTGCGCCGCCATGGCTTCCACGCCGGGGTCCATCTGCTTGTTGTTCGTCCAGTCGATGCACTGGCGGCAACCGCCCAGCAGGGCAGCGGCGGGCAGCAGGAGATGGAGGATTTTCGGCACGCGGGGAGTATAGCCGCCGCACCCTTTTTTGTCAACCTTGCGGCAAATATCCTTTCTCAGCGGGGCTGTTTTGTGGTATGCTGTGGGCATGGGCAAGGTGAACCTGAAAGCCAAGTGGCGGGAAACGCCGCACCGCCCCGGCGTGTACCTGATGAAGGGAGCCGGCGGCGGCGTGATCTACGTGGGCAAGGCCAAGGACCTGCACCGCCGCCTGGCCAACTACTTCTCCCCCTCCCGCGCCACGCTGGAGAACGGCAAGACCCGCGCCCTCATCGCCGCTATCGAGGATTTCGACTACTACGAGGTGCGCAACGAGCAGGAATCCCTGATCCTGGAGCAGAAGCTCATCAAGGAATACCGCCCGCACTACAACGTGCAGCTGCGGGATGACAAGCGCTACTACCTGCTGCGCGCCAGCCGCCAGGATGAGCTGCCGCGCTTTTCCCTGGTGCGCCTGCGCAAGGATGACGGCGCGCGCTACATCGGCCCCTTTGTGCATGCCACGGCGCTGAAGGAGACCGTGGAGTGGCTCAACCACCGTTTCCGCCTGCGCACCTGCACCTGCCGCCTGCCGGACGGGGAAACCTACCGCCACTGCCATGATGATGTGATACGCCAGTGCTCCGCCCCCTGCATAGGCCGCATTTCACAAGAGGAGTACCGCGCCAGTTTTGATGCCGCCCTGGGGCTGCTGGAGGGCCGCAGCCGCAAGGAGCACCTGGATGCCCTGACCGCAGAGATGACCGCTGCGGCAGAGGCCCTGGAGTTTGAGCGCGCCGCCCGCCTGCGGGACGTGCGGGAGAATATCATGAAAACCCTGGAGCCCGCCCGCCGTTTCACGCGGCGAGATGCGGAGCTGCCCGGCACCGTGAACCCGGAGCGGGACCTGGCGGAGCTGGCTGCCGCCATGCAGATGCCGGAGCCCCCCGCCATCATGGAGTGCTTTGATATCTCCAACCTCTCCAGCAACCACATCGTGGCCTCCATGGTGCGGTTCACGGACGGCAGGCCGGACAACTCCGCCTACCGCCGCTACCGCATCCGCGGCGTGGAGGGGCAGAACGATTTTGCCTCCATGCTGGAGGTGGTGCGCCGCCGCTACTCCCGCATTGTGAATGAGAGCAGCGGCCTGTTCTCCAAGCCGGAGGGAGAGGATACCTACGCCTGGCTCAAGCGCCTGCGCGCAGAGGGCAAGGCCCCCATCACCGTGCCGGACCTGGTGGTGGTGGACGGCGGCAAGGGCCAGCTGGCCGTGGCCATGGAGGTGCTGGCGGAGATAGGCCTGCAGAACATGCCCGTGGTGGGCCTGGCCAAGCGTGACGAGGAGGTGTTTTTCCCGGACCGCGCGGAGCCGCTGGTGCTCTCCCGTGATTCCGGCGCCCTGCGCCTGCTCCAGCGCCTGCGCGACGAGGCGCACCGCTTTGCCAACAACTACAACGAGCTGCTGGTGCGCAAGCGCGTGCGGGAGAGCAGGCTGGATGCCTTCCCCTCCATGACCCCGCGCCGCAAGGAGCTGCTGCTGGCCCGTTTCCACACCATCCCCAATCTCCGCACCTGTTCCCCTGCGGACCTGGCCGCCCTGCCGGGCATTTCCAAGCCCTGGGCAGAGCGTTTCCTGGCCTGGTTGCAGGAGAATTGATGCACCGCCCTGCCGTGCGGCTCACCTCACCCGCAGCAGGGTGAGGGCGGCCACGGTTTGGGCACCGCCCCGGCGCAGGGCGTGGGCACAGGCGCGCGCGGTGGCCCCGGTGGTGTACACGTCATCCAGCAGGATGATGTGGGGCGGCAGCGCCTTTTTTCCGCTGGCGTACGCGGGCTGCAGGGAATAGGCCCGGTAGGCGTTTTTCATGCGCTCCGCGGCAGAGAGCTTGGTTTGGCTGCGCACGCCCGTCTCCACGCGGCGCAGGGGCTGCAGCATGGGCAGGCCGCGCAGTCGGCACAGCTCCTCCGCCAGTTCTTCCGCCTGGTTGTACCCGCGTGAGAACAGCTTGCGCCCGGCAATGGGTACGGGCGCCACCACCCAGTCCTGCCGCTGCCGCAGCTGCGGCGTGCAGTCCCACAGCTCCGCCATGATACGGGCCAGCGGGCGCGCCAGGTGGGTGGCGCGGTGGTATTTCAGGTCATGCACCAGGCCCAGCGTTTCCGGGGTTTCATACAGGGCGGAGCGGGCAAAGGTGAACGGGCGGGGCTTGGCGTGGCAGGCGGCGCAGTGCATGGGGTCGTCCTGCTCCCCGGCCACGGGGCTGCCGCAGTACAGGCACACGGGGCGCGGCACGCGCTCCAGCCGCGTGCGGCAGGCGGGGCAGATGGTCAGGTCCCCCGGCTCCCCGCAGAGCTGGCAGGTGTTCGGGAACAGCCAGCTGAGCAGGGTGAAGGCCATGGCGGGGCAGGGGAAAATCAGCCGTGGTTGTGGCGCTGCAGGAATTCCCGCGCGGCGTTGCCGTAGGCAATGGCGGCGGTGCTGTCCGGGTCGTGCTCCAGCACGGTCTTGCCAAAGCTGGGGGCCTCTCCCACGCGCACGGAGCGGGGGATGACGGTGCCGTATATCTGCCCCGGCAGGTTCTCCCGCACCTGGGCTATCACTTCGTTGGCCAGCTTGGTGTTGCTGTACATGGTCATCAGCACGCCCTCGTGCACCAGCTCCGGGTTGGCGCCGCTGTCGCGTATCTGCTGGATCACGTAGATAATCTTGGAAAGGCCGTCAAGGCTGAAGAATTCGCACTGCATGGGGGTCAGCACCTCGTCGCACGCGCACAGGGAGGCCGTCATCAGCACCCCCAGGGAGGGCGGCGTATCCAGGAACACGTAGTCGTACGCATCCGCCGCGCGCAGCCCTGCCAGTGCATCACGCATGCAGCTCAGGTGCGTGCCGGACTGCGTAAGCTCCACCTCCACGCCGGAAAGGTCCATGTGGGAGGGGACAATGGAGAGGTTCCTGCGCCCGGTGGGCAGGATGAGGTCCTCCAGCCGCGCCTCGCCAATCAGCGCCTGGTACAGGCTGCGCTCCGCGGGTACCTCCACCCCC
This sequence comes from Akkermansia sp., assembly GCA_030536145.1. Taxonomy (GTDB): domain Bacteria; phylum Verrucomicrobiota; class Verrucomicrobiia; order Verrucomicrobiales; family Akkermansiaceae; genus Akkermansia. The sequence goes on from JAUNQN010000040.1 coordinate 23,136, forward strand.
AGGGCTGCCCCGGCGTTTGCCTGGGAATCCGTGTCGATAAGCAGCACGCGCTTGCCGCGGCGTGCTACGGCTGCGGCCAGGTTCACGGCGGTGGTGGTTTTTCCCACGCCGCCTTTCTGGTTGGCTATGGCGATTACTTTCATGGCAGGGCATTCTACCAGCAGCGCCCCCGTATGGCAAGGCGATATTTTGTTGGCACGGCGCGCCGGGCTGTGGTATAGTGGCCGCATGGAAACGACGGACGAACTCTTGGCGGCGGCGCGGCAGCTGAGCCGTGAGGTGGGGGAGCTGCAATTCAGCGCCCCCGTGGCATTTACCTACAACCCGCTGGATTACGCCTGGGCCGGGCATGAGGCCTATATCCGCCGTTTCGGCTCCGGGCAGAAGGACGTGCTCTACCTGGGCATGAATCCCGGCCCCTTCGGCATGGCGCAGACGGGTGTTCCCTTCGGGGAGATTGCCGCCGTCACCCTGTGGATGGGTATCACCGCCGCCATCGGCACGCCGCCCGCCATGCACCCCAAGCGCCCCGTGCAGGGGTTCTCCTGCCCGCGGTCGGAGGTGAGCGGCCGCCGCCTGTGGGGCCTGTTCCAGGAGCTGTACGGCAGCGCGGAGAATTTCTTTGCCCGCTCCTACGTGGCCAACTACTGCCCGCTCATCTGGATGAGCGGGACCGGTGCCAATATCACCCCCACCCAGCTGCCCAAGGAGCAGGCCGCGCAGATAGATGCCGCCTGCATGCGCCACCTGGTGCGGCTGATAGAGGTGCTGCAGCCCCGCGTGCTGGTGGGCGTGGGCGGTTATGCGCTCAAGCAGCTCCAGGCTGCCGCCGCCCTGCTTCCCGGCCGTGAGTTTGTGCTGGGTACCATATTGCACCCCAGCCCCGCCAGCCCAGCCTCCAACAAATTCTGGCCGGAACGCCCCAAGCAGCAGCTCCGGGATATTTTCACCCAGGCCGGCCTGCCCTGCCCGGGGGCATGAGACACAAGAAAGGCGCGGCATGGCCGCGCCTTCTGTTTTGGAAAAATCCTAAATTCTAAATCAAAACTTCTCAATCCCTCTGCTTACTCACCCTGGGGGGCAAGGCCGTAGAACAGGGGCATGATAGCCTCCTCAAGCAGGGCGGAATCATAGAAACCGTTCAGGACGAGGGGCTGCAGGGTCTTGGCCATGGCCTCCATAGTCTTTGAGAACTCGGCGCCGATGGCCTTGTCCACCTGGTCCTGGATTTCCTGCGTGGGCTGGCCCAGCTTCTCGTTCTCGGCGGAGATGGCGTTCATCTTGGCCACCAGTTCGCTCACCTTGGGGGATGCCATGTCGGCGCTCTCCGTGTCCTTCACGTCCTTCATGGCAGCGTTCAGCTCTGCCACGCAGGCCATGAGCTTGCGGGCGGCGGCCTCGAACTGCTCTGCGGTGGCGGCGGCGGGAGCCTCGGCAGCGGGGGCCGGTGCGGGGGCTGCGGGAGCGGCAGGGGCTTCCTGTGCAAATGCGGGTACGGCGGCAAGGATGGCGGCGGTGATGATGCTGTTCTTCATAATAGATGATGGGTTAAAGCTCTGCCCACACTATGCACCCATGCCCGCCGTTTGTCAAGCCCGCGCCGCGTCAAGAAAGGAACCGGCCCGGCGCCTGTGCGCCGGACCGGTCCGGTGGTGGATGGCTGCGGGGCAGGCTTATTCTGCTGCGCCCAGGGCCTCAATCATGGGCATAAGAACCTCCTTCAGCGCTGCGCTTCCGGCAAAGTCCGTGTCCAGCAGGCGCACGATGACGTCTGCAAAGCCCTGGATGCTGGCACCGATTTCCGCGCCCAGCTCCTGCTCCAGCTTCTGGGCCTGCTCCGGGGTGGGGGCGGGCACCTTGTCGGCCTCGGACTCGATGGCGTGCAGCTCCGCTGCCAGGGTCTTTGCCTGGGGCAGGGCCTTCTCGGCGGATTCGGCATCCGTCACGCCGCCCAGCACGGCGGTCAGCTCATTCAGCGCGGCCATGGTGCGGCGGGCCAGCGTGGCATGCACGTCACCCGTGGCGGGGGCGGCGGGTGTCTCTGCCGCAGGAGCGGCGGGGGCAGCGGGTGCGGCGGGAGCGGCTTCCTGGGCAAAGGCCAGCGGGCTTGCCAGGACGGTCATCAGGATGTGGTTCATCTTCATGTTCCTATGGGGGTAATAGATGTTATTCTGCGGACTGGTTGGCGGGCATCATCTGCTGCATGATGTCGGGAATGCCGGTGGCGGGGGCTTCCTCTTCGGTTTCTTCTTCCGGCTCGTCATATTCCACGCTCACAATCTTTTCCAGCGCGGTGGACAGGGCCTCGGACTCATACACGCCTTGGTCGGCCAGAGGCTCCAGTACGTCGCAGAGTTCCTGCAACTCCACGGACTCTTCCATCTTGGCTTCCACTGCGGCCTGAGCTTCCTCGTTCATCTGCTCAATCTGCTCATACGCGGCCAGCGCACGGGCAATGGCCTTTTCTGCCTCCGGTGCGGCGGCATCTGCCGTTGCCTTGTCCTTCACGCCTTTCAGGACCGTGGTCAGGTCCTTGTAGGCATCAATCAGGGTGCCGTACAGCTGGTCTGCCGTGGGGGCAGGGGTGGCAGCGGGTTGCGGGGCGGGGGTGGTCTCGGGAGCC
>JAUNQN010000066.1 GCA_030536145.1 Akkermansia sp.
TAATCCCGCCATTATACGGCACCCGTCTACAAGGGCGTTGGTTGAATGCTTACTGACAATCTATTTAGATACATCTGATATGTAGAAACGAATGAAACATTACCTCCTTCACCTTCCTTCAATGTTGAAAAATTTACTGAAGGAAATCTGAATTCAGAATGGTACGAATTAGGTGTCTCTAGCGATATATGTCGATTACCTCCATATAAAAGAGCATCTGACGTATCGAGGTATCCATCGCTAAAACCTGTAATACTAAACTCTGTTTCTTTTCCGTTTAAACATACAGCACAACACGCAAACTGCTTATCGTAGCACAATAATTCCAGTGATATAATTTTAGGAACTACACAAAACTTATACCATTTTAGTCTACCAACTGTTAACACCGTTAAAACACCATGGATAACAATCAGCGCAATGTATATTGCTATAATAAGGCTAGTCGCTAATATTTTTTTGTTTATCTCTTTTTTCACCATGTGTACATATTTCTACGGTCTCCATATTTTAGACATGCAAAAAAACAATTTCGTTCATTTTTTTTGTTTTTGGGGACTTCTAAAAAGTCTCCAAGACAAGAGGGCATGTCCACGGGTTGCTTGTAGAGGCGGGCTATGGTGTTGTGCGGGAGTGTGAACATAATCCTGCCATTATACGACACCCGTCTACAAGGGCGTTGGTTGAATGCTTACCTTTCTATGAACCAGGCATTAAAAGCAAAACTTGCAATAATCGGCACCCTTTGCGTCTTCTGTATTAATAATGCGTGTGCGGAATCATCCATTGCGACGGACGATCAGCCGCCTAGAAATGAATATGAACTGGTTTTGGGTATTTAGTCAAACAGGTTGGGGTAGGCGCGGAGGGCCACGGCCTTGGAGAGGGCGCGGATGGTGCGGGCATCCGAGGCCTGGAGGGCCTGCTGTGCCATCTGGCGGCATTCCCCGTAGTTCAGGTGGCGGATGGCGAAGCGGATGAGGGGGAGAACGTGGGTGCCCACGGAAATCTCACTGGCGCCCAAGCCCACCAGCAGGGGCAGCAGGGCCACGTCTGCGCCCATCTCACCGCAGATGGCGGTGGGCAGGCCGGCCCGGATGGTTTGGTGAATCAGGCGGATGACGCCGGGGTGCGTGGGGCGGAACATTTGCGCCACGCGGTAGTTCACGCGGTCCACGGCGATGGTGTACTGGGTGAGGTCGTTTGTGCCGATGGAGAAGAAATCCACCTCTTGGGCCAGGACATCCGCCATCATGGCGGCGCTGGGCACCTCCACCATCACGCCGACGCGCATGGCGGGGTCGAACGCCTTGCCGGCAGCGCGCAGCTCCGCGCGGCACTCGTCCAGCAGGGCCTTTACCTCCCGCACCTCCGTAACGCCGGAGACCATGGGGAACATGACGCCGACCTTGCCGTGGGCGGAGGCGCGCAGGATAGCGCGCAGCTGCTCCTTGAAAATATCCGGGCGGCTCAGGGAGACGCGGATACCGCGCCAGCCCAGGAAGGGGTTCTCCTCCTTGGGGCCCATTTCCTCAAAGGGGAGCTTGTCACCGCCGGCATCCAGGGTGCGGAAAATGACCTCATGCGGGGCGCACTGCTCCACCAGGGCGCGGTAGTGGCGGTACTGATCCTCCTCGTCCGGCAGGGAGCGGCCGTCCCCCAGCAGGAAAAACTCCGTGCGGTACAGGCCCACGCCCTCTGCGCCGCAGCGGCTCACGGCGGGGTATTCATGCACAAACTGCACGTTTGCCGCCAAGCGTATGCGGTGGCCGTCGCGGGTCTCGCTGGGCAGGTCCTTCATCTCCACCAGCGCCTGGTAGGCCTTGGCCTTTTCCGCCTGCAGGCTGCGGTAGTGGCGCTTGGTGTCCTCCGTGGGGTTCAGGATGAGCATGCCGCTGTAGCCGTCCAGGATGACGTACTGCCCGGTGACCACCTCCAGCATGAGGTTGGGGATATCCACCAGGGCGGGCAGGCCCAGGGAGCGGGAAAGGATGGCGGTGTGGGAAACGGCGGAGCCCACCTCCGTGACCACGCCGAGCACCACGCTGGTATCCAGGTCCGCGGTGTCGCTGGGGGTGAGGTCATACGCGGCCAGCACATACGGGCCGGAGGCGGCGGCGCGGTCCGCGGCGTTTTCCGCCGGCACCATGTTCTTGAGCACGCGCTGCAGCACGTCCTGCATATCCGTCACGCGGGAGCGCAGGTAGGCATCCTCCACGTGGCGCATGGCCTCCATGAAATTCTGCACCACGGCATAGTACACGGCCTCTATGTTCTGCATGCGCTTGTCGAACTCCTTGCGGAGGGACTTCATGACCATGGAGTCATGCAGGAAGAGGATTTGCGCATCGAAGATGGCGGCTTCCATGTCGCCGGAAATCTTCTTCACGCGGGCTTTCAGGCCGTTGAGCTCCTCCTCCGTGCGCGCCAGCGCGGCCTCGAAACGCGCCCACTCGCGCGGGGCCTCATCCAGAGTGATGGTGTGCATCTGCGGCGCGGCACAGCCGCGGGCCTCCACCCGGAGCACTCCCATGGAGATACCGGGCGAGACATTGAGCCCTTGCAGGCGCATTTCCACATCTGTGTTCATACGGCGGAGCTTGTGGCAGGAGGGGGGGATATATGCCGGGCAAGGCCCCTGCCCGGCGGGGGGAAGGAAAGGGGCGGCAGGCTTATTCCTCGCCGAACTTGCTGTTCACCAGCTCCTCCAGCGCCTGCATGGCCTCGGCCTCGTCTGGACCCTCGGTGCTCACATTCACCACGGCACCCCAGCCCACGGCCAGCATCATGAGCCCCATGATGCTCTTGCCGTCCACGGCCTCTCCATCCTTTTCAACGGAGACCTCCGACTGGAAACGGGAGGCCACACGGACGAACTGCGCTGCGGGGCGCGCGTGAATCCCTAGCTTGTTGAGAACAGTAAGCTGCTTGGTAATCATGACTGGTAACTTGGGAAGTGATTTTCCCCGTATTATACTGTCTCCGGCGGATAATGCCAGCATTTTCTGTGCTGCGGGCATATTTTTTAGAAAAAACCCGCCCTGCGCGGTGCAGGGCGGACTGAAAAGCGGGTGAAAGCGCGCTTAAGACTGAGCGGCGCGGCGCAGCAGGGCGGCGTATGCGCCGTCTGCCTGCTCCCGGTGGGGGAGCGCCAGGTAATCACGCTCCAGGGTGAACTCCGGGTGGGCGGCCAGGAAGGCGTCCACCACGGCGCGGTCCTCCTCACGGTCTATGGAGCAGGTGGAATACACCAGGCGCCCGCCGGGGCGCACGGCTGCGGCGGCATTCTGCATGATGCAGAGCTGCAGGGCGGCCAGGCGGGTGATTTCTGCGGCATCCAGGCGCCAGCGGGCATCCACGCGGCGCTGCAGCACGCCGGAGTTGGAGCACGGCACATCCAGCAGCACGGCATCAAAAGCCCCCTGCCAGGGCTGCGGGCAGGGCTGTGTCCAGTCGAAGGGCTCCACGGTCACGGAACTGCCGCCGGCGCGCTCCAGGTTCTCACGCAGGGCGGGCAGGCGGTGGGGTGCGGTATCCGTGGCCAGCAGGTCCAGCTGCCCGCGTGTGGCGGCCAGCATGGCGGCGGACTTGCCGCCGGGGGCGGCGCAGGCATCCAGCACCTTCTCCCCGGGCTGCGGGGCCAGCAGCTCCACGCAGTAGCGGGTGGAGGGGTCCGTGATGTACACCTGCCCGGCCTTCACGGCCTCCAGCGGCACGGGGCCGTCTATACGGAACCACAGGGGCAGGTTCTCCACGGGGTGCCAGTTTTCCGGCAGCTCCTGCACGGGGTGCACGGGGTTCATGCGGGCATACAGCGGGGCCTGCTGCACGTTCCAGGCCAGTATGGCCTCCGTATCCGCGGGGCCGAACTCCGCCACCCAGCGCTGCACCAGCCATTCCGGGGTGGAGTAGCGCACATGCAGCGGCAGCTTGGACAGAGCAGCCTCAAACTCCGCGCGGCGGCGGATAGAGTTTCGCAGGATGGCGTTCACCACGCCGCGGGCGCGCTTGGGCGCCAGGGCCACGGTCTCGCTCACGGCGGCGTGTTCCGCCTGGTGCATCACAAAGAGCTGGCACAGGCCCACCATGACCAGCCAGCGCAGGGATTCCTCCAGCTTGCCGGGGCGCAGGGTGCGGCTGATGTGGTCCAGCCGGGTGAGGTGGCGCAGGCAGTTGTACAGGATGGCCTGGAGCAGGGCGCGGTCTGCGGGGGAGAGCTTGTTCTCCTGCGCGGCGCGCGCCACGATGGTCTCTGCGAAGATGCCGCCGCGGCTCCACCGCTGCAGGCCCTCCCAGGCCAGGGCGCGCACGCTCTTGTGTTCCGGGTTTCGCGCAGCCATGGTCATGCCTCCTCATCCAGGATACCGCGCAGGGGCAGCAGGCCGTTCCAGGACACCACGGAGCCCTTCACGCCCGCTGCATCCGCCGGGGTGAAATCCAGCACGCCGCCCGCGCACTCCAGGATAACCTTGGCGGCGGCAAAATCCCACAGGGAAATGCGGCTCTCAATGTACGCATCCATCCTGCCGGCGGCCACATAGCACAGGGTGACGGCGGCGGACCCCAGGATACGCATCTTGCGCACCTGTGAGGAAATGCGGGCAAAGCGGCGGATACCAGCCTCCCCGGAGCCGTCATGCGCGCCGTGGCCGCAGAACACTGCCGCCTCTGCCATGCGGGAGCGGGCGGATACATGGATGGTGCGGCCGTTGCAGGTGGCGGGGCCGCCCTCCACGGCGCAGAACATCTCATCCTGCATGGGATCGTACACGCAGCCCAACACCACCCTGCCCTGCACCTGCAGCGCAATGCTCACGGCAAAGATGGGGATACCGAAGAAATAGTTCACCGTACCGTCCAGCGGGTCCACAATCCAGCGGTACGCGGCGGCGGCGCTACCGGAGTTTCCCTCCTCCCCCAATATGGCGGAATCCGGGAACGCGGCCAGCAGCTCTGCGGTAATCAGCGCCTGGGTCTCCTTGTCCAGGCGGAGCTTGATATCATGGGCCAGCTCCTCATCCACCACCTTGCGGCTGTGGAAGGAGCTGCGCAGGAATGCCCCGGCGGAACGGGCGGCATGCTCTGCGGCGGCAAGATAGGGTGCTAGTTCACTCATTTGTCCTTTTTGTCTTTGGCCTTTGCCTTGGCCTGCAGCACGGCGCGGGACCGGTTGAATACATCACGCGCCAGGTTGGCGGCGGCACGCGGCAGCAGGCGCCGCAGCTCCGGCGCGGCAGCCACGGCAGAGGAAGTATCGTCAAACCCCATCCACACGAACACGGCCACGGCCTTGTCCTTGGTCACCATGGCAAACTGGCCGCCGTTGCCGGGCAGGGTCTCGTTCAGGATCACGGAGCGCTCCTCCTGCACGTTGAAGGGGGGAATACCGGCCACGGCCTGGGCGCTCTCACGGCGGATGTACTCCGGCGCCTTCTCCGGCTCATACGCATACAGCTGGCGCCCGCTGCGGCTCCACACATGGTTGATAAGGCTCAGGCGGTAGCCACGGCCCATGTTCTGCATATCAAACAGCAGGCGCGCCAGATCCACCAGGCGCAGGTTGAACAGCCCGGCGTACAGGTGGTCCTCCCGGTCCTTCTCCGGCAGCATCACATCCAGGCCCAGGGAATCAAAGAAAGAGCGTACCACGCCGTAGCCGATCTGGCGGCCGGTCTGCACCACGTCCTTGGAGACAATGTGCATATCCTCCCCGCCGGGCAGGCAGGCGCAGCAGAACACCAGCGGTGCCGCCGCGCGGCCGGGCTGCACCTTGCGGAGCCAGCGGTCCACGCCGTCCACCGCGCTGCGGCCGCCCAGCAGGGCCAGCACATTGCCCTTGCATCCGCGGCGCGCATCCACCACCAGCACGCAGCACTGCAGCAGGCCGGCCAGGTCATTGTCCATACCGCGGCGGCGCAGCCCCTGCGGGCGGCGCAGCTTGGCCCACGCCGCCTTGGCTGCGGCGGCGGACTCCGGCGTGCCCGCCGGGTCCAGCCAGGAATCCGGGTAGGCTGCGGGGTTCTCCACCGCCACCAGGACATCCTCTGCGGCGCGCTCCAGATAGGTCTGGATATCCAGGTCCAGGTTGGAATCCACCACCATGCCGCGGCTGCTCTGCAGCAGGGCGCCGCCCAGGCTGTCAATCTCCCGGCAGGCCCACATGGTGGGGTAGGAGCCGCTGCCGGGCTCCTCCTCCGTGCGGGTGACATTCAGCCTGATGGGCGCCGCCTCTGCGGCGGCGTGCTGGTCCGGGGTAATCATTCCGGCCGCCAGCATGCGGTCCAGGGTCTCACGCTTCACGCCCATGGCGCGGGGCATGCTGGCCACGGGGTTGTAGATGGAAGGGCCGCGCACCAGTCCGGCCAGGGTGGCGCTTTCCACCAGGTCCAGGTCCCGCACCTCCTTGCCGAAGTAGTACATGGCGGCAGAGCGCAGGCCGTAGCAGTTCTTGCCGAAATAGATGCGGCTGAGGTACTGGCAAAGAATGGTCTGCTTGTCGTACGTGCGCTCGATGCGCTGGGTCAGGGCCGTCTCCAGCAGCTTGCGGTCCATGGACTTGCCGTGCAGCTCATACACGTTGCGCGTGAGCTGCATGGTGATGGTGGAGGCTCCCTGCTCGTATTTCAT
>JAUNQN010000041.1:0-2263 GCA_030536145.1 Akkermansia sp.
AATGTGTAACCTATGTGCCTGAACTAAAGTGTTACCTATGTCCGCGGTGCACCGGGGAGGACTACGCCCCCCTGCGCCGCCTGACCCGCCCGTTCATCCTGCGCCGCCTGAAGTCAGACAAGAGCGTTATCTCCGACCTGCCGGACAAGACCGAGCTGACGGATTTCTGCCCGCTGAGCAAGCAGCAGGCCGCCCTGTACACCCGCTGCATGCAGGACCTGGCAGAGCAGCTGGAGGACAGCTCCGGCATACGCCGCCAGGGGCTGGTGCTGGCCTACCTGGCGCGGTTCAAGCAGATATGCAACCACCCCGCCCAGTACAAGGGCACGGGGGATTACGCCCCCGCGCACTCCGGCAAGTTTGCCAAGCTGGCGGAGATTGTGGAGACGGTGGCCGCGCAGAGAAACTGCTGACGGATATGGACAACAAGGAGCTGCTGGAGTTCGTCTCCTTGGCAAAAAACACTTGGGAGGATTGAGACATGGCCTGGTACGACGATTATTTTCCCCGCTCACTCACCAAGGCGGAACGCCGGGAGCAAGCCGCCAAGATGGCAGCCAAGATTACCAAGAAAAAGGGCAGGCAGCTCTCTCCCGTGGAGGTGGAGGGAATCAAGATTGCCAAGACATTCTGGGGCAAGGCCTGGTGCGACAACATTGAAAGCTACGAGGACGAGGACCACCGCCTGGCACGCGGCCGCTCATACGTGCGCAGCGGCTCCGTGATTGACCTGGTGCTGGAGCCGGGGAACATCACCGCCCTGGTGGCGGGATCCGCCTCCAAGCCGTACATCGTGGAAATCAAGGTAGCCCCGCTATCTGCAAGCCAGAAGGCGCACATACGCTCCGCATGCGCCGCGCACGCCCTCTCCACGCTGGACCTGCTGCAGGGCAAGATGCCCCAGCCCCTGCTGGAGATGTTCCGCAGCGGGCCGGACGGCATTTTCCCCACCCGCAAGGAACTGGTGATGAACTGCTCCTGCCCGGACTGGTCATGCCCCTGCAAGCACCAGGCCGCCGTGCTGTACGGCGTGGGCCACCGGCTGGATGAGAAGCCGGAGCTGCTGTTCTCCCTGCGCGGGCTGGAGCTGGAGGAACTGGCGGCAGGCGCCGCTGCAGCGGACCTGGCCGCACCGGGTGCCTCGGAACTCCCCGGGGCGGACCTGGCGTCGATCTTCGGCATAGAGCTTGCCCCGCCGGATGCCGTGCCCGCCGGCATGCCCGTGAAACGGAAGGCCGCACCCACGCCGGAGAAGGCGCCCAAGGCTCCCGCCACCAGGAAAAAGGCTGCGGCCAAAACGCCATCCCTGCCGAAAATGCTCATGTACATCTGCAAATACACCCGCTGGGGAAATGAGGAGCTGGCCAAGAACCTGGGCGTGACAGACGGAATCCTGGATACCCTCCTGCTGGCGCCCTCCAGCGCCTCCGCCCGCAACCTGGCCAAGGTGCAGAAGCTCTACAAGGAGGTGGAACGCATCGTCAAAGAAGCCAAGGCCGCAAAAAAATCGCGGGATGGGAAAAAATAAATATTGACATTTTTACAAACATCAATATCATTAAGTCATGAGCACGATTCCCACATGCACATGCAGCCGGGGTGCCGGGCTTCCGCAGGATGGCGGGGCCGGGCGCAGCCCGGAGGAAATGGCAGCCCTGTTCAAGGCGCTGGGCAGCCCCGTGCGGCTGCGCCTGGTGGAGCAACTGCTGGGCGGGGAAAAGTGCGTGTGCGAGCTCCACGCTGATTCCGGCAAGGACATGTCCACCATCTCCTGCCACCTGGCGGTGCTGCGCAACAGCGGCGTGCTGGTGAGCGAGCAGCGCGGCAAGAGCATCTATTACCGCCTGGCATGCCCCTGCCTGGCAGAGGTGCTGCACTGCCTGCGCCATTCCAAGTGAGTTCCGGCAGGAAAAGGATGTTTTCCACGCTTTTTATATTGATATTTTTCCAAACGACAAACCATGAACAAACACACGGTAACTATATACGGACCGGGCTGTGCCCGGTGTGAGGAGCTGTACCGCACGGCGAACCAGGTAGCCAATTCCCTGCCCGGTGCGTATGAGGTACGGAAAGAGACGGATGCGGACCGCATGGCGGAGGCGGGCGTGCTGGCCACGCCGGCACTGGCGCTGGACGGGCAGCTGCTGTTCAGCGGCAAGAATCCCGGCCCGGCGGACCTGAAGCGAATTATAACGGGTGAGCTGGGGATGGAGGACACAGCCCCGGCGGGCTCCTACTGCTGCGGCGGCGGGTGCTGCTG
>JAUNQN010000041.1:2295-3477 GCA_030536145.1 Akkermansia sp.
TTCCGCGCCCGCCCCGGGCATGCCGCTGTGGAAAAAGCTGGTGCTGTGGGGCGTGGCGGGCTTTGTGGCGGTGTGCGGCATCCGCTACATGAACAAGCAGCAGGCGCAGGAGGACGCACCTGCCGCACAGGCTCCCGCCGCAGCGGGCAGCGTGCAGGTGGTGTACTACACCTTCGGCGTACGCTGCCCCACCTGCATGCGCATGGAGCAGTGGGCCGGGGAAGCCGTGGAGCAGGAGCTGGCGCAGGAGGTATCCGCCGGGCGGGTCAGTTTCTCCACCCGCGATGCGGATGCCGCCACCGTGCAGAAGTACGGCCTGACCACTAAGACGCTCATGCTGCACCGCGCCGGCACGGAGGAGGTGCTGAACCTGGGGCGTATCTGGGAGCTGAGCGGAGACGAGGCGGCGTTCAAGACCTATGTGGCAGGGGAAACGCGCAAGTTCCTTTCCGGCCATGAATGAGTGGGCCCTGCTGGGGGTGGGCGTGGCGGCGGCCATGTCCCCCTGCCCCATGGCCACCAATCTGGCGGCGGTGGGCTATATATCCCGGCACGTGGGAGCGGGGCGCCGCTCCCTGCTCTGCGCGCTGCTGTATGCGGCGGGGCGCATGGCGGCATACACCGCCCTGGGGCTGGCGATAACCGCCGGGCTGGTGGGCATGCCCGCCCTTTCCTACGCGCTGCAGACCCGCGGCCCGCTGGTGCTGGGTCCGCTCATGCTGCTGGCGGGGCTGGTGCTGCTGGATATCCTGCCGCTTCCTGGTTGGCTGCGCATCGGCACCCCCGGCAAGGACACGGTGGACGGCGTGCTTGGGCGTGGCGGCGTGTGGGGGGCCTTTCCCTTGGGCGCGCTGTTTGCCCTGGCGCTCTGCCCGCCCAGCGCAGCCCTGTTCTTCGGCGGAGCGCTGCCGCTGGCGGCGGAATGCACCGTGCCGCTGCCCGTGGGCATCAGCATCTTCGGCCTGGGTACCGCGCTGCCGGTCATGCTCCTGGCACTGGGGCTGAGCCTGGGCGCGGGCAAAATGGCCGCCGTGTTCCGCTGCCTGCCCGCCATCCAGCGCGCCTGCGAGCTCGTTGAAATGCTCGGCTGCGGCGAGGTCGTGACCGGCATCATCGACCTCTACCCCGGAAAGACTGAGGATCGGGTCATCAAATTCGAGCCCTCCCGCATCAATCACTTCC
>JAUNQN010000041.1:3487-25256 GCA_030536145.1 Akkermansia sp.
CGTTCAAGCTGCTGGGGGGCCTGGCCCTGCTGGGGCTGGGGCTCTGGGAGTGCCTGCAAACCTTCATCCTGAACTGATACAAGACCATGATCCAAGAATTCGCCGATTGGCTTACCTACGACCTCCTCGCCTTTCCCCCCGGCACCCGCCTGGCGGACAGCGTGGACTTTTTCCTGTACGACACCACCAAGATTCTGCTGCTGCTCTTTGCCATCAGCGCCCTCATGGGTGTGGTAAACGCCTGGCTGCCCGTGGAGCGCGTGCGGCAGTTCCTGGCCGGGCGGCAGCTGTACGGGGCGCAGTACCTGCTGGCATCCGTATTCGGTGCCATCACGCCGTTCTGCTCCTGCTCATCCATCCCGCTCTTCATCGGCTTTGTGCGCGGGGGCATCCCGCTGGGGGTCACCCTGGCCTTCCTCATCACCTCTCCCCTGGTGAACGAGGTGGCCGTGGCCATGTTCCTGGGCACCTTCGGCTGGGAGGTCACCTGCTGGTATGTGGGCAGCGGCATTGTGCTCGGCACCCTGGGCGGCATCATCCTGGGCCGCATGCGGCTGGAGCGCCACCTCACGGACTGGGTGCAGCAAGCCTCCGCCTCGGCGGCGCAAGCCCCCGGTTCCCCCCGCAGGCTGCATATCCCCTCCATCATCCGCGAGGCCTGGGGCATTGTGCGCGGCGTGCTGCCTTATGTCGTCATCGGCATCGCCATCGGTGCCGCCGTGCACGGCTACGTGCCCACGGACTACTTCTCCCGCCTGCTGGGGGAGGGCAACCTGTGGTCGGTTCCCGCCGGAGTCCTCTGCGGCGTACCCATGTATGCCAATGCCGCCGGGATTGTCCCGGTGATGGAGGTACTGGTGGCCAAGGGCGTACCCATCGGCACGGCGCTGGCATTCATGATGGCCGTGGTGGGGCTCTCCCTGCCGGAGGCCACCCTGCTCAAGAAAGTCATGAAATGGCGGCTGCTGGCCATCTTCTTCGGCACGGTCACCATCCTCATCATCCTCTCCGGCTACCTGTTCAATGCCGTACTGGGCAGCTAGCACCGACCTGCGCCACGGCCCGGCCGAATTTTCGGCACGTTTGCCACATCTTTTTACTTGCAACCGCGCGCGGGCGGGGGTATCCTACAGGGTAATGAAGATTCATTTTTGCGGAGCGGCGGAGACAACGACGGGTTCCCAGCGCCTCCGCCCGCAACCTGGCCAAGGTGCAGAAGCTCTACCGTGAGGTGGAACGCATCGTCAAAGAAGCCAAGGCCGCCAAGAAAGCCCGCGGGGACCGGAAATAGCCCCGCCCGCCCCCGCGCTCAGGCCTGCTCATAGCTGCGGAGCATGTTCACGGCATCTGCCGCCAGGCGGCGGATGGCAGCCTCCTTGCCGGAAATACCGGGCAGGCTCCACAGGGTAAAATCATTGTGCGCCACTATGTTGAAATACATGCCGCGCAGGCAGGTAAGGCACCACAGCCAGTCCCCCGGGGCAATGGCGGGGAAAAACGCGCGCACGGCCTGCTGCCACTCCCGCAGGGCGTATGAGTAGTGGGATTCGTACACCTCACGCGTGAGTTCCGGGTCCTCGTACCCCATCTTGTTCAGGAAACAGAGCACCTCCTCCCCCGTGGCCACGCTGTCATCCTGCCAATCCGTGACCGGGGCCAGGAGCCAGGAGCAGATGATATCCTCCGCGCTGCCGCCGCGGGCCTTCTCCAGCGCGGCCAGGCACACGGCATTGTACGGGCCGGAAAGGTAGGCCAGCGTGTCCCGGTACAGGTCCGCCTTGTGGCCGAAGTGGTAGCGGATGAGGCCGATGTTCACGCCGGCCTCGTTGGCAATGTCGCGCACGGCGGTCCCCTCGTACCCCCGCTTGGTGAAACAGGATACGGCTGCGCGCATCATCTGCGCCTTGGTGGCCTCCGACTTGCTCACGGCATCACTCCTTCCCGGACTTCTTCTTCTTTCCTGCGTTCTCCTTGCGGTACTGCTCCAGGTACTCCTGGTCCGCCTTGGAGAGGTTGCTCACCTTGGTCCGGGAGATACGGCCGCCCTCCTTCTTCAGGTACACGCGGCCGGTGGCGTCGTCCAGGCGCTGCACCTTGGCAAAGACCTTGTTGGCGTTCTTGGCGGCGTGCCACTCGCGGTAGCCCTTGGCGGCCAGCTTGGCGCGGTTGGCGCGCAGCTCCTCCTCGCACTGCTCCACGCCGCCGCGGATCTCTGAATCCACCTCCTGCACAAAGCCGGAGTAGCCGTCCAGCCCGCGCACCAGGCCGCCGTACGGGGAAACGACGGCAAAGGCAGGGCGCTTGCGCAGGCCGTAGCGCATGGCCAGGCGGCGGATGGTCTCTATGCTGTACTTGGCGGTGTCGCGCGTCTTGTCATCGATGGCGATGCCGGAATCCAGCTTCAGGCGCACCACGCGGTCCTTGCAGAAGGCATTGAACTCCGGCGTATCCAGCAGGTGCTCCCCCAGCTCACCGCTGCGGGGGCTGAGCACGGAATCATGGAACCAGATGAGCAGCGGGCGGTTCTCCTGGCGGGCAAAGCGCACGGCGGCGGCGTAGTCGCCCATCCAGCCGTTGCCGTTGCGGCGGCTCTCGAATGCCTCCGTAATGCCCTCGATATCCGCATCCGGGTCGTCCGGGTTGGTGAAGAACACCTCACCCTCCGCCCCGTTGTCTATCTTTTCCAGCTCCTCTGAGGTGGAGACATTGTAGTTCACGCCCTCGGCATCGCTGCCGTTGGCCAGCAGGGGGTTGCCCAGGTGCTTGGATTCCTCCAGCTTCTCCATCATGAGCTTCTGCTTGGCCTCCTGCACCTGCTCCTCCTGCTTCTTCTCCTTGTCAGGCCCCAGCAGGCTGCATGACACCAGGGCCAGGCAGGCGGCAAGCGGCAGGAGCTGTACCGGGCGCAGGGTCATGCCTTTTCAGCCTTTTTCACGGCCTGCCAGGCCGTCTCCATCTGCTCCGCGGTGGCACCGGCCAGGGTAAGGCCCTGCCCTTTCAGGCAGGATTCCAGCGCGTTGAAACGGCGCTCGAACTTGCGGTTGGCGGCATCCAGCGCCAGCTCCGGGTCCACCTTGCGGCGGCGGCACAGGTTCACGATGGTGAAGAGCAGGTCCCCCAGCTCCTCCTCCACCTGCGGGGCATCGTCCGGCAGCGGCAGCGTCTCCGCCACCTCGTCCGTCTCCTCGCGTATCTTCTCCACCACCCCAGCGTGGTCCGGCCAGTCGAACCCCACCTTCGCCACCTTCTTGGTGAGCTTGTAGGCGCGCAGCATGGCCGGCAGCCCCTTGCCGCAGTCATGCAGGTAGGGCTTGTCCTCTATGGCGTGCTCGCGCCGCTTCACCGCATCCCACACGCCCAGCACCTCATCCGCCGTATCCGCCTGCTCCGTGCCGAACACATGGGGGTGGCGGCGCACCAGCTTCTCGGAAAGGTCCAGCGCCACCTCGTTCAGGCCGAATCCCTCCTCCGGATTCTCCTCTGCCATGCGGGCGTGGAAAATCACCTGCATGAGCACGTCTCCCAGCTCCTCCCGCAGGTGGGGCCAGTCCTTGGCGCGTATGGCGTCTATGCACTCGTAGCACTCCTCTATCATGTTGCTGATGATGGAGTCGTGCGTCTGCGCGGCATCCCAGGGGCAGCCGTCCGGCCGGCGCAGGCGGGCCATGATGGCCGCGGCGCGCTCCACCTGGCGGGCGGGGTCCTGGCAGTGGATGATTTCCTCGTCTGTCATTTCTTCTTGCCGCCGCGCTGGTCGCGGCGCTCGTTGGTGGCCTTGCCGGCCAGTATGTCGTCAATATGGCTCACCAGGTCCCAGGAGCAGCGGCGGCGCTGGTACTTGGCCCACAGGTGGTCACGCAGGGCCTGCCACAGCTCCGGGGTAAAGTCCACCGGGGTAAACTCAACCTCATCCTTCTGCGCGCGGCCCACCTTCGGCGCACAGGTCAGCTGCCACCAGCCGCCAAAGTAGTGCGCCTCGTAGATGACCTTGTTGCCGTCCTCGTCTCTGTCTTGCCAGGTATAGCTGTCCATAGTCGTATCAGTTGGCTCGTCTGTTGCCCTGCCCGCCGCGCTGGGATTCGCGGTTGATGCTGTTCACGTCGTCGCGCATGGTGGGCGTAATCTCGTTCACGGGGCCGGTGCCTCCGGTGTTCAGGGAAATGATAAGGGGCTTGGATCGGTTGCCCTGGGCATCGTAGCGGTAGATCACCCTCTGCACCAACTTCTTGCTCGGCTCCGCATACATGCGCTCCTCCACCAGGCGCGCGCGGGAATCATAGCCGTACTGTACCTTGTACAGGACATTCTTCTTGGTGTGGTCGTAGATGATGCAGGACACCAGGTGGCCGTACTTGCCCTCCGTGTACACGTTCACCGCCACCAGCTTGCCGCTGGGGGAATACGTGGAGCAGCGCATACCCTTCCACCCCGCCTGGCGCTGGTAGATGGACCGCGTGCCGTCCGGGTGGCGCGTCACGCGCACCACGTCCCCGCGGTCACGCGTCATGTCCGCACTCTGCGCCAGCGCAGCCGGCGCAGCCAGCAGCACAGCCAGGGCTATCCCAAGAAACTTCTTCATACACCCATTCTACCCCGCCGCGCCCCCGGTTTCAAGCACAAAGCGCGTCAAGCCCGGGCTTTCGCCTGCAACTTTTTTGGGCCTTTTTTAGTTCCGTTGTCCGCCGTGCCCGGGGCCATGGTCGCGTTCCAGCTCCTGCAGCTTGGCCTTGATACCGCGCAGGAACACGCTCTCCAGGGTGTTGCGGGCGGGGGCGGTGCCCACCCAGGATTCCCCCGCCAGGGTGCGGATTTGCTCCAACAGCTCCGGGGAGGGGTCGCGCAGGGTGATTTCCGTGCGGCGGGAATCCCGCGTCAGCTCGTCCACCGTTCCCTCTGCAATCAGGTTGCCCTGGTAGAGGATGCCCACGCGGTCGCACACCTCCTGCACCTGCTCCAGCATGTGGGAGCACAGGAAAACGGTGACGCCCTGCCCGCGCAGGCCCATAATGATATCCCGGATAGTGCGGGAGCCCAGCGGGTCCACGCCGGCGGTGGGCTCGTCCAGCACCAGCAGGCGGGGCCGCTGCACCAGGGCCTGGGCCAGGCCCACGCGCTGCAGCATGCCCTTGGAATAGCCGCCCAGGCGGCGGTGTGCCGCCTCTGTAAGCCCGGTAAGCTCCAGCAGCTCCTGTGTGCGCTGTTTCAGCGCCGCGCCGCGCAGGCCGCACAGGCGGCCGTAAAAGCGCACGGTTTCCTCACCGGTCAGGAATTTGTAGAAGTACGGGTTCTCCGGCAGGAAACCTATCTGGCTCCGGTTGGCATCCGCCGTGGCGGGGCGGCCGAAGACGGTGCAGCGCCCGGCATCCGGCTTGAGCAGGCCCACCAGGGCTTTCATGACCGTGCTCTTGCCGCTGCCGTTCGGGCCGATGAGGCCGTACACGCTGCCCTCCGGAATACCGAGGCTCACGCCCTTGACCGCATACACCCCGCCCTTTCCCCAGTGCCCGGGGAAACTCTTGTGGACGGAATCTATCTCTACGGCCAAGGGCATGGTTCTTGCGCGGGCAATCAGGCTTTCGCCATCAGGCGGATCATGTTCTTGGCCATCTCGATACCCTTCTCAAAGATAGCCACGCGCATGTTCTCGTTCGGGGAGTGGATGCGGGCGTCCGGCAGGTCCAGGCCCAGGAACAGGGCATCCTTGCCCAGCACCTTGGAAATCTCTGCAATGATGGGGATGGAACCGCCCTCGCGCACCAGCACGGGCTTGTTGCCGAAGGTCATCTCCAGGGCCTGCTGGGCCGCCTTGCCGAAGTTGGAGTTCGGGTCGCTGATGTAGGCGTCGCCGCCGTGCTGGCGGGTAAACTCCATGCGCACGCTGGGCGGGCATACCTTGCGGAAATGGGCCTCCACCTTGTCCAGGATAGCCTCCGGGTCCTGGCCGGGCACCAGGCGGCAGCTCATCTTGGCGATGGCGTGGGTGGGGATGACGGTCTTGGAGCCCTCGCCCTCGTAACCGCCGGAAATGCCGTTCAGCTCAAAGGTGGGGCGGGCGTACACGCACTCTGCGCCGGTAAAGCCCTTCTCCGTGCGCAGCTCCGGCACGCCGGTCAGCTCCGCCAGCTCGGCATCGGCCATGCCGGGCACGCGGCGCCAGCTCTCCCTCTCCCAGTCGGCAATCTCCTGCACGCCGTCGTAGAACCCCTCCACGGTCACGTGGTTGTTCTCGTCGTGCGTGCCGGCAATCATCTCCGCCAGGGTGGTGATGGGATTGGCCACCGCGCCGCCGAAAATGCCGGAGTGCAGGTCCATGGCCGGACCGGAAACCTTCAGCTCAAAGCAGCACAGGCCCTTCAGCCCGTAGGAGAAGGAGGGGATATCCTCCGCAGCCATGCCCGTATCGCTCACCACGATGACATCGCACGCCAGGTCCTTCTGCACGGCGGGGTCCTGCACAAACTTGAACAGGCTCTCGCTGCCGCGCTCCTCCTCGCCCTCCAGCAGGAAAATCATGTTGAGCGGCAGCTTGCCGTCCTCCTTGATCACCTCCTCCGCGCCCAGGATATGGGCCATAATCTCCCCCTTGTCGTCGGAGGCACCGCGGGCATACACGCGGCCGTCGCGGATTTCCGGCTTGAAGGGGTCGCTCTTCCACTCGGAGACGGGATCCACGGGCATCACGTCGTAGTGGCCGTACACCAGCACCGTGGGCGCGCCCTCCACCTTCGGGCTGTGCGCCACCACAATGGGGTGGATATCCGTCATGTGCTTCTTGGCATCAAAACCCAGGGAGGAAAGCTTCTCCACCAGGAAATCCGCGCAACGCTCCACATCCTTGGCATACTCTGCCACGGCAGACACGCTGGGAATACTCAAAAACGCAAAGAGGTCGTCTATCTTGCTCATGCCCCCATTCTACCACCCTGCCCCGCCGCCTAGCAAGCCAAAAGCTAGTCACCCAGCGCATGGCGTGATTGCTGCTTGCCAGCGGCGGGGGGCGTGTGGTAGAATCCACCCATGTTCCGTGCCGTAAGACACCTGATGATTTTGGCAGCCGTGCTTGTAGCCACCCTGTGGGCGCAGGCGGCGGCCGTGGATTTTGCGCGCAAGACCCCGGATGGCAAGTGGGCGTATGTGCCGCTGGCAGACGGGTTCGACTACCCGGTAGGCAAGCCGGACGGCGCAGGCTACTACAAGGCCCGCGGCCTGCGCCTGGCCACTCCCCGCCACCTGGGAGAGGACTGGAACGGCAACGGCGGCGGCAACTCCGACCTGGGAGACCCCGTGTACACCATCGGCAACGGGCTGGTCACCTACGCCGCAGATGCCCGCGGCCGCTGGGGAAAGGTGGTGATTGTGCGCCATGCCTTCCGTGAACCCAAGTCCAAGCGCGTGCTCTGCTGCCAGACGCTGTACGCCCACCTGGACCGCATCGACGTGCAGCTGGGCCAGCTGGTGAAGCGCGGAGACCAGGTGGGCACCATCGGCACAAACCGCGGCATGTTCCCCGCGCACCTGCATGCGGAGCTGCATTTCAACATCCTGGTGAACTGCGGCCAGCAGGGCATCCCCAAGAACGCCTCCAACTACGGCAACCTGGAGAACTTCATCAAGCACTACCGCAAGCTCACCCCGGAGACCAAGATGGTCAAGCTGCCCATCGGGTGTTTCCTGCCGTCAAAGGACCCGGCGGGCCTGTGAGGTTTTATAATTTTTGATTTTGAATTTTGGATTTTACGTGCGCCCGCAGGGCGCACGTTTTGCAATGAGGAGGAGACGCAGATGAAAATATGCTTGTTTGGCGGGTCGTTCGACCCGGTTCACGCGGGGCACCTGCAGATAGCGCAGGCGGCGCAGGAGCGCTGCGGGCTGGATACCGTGGTATTCCTTCCGGCGGCGCAGTCCCCCTTCAAGCAGGGGCGGCAGCACTTTTTCACGGATGCGCAGCGGCTGCAAATGCTGCACGCCGCCACCGCAGGGCTGCCCTGGGCGCAGGTCAGCACGCTGGACCTGGAGCTGCCACCGCCCAGCTGGAGCTGGCGCCTGGCGGAGCACTGGCGCCGGCAGCACCCGCAGGCGGAGCTGTACTGGCTGCTGGGCACGGACCAGTGGGATGCCCTGCACAAGTGGGCCAGGTACGCCTACCTGGTGCAGCAGCTCACCTTCATCGTGTACCACCGCGGCACCGCCCCCCTGCCCCGGCCCGGCGTGCGCGGCATCTTCATCTCCGGCAGCCACCCCGCCTCATCCTCCGCCATCCGCAGCATGCTGCAAGCCGGCACCCCCGTACCCGCAGCCTGGATCCCCCGCGGCGTGACCTACGCCCTGCCGCCGCACACGCACACATAAAATCCCGCCATACGGGCAATAAATGCTTGCAAGCCGGCGGCGGATGCGGTAACATGCCCCTGCACGCCGCCTTTTGGCCTGCAACCTACGGATGGGTGGCAGAGTGGTTTAATGCAGCGGTCTTGAAAACCGCCGAAGGTTATGCCTTCCGTGAGTTCGAATCTCACCCCATCCGCTTCATCCCCCCAAAAAAATCCCAAATCCTAAATTGGTCAATTCCAAATCAGCATTCCTCCTCCTCCCCGCCCTGGTCTGGGCGGGTTTTGCCGTATGGATGCTGATAGCGCTGGCGGGGCTGCTCACGGACATGCGGGCGGAGGCCCCGGAACTGCGAGGCAGCATCATCCCGGCGGCGCTGGGCGGCACCGCCGTGCTGGCGGCGGTGGTACTGCTGCCCGCCGGCGTGGCGGCGCACTGGGGCATCTGCACCCTGCGCGGCACCGCCTGGAACATGCGCCGCGCCCTGACCTGCTCCGCCCTGGCCACCGCCCTGCACCTGCTGGCCGCCACCGCCCTGGCAGGCGCGTTCTGCCTATGAAAGGGCAGTATCTGCACATTATTTGGGCAAATTTGCCCGTTTTATGTGCAGATACTCTTGATTATCTGCACATTTTTGGGCTGTTTTATGTGCAGATACCGCCCTGGGGCTCGGACGCAAGCCCCATCTGGGGCTATAGCGCGCCGCAGGCGCGCAAACTGTAGTCGCGGAGCGACGTATCTTGTATTGAGCCCACAGCGGAAGCCGTGAGATTGTCCACGGTGGTACTGTCCTGCCGGGAACCTCGCTTCGCGGGGTGGTCCCCTGCATCCTTTACAGCCCCAAGAACCAGAACCAGCGGTGGCGCAGGCGGGCGGCGTATTCCTGCGCGGCGGGGGTGGCGGGTTTCTGGGCGCTGCGGATGGCCTTGGCCACGCCGGCGGGAGACTCCGCGCGGGCACGGCGCGGGGCCTTGGACCGCTTTGCCATGGCCGGCCCTTGTGGTTCAGGCGCGCGCTTGGCGGCGGGCGCGGCTGCGCCCTGTTTGGCAGCTATCTCCACCGGGGAGAACGCACGGCGGGGCACCTGGGCCGGGGCGGCGGCCGGGGTTTCCACGGGTACCGGGGCACTTCGGCGGAATTCACCCATGGCCAGCGTATTCACAGGGGGGCAAGGCTCCGCATTCGCGCAGGCGTCCTCACATTCCTCCACGGCAGATTCCATGGCAACGGCCACCTCCGGCGCAGGGGGCAGCGCAATCTCCACCGCATGCTCCACCCGGGCCAGCGGCAATTCCTGCTCCTGCGGGTACAGCAGCACCAGCGCCCCGGCGGCCATGGCCAGCAGGGCGGCCACCGCGGCGGCGCGGGCATACGGGCGGCCCGGCGCAGCGGCATGGATTTCCTCATCCATCACCCCCAGCAGGCGGCGGGTCATGGCATCATCCATGGGCTGCGTCTCCCGGCGCGCCATGCGGCGCAGGCGCTCCTCCAGCGCCGCGTCTTGCGAGTTCTCTCTGTCATCCGGCATGGTTGTGTTCCGCTAGCATGGTTCTCATCTTTTGCAGTGCGCCGGCATGGCGGGCGCGCACGGTACTCTCCGGCAAGCCAAGCCGCCGGCCTATCTCCGCAAAGGAAAGCTCCTCCCAAATCCGCAGGGTCAGCACCTCCGCCAGCTCCGGCGGCAGGCGGCGCAGCAGGGCGCGCAGTGTCACATGCACGTCCTCCAGCCCGGAATCCGGCTCCGCGCCCGGCACGGGGCGCAGGGGCTCCTCTGCCCGGGCGTACGCCTGCTCTGTATCCACCCGGCGGCGGTTGCGGGCGCGCTGGCGGGCGGCGGCATGGTAAATGCTGCGCAGGGCATACGGCAGCAGCTCCGGCTCCGGCAGCCCGCCGCGGCAGAACACCTGCGCCACGCTCCGGCACGTCTCGCTGAGCAGCAGCTCCACATCCGTCATGCTGTCCGCCTGCTGCCGCGCATACGCCAGCAGGCGGTGCCGGTGCGCCAGGAACCACTCCCGGCACTGCTGCCGGAGCCGTGTCTCCCTGCTGCGGAAAATGTGGAATACCATAACCCTTTTCTCTTGTTAAGTCACCCCGCAGGCCAAACCCGCAGGAAAAACCGTTTTTTTCTGCAAAAATATTACCAGCCGGCGCCGCGCCCGCAATGATTTTTCGCGTCACCCGCCTTTTCTGCTGGAAACGCGGCCGGGAATATGCTACCATTCCGCCGAAGCTTACCATTTTTCTACTATGGCTATCAAATTGTTCATCCCCGGTCCGACCATCGTGTCGGAAGACATCCTCCAGGAGCTCTCCCTGCCCATGATCGGCCACCGCTCCAAGAAGGCATCCGAAATCCAGAAGCGCATTTCCGACAACATGCAGAAGGTCCTCTTCACAGAGAACCGCATCCTGCTCTCCACCTCCTCCGGCTCCGGGCTCATGGAGGGCGCCATCCGCTCCTGCACCGCCAAGCGCGCCGCCGTGTTCTCCATCGGCGCCTTCGGTGACAAGTGGTTCAAGATGGCCAAGACCAACGGCGTGCCCGCAGACAAGTTCTCCAGCGTGATGGGTGAGCCCACCACCCCGGAGATGGTGGACCAGGCCCTGGCCACCGGCAAGTACGACCTGGTGACCGTCACCCACAACGAGACCTCCTCCGGCATCCAGAACCCCGTGGAGGAGATTGCCGAGGTCATGAAGAAGTACCCGGACGTCGTCTGGTGCGTGGATGCCGTGTCCTCCGCCGCCGGCTCCAAGATTGAGACAGACAAGCTCGGCATCGACATCCTCATCACCTCCACCCAGAAAGCCCTGGCCCTGCCCCCGGGCATGGCCATCTGCTCCATGAGCAAGAAGGCCTACGACCGCACCGCCGAGGTGGAGAACCGCGGCCTGTACTTCGACCTCCGCACCATCTGGGACTTCATCGACAAGAAGAACTACCAGTACACCTCCACCCCCTGCCTCTCCCTCATGTATGCCTTGGACAAGCAGCTCCAGCACATCGTGAACGAGGAAGGCATCGAGAACCGCTTCGCGCGCCACCAGGCCATGGCCGAGTACACCCGCGCCTGGGCAAACGAGCACTTCCGCGTGTACCCCAATCCCAAGTACCTCTCCAAGACCCTCACCGTCATCGACTCCCACCCCAAGGGCAAGGACTGGATGGTGGACGTGAAGGAGCTCAACGCCTTCCTGGCAGAGCGCAACATGACCCTGGGCAACGGCTACGGCGACCTCAAGGACAAGACCTTCCGCATCGCCCACATGGGTGAGCTCACCATCGACGACCTCAAGGAAGTCACCGCCGCCGTGGAGGAATACATCAAGACCAAGTAACGGCCTCCTCCGCGCGCCCTGCGGCACGCAAACCCAAACCCCAGGGGCGGCCCGCCGACCGGCAGGCCGCCCCTGCTGCCAAAGGGGGAAATTTCCCCTCTAACGACTGCCACGCGGGCCACCACCACGGTTTGCACCGTGGTCTGATAATAGTGACGTCGCCAAGGCGACTAAGATTAGCGCACCTGCGGCGCGGCGTATTTCCAAAATCCCAAATTCAAAATCCTAAATCATAAATTCCAAATCCCCATGCCCCCCCAATTCACATTAGATTACCAAGTCATGTACTACGACACCGACTGCGGCGGCGTGGTGCACAACCTGGCCTACCTGCGCTGGGTAGAGGAAGCCCGCACCAAGATGGCCACCGCCATGGGGCTGGATTACGCCACCATGGCCAAGGAAGGCCGCCACACCGTGCTGGTGCGGCATGAGGTGGACTACCACTCCCCGGCCTTCCTGGCAGACCACATGCACGTGGGCGGCATACTGGAGAAGGTGGAGGGAGCCTCCCTCTACTTCCGGTTCGAGATCCGCCGCGCGGAGAACGACAAGCTGTGCGTGACGGTGCGCCAGCGCCTGGCCCTGGTGCAAATGCCGCAGGGGCGCCCCTGCCGCATACCGCGGGAATGGGCAGCAGCCGCCGTGGCCGCGCAGCAGGCGCAGGCGGAATAAGGCAGCCGCCGCACAGCGTACCCCCACCCTGCCCCGGGCATCACCAGTGCTCCGGGGCAAACTGCATCACCCCCAGCACCGCCGGCACCGCCAGCCCCAGCCACCCCAGCGCCTCTGCAATGCGGCGCCCGGTGGAGGAGCACTTGGCCAGCCGGCCGCGGCGCAGCTGCACCATGGCCAGCGTGCAGCCCGCAGCCATCGCCACCGTCAGCATCTGCGCCGCCTCATCCCCCGCGGCATCACGCGCCTTCAGCAGGCTCATCACCAGCACCGCGCAAATCACAGCCGCAGCAGCTACCGTGGACATGCGCCTGCGCCCCGCATACCCGTGCGCCCCCAGGCACTCCGTATACACAAACACCAGGATACCCAGGTACCAGTTGGGCGCGCTGGTCAGCATCTCCGGCGCGCTGCTGGTAAAACTGAAATAGCATGCCGGCGCGGCACAGGCCAGCGCAAACGCACAGCCGCGCGCCAGCGGGGCCACATAGGTGCTCCCGCTGCGGTCCCACAGGGCCAGCCCGTACAGCACCGCCGGCACCGCCAGCAGCGGCAGCATGTTCTGCCCCACGTAATACAGCAGCAGCCACAGTGCCGCCATGCCCACACAGGCCAGCAGCACCGCCAGCGGGGCCACGTTCCGGCGGTAGAAACCCGCGTGCCACGCATCCGCGCTCCGCAGCGCCGCGCCCAGCCGCAGGTACATCACCCCGCACCAGGCCAGCGCACCCAGCAGCAGCAGCGGCGCGCCCGTTATCATGGTAATCTGCATGAGCGCCGCATACGCCACGCCCCAGCACAGCGCCAGCACCGCCACATCCAGCCCCCACAGCCGCGGTATCATCCACCACGGGATGCTCCTGTATTTGCCCTCTTCCATGTTGCACCATTCTCCCACGCGCCCCCGCGCCGCGCAAGCGCGCTCCATGTCATCACCCGCGCATGCCCGCCTTTTCCCTTGCATTCCCCCCGCTTTTGTGATTCAATCTAACCGCGCAGCGCCCATGCCACAGTGGCGGAATGGTAGACGCAGGAGACTTAAAATCTCCCGGCTGTTTAGGCTGTACGGGTTCGAGTCCCGTCTGTGGTAGCACGCGCCGCACCCCATTCACAACCTGACTCTCACACCATGAGTGAACACATAGCGGTCCGCAACCCCAATGAAATCAGCAAGCTGCGCAAGGCCGGAGAAGTCTCCGCCCGCATCCTGATGGACCTCATGCCCATCATCAAGCCCGGCATCACCACCAAGGATATCGACAACTACGCCGCAGAACTCTTCAAGCGTGAAAAGTGCGGCAACGCCTTCCTGGGATACGCCGGCTACCCCGGCCAGCTCTGCATCTCCGTGAATGAGGAAATCGTCCACGGCATCGGCGGGCCCCGCGTCCTGCAGGATGGCGACATCGTCTCCCTGGATGCAGGCGCCATTGTGGACGGCTGGTACGGCGACAACGCCATGACCGTGCCCGTGGGCAACGTGAGCGACGACGCCAAGCGCCTCCTCGCCGTGACAGAGGAAGCCCTCTTCCGCGGCATTGCAGAGGCCAGGCAGGGCAACCCGCTCTCAGAGGTCTGCGGCGCCATCGAGGACTTCGTCAAGCCCTTCGGCTTCGGCATCGTGCGGGAATACGTGGGCCACGGCGTGGGCCGCCACCTGCATGAGGACCCCCAAATCCCCAACTACCGCCCCTCCTACCACCTGCCCCGCCTCAAGCGCGGCATGATCCTGGCCATCGAGCCCATGATCACCCTCGGCTCCTTCCGCGTAAAGGTGCTGGACGACGACTGGACCGCCGTCACCACAGACGGCTCCTGGGCCGCCCACTTTGAGCACACCGTGGCCGTGGGTTCCCGCGGCGGTGAAATCCTCACGGAGCGCCCCCGCATCGCCCTCCCGGAGCAGCTGGGTATCACCCTGTAACAGTATTGCCGACACGGACGAATTTGCACCCCGCCTCCCTGTTCAGGGAAGCGGGGTATTTTCCGGACACCACCGCACCGCCATAACAGCCATCCCCATAAAAAAGCCCGCCGCTTCCGCAAGGGCGGAGCGGCGGGCGGGAAAGGCGGATTGGTCCGGGAGAGATTAAATCTCGAACAAGTGGGTGACGGAATCGTTGTTGTGGATGTTGGCGATTGCCTGGGCCAGGAGGGGGGCAATGCTCACGGTGTCCACGTTGTCGCCATAGGCCATGGGGACGGAATCCGAGGTAAGGAGGCACTCGATGGGGCTGTCGGCCAGGCGGGCGCGTGCCTTGTCGTTGAGCACGCCGTGGGAAACGCCGGCAAAGATGCGGGCGGCACCGTGCTCCTTGAGAATCTTGGCGGCGGCGCAGAGGGTGCCGCCGGATTCGGTCATGTCGTCAATCATGAGCACATCCTTGCCGTCCACGTTGCCGATGACGGCGTGGGCATCCACCTCCGTGGCGGAGATGCGCTGCTTGGCGACGATGGCGAGCTCCGTGCCGAGGACGTTGGCATAGCTCTTGGCGTTCTTGACGCCGCCGATGTCCGGGGAGACGACGACGAGGTTGTCCATGTTGTGGACGTACTTCTCCTTGAGGTGCTTGACAAGCACGGGGAGGGAGTGGAGGTGGTCCACGGGAATCTCAAAGAAGCCCTGGATCTGGGCGGCGTGAAGGTCCATGGTGAGGATGCGGTTCACGCCTGCGGCGGTAAGGAGGTTGGCCACCAGCTTGGAGGTGATGGGCACTCTGGGCTTGTCCTTGCGGTCCTGGCGGGCATAGCCGTAGAAGGGCATGACAGCGGTGATGCGGCTGGCGGAGGCGCGGCGCACGGCATCCACCATGACCAGCAGCTCCATGAGGTTGTGGTTGGTGGGGGGGCAGGTGGGCTGGATGATGAAGGCATCCGCTCCGCGGATAGACTCCTTAATCTGAACAAAACTTTCTCCATCGGGGAAGGTATTCACAGTCGCATCGCAAAGGGGAAGCCCCATTACGCTTGCAATGTCCTGTGCCAACTTGGGATGAGCCGTGCCGCTGATCAGTTTCATAGTCGTGCAGTGTTGCAGGACTATTCTTGACAATTTCCGGGAAATTGCAATACTAAAGTGCAGAACGGCTGCATTTTTATCATGGAGACCCCCGATACAGACACCGAGAAAAGAGCCTGGGCACCGGGCGCACCGGCCTGGGCAGGCCTGGCGGCCCTGGTCCTGCTGCTGGTATGGTTTTACGGCCTGCTGCCCGCATACGTGGAATGCAGGCACAGCGCTACCGGCTGGCTGGCAACGGCTTGGAACGCCGAGAACGATTACGAGCACGGCTGGATGGTGCCGATGCTGAGCCTGTATATGCTGCACCACGCCTGGGGGCGGCTGAAGGGCGTGGAGCTGCGGGGCAGCCTGCACGGGCTGTGGCTGCTGGCGCTGGGTGCGCTGGCGGGGCTGCTGGCCGTGCGCACGCAGCAAGGGCGCATTGCCATCGCCTCCCTGCCGCTGGTGCTCACGGGTGCGGCGTGGTGCTACCTGGGCGGCCGTGCGGCGCTGCGCTGCGCATTCCCCTTCTTTTTCCTGTGGCTGAGCATACCGCTGCCGGGGTTCCAGCAGGCCACGGTGGGCATGCAGCTGCTGGCCACGCAGGGCGCGCACTGGGGTGCAGGCCTGTGCGGGGTGGCCACGGTGGTGGAGGGCACCAACATAGCCTCCGCCACGGGCAATTGGGATGCCTTCAACATAGTGGGCGGGTGCTCCGGCATGCGGTCCCTGATGGCGCTTATCATGATTTCCACGGCGTGGGGCTACCTGGCTTCCGACCTGGCGCTGTGGAAGCGCATCACGCTGGCACTGAGCGCCATACCGCTCTCCATCGTGGCGAATGCGTTCCGCCTGGTGAGCATTTTCGTGTTTGCGGAGTACGTGAACCCGGCCTTTGCCAGCAAGACGTGGCATGACTGGTCCAGCCTGCTGTTCTTCTTCCCGGCCAGCCTGGTGTGCCTGACCCTGCTGCACGGCCTGCTGGCGGGTGAGCTGCCGCTGCTCAAGCGGCGGCGCGTGGTGGTGCGGCGCAACGGCGGTGCCGCTGCGGATACACCGCCGGATACGGCCTCCACCGATGGAAAGGAGGGCCGCGTATGAACCGCTCCGCATGGCTTCGCGGGCTGCTGCCCGCCGTGGTGGCAGGGGGTATCTTCTCCCTGGTGGCGGTGCTGCCGCGGCATGATGCGCTGGTGGAATCCGCCATCCGCCCGGAGCTGCCGTA
The DNA here is from genome assembly GCA_030536145.1 of Akkermansia sp. Classification (GTDB taxonomy): domain Bacteria; phylum Verrucomicrobiota; class Verrucomicrobiia; order Verrucomicrobiales; family Akkermansiaceae; genus Akkermansia. The sequence goes on from JAUNQN010000041.1 coordinate 20,059, forward strand.
CGGCATTACCGCCGGCAAGTGGCTGGGGGAGCGCCAGCAGGAGAGCGAGGTGGAGCGCACCGTACTGGCGGCGGACACCAAGTTCAGCAAGGCCTCCTACTCCACGCTGGATGCCCCGCGCATGCCGCTGCTGCACGTGTCCATCGTGTACTCCGGCAGTGACATGAACTCATCCATCCACCGCCCGGAGCGCTGCCTGCCCGCGCAGGGGCACTACAACCTGCAGACCCAGCCCGTGGAGCTGCGGCTGAAGGACGGCCGCACGCTCACCTTCAGCCGCATCACCTCCCAGTCCCGGCACAAGCTGGAGAACGGCCAAAGCATTACCCTGGAGCACATCAACTACTACATCTTCATTGGGCATGATGCCATCTGCTCCAACCACCTGGCACGCACCTTCCGCGACATGTACGACCGCGTGGTGCACGGCTATGTGGAGCGCTGGGCGTATTACCAGGTGGGCACCGTTCACGGAGAGGCCGTGCGGGTGGATGCCCGGGCGGCGGAGGAGAACCTGCGCAGCCTGATAGCGGAGACCCTGCCGGACCTGGTGGACTGGAAGCTGCTGGACTGATGCAGGGTGCTCACGCACTTTGAACTTGCCACGGCGGGGTGTTCCCCCTAGAATAGGCACGGTATGGGTGAAGAGGAAATCATGGTGCACCTGGCGGAGGCCAGGTCGCGCGGGCTGGATGCCTTTACCGCCGCTGGCTATGCGGCGGACCTGGCCGCGCAGCTGCACCTGGCCGCGCAGGCGGACACCCGCCCGGATGAACAGGCGCTGGCGGATGCCCTGCACGCCCTGGTGGCAGACCCGCAGACGCGCCACTTCTGCACGGAGCTGTGCCGCCACGTTTTCCTGAGCGCGGACCCTGCGGAGCAGCGCGCCACCCTGCGCCGCCTGGCCGCGCGCCAGGCGGAAATTCCGGCCATCTTTCCCCGTGCGGCGCAGTGGGTGCTGAAAGCGGCGGCCATGCTGCCCGCCGGGCTGCACCGGCGCGGCCTGGCCCCGGCGCGGCAGGCGTTCCACTCCGTGTTCGGCGGGCTGTACATGCCCACGCACATCCGCAAGCTGGGGGTGCGCATCCACCGCTACGCGCAGGACGGCCTGGCCGTGGCGCTGGACCCGCTCATTCCCGCCGTGCACGGCAAGAAGAGCGCAGAGCGCTACATGCAGCACCTGGTATCCGTGCTGCAGCGGCAGGATGGCGGCGGCGTGGTTATCCAGCCCTGGCGCCTGTGCCCCGGGCTTTCCCCGTATGCCCCCACGGACAGCATCAAGGAGCTGGCCTACAAGCTGCACAAGCTCATCGGCCTTTCCCTTGCAAAGGGCCGCATACGCCCCGTGGTGGTGCAGGGCGGGCTCTCCCCCACCATCAACCTGGTGGCGGAGGCGCTTACCTACGCCCTGCGCGGGCAGGACCTGAACCGCGCGGATGTGGCCATAGAGATGCCCGCCTACCTGAAAAACACGCCCGCCGTGCTGCGCGGGCTGGTGAACTGGGCCGGGCAGCGCGCCGCGCTGGGCGGCGCACCGCTGAAGGTGCTGCTGGTGAAGGGCTCCCACCTGGACGAGGAGGACGAATACACCTGCTGCCACGGCGGTGCCAATCCCGTGTACGGCACCAAGGCCGGCACGGATGCGCGGTTCCGCCACCTGCTGCACGCGCTGTTCACCGCGCCGCCGCGCGCCGTCACCCCCGTGGTGGGCACGCACAGCATCTTTGACATAGCCTTTGCCCTGGAGGACTGGGCCGGATGCGGCCGCAGCGGCCTGCCGGAATTCTGCATGACCGCCGGGCTGGCGGACCCCGTGGCGCGCCTGCTGCACCGCCTGGGCGCCAGGGTGGTACTGTGCTGCGGGGTGACGAACGGCCAGGCCGGCACGGAGCGCCGGCTGCTGCGCCTGCTGCATGAGCTGGGCCGCCCCGGCAACGCGGTTTCCGCGCAGTACGGGCTGGATCCCAAATCCCCGGAGTGGGATGCGCTGCGGCAGGATTTCCTGGGTACGCTGGAGTTTCCGCCAGACCCGGAGTACACCCCGCCGCAGGACCGCTTTGTGCCCACGCCGCGCGCCCGTATCCTGGACCGCAAGCGCCTGACCGCCCTGCTGCATGCGGGCGAGCGCGAGTTCTCCCGCTGGCAGCGCGGCCTGCCTGTACTGGACGATGGGTTCGAGGGCAGCGGGGACCTGCCCTGCGAGCACCGCTCCATCTTCAACTCCGAGCGCATAGACTACCGCTACAACGCCATGGATGCCGACACGCTGGACCGCATGGTGCGCGCCGCCCTGATGGCCGCCCGCACCCCCGCACCCCCTGCGGAGGAGCGGCAGGAACAGATAATGCTGCTGGCGGAGGAGCTGGAGAAGAAGGAAAGCATGGTTATCGGCACGCTGATGCGTGAGAGCGGCATGACCCTGGAGGAGGCCGAGCAGGAGCTGCTCATGGCCATAGACTCCTGCCGCCTGGCCCTGCACCCGCGCACCATGGCCGGGCTGGGGGACGGCACCCGCCCCGCCGGGGGCAACGTGGTGGCCGTGCTGCCGGGCCACACCCACCCGCTGGCGGATGCCGTCAGCGGTATCATGGCCGCATGGATGACGGACAGCGCCGTCATCTACCGCCCGCCTGCCCAATCCGCCATGCTGGGCACGCGCATTGCAGAGCTGCTCAAGCGCATGGGATTTGAATCCCCGCGCCTGCTCACCCTCATCTGCACGGATGAGACCGCCGCCATCCTGGCCGCAGACCCGCGCGTGTACACGGTCATCACCGCCGGGCACCTCCGGTACCACGCCGCCAGCAGCGGCAGCGCCAGCCTGTACCTTTCCGCCAACTGCGACTGGGAGACCGCCGTGCGGGACATAGCCGCAAGCAGTTTCCGCCACGCCGGGCAGGAGCAGGAGCTGCCCCACATCATCCTGGTGCATGCCGGGCTGTATGACAACCAGGGATTCCGCAACGCCCTGCAGGATGCCGTGCGCACCCTGCCCTGCGGCCCCGGCTGGGTGGAGGGCACCCGCGTGGGCCTGCTCTCTCGCCCGCTCACGGAGGAGCAGCAGCTCCTGCTCACCGCCATGGACGGGGAGGAATCCTGGCTGGTGCAGCCGCACTCCGCCGGAAAGGCCACCCTGCTCTGGTCCCCCGGCGTGCGCACGGGAATCCGCCCGGAGGGCTTTTTCACCCACACCGCGCAGGACGTGCCCGCCATAGGCCTGGTACGCGTGGAGGACACGGCTGCGGCCATACGCCTGCAGCAGCAACTCTCCGGCGGCATGTACGCCGGAATATACTCCGGGGACGGGGAGGAGATAGAAACCTGGTGCCGCGCCGTACCCGCCCGCAACCGGGATATCAACTGCATTTCCACCCCCTGCCCCGGCGCGCTGCCCGCCGCCCACGCCCAGCCGGGCGCCCCCATGCGCGGCGGCCACAATTTCACCGCCGCCGTCTGCCCCTGGAGCCAGGCGGAACCGCCGGGGGAATACAGCGCCCGGCCGGACCTGCCCTTCCGCCCGTGGGAGGAGCTGGTTCCCCCGCCCTCCCCCGCGCAGACGGATGTGCTGGTGCGCGCCGCCGGGTCCGTCACCTACTGGTGGCAGGAGGAGTTCGGCACAGAGCACGTGCTGAGAGAGAGCGCCCTGTACCGCACCGTGCTGCAGTACGCGCCGCTCCGCCTGGCCCTGCGCGCGGAGCCCATGCTCTCAGACCTGGACCTGTCCACCATCCTCATGGCCGCCCTGCGGGCCGGCTGCAGCGTGCGGCTCAGCACGCCCGGCATGCGCCCGTGGATGCACGGTGCGCTCTCCGCCCAGCCGGGGGTGGAGGTGGTGCAGGAATCCCGCCAGGAGTTTGAGCAGCAGTTCCCGCACCTGGCGGCGGAAGGGTACAGCGTACGTTTCCCCGGCGCCCCCATGGCCATCTGCAATGCAGCCGCCGCCTGCGGCCTGGAAATCAACACCCGCCCCGCCCTGGCAAACGGCCGCCTGGAGCTGCTCAACTGCATGGCGGAGCATGTAACCACCCGCCGCAGCGCTGCCCCGTCCTCACTCACCTGACCCCCGCCATTCCATGAAAAACCGTATATTCCTCATTTCCCTGCTGGTGTTCCTGCTCATCGTCCAAGCCGTGCTGCGGCAGACGGAGGATGCCTACCTGACCGGCAGCACGGACGCATCGTTCATCTCCTTCACCGGGCTTACCTTCAGCCTGCCCTTTGCCATGTTCACCGCCGGGGCGTGCGTGGCGGCACTGGGCACCGGCGCGCGCATCTTTGCGGCCCTGTGCGGCATCACCGGGAAAGTGAACCACAAGGGCGGCGTGTTCACGCGCCTGGCCTCCTGCGGCACCTGGGTGGGCTGGCCCGCCATGGCCGCCTGTCTGGCCTCCATCTATGCCGCCTTCCCCGCCACGCAGGAGGGCACGGAATCCCTGATGCAGAGCCCGCTGTTCCTGCTGCTGGCCACAGCCCTGCCGGGCATGCTGGCCTGCCATGTGCTGGACAGCCGCCACCGGCGCAACCTCTCCACGGTCTCCCTGGCGGTGGCGCTGGCCATCGTGGCGGCGTGCGGGTGGTTCTGGCTGGGCAACCCGCTCGCCCTGCTCATCATAGCCCTGGTGCTGGCATACGGCACGGCCAAGCTGCTTGCGCACAAGTTCAGCTCCCGCATCAAGGGCGGGGCCATGGTCTGCGCCGCGCTGGCGTATGCCTTCCACTGCTTCAGCGGCAGCGCCATGTTCCAGTCGGACCTGTACCGGGTAGGCGCGGACTGCATGCTGTTCTACGCTGCTGCCCTGCTCCTGCTGGCGGGCATGATGTGGCTCAAATGGTATTCCATGGCACCCGGAAAGCCCGCCGCGCAGGACTGACAAAGCCCCCGCCCAACAAAAAAAATCCCGCCGCCCCGCATTCCGTGATTGCCACGGCGCGCGCTCTGTGGTATAAGGAACCTACTATCTTTTACACCAATTTTAGTTTTTATGGCAGCTCCTAAGAAACTGAACACAATGCAAGTGAACGCACCCAAGCGCGTTCTCCGCAACTCTGGCACCCTGCCCACCAACCGCGTGGTCCTCAAGGGCTCCGATGGCCAGAACATCGAGAAAAAGCAGCCGCTGGCCATGGCCGGCATCAAGAAGACCCCCGCCCAGCTGGAGGCAGAGGCCAAGGCCAAGGCGGAAGCCGCGGCCGCCGCC
>JAUNQN010000042.1 GCA_030536145.1 Akkermansia sp.
GACTGTTACCTATGTGGTGGAACTTTTCTGTTACCTATGTCCTGGGTGTGCACCCCCCATGGAGCGCACAAAGTCCCGGAACCCCTTCTGGGAGCCCAGCAGGCCGGGGTTGATGAACTCGAACAGGCTCCACAGGTCCCCCAGGTTGTTTTCCACGGGGGTGCCGGTGAGCGCCACGCGGCGCGGGGCCTTCAGCTTGCGCACGGCGCGGCTGCGCGCGCTGCCGGCGGTCTTGATGGCCTGGGCCTCGTCCGCCACCACGGCGGCAAACTCCACCTCCTGCAGCCCCTCCATCCGCGCGGCCATGCCGTAGGTGGTGAGCACCACATCATATCTTGCCAGGAACCCGGGCAGGTCCGTCTCCACCGCCGCGCGGTCCTCCGCAGACCAGGCAGAGGCGTGCAGCACGCCCACGCGCAGGTCCGGGGTGAACTTGCGGGCCTCCGCCTGCCAGTTGGCCAGCAGGGTGGCGGGCAGCACCAGCAGGGCGGGGGGAGCCCCGTGCTCCGGCCCCAGCGCGCCCTCCCGCTTCCATTGGTTGAGCACGGTGAGCATCTGCAGGGTCTTGCCCAGGCCCATGTCGTCCGCCAGGAACACGCCCATGCCCATCTTGGCGGCGCGCCACATGTAGCCCACGCCCTGCATCTGGTAGGGGCGCAGGATGGAGCCGAGCTTTTCAAACAATCCGCTCCGCCGGGCGAGATGGCCACGGGGCAGGGCGGGGGAGTTGTGGCAAGCGGGCCATATTCCGTGTGGCATTCGTTTCACCATGGCATGCTTGCAGTTTTGCCGCGCGGGGCGCATGATAGGGATGCAGGCGGACGAAAGGGCCCATGAGCCACCCGCCGGCATAGAACCAAAACACAAATATGAAACAAGACATGATACTTGCACTTGCCATGGGTGCCGCGGCGGTTTGCCAGGCGGCAGATGCCCAGGCTCCCCAAAACCAGTCCGCCTTCTCGTTCAACGAGTGGCTGCCCGGCTGTTTCATGCTCTTTGACGCAGAGAGGGAGCACGCGGAGAATCCCTGGGTGCAGGAGGTGAGTTTCCGCTTCCGCCCGCAGTACCAGTGGGGCTACATGGACCCGGCTGGCGGCGCGGACCGCGTGAAGGGCTGTTCCGACGGGAACGGCCGCCGCGGCAATGACGAGTGGCGCCGCTTCCGCATTGGCGGCAAGGCGAAGGTGCTCAAGCACCTGGTGCTGTTCACGGACTGGGATATCGGCGGGCTGGACCAGCGCCACAAGTACAGCGGCGGCACCTGGCAGCGCAGCCGCGGCAAGACCGGCGTGTACGAGCTCTACGTGCAGGGCGATTTCAAGCCGGTCACCATCACGCTGGGCAAGCAGAAGCCCGCCTTCATCGGCGAGTACCGCACCAGTGATTCCCAGATTCTCACCATTGAGCGCTCCAACCTGGTGAACCAGCTCACGGCGGAATCCCTGTACGGCCTGGATTTCCGCAACAGCGACAAGAAGGCCCCCCTGGGCTGGGAGCTGGGCGTGTGGGTGAATGCCCAGCATGACGGCCTGTGGAAGGAGCCCGCCTTCTGCAGCTCCGGCAATGTGATGGTGGCCGGCGGCCTGAGCTATGCCACCTCAGACCACAGCCGCCTGTACCTGGACTACATGCACAGCTTCTACAACGAGGGGCGTGACCTGGACCCCGGCATCAGCATGCAGGGCCCGGGCGCACGGGATGTGGTGGCCCTGACCTGGACGCTGAAGAAGGATGCCTTCAACCTGATGGTGGAGGGTATGGCCGGGTTCAACTGCACGGGGGCAAACGGCAAGAAGGAGGGTGCGGAGAACGTGGCCGGCCTGAGCCTGATTCCCTCGTACAGGATATCCCCGCACTGGGAGGCAGTGTGCCGCTACCAGCTGGCTGCGGGCAGCAATGCCGTGGATGCGTACAGCCGCTACGCCACCACGAACTCCGCGTACTCCTCCGTGAGCGATATGCTCCAGGGCTTCTACCTGGGTGTCAACTACTACGTGAACCCGGACAAGCCGGACATGATACGCGTGATGATAGGCGCAGAGTACCAGGATTCCGCCGGTACCGATGCCAAGGGAGCCAAGGGCTTCACCGGCTGGCAGTACGGGGCCGCCCTGCGCGCCAATTTCTAAGAAACAGAAACAACCAAACCTGACCAATAGAAAACCATATAATATGTTGAAGAACCTGATTATCGCCCTCATGGGCCTTTCCGCCGTCTCCGCAGCAGATACCACCCTGACCGGTGCCGGGGCCTCTTTCCCCGCGCCCGTGTACCAGCAGTGGACCTACAGCTACTCCCAGGCCAACCCCGGCACCACCGTGACCTACCAGAGCCTGGGCTCCGGCGCCGGGCTGAACCAGATCAAGCAGGGTACGGTGGACTTTGCCGGCACGGACAACCCGCTGACTGCCGCAGAGCAGGAGGAGGCCGGGCTGGTGCAGTTCCCCATGCTGACCGGCGGTGTGGTGGTCATTGTCAATATCCCCGGCGTGAAGGACGGCCAGCTCCGGCTCAGCCGTGCCGTGCTTGCGGATATCTACATGGGCAAGATTACCCAGTGGAACGACAAGGCCATAACGGCCCTGAACCCCAAGCTGAAGCTCCCCAAGCAGAAGATTACGGTGGTGCACCGTTCCGATTCCAGCGGCACCTCCTTCATCTTCACCAACTATCTCAGCAAGATATCAGAGGCCTGGAAGGCCGCGGTGGGGCAGGGCTCCGCGGTCAAGTGGCCCTGCGGCATCGGCGGGCAGAAGAACCCCGGTGTGTGCAACAACGTGGCCAAGATCAAGGGTGCCATCGGCTACACGGAATACACCTATGCGGTGGAGGCCCGCTTGAGCTGCGCCGCCCTGGAGAACAGCGGGGGCAACTACGTGCAGCCCACCCCCGCCAGCTTTGCCGCCAGCGCTTCCGGCGCAGACTGGAAGAACGCCCCCGGGTTCTACATGGAGCTTACCAATGTGCCCGGTGCGCAGAGCTGGCCCATCACGGGTGTCACCTATATCCTGATGCGCAAGGATACCCCTGCGGAAAAGCGCGCCGCGCTGCGCAGGTTCTTCACCTGGTGCCTGGAGGAGGGGCAACCCGCAGCCAAGAAGCTGAACTACGTGGCACTGCCGCAGGATGTGGCCGGGCTGGTGAAGCCCGTGCTGTAAGGACCGGCATGTTCCCGGAACCCCGGGGGGAAGGGCGGTGGTATCCCCATTTCCCCCGGGCAAAACCAAAAAGAACCATGCAACGAACTGACGCTATATTCAAACTGGCCTGCCTGCTGTGCGCGTGCCTGGCCGGCCTGCTGATGCTGGGGGTGCTGGTGCAGCTCTCCGGGCATTCGCTGGAGGCCTGGCAGCGCTTCGGCCTAGGTTTCCTGTGGTCCTGCGAGTGGGACCCCGCCCGGGAGCTCTTCGGGGCCTGGCCCAATATCGTCGGCACCCTGCTGACCACCGCCGTGGCCCTGTGCCTCGCCATTCCCCTGTCCTTTGTCTCCGCCCTGTTTGTCACGGAAACACCCGGGTGGATATCCCGCCCGCTCTCCCACGCCGTGGACCTGCTGGCGGCCATCCCCTCCGTCATCTACGGCATGTGGGGCCTGTTTGTCCTGGCCCCGCTCATGCAGGAGCACGTGCAGCCCGCCCTGGCGGCCATACCTGGCACGGCCTGGCTGTTCGGCGAGGACTACAACGGATTCGGTTTCCTGACCGCCGGACTTATCCTGGCGCTGATGATTCTGCCGTACATGGGAGCGGTGATGCGTGATGTGCTGCGCATGACCCCGCCCATGCTGCGCGAGGCCGCCTACGGCGCCGGATGCACGCGCCTGGAGGCCACGCGGGACGTGGTGATGCGATACGGCATCCGCGGTATCACGGGCGGCATCTTCATCGGCATGGGGCGTGCCCTGGGGGAAACCATGGCGGTTCTCTTTGTGATAGGCAATATCATGGAACTGCCGGAGGGACTATTTTCCGGCGGCACCACCATATCCGCCACCCTGGCCAACAACTTTGCCGAATCCCGCGGGCTGGAGCAGAGCTCCCTCTTTGCCCTGGGGCTCATCCTCCTGGTCATGAGCATCGGCATCCAGGCCATATCCCGGTACTACCTGCACATGACCAGCGCCCGCCGCGGCGAAAAACACTGAAACAAGATGACACACACACCTACCATACGTCGGCGTCCCCTCCTGTTCCGCAGGCTGGGTGATTCCCTGCTGAGCGCCTTCTCGCTCGCCTCCATCATCGTGGCCGTGGGCTCCATGGCATGGATCCTGGCAACCGTGCTGATCCACGGTTCCGCCGCCATCGGTGCGGATATTCTGTTCTCCCCCTCCAAGCCCTATGGCGAACCCGGGGGTGGCATAGCAAACGCCCTGCTGGGTTCCCTGTTCATCACGCTGGGGGCCGCACTGCTGGCGGTTCCCCCGGCCATGGCGGCCGGAATCTACCTGGCAGAGTACGGCAAGGGCCGCCGCGTGGCGGATATCCTGCGCTTCTGCGCGAACGTGCTCATGGGCCTGCCCTCCATCCTCGTCGGCCTGTTTGTCTACGTGCTCATCGTGATGCCCGCCGGGCACTTCTCCGGCCTTGCCGGCACGGTGGCGCTGGCCATCATCATGTTCCCGGTTGTCATGCGCACCACGGAGGACATGATGGCCATGGTGCCGGACACCATGCGGGAATCCGCCCTTGCCCTGGGCATGACCCGCATGCGCACCATCCTGTGCATCATAGCCCGCTCCTCCAAGAACGGCCTGGCCACGGGCGTGCTGCTCTCCCTGGCGCGCGTGAGCGGGGAAACGGCACCCCTGCTGTTCACCGCCATGTTTGCAGACACATGGCCCACAGGGTTCTTCCGTGAGCCAGTGGCCAATATCCCCGTACTCATCACGGAGTACACCACCAATTCACCCTTTGAAAGCATGCATGCCCTCGGCTGGGCCGCCGCCCTGGTCATTGCCGCTTGCGTGCTCCTTGTCAACATCCTTACACGTATCATATTCCATGAACAAAAACATTAAGATATCCGCCCGGAACCTCAATTTCTTCTACGGTGACCACCAGGCGCTGTTCGACAACAACCTGGATATCCCGGAGAATGAAATCACGGCCGTCATCGGCCCCTCCGGCTGCGGCAAGTCCACCCACCTGCGTATCTACAACCGCATCTTTGAGCTCTACCGCAACCACCGTGCCACGGGAGAGGTGCTGCTGGACGGGCAGAATATCCTGCTCCCCACGGTGGATGTGCTCCGCCTGCGCCAGAAGGTCGGCATGATTTTCCAGAAACCCACCCCGTTCCCCATGAGCATCTATGACAACGTGGCCTATCCCCTGCGCCTGCACTACAAGCTCAGCCGCAGCGAGACGGAGGGCCGCGTGGAGGCCGCCCTGCGCGGTGCCTGCATCTGGGACGAGGTGAAGGACAAGCTCAAGAAGAGCGGCCTGGCTCTCTCCGGCGGGCAGCAGCAGCGCCTGTGCATCGCCCGCGCCATTGCCGCAGAGCCGGAGGTGCTGCTGATGGATGAACCCACCAGCGCCATCGATCCCGTGGCAACACTCAAGATTGAGGAGCTGCTGCTGGAACTCAAGCAGCGCTTCACCATCGTCATCGTCACGCACAATATGCAGCAGGCTTCCCGCATCTCTGACCAGACCGCCTTTTTCTACAAGGGGCAGATTGTGGAGGTGGGGGAAACGCAGCAGATTTTCACCGCTCCCCGTAACAAGAAGACGGAGGAATACATCACCGGCCGTTTCGGTTGAACCCGCACCCCACCCATCAACATTCACTCACATACCAACCATGAAAGAACATTTTATCAACGAACTGCAGCGCCTCGACTCCCTCATCACCGCACAGGGACGGCAAGTGGAAATGCTCATCGGCCAGGCTATAGATGCCTATGCCGCAGGCAATATTCCCCTTGCCCGCAAGGTGGTGGCCGGGGATGCTGCCATCGATTCCGAGGAAATCCGCATAGAGGAGGAATGTCTCAAGATCCTGGCCCTGCACCAGCCCGTGGCGTCGGACCTGCGCACCGTCGCCTCTGTCTTCAAGATCAACGCCTGCCTGGAGCGCATCGCGGACTTCGGCACGCATATTGCGGAGCGCGTGGAGCGCATGTCCGCCTGCCTGGCGGATCCCGCCGTGGAAAAGGTGGACTTTGCCCCCATGCAGTACATGGTGCTGAACATGCTGCATGAGACCGTGGAGGTCATCGACCGCCGGGACACCATGAAGGCGTACAGCATCATCAAGAACGACTCCGGCGTGGACGATTGCCACCGCTGCGTGCTGGAGTCCTGCCTCCAGCACCTCCGCAAGGCCCCAGCCAACGCGGAATACTATGTGGACTGCATCGGCATCTCCCGTGACCTGGAGCGCATGGCAGACATTGCCACGGATATCTGTGAGCATATCATCTACCAGGAGACCGGCAAGATCATCCGCCACCAGGGCTGACCGCCCGCCTCACCGCCACGCCCCGCAGGGCGTGGCGGAATTGCCCCGGCAGATGATGGCAGTTTTGCGGGGAATCATGCCGCAGCGTTATGCGTTGATTCAGGGGGCACGCCGTATTGGTATGCTATTTATGCAGGGGACCACCCCGCAAGGCGGGGTTCCCCTCTAATGCCTGCATAGCGGGATACCGCCATAGTTTGCACTATGGCCTGGAAATAGTGTCGTCGCCTGGACGGCGACTAGGATGCGCGCGCCCGCCCCGCTGTGTCCCCCGCCAAACAACCCGAGTGGTATGGCAAAACATGGTTTTTCAGCGGCGCGGTCGGTGTTGCGAGGTGCGGCACTGCACGCGCCGCTAGTCCTGATTTCCCCAGGCTTGGCGAATGTGGCGAAACCGCCACATGGGGCGTGGCTGGAGTTTCACCATAGGCGGCGTGCAAATGGGGGCGGGGTGTGGTAAAAGGGGGGCGTTATGGATAGTACATACTGGATTATGCTGGGCATCCTGCTGGTGATGTCGGTGTTCGGGCTGGTAGTGGGCGTATCAAACGATGCGGCGAATTTCCTGAACTCCGCGCTGGGATGCCGGGCGGGCAGCCGGCGTGTGGTGCTGGCTTTTGCGGCGGCGGGTGTGCTGCTGGGTGCGGCGTTTTCCGGCGGGATGATGGAGATAGCACGCAACGGCGTGTTTGTGCCGGATATGTTCACTTTCCATGATATGATGCTGCTGTTCCTGGCGGTGATGGTGGCGGATGTGCTGCTGCTGGATGTGTTCAACTCCCTGGGGCTGCCGACGAGTACGACGGTTTCCCTGGTGTTTGCGCTGCTGGGCGCGGGGCTGGCCGTGGCGGTGGCGGCTGTGGAGGGCGGCACGGGGATTTCCCCGCACCTGGGGGATTACATACGCGGGGGCAGGGCGCTGGGTATTGTCTCCGGCATTTTCTGCTCCGTGGCGGTGGCGTTTACCTGCGGCACGGTGGTGATGTGGTTCTCCCGCCTGCTGTTCAGTTTCCGCTACAGTGAGAGCTACCGCTGGCTGGGTTCCCTGTGGTGCGCGGTATCCCTTACGTCCATTACGTGGTTTGCGGTGTTCAAGGGGATGAAGGACAGTGTGCTGGCGGGCACGGGCATGCTGGACTACCTGATGGCCAACCTGCCTGCAGCCACGCTGTGCGTGTTCTGCGTGTGGCTGGCGGTGGCGCTGGTGGCGCAGTTTGTCTTCCGTCTGAATGTGCTCAAGTTTGTGGTGCTGTGCGGCACGGCAGCGCTGGCCTTTGCCTTTGCGGGGAATGACCTGGTGAACTTCATCGGCGTGTTCATGGCGGCGGAGAGCGCGTGCCAGGCGGCATCTGCCGTGGCGGCCGCCGGGGGAAATGCCGCAGCCATGCCCATGGGCTGCCTGGCGGATCCGGTGCAGGCGGAGACGCTGTACCTGGTGCTGGCGGGGCTGGTGATGGTGGGTGCGCTGTGTTTCTCCCGCAAGGCGGAGAAGGTGACGGAGACGGAAATCAAGCTTTCCGGCGGCAAGCGCGGGGAGAAGGAGCGTTTCGGCTCCTGCCTGCCGGCGCGCCTGCTGGTGCGCCACGCGCTGCTGCTGTTCCGCGGGGTGGCTCGCCTGGTGCCCGCCCGCGTGGTGGATGCTGTGAATGCCCGCTTTTCCCCGGTGGAGGCGGAGAACGGCGCGGCCTACGACCTTATCCGCGGCTCCGTGAACCTCACGGTCTCTGCGCTGCTTATCTCCCTGGCCACCTCCCTCAAGCTGCCGCTTTCCACCACGTATGTGACCTTTATGGTGGCCATGGGTTCCGCCCTGTCTGACCGCGCCTGGGGGCGTGAGAGTGCCGTGTACCGCATCACGGGCGTGCTTACGGTGATTGGCGGCTGGTTCATGACGGCCCTGGCGGCCTGTGCCGCAGCCTTTGTGCTGGCCCTGGTGATGGTGTACGGCGGCACGGTGGCCATGGTGGCGCTCACGCTGGTGACGGGTGTGGTGCTGGTGCGCTCCCTGTTTGCCAAGGAGAAGGAGAATGCCGGCGAGCAGGGCGTGGTGCTGGGCAGCGCTGCGGATATAGGCCTGGCCATGAATGACGTGGAGCAGGCCCTGCTGCGCATGCAGACCATGAATGGAGAGGGGATTGCAGCCCTGGTGCAGGATGACGCCCGCAGCATGAAGAAGCTGCGCAAGGAGGCCAAGGCCCTGCGCCACCGCCTGGAGGATACCCGCTCCGCGCTGATGCAGCAGCTGCCCGCCCTGCCTGCGGATCTTACGGACCAGGCCCGCCGCCTGTTCCACTGCCTGAACGGCGTGTGCGCCGTGGCCGGGCATGTGCATGAGCAGATGAAGGCGGGCTACCGCTACCTGGCAGACATGCACGGCGGCATTACCCACGCCCAGGCCCAGGAGCTGGCCGCGCTCTCCGGCGGCCGCGGGGAGCCCGCAGGCTATGCTGCGGCACTGGCACGCCAGCTTTCCCGCGCCGCGGAGGAGGAGGACGAGTTCCGCAGCGGACTGCTGTTCCTGACCATGCTGAACGAGAGCCGTGCCATGGGCGCCCACGCCGCCAGCCTGGAGGCAACCCTGCGCGGGGAGCCCCTGGCAGACTGACAGGAATAACCTGCGCCGCCCGCACTTTGGCATGGATTTTCACCCCGGGTTGTGGTATGGATAACGGCATGCTGGATTGGAATACAGCCCTGGCCCTGGCCCTGGCGGCGTTTGCCCTGCCGTTTGCCCTGCTGCTGTCATGGCTGCAGCACCTGCGGCAGCGCGTGCGGCAGCAGGCCGCGCGCCTGCAGCACCTGGAGCGCATCTGCCATGTGCAGGAGGAACATTTGCGTACGGACAAGGCCGTTATCCTGGAGGCCCTGGGCGTGCCGTTCATGCTGGTGGCCCGCGGCGGCCGCCTGGTGATGGCGAACTCCGCGGCAGAGAGCCTGCTGGGGGTGGAGGCCCCCTGCAATACCAACCTGCTCTGGGTGCTGCCGGAATCAGAGCTGTACGGCGCTATCTCCCGCGCGGTGCGCGTGCAGCAGGCCAGCGTTTCCACCATACGCCACCGCGTGGGGGGGGAGGAGCGCATCTTCCGCATCACCGTTACCCCGCTGGACCACCCGGAGCATCCCATCGGCATGGTGTTCCATGATATTACGCAGGAGCAGCGCACCCAGATGGTGCGCAGGGATTTTGTGGCAAATGCCTCCCATGAGCTGCGCACGCCGCTCACCCTGCTGCGCGGCTATATGGAGAACCTGGTGGAAGAGCCGGATGCCGATGCCGCCAGCCGCGCACGCGCCCTGGGGGTGATGCAGAAGCATGTGGACCGCATGGTGAAGCTGGTGGAGGATATGCTCACCGTCTCCCGCCTGGAGAATGCGGACGCTGCCCTGCTGAAACCGGAGGAGTTTGACCTGGTGCAGCTGGCAGAGGACGTGCTGCAGCGCCTGGAGCCGCTGGTGGCGGAGCATGCCGCCACCGTGGTGCGGGAGTACGCGGAGACCCCCTTCATGATTACGGGAGACCGCTTCTACTGGTCCCAAATCCTGTTCAACCTGCTGGAGAACGCCCTGAAAAACAACCCGCAGCCCGGCCTGCAGCTCACCGTGGCGCTGGCCCGCTCCCCGGTGGGCGGCTCCTGTGTGGAAATCCGGGACAACGGCGTGGGGATTCCGGAAGACGCGCTCCCCTTCATCTTCAACCGCTTCTACCGCGCCTCACGCAGCAGCCGTATCCAGGGTACCGGCCTGGGCCTGGCCATTGTCCGCCATGCGGTGGAGGCCCACGGCGGCACCGTGCAGGCAGAGAGTACCCCCGGCGTGAGCACCTGTTTCCGCATCAGCCTGCCTGCCAGGTAAGAAGAATAAAAATCTCTTGCTCTATCTTCAAGATAGAGCTACACTCCCCGCACCATGAGCCGAAGATATTTTTTTCTGCCCGCCGCCCTTGTTACCCTGTGCGCCGCTTGCTGCCTGACTCATGCCGCAGAGGCAGCACCGGAAACGGAATCGCCTGTCATCCAGGTATCCCTGGCCATTGAAAGGCATGCCGCCAACCCCGCCATCCAAACATGCGGGGCTGCAGATGATGAGAAATTCCACGCGCTGGCAGAAGCTGAAATCAGCAGGCTCACCACCCCGGAATCCCTGTTCGCCCTGGCAGTGGTGTTTTACGACGGCTACCGGGAATTCTTTGAAAACCCGTTCGACCGGCACATGTTTGCGGCGCAGGAAATGGTGGTCGTCCACCTGGCCCGCCTGGGCACCAGGGAGGCGTACCGCTATTTCAACATCCTGAAAAGCCTGTATGGTTGTGATGCCGGAGAATCCCTGAAATACAAAGACCTGGAGAGGCGGTATTTCAAGCAATTCTCCGCCGCGCCCGGGGGTGCCAAGGCGAAGTGAGCCTTGCATCACGCGGCTGGCGGCACGAACATGTAGCCCGTGCCGCGCTCCGTGGCAATGAGGGCGGAGTGCGCGCCCAGTTTCTGGCGCAGGCGCTTGATATGCGTATCAATGGCGCGGGATTGCGTGGTATCCGCATAGCCGAAGAGGATGCTCTGCAGCTCATAGCGGTCCTGCACGCGCCCGGGGCGCTCTGCCAGGTAGGCCAGCAGCTTGAACTCCGCCGTGGTCAGGTCCAGCGCAGAGCCGTCCAGCGCGGCGTTCATGGTGTCCTTGTCCAGAACCAGGGGGCCGCAGCGGATGATGCGGTGGCCGCCCAGGCTGTTGCAGCGGGCAAAGAGATTGCGCACGCGCAGCACCAGCTCCTTGGGGCTGAACGGCTTGGTCAGGTAGTCCGCCGCACCCAGCTTCAGCCCCTCCAGGCGGTCCTCCAGCTGGGCGCGTGCGGTCAGGAACATCACGGGAATGGTGGCGGTGAGCGGCTCCTGCTGCATGGCGCGGGCTATCTCGAACCCGTCCATGCCCGGCAGCATCACATCCAGGATCACCAGGTCCGGCCGCTGCGTGCGGATATGCTCCCACGCGGCGGTGCCGTCTGCCTGCATGCTCACGCCCCAGCCCTGCTTCTCCAGGTTCCATGCCGTAAGCTCCGCTATGTCCTGGTCGTCTTCTACTATCAGAATATCCATGGCCTTTCCCTTTTCTACCACAGTATCACCCTGTTAGCAAGAAAAGTCGCGTGACAAAATGGCCACAGATGCAGGAAGTCGCATTGTTTTTCCTATGCGCCCAAAATTCCGCACCACGGCAATTTTCTTGTGCATTTTCCGGGTGGCTCGTATTATGAGGGGTAGTATGAAAAGGATTGTCACTATCATTATGGCCATGCTGGCGGTGGTTCTTGCGGCCTGCTCCCGGTGCTGTTGGGTATCCTGCGGCGCTTTTGCCTGCACCGCCGCATGTGGCCGATCCTGCTGTACGCGGGCAGCGGGTTGGCGCTGCTCACGCTGCTGAACCTGTGGAATGCCACGTGGGTGGGGTAGGCGGGGGGCCGCCTGCCTATTCCCTGATGCCCAGGAGCTGTTCTGCACGCTGCACCTGGTCTGCGGTGGGCATGGGCACGCCGTCCAGGGGGTAGGGGATGCCCAGCTCCTGCCACTTGGCCAGGGCCATGGTGTGGTAGGGCAGGATTTCCACGCGCTCCACGGTCTTGAGCGTGGAGATGAACTCCCGGCAGCGGCGCAGCTCCGCCTCGTCGTCGGAGATGCCGGGGACGAGCACGCGGCGTATCCACATGGCCTTTCCGTGGTCTGAGAGCCAGCGGGCCATGTCCAGGATATTGGCGTTCGTCTTGCCGGTGAGGGCGCGGTGGGCGGCATCGTCCGTGTGTTTCAGGTCCAGCATCACCAGGTCCGTGTATTCCATGAGCTCGCAGAACCGGGAGTAGAAGGGCTCCTCTGTGGTGAAAGGCTGGCCGGCGGTATCCAGTGTGGTGTGCACGCCTTTTTCCTTGGCCAGGCGGAAAAGCTCTGTCACAAACTCAATCTGCACCAGAGGTTCCCCGCCGCTTACGGTGATGCCGCCGTTGTTTTTCCAGTAGTTGCGGTAGCGCCAGGCGCGCTGGAAAAGGTCTGCGGCTTCCCACGGGGTGCCGCCGCTGCATTTCCAGGTTTCCGGGTTGTGGCAGAATTTGCAGCGCAGGTGGCAGCCCTGGGTGAAGACGACGAAGCGCACGCCCGGCCCGTCTACCAGGCCGAAGCTTTCCAGTTTGGAGATGTAACCGATCATGGGGAATGGGGATTGGGGAGGGGCTGAAAGCTGCAAACGCAGGGCGCGGCGGGCGCCCTGCGTTTGCGGAATGCACGCGCGGGGGCGTGCGGTTGCCTTACATGCTCTTGTGGCAGGTACGGGCAATCACGTCGTCCTGCTGCTGCTTGGTCAGGTCGATGAACTTGACGGCGTAGCCGGAGACTCGGATGGTGAAGTTGGCGTATTCCTCCTTCTCCGGGTGGGCCTGGGCATCCAGGAGCTTCTCCAGTCCGAAGACGTTGACGTTCAGGTGGTGTGCACCCTGGTCAAAGTAGCCGTCCAGCACCTGCACCAGGTTGTTCACGCGCTCCTCGTCGCAGTGGCCCAGGGCATCCGGGTTGATGGTCTGGGTGTTGGAGATGCCGTCCAGGGACCAGTGGTAGGGAATCTTGGCCACGCTGTTCAGGGAGGCCAGCAGGCCGTTCTGCTCCGCACCATAGGAGGGGGAGGCCCCGGGGGCGAAGGAGGCGAAGGCGGGGCGGCCGTCCGGCATGGCGCCGGTGGCCTGGCCGTACACCACGTTGGACGTGATGGTGAGCAGGGAGGTGGTGGCCTCGGAGTTGCGGTAGGTGTGGCGACGCTTGATCTTCTCCACGAAGGTCTTGAGCAGCCACACGCCAATCTCGTCGGCGCGGTCGTCGTCGTTGCCGTAGCGGGGGAAGTCTCCCTCCACGTCGAACCCGGTGGTGATGCCCTCCTCGTCGCGCAGAATCTTCACCTTGGCGTACTTGATGGCGCTCAGGGAGTCGATGACGTGGGAGAAGCCGGCGATACCGGTGGCGAAGGTGCGGCGCACGTCCGTGTCGATGAGGGCCATCTCTGCGGCCTCATAGTAGTAGCGGTCGTGCATGTAGTGGATGAGGTTGAGCACGTTCACGTAGATGTCTGCCAGCCAGTCCATCCAGAAGTCGAACTTGGCGATAACCTCGTCAAAGTCTGCGTACTCGCCGGTGATGCGCTCCATCTTGGGGCCGCACTGGATGCGGTGCTTCTCGTCGAAGCCGCCGTTGAAGGCGTACAGCAGGGCCTTGCCCATGTTGGCGCGGGCGCCGAAGAACTGGATTTCCTTGCCGGTCTGCGTGGCGGACACGCAGCAGCAGATGGAGTAGTCGTCACCCCACACGGGCTTCATCACGTCGTCGTTCTCATACTGGATGGAGCTGGTGTCCACGGAGATCTTGGCGGCGTACTTCTTGAAGTTCTCGTTCAGGGCGGAGGAGTAGAGCACGGTCAGGTTCGGCTCCGGGGAGGGGCCCATGTTCTCCAGCGTGTGCAGGAAGCGGTAGTCCGTCTTGGTCACCATGCTGCGGCCGTCCATGCCGATGCCGCCCACCTCCAGCGTGGCCCAGGTGGGGTCACCGGAGAAGAGCTGGTTGTAGGAGGGGATGCGGGCGAACTTGACCATGCGGAATTTCATGACCATGTGGTCGATCATCTCCTGTGCCTGCTCCTCCGTGATGATGCCGGCGGCCAGGTCACGCTGGAAGTAGATATCCAGGAAGGTGGAGATGCGGCCCACGCTCATGGCGGCGCCGTTCTGGGTCTTGATGGCGGCCAGGTAGCCGAAGTAGAGCCACTGGCAGGCCTCGTGGGCGTTCTTGGCGGGCTGGGAGATGTCGTAGCCGTAAATCTTGGCCATCTCCTTCATGCCCTTCAGGGCCTTGATCTGGGCGGAGATTTCCTCTCGCTGGCGGATGACCTCGTCGTACATGTTGCCGCAGCCGCAGTTGAGCAGGTCGTTCTCCTTGGAGGCGATGAGGTAGTCGATGCCGTACAGGGCCACGCGGCGGTAGTCGCCCACGATTCGGCCGCGGCCGTAGGTGTCCGGCAGGCCGGTCACGATGTGCGTCTTGCGGGCCAGGCGCATCTCCGGGGTGTACGCGGCAAACACGGCGTCGTTGTGCGTGGTCATGTACTCGGAGAAAATCTTCTTGAGCTCCGGGTTCACGGTGTAGCCGTAGTTCTCAGCGGCCTGCACGGCCATCTTCACGCCGCCGTAGGGCATAAAGGCGCGCTTGAGCGGCTTGTCCGTCTGCAGGCCCACAATCTGCTCCAGGTCCTTGAGCTTCTCGTCGATGTAGCCGGGGCCGTAGGCAGTCAGGCCGCTCACCACCTCCGTCTCGCAGTCCAGCACGCCGCCCTTGGCGCGCTCTTCCTTCTGCAGCAGCTGCAGGGATGCCCAGAGCTTGTTTGTGGCTTCCGTGGGGTCGGCCAGGAAGGACTCGTCGCCGTCATACGGCTGGTAGTTCTTCTGGATGAAGTCACGTACGTTGACTTCCTCTTTCCAGATACGGCCCTCAAAGCCGTTCCATTGCTCGTAGTGGGGAATGTCTTTCAGTTTCATATAGAGTGTATAGTGTGGTGGGGCGTGTTTTGGCCTGCCGCCGCCGGGCGGCGCGGGGAAACAGTCTCCGCAGGTATTATACCGAATTTTTGCCCGGAAGTCAATCTTAGAATGAGTCAAGATTTGATAAAAATGCGGGCATGGCGCAGCATGCCCGCATGAGGGGGGGAGATAGTGCCGGGAGTGTTTTCAATCCGGCGGAACCGGCCGGTGTTAGAACGGGTTCAGGGAAAAGGAGGTGCGGTTCACCCTTTTCTGGAAGGGGGATACGGAAAGGGTGGCAAAATCCTCCGCCCACTGCTCCACGGTCCTGCGCTGGTAGGCGTACGGGCGGTAGTCCTTGGTATCCACCGGGGCGGACATGCCGTATGCAAAATCCGCCACCTCCGCTATCAGTTTGCCCTGCGGGTCATAGATGCGGGCAGCCATGGCCAGGTAGCCGGTGCGCTCATCACGGGTGGAAATGAGGCGCCCCCACAGGAACCCGCCGCCCGTTATCTGCCCCAGCGCCCCGGAGACCAGGTTCTTTCCAGTGGAGGCGGAGCAGGCGTCCAGCAGGGCAATCTCCACCACCCAAGCTCCCTTGGGGTTGCCTGTGAGTTTCATTTGCGGGTGCTTGGCGGCGGCCTTGGCAAATTCCTGCTGCAGGCACTGGTCAAAGTGGCTGCGGAGCTGCTCTATGGCCGTGGCCTCTGCCGCCGTGGCGGGTTTGCCGTTGTAGTGGGTGAGCGTTACGGGTTTCACGCATACGATACGCTCTTTCTCCAGCGTCTTGTCGCAGGCTGCCTGGTCATAGGCCGGGGCTACCCAGTAGGAGGCGAATGGTACATCCCCCTGGTCGGCCTTCTGGTAGTGGCTGATGAAGCCCGTGCGGGGGATGCGGTCGTAATCCGCTGTGGAGCAGGCGCTCAGCAGCAGCGCCGCACTGAATATGGTGACAAGTGAATTTCTCATATCCTTCAGTCTACACCCGCAGGGCTGCCGTGGCGAGTATTTTTTCGCGTCCGTGCTTATTTTTTGCGGTCCGCCAGGCGGCATCAGGCGGAGCCTTCCGCCTCTGCCGCCTGGCGTATTTCCTCCCGCAGGTTGTGGCGGCTGCTGAAGGCCAGCACCACCGGGGAGGCAATGTAGATGGAGGAGTACGTGCCGATGAAGATGCCCAGCAGCATGGTGACGGAGAAATCACGCATGGAGGGGCCGCCCAGCAGGATGAGGGAGACGAGTACGGCGATGGTGGACATGGAGGTGAGCAGCGTGCGGGAGAGCGTGGTGTTGATGGCCTCGTTCATGATGTCCACCAGCTTCTCCTGCGGCTCCGCCGTGCGCAGGCGCTCGCGGATGCGGTCGAAGATGACGATGGTGTCGTTGATGGAGTACCCTGCAACGGTCAGGAACGCGCCGATGTGGATGATGTTCAGCTCCGAGCCCAGCAGCACCACCAGCACAATGATGCCGAAAACATCATGCGCGGTGGAGATGAGCGCCCCCATGGCAAAGCTCCACTCGAAACGGATGGCCAGGTACACCGCTATGCCCAGCATGCCCGCCAGCAGGGCCAGGCAGGCCGTGCGGAAGAACGCCGAGCCCAGGGAGGAGCTCACGTCTTCCACGGAGGGCGGCTGGATTTCCGCCATGCCTGGCACGGCCTGCCGCAGCGCGGCATCAATGCGCCCGGCATCCTCCTTGTCTGCGCAGCGCACCTTGATATTGCTGTCTGTGCCGCTGGTGAAGCGCTGCACGCCGGGCGCCTTGGAAAGGCCTTGCACGCCGGCCACGCATTGTTCCACCTGCGCGTAGTCCAGCCCGGAATCCGCGGGTACCACGTAGGTGGCGCTGGCGCCGCCGGTGAAATCCACGCCCAGGGACTTCTCCCCGCGGATGAACACGCAGTACACCATGCCCAGGCCGATGGACAGCAGGGAAACCCAGCCCCACAGGCGGCGGTATTTCATGAAATCAAAGCTCCTGCCGCTGAACGGCGCAGGGGCAAACCGGAAATCCTGCGGCAGCAGCCCCAGGTGCTCCACCCAGAAGAACAGCACGCGGGTGACCACAATGGCGCCGATGAGGGAGGTGACGATGCCCACGCTGGTGGTTACGGCAAAGCCCTTGATGGAGCCGCTGGCCAGCCAGAACAGGATGACGGCGGTGATGAGGGAGGTGATGTTGGAATCCCAGATGGCGGAGAATGCCTTCTCATACGCATTGCGCAGGCTGATGATGAAGGGGCGGCCGGTGGCGCGCTCCTCGCGCATGCGCTCGTAGATGAGCACGTTGGCATCCACCGCCACACCCATGGTGAGCACAATACCCGCTATGCCCGGCAGCGTGAGCACAAAGCCGAACAGGCTCATGAGCCCCAGCAGCACCAGGCCGTTGAACGCCAGGCCCACCATGGCCACCATGCCCGCGCTGCGGTAGTAGCCGTAGCAGAAGGCAAACACGCCCAGCATGCCCACCAGGCCGCCGATGCCCGCCTGCTGCAGCGCACTCTGCCCCAGCTGGGCGGATACGTCCTTGCGGCCCTCCACCTTCAAGTCGCTGGAGAGCGGGTTGGCCAGTGCCTTGGAGAGGTCCTCCGGCTCGCCCTTGCCGTTCAGGCCGGAGATGTTGAACTCCTTGTGCAGCACGGCCTGCACGGTGGGGGCGCACTTCACCTGGTTGTTCAGCACCACGGCCATGCGGTCCCGGCCTATCTGCATGCCGCCTGTGAGCCGCGCCATGCGCTCCGCCCCGGTGCGGTTCAGCACCACGTCCACGTAGCCCTTGCGCACGTAGTCCGGCTGGGCCTTGGCCACCTCCGCGCCGGTGATGTAGATGTCCTTCTGCATGGCCACGTAGGGCTTCTGCAGCACGTAGTAGTACACCTTCTGCCTGCCGTGCCTGTCCAGCTCCGGCTCGCCGGTCTCGTCGTTCGTCACCGGGCCGGGCAGGATCATGTAGTCGTTCAGTCCCATCCTGGCGGGAATGCGGGGCAGGGCAGGCTTGCGGGCCTTCTTCTGCTCCTCTGCCCCCAGGGCGTTGTAGGCGTCCATGCGCTCCTCATACCGGGAGATGCTTTCCTGCACCTCCGGGTCGGCCAGTATGCTCTCCTGCTCCCTGTGCACGGTGAGCAGCTCCAGCTTGGCCATCTTGGTGAGCATGGCCACCATGGCATCCAGCTTTTCCTTGTTCCTGGCCGGGTCCTCGTCCTGCTGGGGAATCTGGATAAGCACCTTGTTGCCGGAGTGCAGGATTTCCACCTCGCTGGTGCCGGTGGCGTTCAGGCGCTCGTCCAGTATGTTGCAGGCGGCCTGCATGTCCTCCTGCGTGGGCGGCACCATGTTGCCGAAATCGCCCATCTTGGGCTGCACCTCCAGCGTGAGCTCCACGCCGCCCTTGATGTCGATGCCGTAGTGCATGCCGTTCAAGAACAGGGAGATGAGCGAGAATGCCGACAGCCCCAGGATGAAGATGGTGCCCGCGTTGCGCTTCATCCTGTCCTGCCCGGCAGACAGGTACCAGAAGAAGGTGCCGATGAGCAGCAGCCCCGTGCAGAAATAGAATGCGGGGGTATGGATGAGGTGCAGTAGTGTCTCTTTCATAATCCGAGTGGTTGTATATCAGCCTCCCTTTTAGGGAAAGGGCGTGGTATAGAGAGCGCCTTCCGCGTGGAACGTGCTGAATAATTGTTAGAATCGGCACGCCGGCGGAGCGCTTTCCTTCGATTTTGGGAAGCCGGTGAGTGAATTTTCCTTCGATTTTGAGGAAAATCAGTTGGTGTCTGTGTGTGTTTTTGTTTCTCTAAGTCTATGAATACAAGTGCCATGGAACGTGATTGCATGGGGTGTCTGGAGCCTTGGGCAGGGCGGAGCTTGGGGAAGGGCAGGGGAGCGGTGCCGGGAACATGGCGGGCGCGTGATATAAAAAAGCCGCGTTGCTGCATTTTTTGTTGTGCATTTGCCGCATCCGCGTATTATAGGGGTAGGAAGTGCCGCTGCGGCACGCCTGAGACTGATACGATACAGCCATGATACGCAAGTTCTGCCGCAACCTGTTGATAGCCCTTTACGTGGTGCTGGCCCTGGCCTGGGCGGGCGGGTACTGCCTTTACCTGTTCTCTGCCGGGTACGCCCCGTGGACGGAGGTGGAGCCTTGGGTGGGGGAGAAGCCGGAGGTGGTGGATTCCGAGCGTATGGACGACGATTGCCGCTGGCTGCTGCGGGTGGATGCGGACTGGGTGGCGCGCACGGCGGCGGCGCTGCATGCAGAGCCCTATACCCCGGAGCGCGGCATTGATGCACGGGAGGACCAGATTTGCGGCGGGCGCACCGTGCTGAAACGCTACCGCTGCCCGGGCCCCGTGCTGCTGTACTATGAGAAGGGCGGCGTGCCCGTGTGCGGTGTTGCCCCGGAGCTCTGGGAGCTGCAGGGTGGCTATGCCATGCTGGATTGGAAAAGGAACTCTGCCGAGCGCTCCCGGTGCGTGACGGGGAAGGATGCCCTGCTCATGGTGCGCCGCGGCGAGGTGGTGGACGCAGAGGGAAATACCGTGCAGCCGGACCGGATTGCGGCGTCGGATGCCGTGTGTGTGCTGATGCCGCTGGACGAGCCCGCTGCACCCGTCCTGGTGCAGGCGGAGCCCGTGTACGCCACGTATCGGAATCCGTGGGTTCCGCTGTTGGAGATTGCCTCGATTATCGGAATCGCGGCCATGTTCACCTGTACCCCGGTGCTGGTGGATGGCGCGTGGCTGTGGAGCCACCGCCGCATGCCCGCCTGTTTCACGGAGTATGCCTATTGGCTGCTCATTCCCCTGGTTTCCGTGCCTCTCTGGTTCATTGCCGTCGCCGCGTACTCCGGGGAGCCTTTTATGGCCATCGTCGCCACCGTATTCTATGGTGCCGCCCAGTTCTTCATCTCCCTGATCCTGTTCCCCCTGGGCAAGCTCCTCTGCGCCCTGTCCGGCTGGAAGGAGTAGGCGGGCTGTCACTCCTGTATGCGCACCATGGCTGCCAGTTGGCAGAAATAATCAGTAGACCATATCTCCAGCTCCTGCGGGTGGCGTACAAAGGGGTAGACATCCTCTTTCACCGCATGGATGGGGATGGCGGCCAAGCGGGCCCGGAGCTGTTGCCGGAATGTTTCCGGTGTAAGGTCGGCGGCGCCGGGTGCGCCTGTCTGTTCGGCGCGTTGCTTGAAGTGCGGGAAATCCAGGGGAACCCCGCGGCGCACATACCACTCGAAATCATACCAGTCCCTCCCCTTCACCCGGTTCTGCCAGGCCCGGTACATCAGGGCGTGCATTTTCCCGGCAAACAGGCTGGGCAGCGTGTAGCACCGGGTGTAGAAGGAATACGGCTGGAGCAACAGGCGCTGCTCTGTGGAGAAGCCCGGCGGCGGCACCGTGTCCACCTCCAGCTTGATTTTGATGCTCCTCCCGCGCTCCAGGTGCAGGTCGTACTGCACGGTGTCGCTTTTCAGGAAGGCTGACTTGATGTGGCTCTGTCGGGTCTTTTTCTTGGATTCCAGGGTTACCACTTGCCCCATCATGGCAAATTCCTGTACCACGGTGTCAAAGTGGGAATCAAGGCAGAACCCCGTCTCTTCGGTGAGCAGGGAGAAGTCAAGGTCCTCTGAGAAGCGCGGCAGCCCGTGGAAGATACGCAGGCAGGTGCCGCCGTAAAAGGCGGCATGCTTGAAAAAGCCGCTGCGTGCCAGGCCGCCCAGGGCCACCTGTTGCATTACCTCGTGGATGGCGTTCAGCTTGTCCTGCTGTGATTCTGCGGCGTAGGCCGCCAGCATATCGTCAAATACGTTCATTCCGTACCACCTTTTCTAGTAGTTGCAGTTCCCTTTTCTTCTTGTTGGTTGCGGCGGCGCAGGCGCGGATGATATCCGCATCCAGCGCGGCCACGCTTTCCGGCTCCATGCGCAGGTTGTCGCACAGGTACTCCCGCACCGCCTTGGCGGATTGCAGGCGCAGGCCCGGGGTGGCCAGCACCAGGTCGCACAGGGCCTTGGCCGGGGTGGCCAGCATGTAGTAGTGGCCCCCGGTATCCTGCCCGCGGGTAAGGCCCAGGTTGAAATACCCGTCCGGAACCTGGATGTAGCGGTAGCAGCCCGTGGCGTTGCTGATTTCCCGCCCGCGTGCCTTGCATGCGGATTTGACCGTGTACACCCGCTCCGGTATCATACCCGCCTGTGAAAGTGCGGATTCATAGGAGACGTAGGAGGGGAGCATGTGGTTGGCCACCAGGTGGCGGGCGTACTCCCGCCCCGGTTCCGTACACAGGTACAGGTCCCGCCGCAGGGGTATCAGTTCCCCCCGGCGCTGCAGGAGCTTGATGCGCGCCTGCGGGGACTTGTATTCCCCCAAGGCTGTTTTGAGTACATCGCCGCTCACGGGCACTCCCCCAAACTTGCTGTACATGCTTGCGTACACTTCAAGGAGAAAATTAGCAATTTTTGCATGGATAATCAAGAAAAAATGAAATATCTATGCAAAAATTGCTGATTTTGCGTGTTCCCGTGCTCCCTGGCGCTTGGGCAAGGCATCCGGGGGTTACCTGCCTGGTGCCAAGGCAATGGAGGATGCGGGCAACATGATTCGCCCCGGCGGGAGCATGGCGTTGATGAGGGAGACAAAGGGGTAGTGCGGGATATCCTGCACGCGGATGCGGGCGGTGCGGATGAGGCCGAGGTGCAGCAGGCGGGCTCGCATGGTGCCGGGCAGCAGCGGGGTATCCGGCGTTTCCCAGCGGCCCGGCTCACCGAAGAGGAGGTTGCTGTAGGTGGTATCCGTAACGCAGCCGCCGCGGCAGAGCACCAGCTCATCCGCCCCGGGGTGGGCGGCTTTCAGGGCATCCAGGGCGCGGCGGTCCTCGCTCTTGCGCGGGTAGGTGATATCCGTCTCCACCGCCAGCAGGCTGCGTATGCGGCGCGGGGTGTATGCAGTGGCCTGTGCCCGGGCGGCCAGCCACTGCCCGCCGCAGTAGGGCAGGTGCAGGCGGTATTCCCCCTCTGCGGGAAATGCCATGCTGCTGCACACCGCGGCCAGCGGGGGCAGGGGGGCGCCGCCGGCCTGCTCTGCCCGCGCCTGGTGCCAGGGCAGGTTCTGCGCGCTGCCCTGCAGCACGCGTATGGTTTCAAAGAGCAAAGGGCACATAGATTTTGTCGCACAGTTCACGGTATTCGCTTTCCTCGTCGCTCAGCAGGGTAATGCCGCCGCCGCTGTGGTACAGCAGCCGCCCCGGCTCCGCCTGCTGCACAAAGCGTATGGAGACGGCGCTGCGGAGCGTGGCGCCGTCGAAACAGCCGAAGATGCCGGTGTAGAACCCGCGGGGGTGCGGCTCTGCCTCTGCTATGGCGCGGCAGGTCCACTCCTTCGGCGCGCCGGTAATGCTGCCGGCGGGCAGCATGCGCAGCAGCAGGTCCCCCAGGCGGTGCTGCCAGCCGGGTTCCAGCGTGGCGGAGATTTGCGAGCTGGTGGCCCAGAGCGTGCCGCAGTGGTTGGTGATGCGCTCCGGGTAGCGGTAGCGGTCCACGCGCACATCATGCCCCACCAGGGCCAGGTCGTTGCGCAGCAAATCCACAATCGTGGCGTGTTCCCGGCGCTCCTTTTCATCATCCATGAGCCGTGAGAGCGGCAGGTGGCCGGGCAGGGTGCCTTTCATGGGGAAGGTGGAGATGCGGTTTGCGCCGATGGTGACGAACGGCTCCGGGGAAAAGCACGCAAACTGCCCGCGCAGCATCATTTTGTACGGCGCGCGGGCATGGTGGTAGATATGCTCCAGGCCCAGGTTGGTGCGCACGGGTGTGGCCATGCAGAGGTTGGCCAGGTAGCTGTCCCCGCGCAGCAGGTGCCGCTGCACGGTGGAGAAGGCGCGGTGGTACGCGGCGCGGTCCACGTGCTCCGGATCCCAGGCAATGTGCTGCGGCAGCGGGCAGTGCTGCTGCGGCGTGTTGCTGCCGTTCGGCAGGCTGTACAGGAACCCCGCATCCTCCCCGGATACCAGCAGGCTGTCTGCCGCATACGGTATGGCAAAGGCAAAGGGCCTGCCCGCGCCCGCCAGGGCATTCAGCCGCGCCGCAATGCTATTGCGTTTGACTGCCGGGGCGCCTGTTGGTATACTGGGCTGCATGATACGTGGCCTACTGGTGGATTTTCAGGATTCCTTCACCCATCTGCTGGCAGACCGCCTGCGCCGGGTTGCGGGTATTCATATCAGAATACTGCCGGAATCACAAGCTCAAAACGCCGCCCTGCAGGAGTTTGACGCCCTGGTGCTCTCCCCCGGGCCGGGGCTGCCGCAGGAGCACCCCGCCGGGTTCCGCCTGCTGCAGGCCCTGCCGCCGGGCATGCCCGTGCTGGGCGTGTGCATGGGCATGCAGATGCTGGGCATGCACCACGGCGCACGCCTCCGCCACCTGGATGCCCCCCGCCACGGCATGGCGGCGGAATTTCCCTGCGCGCCCTGCCGCCTGCACCCCGGTGGCACGCTGCGGGTGGGCCTGTACCACTCCTGGGCGCTGGATGCGGCCACCCTGCCGCCCTGCCTGCGCCTGTGCGCGGCAGATGCAGAGGGCGTGCCCATGCTCATAGAGCACCGGGAGCGCCCCGCTTTCGGCGTGCAGTTCCACCCGGAATCCATCCTCTCCCCGGATGGAGATGCCCTGCTGGCCGCCTTTGCCGCCGCCGCAGGGGGCTGAACCACCGTGCCGCACCAATCATGCCGCAGCGGCGGATTGTTCTGGACTGCCGACTGTGTTTCAGGTATAAGGGGCCATGGGAATCATGCCGCCAGTGAAAAGGTATTTGCTCATCGCCGCCTGCTGTTGCCTGCCGTTAAGGAAACGCTGAACAAAAGGCCTTGACTTTGCAACCACCGCCTTGACTTGCCGCGCTCGATTGCCTTTTCCCAATTGGTGCCCGGCGTGTTCTCCCGGATACTCTTGGGCCTCTTGTTCACCCGGAACTCCACGGTGGAGAGGTGCGGGTCATCCTTCACTGCCGCCTGTTTCTCCACGCCCGGGTAGCCGGAATCGCCGTAAACCACGTGGTCGCCATCCCGGATCAGGGCCGCAGCAGCTTGGGAACCGTGGACATTGGCCGCGGTACCCACCAGGGTATGGACGCAGCCGGTGCCGGCATC
>JAUNQN010000009.1 GCA_030536145.1 Akkermansia sp.
GCTCCTTCTCCTCGTCCGCAATATCCGCCAGCACCTTGCGTGCCAGGTGGTTGTCGGTAGATTCGGCCAGCTGCTCATAGAGCTGGATGGCCTCGTACTCCGCGGCTATCATAAAGCGCACGGCGCGCACCAGCTCGCTGAGCCCCAGCTTGCGCGGGGCCGCGAGTCCACTAAATGCAGATGCAAATTCAGGCATAGTGCAGCACAGACACCGCCGCGCCGCCGCCCGTTCGGTAACTGTTGGGATTCCCTGCCCGCCCCGCGTGTAAGACACACTAGCCGCGCGCCGCACCGCTTTCTTGCTTGCATCCGCGGTGAAATCAGGTAAAATGGGCGCGTTAGCCTGCGCCCGCGCGCACATAAATACAGCAGCTTCCATATCATGAACGCACTCGAATTCATCCGCAGAAACTCCCTGCTCGTCATCATCGTGGTCGGCGCCCTCGGTGCCGGTTTCCTCTTCATGGACTACGGCGACAAGGGCAACTTGTTCGGCAGCAACTACTACATCGAGGTGAACGGCACCGGCTACAACTACCCGGAGACCATTGCCCTGGGTGAGAACGGCGAGAGCTACCTGCACTCCCTGTACAGCTCCGCCAGCCAGAAGCTGCGCAACAAGTTCGACACCAACGAGGACGACAACCTGAGCGACGACGAGTCCGCCGCCATGAACGCCTGGCTGCAGGAGCACCCCGCCTACAACGAGTACATGGGCTTCATCGGCAACATCATGCAGGTATGGTCCTTCGGCGTCACCCAGGAATCCGCCACCAACGTGGCCGTGAACCGAGCCGTCATCCATGAAATCGGCGCAGAGCTCGGCATTGCCCCCTCCAAGGAGCAGGTGGACGCCTACATCAAGGCCATGCCCCCCTTCATCAAGGACGACGGCTCCTTTGACCAGGACCTCTACCACCGCCTGACCGGCTATGCCAACGGCATGGCCAACAACGCCCAGGAGAACGCCTTCCGCAGCGTGGTGGCAGACCTGATGGTGATGGAATGCCTGAGCAACATCTTCACCGGTGACATGCACTACCAGACCCAGGCCGTTTCCGACATGGTGGATGCCGTGTACCAGCAGATCAAGGGCAAGAACGCTTGGCTGCCCGCAGACAAGGTGGCAGCCCCCGCAGAGCCCACGGAAGATGAGCTGACGACCTACTGGGAGGAGAACAAGGAGAACTACAAGAGCGCAGAGCGCCGCATCGTCTCCGTGTACACCCTGGTACCCGGCGAGGGTGCCAACACGGAATCCCTGATTGCCACGGCAGACACCCTGATGGAGGACCTCTCCAAGGCGAACGGCAAGGGATTCGACCAGCTGCTGGAGGCCGCCGCCGCCAACCCGGAGAACGAGCCTTTCACCTACCTGACCGCTGACAACAAGAGCCACACCACCACCGCACTCACCACCCTGCAGGATGCCCCCGCAGAGCTGCAGGTGGAGCTGGACCACAACGGCAACTCCACCACCCTGGCCAACATCGCCTTTACGGAGGTGACCGCCGCCCCCACCGTGAAGGACTACGAGAGCGCTGCGGCTGCCGGCTCCGTGGAAAAGATTGTGGACCTCAAGCAGGTGCGCGGCTACTTCCTCACCAAGGACAACAAGCTCATCTTCATCCGCGTGGAGGCCATCGAGGAGCCCGTGGTGCTGGAGTTCGACGCCGCCAAGGACAAGGCCCTGGCCGACCTGAAGAAGGAGCGAGCCGACAAGGCCGTGGAGATTGCCGCCAACAAGCTCTTTGCAGAGATGGAGGCAGCCCTGCCGGAGGGCGGCGTGAAGGCCGCCTTCGAGAAGGCGGAAGCCGCCGGCGCCACCGTGCAGGACTTCGGCCCCGTAACCCCCGTGGCCCCCTACTGTGATGTGAAGGGAGTGGACGTGACCGCGCTGATGAGCGTGGCCAGCGGCAAGCTTGCCCCCATCGTCATCACGGAGGAAGGTGCCAGCATCACCGCCGTCACCGGCCGCACCATCGTGGACACGGCAGACTACGCCGCCGTGAAATCCTTCCGCGCCGTACCCCAGCAGAACGCCAGCCTGCGCAGCGATATCCTGATGGACTGGCTGCAGAACACCTACACGCGCTACAAGGTCAACTTTGCGGAATCCGTGAAGCGGAACAAGTAACCGGACACCCCGCACAGCAGAGGCCATGAGCGCATTCCCCCCGCAGGGCAAGTACATTATCGGCAACGAGGCGTGCGAGCGCTTCAGCTTCTACGGCATGCGCAGCATCCTCACGCTGTACATGACCAGCATGCTGGCCATGAGCCACCAGGAGGCGGTGGAGGTGGGCCACATCTTCCTGGCCATCATCTACGTGCTGCCCCTGCTGGGTGCCTGGATTGCGGACAAGTTCCTGGGCCGCTACCGCACCATCCTGTACATCTCCCTGGTGTACTGCCTGGGCAACTTCATCCTGGCCACCGCTGACTTTGCGGCAGACCTGGAAACGCGCAAGCTCATCCTCTTTGCAGGACTGCTCACCATTGCCGTGGGCACAGGCGGCATCAAGCCCTGCGTCTCCGCCTTCATCGGTGACCAGGTGCAGGACCACACGGACAGCAAGACCATGACCCGCGTGTACGCCGCCTTCTACTGGTCCATCAACCTGGGCTCCTTCTTCGCCTTCCTGGTGATTCCCTGGATACGCCAGAGCATGGGCTACAGCTGGGCCTTCGCAGTACCGGGCATCTTTATGCTGGTGGCCACGCTGCTGCTGTGGTGCGGCCGCAAGACATACTACCACCGCCAGCCCACGCAGCCGCATTTCCTGCCCAGCCTGCTGTGCCGCGTGTTCCGCGGGGCAAAGGCCGCCTGTGACAAATACGGGGCGGAGACGGTGAAGCAGACCTCCAACACCGTCATCGGCATAGCCGCCTTCGTGGTGCTGGCCCCCATCGTCTTCCTGCTCGGCCACTGGGTGAACCAGGGGGCGCAGCAGCTTGCCGCCCTCTCCGGCCTGGGCGACACCGCCGCCGGGCTCTGCGGCTTGGCTGGCATCATCCTGTACATCATCGCCATGGTCACCGCCGGCCTGCGCCTGGCAGCCGCCACGAGCATGCGCGGCTTCATCGGCGTGTCCGGCAGCCTCCTCTTCAACCCGCGTGAGCTCACGGAATCACGCTACACGGCAGAGGAGATAGGCGGCGCGCGCAACATGGTGCGCGTGCTGCTGGTGTTCCTGATGATCATCCCCTTCTGGAGCCTGTATGACCAAACCACCACCAGCTGGGTGCTGCAGGGGGCCAGGATGCAGGCCATCACCTTCAACATCTTCGGCCAGGCATTCGCCTTCGGCGCAGAGGAAATGCAGAGCTTCAACCCCCTGCTGGTCATGATCCTGGTACCCACGGTCACGCTGCTGGTGTACCCGTACATCGGCAAATGGAGCCGCCCCCTGCACCGCATGGGCACCGGCATTGTACTGGCCGGCCTGGCATACGGCGTGGTGGCATGGCTGCAGGTCCGCATTGATTCCGGGGAGCAGCTCTCCATCCTCTGGCAGTGCCTGCCATACATTGTCCTCACCGTCTCTGAAATCCTGGTGAGCACCACCGGCCTGGAATACGCCTACACCGCCGCCGGGCAGAACATGAAGAGCATCGTCCTCAGCTTCTGGTACCTCACCAGCACCATCGGCAACTTCCTCATCGTCTACCTCACTTCCATCGTCGGCGACCCCGCCTCCACAAGCACCTTCATCCTGTACGGCTCCATGGCCGTGGTCATCGGCATCATCTTCATGCTGGTCACCTTCCGCAAATCCTTCTCCGCAGGGCAGCAGTGAGACAGTGCGGGCGGGCTTGCCCCGCCCGCAGCACAGGCATGAATTACCATGGCTCATCCGGAATAAGGACAGAGACACCCCCTACCCGCGACTTGTCATGAAAGCATTTGTTATCCCGCTATATCGTCATCTTCCTCATTTTCTGGCTGGGTCTTACCCTATTGAAATGCCTACCCACGTTCCGGGAGCACTACAGGCACAACCCGGAAATCACCTGGCTAAAACTGGAAACCAAGAGGCTAGAACTGATGGAGGCCGAACTACAAGTCAACCTGCTGGGCACCAGGCTGGACCATCACTCCCTTCGCCCGCCAGGACAGCGCCGCCCCGGGACCGGATACAACAGGGGAAAGGGGCAAGAAACTCGTGAGCCTGCCCCCGGGGGACAGCCTGTTGGTCAGGGATGAAAAATTCAGCGGTGGCTATGAGGAATACGCCGGCAGTGAACTGGAGAAGCGCACCCAAATCCTTTTTTCCTGGCAATACTGGATTATGAGCTGTCTCTGCGGGCTCTGCATCCTTACCCGCTTTACCAACAAGTCCGCCAGCGGGCGCACACACTCCATCAGCATCACCTCCGACGACCCGGACGAGTATTTCACCTTGGAACCCGGCCAGCGCTGCTCCATCACGCCGTCGGACCTGGTGGCATTTTCCGGCAGCATCAGCATCTCCGCCCGCTGGCGCGCATGGCTCCCTGCCTAGTGCATGGGGCAGATACGCCACTATGTACTTACCGGCCCAGGCATGGCGGTAGTGCGGGCAGAAGGAGGCATCACCGAGGATGAGGTTCACCCCGGCAAGGTGGCCATACGCCGCAAGCACTGCCTTATCAGCGCCTCAGAAGGCATACTTCTCCACATACGCCGCACAGAAACCCTCATTCCCTACCTGCTGGGCATTACCAGCTTGTTTGACCTGCGCCTGATGGGCAATGGAAAGTACCGCATCAGAAATGTCGTCACCATCCCCCGCAGCGTGGCTGACCGCGCCTCCCACTTGTTCCTGGAGGGGCTTGGCAAATTCCTGGGATTCTGACCAGGATTCCACATTTTTCTGTTATGCCCGCAGGATTTTCCTTGCCATGGCGGGGGAATGGGAGTAGATTAGCATGATAATCCGAACGCCGTATGTCTGATACCTCCCTTCCCCACCATGAGTTTGACGATTGCCTGTGGATTCGCTGTGCGAACCGGGGCAGCTTTATCAACAGCCCCACCCTGAAATCCCTGGCAGAGGCCTACCTGGCCAAGGGGGGAATCAACATTGTGGTGGACCTGGAGGTGTGCCCGGGGGTGGATTCCACGTTCATGGGCACGCTTGCGGCGCTTTCCCGCAAGGTGCTGGCGGTGGGCGGGCATGCTATGGTGGCATCCCCCACGCAGCGCACGCGCGCAGCCATGGAGAGCCTGGGGCTGGATATGCTCATGGAGATTGACCCGCCGGCCCCGTTCTGGCAGGATGACGTGGAGCAACGCCGCGCGCAGCTGGAAACCGTGACAGAGGGAGATACGGAGGAAAGCGAGCCGATGAGCGAGCTGGAGCGCACGCGCCACGTGCTGGATGCCCACAACACCCTGCGCTCCATGAACACGAAGAACGACCAGACATTCGGCTACGTGTGCGAGACGCTGGAGGAGGACCTGCAGCGCCACAGCCAGGTGGACGACAAGTAACTTGACGATTGCAAGGAATCCCACCTTATGCCTGACAGCCGCCGCAGGGCGGCGGATGCCTACGGGCGCCTGCTGCATGACGTGTACGCCTACCCAGCCGCAGCGGCGGAGGAGGAAGCGGAGCCGCCGCATATCACGGAAATGGAGCTGCAGGCGCTGTGGGCGGCGGGCATGCTGGGCCAGGGCGGGCAGACCCGCGGGCACGGCGCGGTGCGGATTCTGGATTTCGGCACATGGAACCGCAGCGCGGGGCCGGATTTCCTGAACGCGGAGATAGAGCTGGACGGCGTGCGCCGCCGCGGCGATATTGAACTGGACCCCACCGCACAGGATTGGGAGAACCACGGCCACGGGGCCAATCCCGGGTTCAACAAGGTGGTGCTGCATGTGGTGTTCCGTGAGCCCCCGGCGGGCTGGTACACGCGCAATTCCCTGCACCGGGAGGTCCCCGTGCTCAGCATCCCCGCAGAGGTGTGGCAGAAGGCCACCGGCATGCCGCTGAGACGGGATACGGCAGACGTGGAGCTGTGCCGGGAACCGCTGGCCGCCATGCAGGCGGCGGAGATAGCCGCGCTGCTGCAGGCGGCCGCCGCACACCGGCTGGAGAAGAAGCGCCACCTGTTCCGCGCCAAGGCGGAGTGCCTGGGGGTGCGCCAGGCGTGGTTCGAGGCTTGGGCGGAGACGCTGGGCTATTCCGCCAACAAGGTGGCCATGCAGATGCTGGCGCGCCGCGCCCCGCTGAAGGAGCTGGGGCAGCAGGCGGAATCCATCCTCTTTGGCACGGCGGGGTTTCTGGTGCCGGTGCTGCCGGAGCGCGCATCCGACGAGGCGCGCGCCTACCACCGCCGCGTGTGGGATTCCTGGTGGGCGCTGCGGGAGCAGTTTGAGCTGGCAAACCCGCACAACCTGCCGTGGACTCTCTCCCCCGTGCGCCCGCTGAACCACCCGCAGCGCCGCGTGGCCGCGCTGGCGGAAAGCGCCCTGCACTGGCAGCAGATAGAGCCGCACCTGAACGCCGCCGGGGCCAAGCGCCTGGCGCAGGTGCTGGGCGGCATCTCCCACCCGTACTGGGATACGCACTGCACCCTGCCCTCTGCCCCGCTGGCACGCAAGAACGCACTGGTGGGCAGACAGCGCATTTCTGATTTCCTCATCAACCACGTGTACGCGCAGGATGATTCCGCCGCAGCGTGGCACTCCTACCTGGCGCTGCCGGGCGGTCCCATGGCCACGCGCATCAAGGAGACGGCGGCGCGGCTTTTCGGGGAGCGTGAGGACTTGGGCAGCCTGCTCAGCCAGAGCTATGCCCAGCAGGCGCTGCTGCAGATAGAGGCGGATTTCTGCGCCGCGCAGCCCTGCGCAGAATGCCTGTTCCCGCGCCAGCTCTGCCAGTGGAAAAAAGGATAAGGCTATTCCACCTCCACGGGGGTGCCCGGGGTCACGCAGGAATAGAGGGTCATGCACGCATCCTTGGGAATGCGGATACAGCCGTGGGAAAGCGGGTCGCGCCCCACGTAGCCCACATGCATGCCGATGCCGTCATACGTGAGCCGCATGAAATAGGGCATGGACACGTGGTAGATATTGGACGTGTGGTGTACCTGCTTCTCAAGGACCCGGAAGGAGCCGCGCGGCGTGCGGTCGTCCTTGCCGGTGCAGACCGGGAAATCCATGGCAATCTCACCGTTCACGTACAGCATGCCGCGCTGGTCCGCAATGCTGATTTTCACCAGCTTCTCCCCACGGGCATGCAGCAGGGCGGGCTTTTTCCACACCTTGTAGGTAATCGGGTACATGGAGATACGGCGGAACTCGTCGTAATCCTCCGGAATCCGCGGGTCCTCCCGCTGCAAGCGGTAGGCGGCGCTGGCATAGTACGCGGCCCAGTCCGCAGAGGGATTCTTGCCGCCGGGGCCCCAGTCCACATGGGCATGCCCGCCCGTGCCGCCGCACGCAGTCAGCAGCACGGCGGCACACGGGAACAGGAGCGGTAGGTAAGCACGCATTAGCGGGTAAGCTGGCGGCAGGCCTTCACGGTGTTTGCCATGAGCATGGCAATGGTCATGGGTCCCACGCCGCCCGGCACGGGGGTGATGGCGGAGCAGCGGTCCTTCACGGCATCAAAATCCACATCACCCACAATGCGGTAGCCGCGGGGGCGGGTCGCGTCTGCAATGCGGTTGATACCCACATCCAGCACCACGGCGCCCTCCTTGATATGGTCCGCGCCAATCATGCAGGGACGGCCCACGGCGGCCACCACGATATCCGCCGTGCGGCAGAGGGCGGCCAGGTCCTTCGTGCGGGAATGGGCAATGGTCACGGTGGCATTGGCCTTCTTGCTCACCAGCAGGTTGGCCATGGGCTTGCCCACAATCATGCTGCGGCCTACCACCACCGCATGGCGGCCAGCGGTCTCTATGCCGTATGCTTTCAGCAGCTCCATGCAGCCCAGCGGCGTGCAGGGAACAAATCCTTCCTCCTCCTCCAGCACCAGCTTGGCCACGTTGGCCGGGTGGAAACCGTCCACGTCCTTGCGCGGATCGATGTTCAGGATAACCGCCTCCTCGTTGATATGGGGCGGGGGCGGGCTCTGCACCAGGATACCGTGGATGCGGTCATCCGCGTTCAGCTTGTGAATCAGCTCCACCAGCTCCTCCTGGGTGGTCTCTGCGGGCAGCTCCCACTTCTGGGAGTACAGGCCCAGCTCCTGGCAGGCCTTCACCTTGGAGCCCACGTACACCTGCGAGGCGGGGTCGTTGCCCACCAGCACCACAGCCAGGCCCGGGGTATGCCCGGCAGCTGTCAGCTCCGCAATCTCAGCCTTCAGGCCCTCGCGCACGCGCGCGGCCACTTCCTTTCCGTCAATCAGGGTCGGTGTCATATCTGTATTCCTGTTGAAAAACTATTGTATCTCCGGGAAATCCGGGCGCCCGTTCTTCAGGGCATCGTCCAGCCGCTCCAGGTACTCCGCCAGGGTAGCATCATCCGCATGCGGGGGCACCACAATGCGCTTGCCCCAGCGCAGCGTGACGCGGGAGAACGGCTTGGGAATGATAAACTTGTCCCATGCCTTGTTGATGCGCCAGCAGGCGGAGAAATCCATGGAAATGGGGATGATGGGCCTGCCGGACAGGCTGGAGAGGCGCACGGCACCGCCGCGGGACTTGTAGAGCGGGCCCCTGGGGCCATCTGTGGTGATGCAGATGCAGCGCTCTCCCTTGGCGGTCTGTACCAGCTCCTTGAACGCAGCCGTGCCGCGGCGGTGGCTGGAGCCGCGCACCACCTCCATCTTGTAGTCGCGCAGCAGGGTATCCACCAGCGCGCCGTCCTTGCTGGCGCTGGCTAGGGCGCACATGGGCAGCTTGCCCTTCAAGATGCGCCTGTAGAAGTACATGGGGATAAAAATGCGGTTGTGCCAGAAGGCCACGATGACCGCTTCCGTACCCGGGGCCGGATTCCCCTTTTCCGCCTCGTCCTGCACAAACCGCATGCGCAGGGTGCGGCAGTACAGCTCAGAAAGGAGCCACAGGGCGTGCCCCGCCAGGCGGGCCCACAAGGGGGTTCTCACCTCTGTACTGCTGCTCATACGGTCATGTGTGATGGTGGCCGTACAGCCCGCTTAGAACGGGCTGACGGGGGTGAAGGGGTCGCCGAGTCCGCCGTCCTGCTGCGTGTCCTGTGAGGAATCGCCGAAGGGATTGTCGCGGTCGATATCCTTCAGGGACTTGCCGCCCTGATTGTTTCCGGGGATAGAGAGGTTGCTGCTGGGCAGAGCCTCGCCGCTGTCGGCAGACGGTTTCTGCACACCGGAATCCAGATTGGCCTCGCGCGCCATCTTGTCCAGGTCAATGGCGGCAAACTGCATCCTGGCGGGGCGGGACTTGCGCAGCTCCGCGGCACGGGCCTCCAGAACCTCGCTGTCATCCATGGGGCGGCTGGCGGTACCGCTCAGCTGGGTATTCACCCAAGCGGTGCCATCCGTCTCCGTAAAGATGGGATCAGCCTTGCCATCCGGGTATTCCGCATGGGTCTTGTAACCGGGGATGCCGTAGCTCATGGCGCCGGAAAGGATATTGTCGCGGTCCACCACCATCTCACCCTTTATGTCGATGACATCACGCTGGGCGGCCTGGCCCTCTTCAATCTTCACGGAAATGGTGTCGCCCTCCGCTCCCAGGACCACGCGGGCGTGCTCAATGGTGGCAGGCAGGTACTCGCGGCGCTTGTGCGGCTCCAGGTGTTCCAGCATCTTGGCAAGTGCCGGGAACTCCACCACCGTGAGGTTCTGCACGGAGAACTCACCGGTGAAATGGGGACGGTCCGTGCCAAACGGCATGAGGATGCGGGCCTGGGACTTATCCTTGGCTCGCTGCACCGCCTCCGACTTGGCGCTCAGGAATGCGGTGAAACGGGAATCCGTGAACTCGCTCAGCGGCACGTTGTGGGAATCAAAGGTGAAGGGTCCGGCCAGGGAGCCGCCACGGGCCACATGGCCAAAGATGGACAGGTTGGTGGGGCTAAGCTCGGCGGAGATGTTGCGGCTGTCCGTGGTGCCCATGATGGCAAAGTCGGCCACGGCATCCTTGGTCAGGTTGAACTTGGCCTCGCCGATGTTGATAGGCCTCCAGCCCTTCATCTTGAACGTGCCGCCGTGCAAGGAGACCACGCAGTTGCTGCGGTCCCCCTTGTTCGGGTAGTACATGTAGGCCGTTGCCTTATCCACCAGCACAGGCGTGGTGGCCACACTTCCCACCTGCAGGCTGAAGGTCTCACACTCCACACGGCGGAAATTCCACACGTCATCTCCCTTAGCCTGGGGCAGGTTCAGGTGGTCCGTACCCTCTTTCAGCTGGATATGGACATTCTGCACCTTCACCAGCTCGCCGCTCAGCACGCCGGAGATGAAGGTGGCGGAATCCAGCTCGGCAGAAATGCCGCTCATATCCACGCTCTGAACCATGGAATCTTCCGGGAAGCTGATGTTCACGGAATCCAGGCGAAGGATATTGCCGCTCACGCCCACGCCGGAGAAGCGCACCTCCGTGGCGCCCCAGCTCTCCTTGAGCGCGGCAGCCTGCTGCTCCAGGTAGGCACTGCCGGCCATGGTGGCCATGCGGTAGATAAAGAGACCCACCAGGACGGCAATCACGCAGAAGGAAACCAGCAGGCCGGCCAGGAACTGGCGGCGACCCTTGCGGCGCTTGTCTTTCTCCGATACCATGATACGGCGCTTCTTCACCACGCGCACCACCTTGGTACCATCGGCACGTATCACCACCTCCCGGCTTTTCTCCTTGGAAGGCTTGTCCTCGTTAAGCTGCTTGATAATACTGCGGACCTGGGTCATGCCCTCTTCCTCGTCCGCATACTTGTCGTCTTTGTCCTCGTTCATATCTTGCTATCAGTTGGCGCCATTCAGGAAGGCACCCGGGCGCTCGCCGGTGTTGGGGTCCTTGCCGGTGGGATCGATGACATCCACCTTGGCGAAGAACAGCAGGGCCTTGCGCACGCTCTCCTTGCCCTCGGAGCGGAACAGGCGCCCCACCAGGGGCAGGTCCCCCAGGATGGGCAGCTTGTCCTCGAAACGCACCAGCTTGGATTCCTGCATGCCGCCGATAACCACCACGGATCCCGGAGCAAGCGTGACCTTGGTGTTCTCCATGCGGCGCTTGAAGATGGGCTGCAGGATCTTGTTGTCCGTAAGCTCAATCTGGGTAAGACTCTGGCTGGTGGTTCCATCGGCGTTTCTGCTGCCGGGGGCCCACATGTAGGAATAGATGGGGGAACCCCAGTTGACGAAGCCCTCGAACTCGTTCACCGTCACGGTAAGGGCGATGGTGATGGAGTGGCCGTCCTCTGAAACCTCTGCGCTGTGTACCTGCAGGATGGATCCCACGCCGCCCACGGCATCCTCAGTCATGCCGAATCGCAGGAAGCTCTCCGGGTGGGAGGCGGAGGCCACGGTGGCCTGGGTCCGGCCGCCGTTGTTGTTGTTGTTGTTCTGGCGGCCTGTGTTGATGGACATGGTGCCAATCTGCGGGGCCTCGTAGGATTCCGGGTAGTACATTTCCCGCACGTTGGCAAACACCACCTGCTCCTCCATGCCGGGGGAGAAGATCATGCGGGGATTCTCCATGATGTCCACACCTTTCTTCTGGTCCAAGCCGCGCATCAGCATGGCCACGTCACCGGCGGCCCACACGCCGCGCACGGAGAAGATGCCGGGAGCCTTGATATTGTTGGAATCCTTCATGGCCGCATTGAACGCGCCGGTGCTGCCGCGGGAAATCAGGCGCTCCATGCTGGAGGTGGAGATAGCCTGTTCACCGCTGCGGAGGCCGCCAATCACGGGGGTATTGTTGTCACCCATGCCGGCATTCACCATAGGCGTGCCGATGACGGAGGAAATGGTCTGGGTGGCATTGCCGCCGCTCAGGATATTGCTGCCGTCGGTGGCCACGTTGAGGTTGAGCATCCACTCGAAACCGAGTTCAGCCAGGTCCGTCTCGCTGACCTCCACCGCCATCACGCTGAGCACCACGGAATTGTTGTTGGCGGTGAGCGGGGTGGAAACCAGGGCCTCTATCTCTTCCTGGTTGTGGATGGTGTTGCGCACCACCAGGCGGCGGTTGTTGGCATCGTAGCGGGCATTGGCACCCTCCGGGAAGGAGATTCCCATTCCCTTCAGCAGCTGCACCGGGTTCTTGCGCTTCACCACCATGCGGGAGGAGCCGGAGTCGAAGTCGTCGTCATCGGAATCCTCGTCCTCCTCACCGTTGGAATCAAAGAAATGCGGCGGCACGGAGTACACACGCTCCACCATGGGGCCGAAATCCTTGCCGGAATAGGCAATCTCCACACCCAGCGGAGTCAGGTAGTAGGATACCTTCATCTGGCGGGAGAGCTGCTCCAGCATGTCGTACATGGAGATATCGCTCAGGTCCAGCGTGATGCGGCGAGACATAATCTCCTTGTAGCCCTGGG
The DNA here is from genome assembly GCA_030536145.1 of Akkermansia sp. Classification (GTDB taxonomy): domain Bacteria; phylum Verrucomicrobiota; class Verrucomicrobiia; order Verrucomicrobiales; family Akkermansiaceae; genus Akkermansia. The sequence goes on from JAUNQN010000009.1 coordinate 12,464, forward strand.
AATCCACGGGGCCGAAATTGGTGGAGATATTGATATGGCGCGTGCCGGTCCGGTTCTGGGCCTCGTAGCGCTTCACCTGCGCCTGCAGGGCGTCCACCACGTCCAGGATACTGGCATCGTCGAAAACAATCTTGGGAATGGTCATCTCCCGCAGCACGTTGGCCATGCGGGTTTCCTCCACCGCATCCTCCACCACCAGGCCGCCGTTGTACTCGTTGCCGATGGTGTTGGCATTGCCGTCCAGCGGGGCGGTCTCGTCCTTCATGGTCATGCCGTTGCCGATGCGGTTGTCGTCCCACGTGGCATCCACGTCCGCCATAGCCTTGGCATGAGCCTGGTCATGGGAGCTGGCCAGATACTTCATGCGGCGCTTCTGCACGGCTTCCAGGCCGCGGTTGGCGGCGGTGTTGTAGGCATCATACGCCTTCACCTGCTTGAAGGTAGCCTCTGCCTCATCATACTTGCCCAGGTCCAGGTAGCCGTAGCCCAGGGTGAGCAGGCGCTCCACCTCCTCCACATTGCCCACGTGTTCGGGGGTCAGGGCGGGGTTGTTGCGCACGGGGTCTGCCAGCAGGGCCAGTTCCTGCTTGGCGCGGGCATTGGAGGGGGAAAGCTGCACGGCCTCCTTCAGGAAGGAGGCTGCCTCGTCGGAACGACCCACGGTCTTGTAATCCAACGCCTTGGCAATCAAGGCGTCAGACAGGCAGTCCTTGATGAACTGCACGTGGCGCTCCGTGGCCTCCACATGCGGAATCACGGCCAGGGCATTGCGGTAGTGCTCCTCTGCCCGGCTGTACTTCTTCTCCTTGTACGCCTGGCGGGCTTCCTCCACCTGCAGCATGGCATCTTGCAGCGCTGCCTGGCGGCGGGCGGTTTCACGGGTCGCGGTGGATTCGGTATCCTGCGCCGTGAGGACAGAGACACCGGACAGTACAAACGGCACTGCCAGGGAAAGGGTTGCAAAACGCTGGAACGCTTTTTTCATGCTTAGTGGGGATAATTTAACATATCCGAAACGGGAAGTCACTCACAAAGTGAGCCACCCGGCACAAAAAAGCGGCACGCAGGGGCGGGCGGAGCCGAGTTACAGCCCCTCGTAGTCCCGGATAAGCTCCACAAAATAGCGCAGGTAGCGGTTGCGGGTATAGGTACCCACCCCCTTCAGGCGGGCGGCCTCATCCAGGGAGTGCGGTTTCACCGTGGCCAGGGCGCGCAGGGTCTCGTTGTGCAGCACGCGGAAGGCCGGGATATTGTGCTCCGCGGCAATATCACGCCGCATTTCCGCCAGGCGCTCGTACAGCTCCTTGTCCATGCGCCCCTGCTCCACTGCGGCCCACACGGCCTGGGCGCGGCTGGTGCGCGGCTTGGGAGCCACGGGTTCCGCCGCCCAGTTCTTGCGGGATATACGGGCCGGGGCCTTGCCGCGCATCACCTCGTCCCCCTTGGGGGAGAGGGTTACCAGGGGCATCTCCCCGCCGCTGGTCTGCAGCAGGCCGGCCTGCTGCATGGCACGGAACAGGGCCTTCATCTTGGCCTCCGTCAGCTCGTCCTTCAGGATTCCATATGTAGACAGGCGGGTCAGGTAGGCGTGCATGTTGGCATTCTTGGAGCCGCGCAGCATGTCCATAATCTTGCCTTTGCCGTAAATGGGCTCCCATGAGCCGTCTGCCGCGCGGCGGGAGGCGCGGGCCACGCCGGAGAGCGCTTTCAGCAATATCGTCCTTTCATTGCCCTCCAGCTCCACGGCATCCTCCGGGTCCGCGGCGTTGCACACGTCGCAATGGCCGCAGGGGCCGCTGTCCTTCTCGCCGAAGTAGTGGAGTATCCACTGCTGGCGGCAGCAGGTGCAGTACGCGTAGTTGCGGATTGCGTCTATCTTCAGGTGGTCCCGCCTGGCCTTCTCCTCCAGCGCGGCGCGGTCTATGTCCAGCATCTGGAAATTCAGGGAGGGTTCCGTGATACGGGTGCCGCGGGCGTTCCGCCCGGGTATGTCATAGCGGGAGATGGCGCCGGCATGCACCAGGCAGCTCAGGGCAGAGCCTATGGACATGGGGTTCACCTCCTTCCCCAGGCGGTCGGACATGGCATCCATGGTCATCTCCACGGAGTTGGTGTCCGGGTCGCACTCATCGCGCAGCAGGTTGTAGAGCGCGCGGATGGTCTGGATGGGCGGGTTGCTGCCCTCAAAGAAGAATTCCTGGGTCTTCAGGTCCACGTGGTTGAACAGCAGCTCGCACACGGAGGGTTCCCCGTCCCGCCCGGCGCGCCCGGCCTCCTGGTAGTAGGCCTCCACACTGCCGGGTATGTCGAAATGCACCACAAACCGCACGTCCGGGCGGTCTATGCCCATGCCGAAGGCATTGGTGGCCACCACCACATCCGCCCGGCGTGAGATAAAGGCGTTCTGGGAGAATTCGCGCTCCTCGTCCGTCATGCCGGCATGGTAGGCCACGGCATTCACGCGGCGGCGGGCCAGCTCCTCATACACGCGTATCACGCTCTTGCGCGTGGCGCAGTACACGATACCCTGCCCCCACTCCTTCACCACGGCGGCTATGCGCTCATACTTGGCCTGGTGCGTATCACACTGGGTGATGCGGAAATCCAGGTTATCACGCCCGAACCCGCTGACAATCACCGCCGGGTCCCGCAGCTGCAGCGTGGCCAGTATGTCGTTCCGCACGGCCTCCGTGGCCGTGGCGGTCAGGGCGATGGTCTGCGGGTAGCCCAGCTCCTCCCGCACCTTGCCCAGACGCAGGTAGTCCGGGCGGAAATCATGCCCCCACTGGCTCAGGCAGTGCGCCTCATCCACGGCCAACAGGGAGACCTGCATCCCCTGCAGCGCATTCATGACCCCCTGCTGCCCAAAGCGTTCCGGGGCCACGTACACCAGTTTCAGCTCCCCGCTGCGCAGCGCGCCCATCACCTGGCGGTACTCCTCCACCCCCAGGGATGAGTTGATGGCCGCTGCGGGTATGTTGCGCGCCTGCAGGGCATCCACCTGGTCTTTCATGAGCGCAATCAGAGGGCTCACCACCACGGTGATTCCCTCCCGGCACAGGGCCGGCAGCTGGTAGCACAGGGACTTGCCGCCACCCGTGGGCATAATGGCCAGCGCATCCCGCCCCGCCATCACGGCTGCCACCACATCGTCCTGCCCGGAGCGCAGCCGGTCAAAGCCGAAATAGCGCTGCAGGTTCTCCTGCACCGCAGTCATCGGCTGGGCTGGCTCTTCATCCGGCATGCGGGCATTGTAGGCATTTCACCGACGCCTGGCAAGGAAAATCCTGCACGCCCGTACGCGCGCAGGATTCTCCGGCAACCAGGCAGCGGCATCTGGCGGGCCCCGCCCCCTACGGGACGGGGCATCCTGTTACTTGGAAGGAGGCGGGGGAATGAGCTTGCCGTCCAGCATAATTGGGGCATCGGGCCCCTGCTGGATCTTGATACGGGCATTGGTGATTTGCTCGATGTATTTCTCCGGCTTCATGGCAGGGCTGTAGCTGAGATTGCAGATAAACTTGCCATCAGGCCCCACCAGTGCGCCCATAGGCATACCCTTGTCACACTTGTACTTGGGCAGCGGGGAGGTGGAGCGGTAGCCGACGCACAGCCCCTTGGCGGCCTTGAACTTGCGGGAGTGGATGATTTTCTTGTCCAGCTCCTTGCACACGGCGCAGGTCTCCGGGTCGGAATACAGCACCCACACGGGCAGGTTGTACTTCTTGGCATCCTCAAAGGCCTTCTCCTCTTCCGTATACCATTTCACCCGCAGGCTCTCAGACTTTTTCTTGAGCCTTTCCGCCTCAAGCTCCTCTGGGGAGAGCTTGGGCTTGGCAGGCTTTTTGGCGGCGGGTGCGCCATCGGCCGCGCCAGTGGCGGGTGCAGACTCCTGACAGAAGGCGGGGGATGCCAGCAGGGAGGCAAACATAACTACGGAAGCGAGTGTTTTTATCATTGGCGCGGTATTCTGACACTGCAGGCAGCCCCTGTCAAGCGCATTGCATGAGTGCACACGCGCATTTTGCGGCATTGGGGAAATCCTTGCTTTCCTTGGCTGGGATTTTGGTGTATACTGTGTGCACGCGCTATGGCATTCACACATCTCCACGTTCACACGGAATATTCCCTGCTCGACGGCATGATTAAGACCAAGGGCCTTATCAAGCGGTGCGAGGAGCTCGGCATGCACTCCGTGGCCATCACGGATCACGGCAACGTGTTCGCGGCCATCGAGTTCATGAGCAACGTGAAGAAGCACAACAAGGACATCATCGCCTGGAACAAGGAGCACCCGGAGGAGAAGAAGCCGCTGTTCAAGCCCATCCTGGGCTGCGAGGTGTACGTGGCGCCCACGCCGCTGGACGTGAAGAAGCAGATACCCGGGCGCAACAAGTACTGCCACCTGGTGCTGCTGTGCGAGGACAACGTGGGCTGGGCGAACCTGATCAAGCTGGTATCCCGCGGGCACCTGGAGGGGTTCTACTACAAGCCGCGCGTGGACTACGCCACGCTGCGGGAGTTCAGCAAGGGGCTTATCTGCCTGACGGGCTGCGTATCCGGCCCCATGCAGGAATGGATACTGAAGGACGAGCCGGAGAAGGCGGAGGAGGTGCTGCTGGAGCTGGTGGACATCTACGGCAAGGACCACCTGTACGTGGAGCTGCAAGACCATGAGCTGGAGGAGGAGCGCAAGTGCACCCCGGAGCTGGTGCGCCTGGCCCGCAAGCACGACGTGCCGCTGGTGGTGACGAACGATGCGCATTTCCTGAAGGCGGACGACCACGATGCGCACGATATCCTGATTTGCGTGGGCACGGGCAACAAGCGCGACGACTCCAAGCGCATGCGCTACCCCCGCTCCGTGTACCTGAAGAGCGAGGAGGAGATGCTTGCGCTGTTCCCGGAGTACCCGGATGCGTATGAGAACACCAATGTCATCGCAGAGCGCTGCAACACCTCCATCAAGCTGGACTCCACCTCCACGGAGCGCTACCCGGAGTTCGCCACGCCGGACGGCTCCCCGCGAGAGGAGTACCTGCGCAAGATTTGTTTCGAGGGCCTGAAGGAACGCTACCCGGACGCCACCCCGGAGCGCTGGAAGGAGCTCAGCGAGCGCCTGGACTATGAGCTGAGCATCATCAACATGCTCCGCTTCCCCAGCTACTTCCTCATCACGGCAGACTTCATCAACTGGGCGAAGGACCACGACATCCCCGTGGGCCCCGGCCGCGGCTCCGCCGCCGGCTCCCTGGTGGCGTACGTGATGAAGATTACCAACATCGACCCCTTCAAGTTCAGCCTCATCTTTGAGCGATTCCTGAACCCGGAACGCGTGAGCCCGCCGGATATCGACATCGACTTCTGCCAGAGCCGCCGCCCGGAGGTCATCGAGTACGTGCGCCAGAAGTACGGCGAGCGCGCCGTGACCCACATCATCACCTACGGCACCATGGGTGCCAAGTCCGTGATCAAGGACGTGGCGCGCGTGCTGGACATGAGCTTCTCCGACTCCGACAAGATTGCCAAGCTCATTGAGAGCGGGCCGGGCGTGACGCTCAAGACCGCCTGGGACAGCAGCGAGGACCTGCGCAACCTGGTGCAGAACGATGCCACCTACGCGGAGATATGGAGCTATGCCCAGAAGCTGGAGGGCACGGTGCGCAACGTGGGCATGCACGCCGCCGGCGTGGTGATCGGCGACCGCGGGCTGGACGACTACGTGGCGCTGACGCGAGACGACCTGAGCAACCCGCAGGGAGAAGTGGTGGCCCAGTGCGACATGGGCGCCATTTACAACGCCGGCCTGCTGAAGATGGATTTCCTGGGCCTGAAGACGCTCACGGTCATGAAGGATGCGGAGACCTACGTGCGCTGGCGCGTGCCGGATTTCCGGTATGATACCGTGGATATCCAGGATGCGGACACGCTGGCCCTGCTGAACCGCGGCGAAACCATGGGCGTGTTCCAGCTGGAATCCGGCGGCATGGTGGATACCTGCAAGCGCTACGGCATCGACAACATCGAGGACATCATCGCCCTGCTGGCCCTGTACCGCCCCGGCGCCATGCAGTTCATGGATGACATGATTGCCGTGAAGAAGGGGCTGAAGGAGGCGGAGTACGAGCACCCGCTGCTGGAGACCGTCTCCGGCATCACCTACGGCGTGATGATCTACCAGGAGCAGGTGCAGGCTGCCGCCAAGCTGCTGGCCGGCTACACCCTGGGCGGTGCAGACCTGCTGCGCCGCGCCATGGGCCACAAGGACATGCAGGAAATGGCGGAGCAGCGCAAGCGCTTTGTGAAGGGCTGCTGGGAGAACAACCAGATTGACGAGCCCACCGCCAACGCCATTTTCGACAAGATCCAGAAGTTTGCCGGATACGGCTTCAACAAGTCGCACTCCGCCTGCTACGGCCACATCTCCTACTGGACCGCCTACCTGAAGGCGCACTACCCGGTGGAATTCCTGTGCGGCCTGATGAGCAACGAGTCCACCAACGAGAAAATCGGCGTGTTCATCCAGGAGGCCACCCGCATGGGCATCGAGGTGCTGGGGCCCTGCGTGAACCACTCTGCCGTGAAATTCCAGCCGGAAACCATGCCGAACGGCCACCTGGCCGTGCGCTTCGGCCTGGCCTCCGTGAAAAGCATGAGCTCTGAAACCGTGCGCGTCATTGTAGAGGAGCGTGAAAAGAACGGCCCGTACAAGAGCCTGGAGGACCTGTGCTACCGCATTCCCCCCAGCGTGGTGCGCCGCAACCAGATAGAGGTGCTGGTGAAATGCGGCGCCTTCGACTGGATGCACGAGCCCCGCGCCGCCATTTTCGAGACCATCGAGCAGTGCATCAACGGCGCAGCCGGCGTACACAAGGACAACGAGGCCGGCCAGATGTCGCTCTTCGACATGACGATGACCACCTCTACCCCCGTGCAGCAGGCCACCCCGCCGGAGTGGCCGAAGGACCAACGCCTGGCGGACGAGAAGGAGTACACCGGGGCCTATTTCTCCGGCCATCCGCTGGATTCCATGCGCGGCATCATCGACGACCCGCGCTACGTGGCCATCGGCACCCTGCCGGACCTGGAGCCGGAGGAAATCCGCAACCAGCGGGAAATGGCGGGCATGATACGCGCCGTGGTGGTGAAGCTGACCAAGAACAACGACAAGTTTGCCATCATCACGGTGGAGGACTTTACCGGCAGCACGGAGGTGGCGGTGTGGCCCAAGACCTACGCCGGAATCATGGACCAGCAGGCAGACATGCTGCAGGTGGGCAACTTTGTGCGCATCCGCGCCCGTATCCAGGAGGATGAGAAGACCGGCGGCAAGAAGGTGGCCGCCAACGGCCTGGACCTGCTTACCACCAACTCCCGCCGCAGCAACAAGAAGGAGGTGAAGCACTATGAGATTACGCTGAACACCGCCAGGCACGACAAGGGGGACCTGGAGCTTATCTCCAAGGTGCTGCAGGAATACCCCGGCAAGGTACCCGTGTACATCCATTTCCGCAACTCCCTGGGCAACCGCGCCACCATTGAGCTGGGAGAGCGCTACTGCGTGGCCCCCTGCCCCAAGCTGGACCAGGACCTCTCACTCTTCAGCTGACCCGCCGCCATGAAACTCACCCGCGCCACCATCCCCGTCCTCGTCCTCCTCGGCTTTGCCGGCGGCTTCTTCGTGCCGCGCCTTTGGCAGGATTTCCAGTCCGGGCAGCAGGAGCTCAACCTTCCCCTGCGGGACATCGCCGTACCCGAAGGCGGCGTGGTGAGCGATTCCTTCTCCCTGCAGCTCTTCCATGCCGTGCTGCAGAGCGGTGAGCAGAATCCCATGGTGGCCCCCCTGCCCCTTACGGACCTGCTGCTGCACCTGCAGCAGGCAAGCGCCGGAACCACCCGCAAGGAGCTGGAAAACCTGCGCCTTTCCACCGGGGCAGACCTGCAGTCCGTACCCGCGCACTACGGCTGCACCCTGGCCGTGAGCGACGACCTGCCCACCGGCACTGTCAACCCGCGCCTGATTACCCGCCTGCCGCTCAAATCCAGCCTGCCCCTCTCCCTTTCCCTGTTCAACGGCATGATCTGCCAGGCGGCCGACAACCCGGACGGCCAGATGGTGGACAGCACCAGCCTGAACGCGGATACACGCCTGCTGGCTGCGGCGGCCATAGGTTTCACCGCGCAGTGGCAATACCCTTTCCAGCCCGGTGATACGGACAACAAGGCGGATTTCTACAATGCGGACGGCGGCATTCCCCAGGTAGAGATGATGCACCTGCGCGCACCCCTGCGCTATGCCCGCGCCGCAGACGGCAGCTGGGAGGCCGCAGCCCTCTTCTTCAAGCCCCAGGGCAAGGGCACCCCGCTCGCCTTCATCGCCATCCTTCCCGCCGGGAACGCGCGCGAATTCGGCATAGCCCTCACCCCCGCACAGCTCAGCGAGATACGCACCGCCCTGGTTCAGGCGGAGCCCACGGATACCTCCCTGGCCATGCCGCGCATCTCCAGGAACACCCCCACGCGGGATTTCGCAGACCTCTTCCGCCGCATGGGGGCCGGTGCCATGTTTGACCCCGCCAAGGCGGATTTCTCCCCCATCACCCCCGCCAAGCTCAAGCTGGATGCCCTGCTGGACAAGGAGACCATCCACCTTGCAGAGACCGGCACCCGCCACACCCCGGACGGAACAGTCTCCCAGGGCCTGCAGAAGCTCACCCTGGACAAGCCCTTCATCTGGCTCGTCGCGGACCTCACTTCCCCCATGCCCCCGCACTTTATGGGGCTGGAGGAAAACCGCTGACACGGAACCTGTGGAAGAAGAACCCTAGCCTCCCCCTATGACCCATGGACTATACAATCGATACCATACGCCCGTTCATCTGCTTTGAAAGCGTGGCCGGCAGCCATGCGCACGGCCTGGCCAGGCCCGGGAGCGACGAGGACCTGAAAGGCGTGTACCTGGCCCCGCTGCAGGATATCCTGACCGGCACGGCCCCCCGCGTGGTGAGCGATGAGAAGCAGGACCGCCAGTACACGGAGATGGGGGAATTCTGCCGCCAGCTCATGCTGAACAACAGCGGGGCCCTGGAGCTGCTGGGCTGCCTGGGGCAGGAGCAGCAGCTGCATGCCGCCCCCTGGTTCACAGATTTCTTCCGCCGCCACAATTTCCTTTCCCGCAAGTGCCTGCACACCTTCACGGGCAATGCCGAGGCCCAGCTCAAGCGCGTGCTCAGCACGCACGCCAAGGCCGTATCCCCGCCGGACGAGAGCCTGGGCCTGGCGGATTTCTGCCGCGTGGCCCAGGGAGCGGGCTCCCTGCCCCTGCCCACTTGGCTGGCCGCGCGCGGGCTTGGCATGAACCAGGTGTGCGCCGCCCCGGTGGCGGACTGCCCGCAGCTCTTCGCCCTGTTCCGGCGGGATACGGCAGCCGGCCTGCTGGGCCGTACCGGTGCCGCCGTGGCCACCCCGCAGCTGGACGGCACAGAGCCTTTCCTGGCCCACATGCAGGTGCTGGCAGAGGCGTACTCCCGCCACTGCCGCGCCGTGGCCCAATACCGCCGGTGGCAGCAGGAGCGCAACGGCAAGCGCCTGCAGACGGAGCTGGATGCAGAGCGCGGCGGTGCATACGACTGCAAGCACATGGGCCACGTGATACGCCTGCTGCACATGGCGCGGGAGATTGCCGAAAGCGGGGAAATCCGCGTGAAACGCACGGAGGATGCCGCCCACCTGCGCGCCATACGCGCCGGGGCCGTGCCGCTGGACGACCTGCTGGCAGAGGCCCGCGCCTGCATGGATGCCCTGCCTGCCCTGTATGCAGCCTCACCCCTGCCGGACACACCCTGCCCCGGCGACTGGGAGCAGGACCTGGCCCGAATCCGCATCAAACTCCACACCATGATCAGCCATGAGTGACATCATTCCCCAAATCCACGCCCGGCTGGATGCCCTGCAGCGCCACCACGGGTGCAGACTGCTGCTGGCCGCAGAATCCGGCAGCCGCTCCTGGGGCCACGCCTCGCAAGACAGCGACTACGACGTGCGCTGCGTCTACTACCACCCGCAGGAAACCTACCTCTCCCTCACCCCGCCGCGGGACACCATCGAATGGGAGCTCAACCCCGTGTTCGACATCACCGGCTGGGACCTGCGAAAGGCCCTGCAGCTGGCTCTCAAATCCAACATCAGCGTGTACGAGTGGGCGCACTCACCCATCCTGTACCGCAGCTCCCCCTGGCTGGAGGAATACCGGGCCGTGGTGGAGGGCGTGATGCAGCCCAGGCGCCTGGCCGCACGCTATGCCGGCATGGCCGCCAGCACCCGCAAGCGCTACCTGGGCCGCGCCGTGGTGCCCTACAAGGAGTATTTCTACGCCATACGCCCCCTGCTGGCCGCCCGCTGGGTGCTGCAAGAGCGCACCCACGCACCCGTGCGTTTTGCAGAGCTGCGCGCCGCCCTGCTCCCCGCAGACATGCAGGAGGAGGTGGACACCCTGCTGCACCTGCGCGCCGCCGGCAAGGAGAAGGCCGCCGGCCCCGCACGCCCCCTGGCAGAATCCTTCATCGACCGCGAACTCCAGTCCATCACCGACTCCCTGGCCGCCACCCCCATGCCGGACCTGCCGGACCCCGCCCCGCTGGACGACTTTTTCCGCCGCGTCATTAGGATGACGCCCACAGCCTGACACGGAACTGCCATCTTTACGTCCGGCGGGCGGATACACCTTCTTTTACCACCGGGAAATCGCCTATTTGTATTTTTATACATTCTAATATAATCATAAGACATTGTAGCTGTGCAGTGTGCAACCGCTAATTGTAATACACTTGTATTACAATTAAAAAGTGCTTGATTTTCAAAGCACCAAGGTGCATTATAGTAGGGATTAAGGCATTATTCACCTAACCTCCAACTGTTACTCAACCATGGACCTCATCGATACACTCACCCAGCTCTCCGGGCGCATCTCACGCCTGCAGGAGACTATTGAAACGGAAGAAGCCACCAAGAACGCCCTTATCATGCCCGTTATCCAGGCCCTGGGTTACAACGTGTTCGACCCGTTTGAGGTGGTGCCCGAATTCACCGCAGACGTGGGAACCAAGAAGAACGAGAAGGTGGACTATGTCATCATGCAGGACGGCAAGCCCTCCATCCTCATTGAATGCAAGTGCATCAACGCTCCGCTGAGCATCAACCACGCCAGCCAGCTCTACCGCTACTTTGCCTGCACGGAAGCACGCATCGCCATCCTGACCAATGGTATAGACTATCTCTTCTACACCGACATAGAGGCACCCAACGTAATGGACGACAAGCCCTTCTTCGAGTTCAACATGCTCAGCATAGACCCCAAGAAAGTAGCCGAACTCAAGAAATTCTCCAAGAGCGCCTATGATTTGGGAAACATCCTCAGCAACGCCTCCGAACTCAAGTACAAGAAGCAAATCCACCAGCTGCTGGACGCAGAGCTGGAATCCCCGACCGACGAGTTTGTGCGCCACTTTGCCAAACAGGTGTACAGCGGCATGCTCACCCCGGAGCGCCGCGCCCAGTTCTCTGCCATCGTTGGCCAGGCCTTCCGGGAGTGGGTGAACTCACTCGTCAGCCGCAGGCTCCAGAATGCCCTGGACGGGGTCTCCCCGGATATTCTGCCCGCCGCTCCCGCCGCCCCGCCTGCCGCAGCAGCCGAATCTCCCGATGCCTCCTCCGAGGACGAGAAGGATGACGGCATTGTCACCACGGAGGAGGAACTGGAAGGCTACCGCATCGTCCGCGCCATCCTGGCCCAAGTGGTAGATCCCGCCCGCGTTTTCCTGAAAGACACCAAGAGCTACTGCGGCGTCCTCCTGGACCACAACGTCCGCAAGCCCCTCTGCCGCTTCCTCTTTACCAACACGCAGACCACCCTCATCCTGCTGGACAAGGAGCGGAACGAAAAACGCATCCCCATGGAGTCCGTACTGGACCTCTACAAGCACGCAGAAGAACTTATCGAGTACGCCAAGCTGTACCTGTAACAACATAAACAAACACGTAGAATACCATCCACACAAAATTGCGCTGGTAAGCCCCCAGCATTTCTACCGTAACATCATCACCATCAAACAAAACCGTCCCCCTCGATATGAGCACAATCACAATTAACCTGGACACACTCGATAGCACAGAAGCTCTGCAAAAGGGCGAACTGATTTTCCAAGAAGAATGCAACCATCTTGTCAAAAAAATCCAAGACAAGGTTTGCGAAAACTATACTAAAACATCTTCCAATTCTTCCCGCAACAACAGCCACGGCACAATTACCGATGAAGCACGAAATATTCCGAGCTGCTTCTTCATTGACGGCGCGCGAGGATCAGGGAAATCCACACTACTGCGCGCCGTACGCGCAGCCCTATTAAATAACGACGACAACAAGACTCCCTCCATATACCCTCTTGCCGATGTAGATCCTACGGAGTTGGGAAAGGGCGAAAATTTCTTCATCCATCTTCTGGGGAGGGTGTACAAGATTCTCGAAGACAGCTTCAAGGAATGGAATATCAATGAAGAGAAAAAAGAAAAGATCCACGCTGCCTTGGAAAATCTGAGACAAATGTCTAGCGGTCTACAGGTACTGATGGATGCAGATGAAGCCCTGAAGAAAAGCGACACTCCAGATTTTTTTCTGGAAAACTGCATAGACAAATGCGCAAGCAGCGTACACTTGCGGAAAAAGTTGGATGAACTGCTTGACCACCTTTCCAAAATCACGCGCGCCGATGTATTCCTTGTCACCATTGATGATGCCGATCTTAATTTCAGCAAATGCGAGGATGTGCTGGAATACATAAGAAAATACATGCAAAGCCCGAGGCTCATCTTCATCTTTGCCGGGGACATGCAATTATATTCCCATATTGTGAGAGGGATGCAACTGAACAATTTTGGTGAAAAACTGCTCAACCATGACACTGCAGCTCACAATGACATGCGGAACATGCTTTTAGACAGCATGGAGGAACAATATCTGATGAAAATCTTCCCCGTTGACAACAGGATCAAGATACAAAATTTGAAAGACATATTAGAAAACTCGTCAGAAATATATGTCAAATACAAAGGAGGAAAGGAAGATAAAACGCGTATACAAGACTTGATTCAAGAGCTAATGGTTAGCCAACTCAACGTCGATTCAGCGCAAATATTTTCAGACTTGATCTATGCACTCCCCCTGCGTTCGTTCCTTTTTCTTCTGAGATACCTGACTAACAATCCAGAAAACCCAAATTCTCCGGAATCAGCCCAATATATATGGAAAGGAATACAGGAAGTCGCCACCCAGTCCCTTAACAAATTCAATATCAATTTCACACAAGAAGGAGCAGGAGACATTGAATCCTTGTACAAAAATATATTTCGGTATTATTCGGCTACATTCCAGTCGAATTCGGATTTGGCATTGCGGAGAGTGGAGGGCGATGATAGCGTGAGACGAGTTGCCCTATTTTTAAGCGGAGCTGTAAGCCAAGCGACGAAATCTCTAAGTTCCAAGCTAAAATATTGGTGCTCCGTATTTCCCGTATGGCAGCGAATACGCGCCAACCGCCCTGGTAACCCAAGTTTCACTCGGGTGCTTATTGAACACTACTCAAAGCAGGAAAAGACACCCTGGGAAAACCTGGCCTGTTCTGCCATGATACCAGAAAATGGTCAACTTCCCGCATATCAAAACGGGCTCATCTGCTTACTCAATGAAAATAGTGTCCAGGATTTCGAAAAGGGAACCGAAGGCAAGATAGGATTCCAGGAATTGGACAAAGAGTTACTCAACTACGAGACACCTTCAAATGCATCAGAATTACTATATATTGCAGGTATCAATGCATGCCTCTGCCGCGTCGATGACAACACAGGGTCTTTTTTCCATCTCTCCATATACCACCTGTTGATGCATATTGCCGAATGGCTGGATTTATATTCCAACATCGAAAACGGGACTAAGGATGAGGAGGTCAGGGCAAGCGCGCTAGCTGCTATCAAGGCAAAGCTAAGCAGCAAGCATACGGCCCCGGCCATCATAAGAATCCAGGACTGGAACATCAATGACACGAGAAACAGATCTTCCGATGGCACAACACACGTATTCAATAACTCGTATCCTGACAATGCCACGAGAAACAGATCTTCCGAAACACACGTATTCTATAACTCGTATCCTGAAAATGTATACGAAGCCCCGGCAGAGGAGATATACCAGTGGCTTCAGAAATACGGCTCCGAATCATATACCTCTTTTGCATATGATTTCCAACAAGCTTGGGATGTCTTTATATCTCAGTGCGCAATGAAAGCGAACAATTACTCTGTTCAGTACCGGAATGACGAAAAACACCCCAAAGCGGGGAAGATTCTAAAAGATTTCATGACTTCTGTGCATCAGGCATTGGGATGTTTAAAGCAGACAATAGATTCCCCACAAAAAGACAACACACAGACGGTCTCCTCGCTGGCCGACAGCGTGAAAGCCTTCCCCATGTGGAAGGCTCTCATGGAAAAAAACAAAAAATTGAATGATATATTGGATACAGCCAATATCGGAGACATGGTGGACCTCACCAAGAAAGAGCACGTTCTTAAACTTAAGCGATTAAAAGGGGAAATTACCACAAAGGTAGAAGGATGTAAAAAGGTTGTAGAAACGCAGCAGTCTCTCGTAAACCAAACCCAACGGGAGATAGAAGAATTGGAAGAACAAACACGATTGGCAGAAGAAGAAATTATGGCAACGGGAAAGGAACTTGACAGATTAGAAGAAGAAGCAGCGGGCTATAGAGAAAGAAGTAACAGGTATGAACAACAGGCTACGCAAGCATCTAAGAAATTAATAGAATTGTCAAGACTAGCCGCCCTTATAGAAAAGAGCGAAGGAGCAACATCGCCTGACATAGCCCCGGCACGCCGTGATGAGATACGGGCCCAGCTCAGCATGATAGCAGAAGAGCGCAGAGCTGCCCGTCTGGACATAAGAGAAACAGAGAAAAGCATTTCAGAGATACGGATGCATATGGAGCCATACCGCAGGGAGGTGAATAGGAACAGACAACAAATCAGGCGAAACACCTATATATTAACCTCAAAGAAAAAAAACTTGGAGCATCAATTGGCCGAACACGAAACGGCAATCAAAAGACTGGCCAGGATGCAGAGAATGGAAAAGAAATATTTCCAGCTCTATCTCAAGGCCAAAAACAATCTCTGTCTCAATACTCAAAACAATAAACAGCAGTAACAACAATGTCCTCCATCCTGAGCACAGTTCCGCTCTATGTCCTGTCCAACTCCATGGCGCTTAACAAATGGCTGGACAATGAGGGAAACAGCATCGACTGGAAGCTGCCTGCATATATTGCCTTTGAGCAGCGCGATTCGTCCCGTCCCGAGCATGTATTCTCGCAAAGGTGGAGCGAGTTTGATAGGAGATACATGGGAACAAAAACCATCAGCCTGATGCAAGCCATCAGGCTGATGGCGGAGGGCTACCTGGAATTTGCCAACAGGCGCCTGTACGTACGCAACCAACAGGAAGAGGGAGAAGAAGACAGACCAGGCGACGGCCATTTGAGGTACGGCAAGTCCGCGCACTTCTCCCGCTGGCAGAATATCCGGGCCAGAATGACTACCTGGCCTATCAAGCTGTATATGCTGCACAAGCACCACTGCCCGGCATGTTATTTCCTGGCGCACCCGTTGGAACCGGTGGTGGCAGATTTCATACGCACAGACGGGCTTAACGAGACGCACCTACACCTTAACGGCTGCCGATACCCAGAGGAAGAGTGGTTGCACGACCTGTATGCTATCCGTGCTTTTGTGGAGCGGGAAACCAAGGATTTCAAGAAGTCCCGTTTCAAGGAGCACTATGCGTTGGTCAATCCGGAGCTCACTCCCAAGCTGCTGGGCAACCGCATGAAACTGGCACGCGTGCTGCGCGAGAGCATCATCAGCCTGGTGGAATGTGATACAGGCAGGGGAGTTCACTCAGGAAGGGCAGAGAAAATCATAGGAGAAGCCCAAGCTACAACCAGGCGCTATTCACTCAAACCGGACTTTTTCACGGTTGATGCTCCAGCGGTCCTGGCACCTCAAAGCCTGAAGGCGCGTATGCAGCAGGAAATGCACATGTGGATGGATGCCTTCCGGCTGCTGGAGAACGCGAGCACATTCCCATACAAGCAGCCCCTGCAGACCATGCTGCACCTGTACCTGCTCATGCAAAACGAGCATATTGCGCTAAACAGCCATACGGAGCACCGCAAGGGATTCGAGGCATTCTCTGTCAGCAACGACCACCAGAAACTATCCGTCGGGAATGCAGAGTACTATGAGAACACCTTCTACAATATGATAAAAACCGCCGCAGGGGATCGCAATTACATAGAAGTCAGGCTTACGCCAAAGGCCCTGAGAGAAAAGAAAGGGCTCTTTCTGCGCTCCTGTTCACGTGCATGGAACAAGCGGCAGGGAGAACTGAAGAAGGAAATGCAGATGAGGGGAGATCTGCTGCCGCAGTCTCTTCCACAACCCCAACTGGTACTGGTGGGCCATATGATCAAAACGCCACCCAAGCAAAACAAAGTCCTGCTGCAATCTCCCCTGTTTGAAGCAGAGTTCCGGACCCACATGAACGAGGCAGCCCTGATGTCGGAAGACGCCCGCTACCTGATGGAGCGGGACCGCATTCCGGTAGGTATTGACGCAGCCAATTCTGAAATGAACCAACCGCCGGAGGTATTTGCCCCGGCATACAGGCTTTTTGAACAGAAGAGCGGCATATCACACAAGACATACCACTGCGGGGAGGATTTCCTGCATCTCATCAGCGGCATACGCGCCGTGTACGATTCCGTCACCTTTCTGGACCTCCGAAACGGCAACCGCATCGGCCACGGCATATCCATCGGCATTCACCCCGGTGAATGGGTAGGTTCCATGCCGTCCAAGCTGCTGCTCACCATGAGGGAGTGGCTGCTGGACATGATATTTGTATGGAAACTGCTCCACGAACACAATCCGGCAGCCGCAGCCAAGGCGGAGCACGAGGCCCTGCGCGTGGCAGGGCTGGTGTTTGAATCGGCAACAAAGGGAAGAAATTTGCCATACGGCACCATTCACACCCTGGCGGATTTCTTTGATATGCGGCAGTTTGTACCCACACACGTCAAGAAGAATCTGGACACGGAGCTTCCTATCAGTGAGTTCCAAGAATCAGAGCACAAGCTTATCAGCAAGAGGATTGAACAGCACGGCAATACCCCGGCGGAGCTGTACTGGCTATGGAGTACAAACAGCGAGTGCAGGAAAGAGCAAGAAAAGACGATAGAGGTGAAAACCGATTTTCTGGGCATACCGGAGCTGCTGGAACTGCAGCAGCGGGTCCAGCAGCTCATAGCGGTCAGGGATGTTGTGATAGAGACGCTTCCTGTCAGCAACCTGCGCATCGGGCAGATCCGCCACATCCAGGATCACCACGTACTGCGCTGGCTGAAGGTGGACGGCTACACCGTGGAGGGCGATGCAGACATGAATATCTGCATGGGGTCCGATGATCCGGGAGTGTTTGCCACAAATATCAAAAACGAGTACTACCACCTGTACATGGCCCTGCGCAACGCGGGGCTCCCGGCGCATGAAGCCATAGGAAAACTCCGCCGCGTGAACGACGCAGGCCGCATATACGCCTTTCGGGAACTGCCGGACATGAATCCCACACCGTTCAAGCTCACCAGCCTGCTGAACAATATTCCTAGGAAGAAGAGCCTTTGGGAACGCATGAAGACTGACTGAAACCGCCCTGCAAGGCGGTGAAGACGGCGGCGGCCACTTCCTCCGGGGAGTCTGCCGCCGTTCCTGTGTGGGCCAGTTTCACGGCAGGGCCGTGGGGCGGGTAGTAGACCACGCGGAGGGTCATGCAGCCATCCGCCTCCGTGGCATAGCCGGCCACCGGCACGGAGCAGTCTGCCTGCAGCAGGTCCAGGAACCGGCGCTCCGCGCGGATACAGCGGCTGGTGGGGGCATGGTTCACCGCAGCCACCAGGGCGGTGGCCTGCGGGTCTGCCGCGCGGGTTTCCAGGGCAATGGCCCCCTGCCCCAGCGCGGGCGGGAAATCCTGTACCGCCAGGGTACGGAAGGAAAGCGTGCGGCCGCCCAGCTCCATCTGCGGGGCGGTATAGCCCAGGCGGTTCAGCCCGGCGCGAGCCAGCAGGGTGGCCGTGGCCTCTGCGGATTCCGCCAGCTTGCGCAGGCGGGTGGCCACATTGCCGCGCACGGGAACAGTGCGGGAACCGGGCCATACATCCTGCACCAGGCGGGCGCGGCGCACGCTGCCCGTGGCCACCACCAGGCGGTCCATGTCGGCATCGTCGCGGCACACCAGCACATCCTCCACCTGCTCACGCGGCAGCACCGCCGCCAGGCAGAAACGCGGGTCCAGCGTACCGGGCATGTCTTTCAGGCTGTGTACGGCGCAGTCAATCTCCCCGGCGGCCAGCGCGTCCTCGATGGCAGCGATGAACACCCCCTTGTCCGCCGTGCCGGTGGCGCGGTTCACCTCATTCAGGGGAATATCCGTGCGGCGGTCACCCGCGGTGTGGATGATATGCAGCTCACACTCCAGCCCGGGGTGTGCCGCCTGCAGGGTCTCCGCCGCCTGGCGCGCCTGCGCCAGTGCCAGCTCACTGCCTCTTGTTCCTATCCTGATCAGCATGTCTGCCGCCATTGTACACCAGAACCGCCGCCTTGTCCATGCAAGAACAGGGCGGCGGGCGCAAAAAAGCCGGGCGGTTTCCCGCCCGGCTTGGATACGATTGTTTGCACGCTGGATATCAGATATCCCAGGCATCCAGCCACTTGAAGGCCACCACGCGCATCTTGCGGCCCAGGCGGCGGTTCACTTCCGTCAGCCCCTTGTCGCGGGTGCCGTCGGACTTGTACTCCGCCACGGAGGGCGCGTTCACCGGGCTCACGTAGTCGATGGTGCGCTGCACGGTGGCCTCGCACCAGGCCTGGGCCAGGATACGCTTGTCTGCAGCACGCACGCAGCCGTATGCACGCACGGTGAAGGTGTCGTCTCTCACGGTCAGGATATTGCCCAGAGAGGCCAGCACATCAGACTGGATGAGGTAGCCGGGGGCAGCGGTGTGCATGGAGCCCTCATCCGCCTGCGGGAACTTGAACAGGCGGCCTGCGCCGGGGGCGGAGAGCATCACCTCGTTGAAATCGGCGTTGATGTCCGTGGCATCGATGGCGGCCTGCAGGGCACCCTTCAGGGCATCCTCGCCGCCCTCGCTGTCCAGGCGGCGGTTGATGAAGTCCGACATGCTCAGGAAGGGACCGCGCTTGCGGACCTGCTTCACCATCTCCTCCGCCAGGCGGGCGATGGAGTTCTCATCCAGCTTGCGGACCTCGCCCCAGGCGGAGGTCATGCCGGTGTTGGAGCGGAGGGAGGAGGACCCCTCCATCACACTGTAGCCGCCCAGGGAATCCAGGCTCTTGTCCGTGGTGGAGGCCATGAAGCGGGAGAAGATGACATCGGAATCGTTCTTGCCGGGTTCCACCAGGGACATCTTGCCATCCTTCAGGCAAACCAGCTTGCGCTTGGCCAGCCCCTGCAGGGTGGCGGTCCAGGCAGCCACGGAGGTGGAGTTCACGTTGAACCCGCCGTCAATCATCAGGTACTGGGCAATGTACTTCCAGCCGTCGCCGGCCATGAGCTGGTTGATAATCTGCTCATCGCGGTAGGGGGTGTTGGACTTCTTGTAGCGGGCCACGGGCAGCGTCTCGGTCCCCTTCATGAACTTGGAGAGGGTATCCTGGGCCTGTACCTTCTTGCCCGCGCCAGGCATATCGGAAACGGAGGAGCAGAACCAGGTATCCCACATGGCGTCATTAATCAGCAGGCCGTGGTCAAAGAAATCACCGAAAATGTGGACGTTGCCCGTGATGGAGGAGGAGAGCTCCTTCTGCTCAAAGTAGGCGTACACATCACCGGCGGGGATGCAGGGATCCGCAAAGGCATTGCCGATGCCCACGCCGGGCACGCCGGCCTGGTACTGCATGCGGCGCAGCTGGGCCATACCGCCGCGGTCACCGCCGTTGGTCTTGTACCAGCCGGGCTGCAGGCGCATGCCGGAGAACCCGGCCAGGGAGAACGGGGGATGCACGGGCAGCTCCATCACGGAGGCGAAGGAAACCTGCTCACCGCCATCACCGGAGATACCCAGGATACCGTTGCCGCCGATGTTGTCCAGCGGGGCGGAGGAAAGGCCGGAACCCACGTTCAGGGAAGCGAACTGGTACGGGTGGTAGCGGCGGGTCTGGTCATCCGGGTCCAGGATGGCGGAGCCCCAGAACGCGGGGCTCGAGTGCTGCCATATCTTGGTACGGAAATCCTTGTTGGGGTACACCTTGGTATCCAGGGTAACATTGGCAGACTTGGCACCCACGCCCAGCGAGCAGAAGTAGTACGGGTTGCTGGTATCGTTCATACGGTCGCTCCAGAACTCGCGGTTGCTGACGGAGAAGTGCTTCTTGACCACATTCTCGTCCGGGTCGGCGTTCGTCTCAGTCTGAGCGTCCTCCGGGGAGAACCAGCCGAGCAGCACACGCTGTGGAGACATGCCGCCCTTGTCGTTCAGGGCAGCGGAATCGGAGGGGTCAGGCGTTTCCGTCTCCTCCATGCCGCCGAAACCGGCCACAATGGTAAGGCAATCGGCACGCCCCGGGGCCAGGGACCAGCCGTGCGGGTCCGCCGGCAGCTTCAAGGCATCAGTCTTGCCCGGCACAAAATCACCGCTGCCGATGGCCAGCTCCGTGTTCCAGAGGGCCTTGCCGCCGTCATCGGTGGCCAGCTCCTTGCCGGAGACGTTGGAGTACAGGCGCATGGCATAGCCGGAGACGGCAGAGGGATTGTAGCCCACGCGCCAAGGGTTGGTGCGCACGTCCTGTCTCCTGTCCACGGTACGCCCGGTGGCAGGGGAGAAGAAAAGGATTTCGCCGGGCTGGAACACCAGTTCCCCCATGCCGCCGCTGCCGGCCTCGAAGAAGTCGCCGCTGTCTCGGCCAAAGCTGAAGGTGCCGGTAGCGGCACGCTGTCTCACCATTTCCTGCCAGCCGGGAGCCAGGGCCATGTTGTCCATGTCACGGATACCGTTGAACTTGCGGAGCCAGACCTGGCGGTAGGGGGCGGAGAAGGACCAGAGCTTGTGGGCGGGGATGCGCATGGGCACATTGTAGGGGTTCCACCACAGCACCATGGGGGCATAGGCAATGCACAGGTTGTAGGTCAGGTTCTTGGGGTCCGTGTTCTGGGGCTCGGAAACCAGGGCGTAGTTGCTGACGAAAGCCAGCATCACGGGGGTACGGGCGTAGCCGGCTGTCTCGCTGCCGGCATCCATCATGGCGCGGGAGTCATAGAAGGACTGCCTGCCGCCGGTTTCCGGTGTGGGCTGCGTGGCTGCGTTGATATCCGTGGCGCTGCCGCTCATGCGGGTGAAGAGGTTGCCGTTCAGGGAGCCCTGCAGGCGGGCGGCAAATGCGTCGTCCGTCTTGGAACCGTCCGGCCAGCAGTTGTAGTAGGCGTACAGGTTCTGCCATGAGCCGATGGGCATGGCATCCTCCGTACCCTTGGGCACGTCCTCGCCCTCTGCAATGGGGCAGTCCTGGCTACTGCGGCAGGCGTATTCCGTATCGCTCAGGCTCTTCTTGTTGAGCAGCAGGCACAGGTCCTGCTTCAGGCCGCCGGTGCGGGCATTCGTGGGCAGGGAGTAGGAGCTGACCGTGGCATCAAAGAAATACGGCATGCCGGCGGGCTTGGTGGTACCGGCCAGCAGGGGGAGGCTGGGCATGGTGAGCACGCGCTCCGGGCGGTCCGCCTGCTCCGGCAGGAAATTCAGCTCGGAATCCGGGGAAAAGACGGCCGTGGGCGTGCTCCAGGTGCGGTGCAGCACCTCCACGGGGTCGCTGGTCTTCTCCGGCTCCTTCAGGGCCACCTTGGCCTTCTGGTTCTCACCGCACACCCACCAGGCATACAGGCTGGTGTTGGGATCATGCTTGCTCAGGGCCGGCATGGGAATCATGTCCGCATACACGTACTCGGAGGGGGAAACGCGGTTGCCCAGCGTACCCTCGCCCACCAGGCAGATGCGCTTGCCGGGCTTGCGGGCGCTCAGCTGGGAGGCGGAGCTGATGGAGCGGACATCATCCGGCTCATTGGAGGAGATGAGCCAGCGGCGGAACATGCTGCTGCGGTGGTTGGAATAGGTGGACTGGATCCTGCCCTTACCGGAAAGGCTCTTGCCGTAGATGGGGCCGTCGAAGCTGTTCCACACGCCCAGCAGGTGGCTACCGGGGGCAGAGCCCTCATCCGTAAGAATGGAGGAGCTGGCGGAGACACGCTGGTCCGGGCCGAGTTCGATCTGCAGCTGGGCCACGGCGGCATCCAGCCCCACCAGGGCCTGCTGGCGCGCCTGCGCCTGCAGCACCTCCTGCATGGAGACACGGTTCTGGGATGCGGACATGGCCAGGATGCCTACCGACAGCAGGGCCAGCAGCATCATCAGGGTCAGGGTGGCAATCAGGGCAAACCCCTTGCGCTTCCTGGCCTTGGGTTTGGAAGAAAGCTGTCTTTTCAGTCGCGCGTATGGAACACTTGTATAACGCATATTCCCTAGAATACACACCAAGGGGCACCGCCGTCAAGCCAAAACAGGCTGACGGCGGCAATTTTTAGTGATATTCAGGGAAAGCGTATCAGATATCCCAGGCATCCAGCCACTTGAAGGCCACCACGCGCATCTTGCGGCCCAGGCGGCGGTTCACTTCCGTCAGCCCCTTGTCGCGGGTGCCGTCGGACTTGTACTCCGCCACGGAGGGCGCGTTCACCGGGCTCACGTAGTCGATGGTGCGCTGCACGGTGGCCTCGCACCAGGCCTGGGCCAGGACGCGCTTGTCTGCGGCGCGCACGCAGCCGTAGGCACGCACGGTAAAGGTATCGTCTCTCACGGTCAGGATGTTGCCCAGGGAGGCCAGCACATCTGACTGGATGAGGTAGCCGGGGGCAGCGGTGTGCATGGAGCCCTCGTCCGCCTTGGGGAACTTGAAGAGCTTGCCGGCATCCGGGGAGCTCAGCATCACCTCGTTGAATTCGGCGTTGATATCCGTGGCATCGATGGCGGCCTGCAGGGCGCCCTTCAGGGCTTCCTCGCCGCCCTCGCTGTCCAGGCGACGGTTGATGAAGTCCGACATGCTCAGGAAGGGGCCGCGCTTGCGGACCTGCTTCACCATCTCCTCCGCCAGGCGGGCGATAGAGCTCTCGTCCAGCTTGCGGACCTCCCCCCAGGCGGAGGCCATGGAGTTGCTCATCTTGCGGAGCTGGGAGGAACCTTCCATCACGCTGTAGCCGCCCAGGGAATCCAGGCTCTTATCCGTGGTGGAGGCCATGAAGCGGGAGAAGAGCACCTCGTCGTCGCTCTTGCCGGGCTCCACCAGGGCCAGCTTGCCGTCCTTCAGGCAGACCAGCTTGCGCTTGGCCAGGCCCTGCAGGGTGGCGGTCCAGGCGGGAACGGAGACGGAGTTCACGTTGAAACCGCCGTCAATCATCAGATACTCGGCAATGTACTTCCAGCCGTCGCCGCCCATGAGACGGGCGATAACCTGCTGGTCACGGTAGGGGGTGTTCGTCTTCTTGTAGCGTGCCACGGGCAGCTGCTCCGTGTTGGACATGAACTTGGCGAGGGTGTCCTCTGCCTTGACCTTGTTGCTGCTGCTCGGCATATCGGAGACGGAGGAGCAGAACCAGGAGTCCCACAGGTTGTCGTTGATCAGCAGGGCGTGGTCAAAGAAATCACCGAAGATGTGGGTGTTGCCGGTCACGCCGCTGGCCATCTCCTTCTGCTCAAAGTAGGCGTACACGTCACCTGCGGGGATGCAGGGATCCGCAAAGGAGTTGCCGATGCCCACGCCGGGCACGCCGGCCTGGTACTGCATGCGGCGCAGCTGGGCCACACCCACCTTGTCATTGCCGCTGGCCTTGTACCAGCCGGGCTGCAGGCGCATACCGGCAAAACCAGCCAGGGAGAACGGGGGATGCACAGGCAGCTCCAGCACGGAGGCGTAGGATACCTGTTCGCCGTCGGAGGTAATGCCCAGCAGGCCGTTGTTGCCCACGTTGTCCAGCGGGGAGGCGCTCATGCCACCGCTGGTGGAAAGCATGGCCAGCTGGTAGGGGTGGTAGCGGCGGGTCTGGTCATCCGGCTCCAGCAGAGCGGAACCCCAGAAGGCGGGGCTGGAATGCTGCCAGATCTTGGTGCGGAAATCCTTCTCGGGATAGATGCGGGTATCCACATTCGTGTTGGAGGACTTGGCCACCACACCCAGGGCCGTCACAAAGTACGGCATCTTGGGGTCGTTCATGAACTCGCCGAAGGTATCGAGCTCACTGATGGGAATGGAAACGCAGTGGCGGGGATTTGCCACATTGATAGCCTTGTCGTTGAATTCCTCCCGGCGACCATCCTCCGGGGAAATCCAGTCCAGCAGCATACGCTGGGGAGACATGCCGGCCTTGTCGTCCAGGGCAGCCTCGTCCGTCGCGGGAACATTGTTGGACTCGGACATGCCGCCGTAACCGGAAACCACGGTGAAGGCCTGGGCATGGCCGGGAGCAAGTTTCCAGCCGTGCGGGTCCACATAGTTGCCGCTGTAGTCCCTGGCACCGGGTTCATAGGTATCCAGACCGATGCCCAGCTGGAAGCAATAGCGGCCGGGGCGTGAGCCGTCCGCCGTACGCAGGGAATTGAACGGCAGGTAGTTGCCGGCACCCATGCGGTAGCCGGAGATGGCATTGACATGGCAGCCAACGGACCAGGGGTTGCAGTGTACCATGTCCTTCTTGTCGTCCGTACGGGCAGCAGAGGGAGAGAAGAAGAGAATCTCACCGGGCTGGAAGACGATTTCACCGTTGCCGCCACCCTCTGCCTGAAAATAGTCACCACCATCCACACCGAAGGTATCACCCTTCAGCACGGCGTAGTTGTATTCCTGGTTGTGGAATTCATCCCAGAAGTCGGAAACAATCTGGCCGGCATGCTTGCGGAGCCAAATCTGGCGGAAAGGCACGGAGAAAGCCCAGAGCTTCTTGCCGGAGACTCGCATGGGCACGTTGTAGGGGTTCCACCACAGCACCAGCGGGGCGTAAGACACGAAAGCGCCATGGGGCGTACCCTGGGTCCAGTATTCCCTTGTGCCCCCGTAGAAATACATCATGGTGTAGATGGCTCCACCGGAAGTTGCCTGCGTGTGGGGGTCGTTCGGGTCTAGGGGAGACACGGCCATGGCGTAGCTGCTCACAAAGGCAAGCATGACCGGGGTACGGGCATAGCCGGAGGCGGTGGAGGTGCCGGAATCCAGCAGGGAGCGGCTGTCAAAGTAGGACTTGCGGCCGTTGGTATCCGGGGACGGCAGGGAAGCACCGGTATCATCCGTGGCGCTGCCGCTCATGCGGGTGAAGAGGTTGCCGTTCAGGGAGCCCTGCAGGCGGGCGGCAAATGCGTCGTCCGTCTTGGAACCGTCCGGCCAGCAGTTGTAGTAGGCGTACAGGTTCTGCCATGAGCCGATGGGCATGGCATCCTCCGTACCCTTGGGCACGTCCTCGCCCTCTGCAATGGGACAGTCCTGGCTGCTGCGGCAGGCGTACTCGGTATCTGTCAGGGTCTTCTTGTTGAAGAGCAGGCAGAGGTCCTGCTTCAGGCCGCCGGTGCGGGCATTCGTGGGCAGGGAGTATGAGCTGACCGTGGCATCAAAGAAGTACGGCATACCGGCGGGCTTGGTGGTGCCGGCCAGCAGGGGGAGGGAGGGCATGGTGAGCACGCGCTCCGGGCGGTCCGCCTGCTCCGGCAGGAAGTTCAGCTCGGAATCCGCGGCAAACTTGGCAGAAGGGGTGTTCCAGGTGCGGTGCAGCACCTCCACGGGGTCGCTGGTCTTCTCCGGCTCCTTCAGGCCCACCTTGGCCTTCTGGTTCTCACCGCACACCCACCAGGCATACAAGCCAGTATTGGGGTCATGCTTGCTCAGGGCCGGCATGGGAATCATGTCCGCATACACGTACTCCGAGGGGGAGACGCGGTTGCCCAGCGTGCCCTCTCCCACCAGGCAGATGCGCTTGCCGGGCTTGCGGGCGCTCAGCTGGGAGGCGGCGTTGATGGAGCGGGTGTCTTCCGGCTCGTTGGAGGAAATGAGCCAGCGGCGGAACATGCTGCTGCGGTGGTTGGAATAGGTGGACTGTATCCTGCCCTTGCCGGAAAGGCTCTTGCCGTATATGGGGCCGTCAAAACTGTTCCACACGCCCAGCAGGTGGCTGCCGGGGGCGGAGCCCTCCTCCGAGAGGATGGCGGAGCTGGCAGAGACACGCTGGTCCGGGCCGAGTTCAATCTGGAGCTGGGCCACGGCGGCATCCAGCCCCACCAGGGCCTGCTGGCGCGCCTGCGCCTGCAGCACCTCCTGCATGGAGACACGGTTCTGGGATGCGGTCATGGCCAGGATGCCTACCGACAACAGGGCCAGAAGCATCATCAGGGTCAGGGTCGCAATCAGGGCAAAGCCCTTGCATTTTCTGGCCTTGGGTTTGGAGGAAAGCTTTTTCTTGAGACGCGCGTACGCAATACTATTGTAACGCATGGTTCCTAAAATATATCAACTTCCCCGCAGGAGTCAAGGCAGAAAGGGCAAATCCAACAAAAAATAATCGGCACCGCAGCGGGACATAGCCTAAAAACAAGGTTGAACCGCGGCGGCGCATGTGGTAGAATACGCGCGAGATGACATTGCCGGAACTCAGGGAAGAAATCGACCGCATTGATGCCGAACTGGTGGAGCTGCTGAAGCGGCGCGCCGCGTGCGTGCATGAGGTGGGGCAGATCAAGAAGGCGGAGAACGCTCCCATCTTTGTGCCGGAGAGGGAGAGCCTGCTGCTGGACAAGCTGATGAAGCTGAATGCGGGCGTGCTGCCGGAGAAGGGGCTGCTGAGCATCTGGCGGCAGATTGTGAGCTGCTCCTTCAGCCTGGAGGGCGACATGAAGGTGGGCTACCTGGGGCCGGAGGGCACCTGGAGCCACCAGGCCGCGCTCGGCCGCTTCGGGGACAGCGTTTCCCTGCTCCCCTACCCCAGCTTTGCGTACATCTTCTCCGCCGTGGAGCGCGGCGAGGTGGATTACGGCGTCATTCCCATCGAGAACAGCACGGACGGTTCCGTATCCCAGGCCATGGACAATTTTGCCCACACCACGCTGCGCATCTGCGCCCAGGTGGAGCAGGATGTACAGAACTGCCTGATGGCCAACATACCGGAGGGAGAAATCCGCACCGTCTACTCCCACCCGCAGGTGCTGGGGCAGTGCCGGGACTGGCTGCGCCGGGAGTTCCCGGATGCCATGCAGATACCCACGGCCTCCACCGCGGTGGCGGCGCAGATGGCGGTGGAGAACGCCGCAGAGGGAGCCGCCGCCCTGGGCTGCCCCGTAGCGGCAGAGCACACCGGGCTGCGCGTGCTGCGGCACAATATACAGGACAAGGCCGTGAACACCACGCGATTCGCCATCATCGGCAACCAGAAGACGCAGCCCAGCGGGCGGGACCGCTCCACCATCTGTTTCACCGTGCCGCACGTGGCCGGCGGGCTGGTGGATGTGCTGCAGCATTTCAAGGCGCACGGCATCAATATCCTGAACCTGGATTCCCGCCCCACGCGGGACACGGCGTGGGAATACCTGTTCTATGTGGACGTGGAGGGGCATGAGGATGCGGAGCCGCTGGCTGCCTGCCTGGCAGAGCTGCGGGCGCAGTGCCCCATGTTCAAGGTGCTGGGCTCCTACCCAGAAAGCTGATTTGCCGGAGGAAGCGCCATGTCATTCACGTACGCCCAGGCAGAGAAACTGATGCTGCACGCCATACGCAGCGGGCGCATGCCGCATGCGGTGCTGCTTACCGGCACACCGGCGGCGGGCACGCACCGGCTGGTGCTCAGCCTGGCGCAGGAGCTGAACGGTGCGCGGGCGGAGAGCGTGGAAACCCTGCGCCACCCCATGTGCCGCGTGCTGCGCCCCGGCTCCAAGAGCCGCCGCATCCTGATAGAGGACATCCGCCGCGTGGAGCCCTTCCTTTCCCTGAAGGCGGAGGAGCAGGATACCAAGCTGGTGGTTATCCTGGAGGCGGACCGCATGATGGAGGAGGCAGCCAACGCCTTCCTGAAAACACTGGAGGAGCCGCCGCCGCAAACCCTCATCATCATGGTCACGGAGCAGCCCAGCCGCCTGCTGGCCACCATCCTTTCCCGCTGCGTGCGCCTGAACATGCGCCCGGAGAGCAGCGCCCTGAACCTGAGCGAGGTGCAGCGCCTTTTCCTGCCCAGCCTGGCCGCCATCCTGCCCCAGATAGGCTCTGACGTGGCGGCACTGGCCCTGCGCGCGGATTTCCAGGCCCTGCTGGCCAAGCGCCGGGAAAGCATAGCGGATGCGCTGAACGCCGCCGTGAAGGCGGAGGCCAAGGCCATTGCCGCCGGAACGGATATCAAGGACTGGGAGGCGCGGCAGAAGGATGCCACGGCGGCGCTCATCGAGACGGAATACCTGGCGGAGCGGGAGCAGATGCTGGAGCTGCTCTCCCTGTGCTTTGGCCAGGCGGTGCTGGTGGCCAGCCATGCGCCGGATGTGCAGCCGCTCACCCCGGAGATAGTGCAGCTGGCGCAGACCCGCCCGGTGGAGGATATCCTGCGCCGCATGCGTGAGCTGGATGCCCTGCGCTCAGACCTGAACTTCAACGTGAACGAGGCGCTGGTGCTCGATGCCCGCCTCCTCGACATCATCGGTACCCCCTTATGAACAGCATGACCGGATTCGGAGCGGCAACCGCTCCCCTGGGCCACGCCGCCGTGCGCGTGGAAATCGGCGGCGTGAACCGCAAGCAGACTGAAGTGGCCGTGGCCCTGCCCCGCGCCTGGGCAGAGCTGGAAACCTCCGTGCGCGAGCAGGTGGCCGGCGCCGTCTCCCGCGGCCGCGTGAACGTGAGCATCTCCCTGGCCCGCCAGGCCGGGGCCTCCGCCGCCATCGGCATCTGCCAGGAGCGGCTGGATGCCCTGCGCCAGGGCCTGGCCACCCTGCAGGATGCCCTCGGCAAGCCCATAGAGCCCACGCTGGATGCCCTGGTGCGCCTTGGCGTCATCGGTGAGCAGACGGAGGCGGACATCACCGCAGAAGAAGCCGCCCCCGCCGTGGCCGCCGCCGTGCAGGAGGCCCTGGCCGCATTCCTGGCCCTGCGCGCGCAGGAGGGAGCCAACATGAAGCAGGACCTGCTGGCCCGCATAGCCACCCTGCGCAGCTACCGCGGGCAGCTGGCGGAGCGCGCCGCAGGCGTGCCGCAGCGCTACCGGGAGAACCTGCTCAAGCGCCTGGAGGAGAGCGGCCTGCCCCTGCCGCTGGACGACGAGCGTCTGGTGAAGGAGATTGCCCTCTTTGCAGACCGCTGCGACGTATCCGAGGAGATGACGCGCCTGGTTTCCCACCTGGACCAGTTTGAGAAGATTTGCGCCAAGGACGAGCCCGTGGGCCGAACGCTGGATTTCATGTGCCAGGAAATATTCCGTGAGCTGAACACCACCGGCTCCAAGGCGAACGACGCCGGGCTGGCCCAGATTGTGGTCAACGCCAAGACGGAACTGGAAAAAGTGCGCGAACAGGTGCAGAACATCGAATAACCCCCACTCTATACACTATTATGCTTGGAACACTGCTTATCGTCTCCGGCCCCTCCGGCTGCGGAAAGACCACCCTTTGCCGCCACGCGGAATCAGACGGCCTGACAGCCTACTCCATCTCCTGCACCACCCGCGCACCCCGCCCCGGGGAGCAGGACGGCGTGGACTACCATTTCCTGAGCCGCGAGGACTTTGACGCCAAGGTGGCCGCCGGGGAATTCCTGGAGCACGCCACCGTACACGGCAACTCATACGGCACCCTGCGCGCGGATATCGTGGCCCTGCTGGAGCAGGGCAAGAACGTGGTCATGGACATCGACGTGCAGGGCGCGGCCAGCATCCGCGCCTGCCAGGATTCCGTCATCCGCCGCGCGTATGCGGACGTGTACGTGTACCTGCCCTCCGCAGAGCTGGAGGCCCGCCTGCGCGGCCGCCAGACAGATGCGGAGGAGGTGATTCAGCTGCGCCTGAAAAACGCCGCAGAGGAAGATGCCCGCATGGGCGAGTACGCCCACGTTCTGCAATCCGCAGACCGGGAGCACGACTACGCCTGCTTCACCGCCCTGCTGAAGGCGCTGGGCATGCGCACGCAGCTCCGCTGATTCCCCCTGCCACCGCCGCCGTATGGATGTCATCGGCAAGTCACGGCTCCCGCTCTGGGCAGATATCCTCCTGCTGCTCCTGCCGGGGCCTGTGATGATGCTTGCGACCCTGGGGCTCCTGGTCTTCGAGCCGCAGGATTCCGCGGATGCCATCATCAAGCGGCGGGAGCTGGATGCCAACCTGGTACACGGCAACTCCGTGCGCATCAACCCGGAGATGGAGGGCAAACCCGTGCTGCTCCACGGCACCGTGCATACGGCGGACACCCTGGAGGACACCGATTACGGAGTCTCCGCGCAAACCCTGCAGCTCTGCCGCCACGTGCAATACTACACCCCGGACGGGTGGGTCTGCGCCGACGAGCTGCCTAAAGACGCCCCGGAGCCTTGCATCACGGAGACTGAGATAGTCATCACCTCCCAAAACTGCATGTTCGATGCATACCGGCTGGACACGGACCTGCTGCTGCAAGAGGAGGATACAGAGGGAGACGACACCGATGAAGTCGACGATACTGCCGACGATGAAGCCGACACCGATGAAGCCGACGAGGCCGGAGAGGATTACGTATACGTGCTGAGCGGCCGCAAGCAAGTGGAGCTGGCCGGGTACACCATTCCGCAGGGGCTGCGTGACCGTGCAGTAGTCAAGGACAACAGCCTGTACATAGGGCAACCCGGTTCCCAGCCGGATCCGGACAATCCCCGGCCGGGGGATGTGAGCCTCTCCTGGACCCTCGCCTGCGACTTGGACCGGTACAGCATCGGCATGTTCCAGGGAGACAGCCTGGTACCTTATGAATACCATGATTCAGAGGGGGAATTCTTCGGTCTGAAACCCTACTGGCCACACAGGCCGGATGGCAGGGAAGCGTGGAAGGACGTGTGGTTCTGCCGCATTGCCGGCACGCTTTGCCTCATGGAAATCCTCTGCTGGTGCCTGCAGGTGGCGGCGCGCAGCCGCCGCGTGGCCGCCCGCCTGCCGCGGGTACACCTGCGCGCGCTCTCTTTCTTCATCAGCTGCTCCCTCTGCGCCATGAGCATCATCTGCGTCCGCCCCTCCCCGGAGCCCACGGAAACGGACCGCTGGCTGTTTGCCGCCCTGACGGCCACCCTGGGCTACATGGTCATGGAATACTACCGCGCCCAGGCCCGCCGCCGGGAGCAGCTGCAGGAATCCATTGACCGCATCAAGGATGAAGACCCAATCGACACACCATGACCATACACAAGGAAGATTTGGACGATGAGGATTCCCTGCTCACCCCGGAGGTCAGGGCCGCCCTGCGCGAACGGCAGGAGCAGGAAGGACAGGATGACGACGGGGAATACGACGACGGGGACGATGCCGGAGAGGAGGAGGACGACGACACCGGGGACGGGGAGGATGACGGGGAGCAGCAGGACACGCCCCCACCCGCGGACGATGACGACATGCCCTGGTTCGTAACCCTGGTCAAATGGCTGGTGGCCGCCCCCATCTGCCTGCTGCTGGCGTACCTGGGCCTGGTGTTCAACGAGCAGGAATCCGCCACCAGGCGCAACGCCCTGAACCGCCTGGCGCAGGAGACCACGGAGCTGCAGGATATCTCCACCGTGACCCCCGCGCTGAACGGCAGGCCCGTGTACATTCACGGCACCCCGCAAACGGACAAAGTGCTCACGGACCCGGAGTTCGGCATCCGCGTGCCTACCGTGAAACTCTGCCGCAACGTGGAATACTACCAGTGGACGGAAACCCGCCATACCTCCAAGAAGAAGGACGAGGACGGCAGGGAATACACCACCACCTACTACACCCACTCCAAGGAATGGGTATCACACCCCGTGAACAGCCGCCTGTTCAAGGAAAGCAGCCGGAGCTACACCAACACCTGCGCCTGCAGGAAGGATGCACTCTCCGGCGTGGCTGCTGACGCCCGCCTGGGCGCCTTCCCGCTGGACAAGGCATGGCTGGAGGACATTCCCTGCACCACCAACGTGGACCCCGCCACCGTCAAGCTCCCGGAGGATATACGCCCCCGCAGCCTGGCGCATGACAAGTACATCTACGTGGGCACCGCCCCCCCCAAGCCCCGCCAGCCCCGGGTGGGTGATGTGCGCATCTGGTGGAGCTATGTGCCGCAGGATGCCTCCATGGGCATCATCGCGCAGCAGGACGGCACAGACCTGGTTCCCATCCCCTGCCCGGACCTGGAGGAGGACGTGTTCAAGGTTTCCTTCCCCGGGGATGACAAAGTGAAGATGCTGGGGGAATACACCCTGTCCCGCTGGGAGCTCTGGGTGTACCGCCTCCTGGGTGCGCTGGCACTCATCCCCGTGCTGGCCTGGGTGCCCGGCGTGGGCAGGCTCATCCCCCGCATGGGCAACTGGAGCACCGCCTGCGTGCTGGCCTGCGCCGTATCCGGCATCTGCCTGCTGCTGTTTGAGACAGACCGCCCCGCAGACGCAGCCATAGATTCCGCCGCCTTCTTCCTGGCAGCCCTGCTACTCTGGCGCAAGCTGCGCTCCCCGTTCTAGGCCCCGCCCCGCAGATGCCTGTGCCGCAGGGAAGCCTCAAACCGGAGTCCCGGCGGAGAAGATGCCGAGGTAGGCCCGGGCATCATCCGCAAGGCGGGCCCAGGGTATGTGGGCGCGGTTCCGCAGACCGGGCATGCCGAAGTGGGGTGTGTTCATGGTGCAGAGGTAGCGGTGGGGGTGGCCCCCGGCCAACAGGCGGGGGATATCCGGCACGGATGCCGGAATGGGGCATGGTGCCGTAACCGGCACGGTATCCGCCAGGCGGAATCCGGCGGGGTTCCCCCGCTCACGGTGGAGGAAGTATACGCCCCGCGCGGTGTCGGTCTCCCGGGCCAGTTCCATGAAGGGGGCAAGGGATTCCCGGTTGAGCGGCATGGGACTGCGGCGGGTTCCCCGCATCATGAACACGATTGCCCCGTAGGGTGCCATGTCTCCCAGCGGTGCACCCACCCACAGCACACTCAGCGCTTCCTTGCGGAAATACGTCTTCCGCAGCCATTCCAGCTGGATTTGCATGCTGCGGTTGCGGCGGCGGGCGTCTGCCGTATCATGCGGGTGCAGGGGAAATAGCGCGATGCTATTGGCCTTGTCCAGGTAATGCCGCATGGGGTGAATAGCACGGCACCGGGCACCGGTAAGCCCGGACAGGAAAGCGCCCGCATCCTCCAGGGCTACCGTTTCTTCCCGGAAAGAGGCTCCCCGCCTCTGCACTTCCTGCCGCACCGGGTCTATAAAATAGGGGCGGGTGCTTTCCACGCCGCCCGGCACCGACACCGGGAAACTCATGCGGCTGCAGTGGTCCGGAGTCAGATGCTCCGTGGGAGAACAGAGCAGCAGCGCGCCATACGGCGCCCATTCCCCGAACGGGCGCAGGTACCAGGCGTGTACCTCAAACACCGGGAAACAATACATGGCCACATACCCGCGCCAATACCCGTAGAGTTTCCGATTGATGGCGCGGGTGGCGAACATGGGCAGCAGCACGGCAGTGCGGTAGGGAGTCAGGTTCATCACTATAGTATAGGGATGAACCGCCCCGGGATTAAGCCCGGACTACCGTTTTTTTTTCAAGCCTGCCTGTCCTGCTGCGCGCCCTGTGCTAGTCGCAAATATCTGAGATGAACTTGATGAAGCCGGGATCGTAGTGGTTGCAGATGGAGAACGTGCCGTCATCCAGCTTGGCAAGCTGCGCCATCTGGGCATCCGTGAGCTCAAAGTCAAAGATGTTCATATTCTCCCGCATGCGCTCCACATGGGTGGTCTTGGGAATGCAGACGATACCGAGCTGGGTGAGGTAGCGCAGGGCCACCTGGGCAGCGGTCTTGCCGTGCGCAGCTCCGATGCGCATAAGCACGGGGTTGCGGAAAATATCGTTCTTGCCCTCTGCCAAGGGGCCCCATGACATGAGGGCGGTTCCGTAGCGCGCCATCTGGTCCTGCAGGGCGGCCTGCCGGCGGAACACGTGGGTTTCCACCTGGTTCACGGCCGGCACCTCTCCGCCGAACTCCACCAGGTCCTGGTAGCGGTCTCGCATGAAATTGGATACGCCGATGGCGCGCACCTTGCCCGCCTTCTTGGCCGCCTGCATGGCGCGCCACGTGCCGTAGTAGTCGCCGTACGGTTGGTGGATGAGCAGCAGGTCTATGTAGTCCGTGCGCAGCTTTTCCAGGGATTCCTCTATACTGGCGGCGGCGCGTTTCTCCCCGGCATTGCTCACCCAGACCTTGGTGGTCAGGAACACGTCCTCACGCGGCATACCGCTGGCGGAGAGAGCCTGCCCCACGCCTTCCTCGTTTTCGTACGCCTGGGCGGTGTCTATGGAGCGGTAGCCGCATTCCAGTGCGCTGGTCACGCAGCGGGCGCATTCTGCGGGGGGAACCTGAAACACGCCGAAGCCAAGCAGCGGCATGCTGATATGTCCTTTGAGTGTAGCATATTCCATACTCCCATCCTATCCCCTCTGCGCTGCCGTGTCAAGCACGCTTTTTCCAGTTTTCTGCCGCACGGCGCTTGACAGTCCATGCCCGCAGCAGTACCATACTGGCATGCAGGGAAACCACAAGGAAGCAGCCCGGGCGCTGCACCCGGTACGGGCGGGAGCCGCCATGCTGCTGGCCCTGGCCACTGCCGGCTGCGGACAGGATACCCGCCGCACGCCGCAGCCCGCACAGGATACACCCATGGCCATCACAGTCAACATCTACTACACCGGGGAGAACGGCTCTGCCAGGCAGTTTGCCGAAGAAATGATTTCCAGCGGCACCGTGGACAAAATCCGCCGGGAGCCGGGCAATCTCAAGTACGACTACTTTTTCCCCATGGGAAACGGGGAGACGGTACTGCTCATCGACAGCTGGGAGAACCAGGCCGCCATCGACGCCCACCACGGGACACCCATGATGAAAACCATCATGGAACTGCGGGAGAAATACAACCTGCACATGAGGGTGGAACGCTATCTCTCCGACAGCGGGATTCCCGACGGCGACCGCAAATACATACGCCACTGAGCGGCTGCCCCTACAGCTGCCGGGAGAAGGGCATGGCGGGCAGCTTGTCGCGGTTGATGAGGTTGGGCTCCGCATGCGGGGCCCACAGGTAGCGCACGTAGACGGGGTCGTCCACAAAATCCGCTTTCAGGCGGATGGTCTTGCCGTTGATGACGGCGCGGGCGGGTTCAAACTGGCGGCTCTTGTCCGCCAGCTCAAAGCCGGCGGGTGCCTTGCCATCCGTGGTCTGCAAGCCGTCCGCGTAGTTGAACACCAGCTCCACCGTCTCGCCGTCCGCCTTGGCCTTGCGCAGCTCCGGCCCGCGGCAGGGCACGCGGCGGCCGTACACCATGGAAAGGGCGTGCGCTGCCAGGCGCGCGGCCACGGCATCCTTGTTGCGCGGGTGCACGTTCGTATCCTTGCTGCCCAGGTCTATGGTACACACGCAGCCCACCTTGGGCAGTTTTTCCGCCACCTGGTGCTGCAGCCGGCGGTACTCCGGCCACCCGGCGCGCAGGCCGTCCTTGGTGTCCTTGATACGCGGCAGCTGCACCATGATGAAAGGCAGCGGGTCCTCCGGGGCGGTGCTTTCCTTCCGCCAGCCCTCGATGAGGTGCGTGAGCAGCTTCTTGGACTGCTTGGCGTCCTGCAGCTCCGCATCGGCCTCTCCCTGGTACCAGATGACCCCGGCCAGGCTCATGTGCAGCCAGGGGTCTATGCCGGTGCGGTACAGGTAGCCGGGCTTGAAGGGGTGGGCATTGGTGACGTTCTCGCCCAGGTTGGCCTCTGCGCAGGTGCGGTGCCAGGGGGTGAGGAAGGGACTGCGCGGCCAGGAGTTGTCCATCACCTCCATATACTCCGCCTTCAGCACGGAGGGCGGGGTCCAGCAAATCATCTCCGCCCCGCCGACGGCGGCGGTCACGATACCCACGGGCACTTTCAGCTCCTGCTGCAGGCGGTTGGCAAAGAGGTAGGCCACGGCAGACATGCGTTTCACGCTGTCCGGGCTGCACACGGCCCAGGAGCCGCTGAACATGCGGCCCTCCTGCAGCAGTTTCAGCTCACTCTGCGGGAAAGGCTTGTCTGCCAGGTAGGGGCGGGGCTCCCCGTGGTGCAGGCGCAGCAGGTTGTTCCCCGCGGCGGGTATGATGGCGGCGGCGTTCTCCGTCTCGTCCACGCGGAAGAGCATGTTAGACTGCCCGGCGGCCAGCCACAGCTCACCGATGAGCACATCCTCCACCCCGGCCTTGCTGCTCCCCTGCTCCACCACCAGCCCATGCCCGCGCGCAGAAGCTGCCATGGGCGGCAGCTCCGCCAGCCAATGGCCCTTGGTCACCACGGCGGTGGCGCGCTTGCCGTTGAAACGCACGGTCACGGGCGTATCGTCGTCATCCGTGGTTCCAAAGACATACAGGGGCTTTTTCTGCTGCACCACCATGTGGTCGCCGAACACGGGGTCCAGCTCCACGGCGGCAAAGGCGCAGCCAGCGCACAGGCTCAGCAAGGCTAATCTCATCATACCCCCTACCATACAGGATAACGCGCGCGGGGTCAACCACGTTTTTCTGCTTGCAAGGTGCGGGGAAAATCCGCTACACTGGCGGCAGACATGGCAACAGGCACACAGGGGCCCGCAGCGCGGGAAGCGTACTGGGATATCGTAAAAGGGCTGCTCATCATCCTGGTGGTGGCGGGGCATGCCGTGCAGTACTGCTGCAACGGCAATTTCTGGGGGCACCCGGTGTTCAAGGGCATCTACCTGTTCCACATGCCGCTCTTTGTACTGGTGAGCGGGTATTTTGCCCACGGCAGCATACGCCGCCACGGGTGGCTGTACCCGCTGCGCAATGTGCGGCACCTGCTGCTGCCCGCCGCCACGGCGGGCCTGGTGTTCATCGCCACGCACAATGCCTGGCCGGAGTATTTCAACGATTACACGGACTGGTACCCGCTGCTGCTGGGCATCTGGTTCCTGTACGCCATCTTTGAGTACGGGCTGTTCCTGTGCATCCTGGAGAGCCTGCGGAGCATGCTGTGGCGGGTGCTGTGGATAGCCGCCCCCATGCTGCTGGCCCTGTGGTGGGAGGACCTGCCCTTCCGCAACCAGTTCACCTTCCTGTACCCGTTTTTCCTGCTGGGCGCGTGGGTGGCCGCCCGGCGGCCGAACCTGGCGCACCCGGCCATAGGGCTGGCGGCGCTGGCGGTGTATGCGGCGGTGTTCTGCTGTTTCGACGACACGTGGTACGTGTACCGCAAGCCCTGGGTGGCACTGGATGCCCCGGCGGAGATTTACAACATATACGCCATCCGCACCCTGGGGGCGC
The DNA here is from genome assembly GCA_030536145.1 of Akkermansia sp. Taxonomy (GTDB): domain Bacteria; phylum Verrucomicrobiota; class Verrucomicrobiia; order Verrucomicrobiales; family Akkermansiaceae; genus Akkermansia. The sequence goes on from JAUNQN010000009.1 coordinate 50,184, forward strand.
TGGCGGGCTGTTTCCTGTTCCTCTTTGCAGCCAAGCGGCTGGAGCGCTGGCTGAACCGCAGCCTGCTGCGCCGCCTGGGCTCTGCCACCATGGCCGTCTATATCCTGCAGGCGTATTTCTGGGACTTTGCCAGGGTGGAAAGAATCATGCAGGTGAACACCGCCGCAGCCATGGCCATAGCCGCCGCCTTGCTGGCCCTGTGCTACGGCCTGTACCGCCTGATGGCCAAATCCCGCATCCTGGCCCTGCTCAACTTCGGGGAATGGAAAAGGCGCGGCTGACCTTGCGGAGCCGCGCCGGAGGAAAGGGATTGCCCTGCCCCTTAGTGTACCGGGGATACGTACACGGGCTGGCCGTCCAGGTTCACCTGGTACTGCCCGCCGGGGATGACGGAGATGTTCAGGTTGCGGTTGGCGTAGTCCACCGGGGTGTTCACCTTGTAGCGGCGGATTTCAGGCGCACCGGGCTGGTCCGGGTCGCGCACCACCACGGTGATGGGCCACTTGATGGGGTCCGCCTTGGTCATGGGCGTGTTCCAGGTCTTGTTCGGTGCCATGGGGCCGCAGGGGTAGATGGTTCCGGCGGCATCCTGCGCCTCTACAAAGAGCTGGCCCTGCGTCTTGTTGGAAATGGAAACCGTGTAGTCGATGGGCTGGCCGGCCACGGGCTGGTTGGCGCTCACGGGCACCTGGGCGCTGGGCTGCAGGTGCTGCACCGGCTGCGGCGCGGGCGCGGCCTGCACCGGCTGCGGCTCAGGAATATTCACATGCGCACGCTGGGGGATGGTGGTGTTCTGGGCACCGGGCGTGGGGTCCATCACCGGCGGCTGGTAGCCGTCGTCCGCCGGCTGGGAGGCGGCGGGGCGGGTCTTGGCGCGGGCGTACTCTGCGGCCTGCTGCTCAAAGGCGGCATCCGGGTCATCGCTCACCTTGCGGAGCTGGGCCAGCTTGTTGGTCTGCTTCAGCTTGGCGGCAGGCTGCTCCGGCTGCGGCTTGAACTCCGGCAGGGTCTGTTGGCATGATACCAACCCGGCGGCCAATGTGATGCCTATGGTCGTGATGTGCTTCATGGCGGTGTCTTTATACCATACAGGCGCACCACTTGCAAGACTTTGTCTCCCGCGTGCGCGCGGCGCTCAAAAAAAATCCGATATTTTTGAAAAATTAAGCTTGCCAAAACGCAAAATGCGTGTATAGTACCTGCACCATGACCCGCAAAGGTGGTATCAACAAGACACGTAAGGCTGTTGCCAAGCGTTTCAAGGTGACCGGCACGGGCAAGGTTCTGCGCCGCAAGCAGGGTAAGCGTCACATTCTCCAGAAGAAGTCCAGCAAGCGCAAGCGTCAGCTTGGCAAGCCGGCTCTGGTGGACAGCACCCAGGTTTGGGCCGTCAAGCAGAATCTGCCCTTCGCTTAAGCCGAGGAACATGGCAATCAAGCCAAGAACCCGCCCGCATACCGGGCGGCCTCTATGCAGCCTTCCCCTCTCTATGGGGATAGAACGGACGAGACTGCAGGAGGTGAGGAAGAACAGTCCGCTCACAATAGAATAGACAATAGACTATGGCACGTGCTACAAATGGGCCGGCTTCCCGCGCCCGCCGCAAGCGCATCCTGCAGCGCGCCAAGGGCTTCCGCGGTTTCCGCAGCAAGCTCTTCCGCTACGCCAAGGATGCTGTGTACAAGGCATGGCAGTATGAGTACCGCGACCGCAAGAGAAGGAAGGGTCAGTTCCGCCGTCTCTGGACCGCTCGTATCTCCGCCGCCTGCCGTCCTCTCGGCCTGACCTACTCCCGCTTCATGGAGGGTCTCAAGGCTGCCAACATCGAACTGGACCGCAAGTCTCTCTCCGAGCTTGCCATCGCCAACCCGGAAGGCTTCAAGGCCGTTTTCGAGCAGGCGAAGAAGGCCATCGATGCCAAAGAGGGTGCAACCATTGCGAAGTAAACCCGAGTAAACAACCTCAATTCAGACAGGCTGCCGGAAATCCGGCAGCCTGTCCTGCTTTTTACGGAAGCGCAAGAGCGCAGCAGGACAAATAGAAGCGGCAAGCATTAGCAAAAGGCGCGCTACCCCCATCCGGATGGTTCCAACGACCGGAGTGCGGGCACAGGGAAGCAGCCTCCTGTGATGATATACGCCTTATCGGCGGGCGGTTGCGGCCTTCTTGGCAGCAACAACCTTGGTGGCGGGTTTGGCCGCAGGCTTGAGCACGGGCTTGGCGTGGGTCTTGGCCTTGGCCGGGGATTTGGCGGCGGGCTTGGCCTTGCCCTTGGCCGCAGCGGGCTTGGCGGAAGCGGCGGCAGCGGGCTTGGCTGCGGGTTCCGTGGCACCGATGAAGGCCTGGGGGAAGAACTGCCTGGCACGCGGCAGGGCATCCTGGATGCCGGCCTTGGCCGGAGCCACGCCGCGCTCGCCGTCAAAGTTCACGGCACGGCGGAAGATGGAGGGATCCACACCGAACACCATGTAGCGGTGGATGAGCATGGGGTTCTCCGTGCAGGTGGCCTTGGCTTCCTCCACGGTGAAGGCGGCCTGATACTTGGCGGCGCGCAGGGTATCCACCATGGGCGGGGTGTTGTAGCCGCCCGGGTAGCAGTAGGTGGAGCACAGGCCGAAGAGGTCGATGAGTTTCTGGCGGGACTGCACCAGCTCCTTGTCCAGCTGCGCCTTGTAGGGCTCGGACTCCATACCGTAACGCTTCCAGTGGCGGGGGTACAGGTGGGTGGTGGAGTGGCTGCCGATGGTGGCGCCGTGCGCGCGCATCTCGTCAATCTGCCTGGTAGTCATGGAATCCCCGTACACGCCGATGTAGGTGGTGTACAGGAAGAGGGTGAAGGGGTAGCCGTACGCGCGGAGCACGGGGTAGGCATCCGTGTACACGCTCTTCCAGCCGTCATCAATGGTGATGAGGATGCAGCGCTCCGGCAGGCAGCGGGTGCCGTTCAGCCACTCCAGGAAATCCTGCATGGTGATGACGCTCAGCCCGGCATCCTTGATATACTGCATCTGCTGGCAGAACTCAGAGGTGCGCATGCGCATCTCCGTAGTCTGTTTCACGTTGCTGAAATTGTGGTAGCCCAGCACAGCCACGCGGGTTTTCTCTCGCGGCACCACGGGAGCGGCAAAGCGGGAGGTGACCCAATCCCCCTGCCCGCCACGCTTGCCCAGTGCGGCATACAGGGGCTCCACGGCGGGATAGGCGGGGTCCTCCGCCTGCTGTACCACGGGATCGGTTGCAGGGGCGGGAGCAGGAGCCGCAGCGGGTGCGGGTTCCTCGTCCTCCACATCCTCGGCGTAGTCGTCATCCTCCAACCCGGCAATGGCGGGCTGAGCCGGGGTAGCGGGGGTATCCGTCTCCGCCACAGAGGGCGTGGACGGGGCGGGTTCCGCAGGAACGGCAGCCTGGCCTGCGGGTTCCGGCTCCGGCAGGGTGGCAGGCAGCGGCGCGGGTGTCTCCTTGCCGGGAAGCTGCACCAGGGCGGGAGCGGGGGAAACGTATTCCGGGGTATCCTCCTCGGTCTCGATGGGCACCAGCAGGTTGTCATGCAGCGGAGCCGGGGCGGGCACATTTGCCTCCACGGGAGCAGGCAGCGGCGCGGGGGCAGGCTTGCTGCTTGTCAGCTCCAGCAGCACCTCCTGCGCCTCTGCCGGGGTGCCGAAGTTCACAGCACGGGAGAAGGACTCGTCATCCTTCACCATAAAGCGGTTCATGGCCATGGGGTCGGTGGCATTGTGTACCTTGCCGCCCTGCCCGCCGAAAGCGGCGCGGTAGCCGTAGAAGGGCAGCGCGTGGGAGATATTGCTGTCCACATAGCCGCGGGGGAAGGAGAAGGCACGGCAGGAGCCGAAGGCGGCGGCGATATCCCGCGCGGGCTCACCCAGCTCCGCGTTGGCCAGCTTGCCGTAGTCTGCATCACCGGAAAGGGCGGCGAACTGCCACTCGTAGCTCTCCGGGCGGGTGGCGGTGGCGCAGCCTATCTCTGCACCGTTGCGCTGCATGGTACGCAGCTGTTCCAGGGTGGCGCGGCCGGCGCAGCCCGCGCCAAAGTTGCGCTTGTCCACAAACACCACGCTGGGGTAGTGGTGGTCTGCCAGCACCTTGCCGGCCAGTTCGCAGGTCTCACGGTCCGCATCATCCAGCGTAATCAGCACGCTGTGCGGCGGCAGGGAGCGCTTGCCCTCCTTCCAGTCCAGGTAGCTCTGCAGGGAAATGGGGCGCAGCCCGTGGCTCATCAGGTAATCCATCTGGCGGCTGAACGCAGTGGCGGAAAGCGTGCCGGCGGCGCCGGAGCCGCTTACCTTGCCATAGCCCAGCACGGCAATCTGCGGGGAACCGGCGGGGATGGAATCCGCTGCCTCTGCCGCACGCGCGGGAGCGGAGGTCTCTACCACCAGGGGGAACTGCGGCAGCCCCGTATCCGGCACGGCGCGGCGGTCAAGCCCGCTGCCCTGTGCCGCGGCCTGGGAGGCCAAGCCAGCCATACATGCAAATCCTGTGTAGAGAATGCGCCTATCTTTCATGCGGGGAAGATACTACGCCTTTTTTCCCGTTTTTCAAGCCGAATGTTACGGAAAGCCGTAGAATATGTTTGCCTAACAAGACCCGGAATGGTATCATGTGCGGCATGAAGACTAGCGGTATCATGGCTTGCGCAGCGGCAGGGCTTCTCCTTGTATCATGCGACGGCGGCGCCAAAAAGGCGCACAAGTACACCGGGCACAGCGGGCACTGGGACCAAGACGCCGTACCCGTCTCCCTGCAGTGCGCGGCCTGCCACGCCAAGCAGTTCGAGGAATGGGCCGGCAGCGACCACGCCTGGGCCATGCGCACCATGAAGAAGGAGCTGGACGCGCCCGCGTTCAGCGGTCAGAAGATAACCGCCCACGGGGAGACCCTGCACTTCCTGACCGCGCCGGACGGCAACCAGCACATCGGTTTCCTGAAAGACGACGGCACGGAGACACACTCCGTACAGCCCGCCTATGCCATCGGCAAAACCCCGCTGGTGCAATACCTGGTAAAGGGCAAGGACGGCGGCTACCAGGTGGCCAGCGCCGCCTGGGATTCCGGCATCCGCGGCCGCGCGGGGCTGCGGGCGCAGGACAAGGAGCACGGCAACCAGTGGTTCGACGTGTTCCGCGACGACGCCCGCCAGAGCGCCAACGGCATGGGCGAGCGCAAGCCCGGCGAGTGGGGCCACTGGACCGGCCGCGGCATGAACTGGGATTCCCAGTGCGCCTGGTGCCACATGAGCGGTTTCCACAAGAACTACGACCCGGAGAAGGACACCTACAGCGCCACCTGGCAGGAGATGGGCGTGACCTGTATCCAGTGCCACAAGCTGGCGGACAAGCCCGCCGCAGACGGCTGCATGGTGGCCCCGCAGGACCGCAAGCTCTCCCCCAAGAAAGTGCATGACAACTGCGCCTCCTGCCACGCCCGCAGGGAGGAACTGGACGACAATTTCACCGTGGGAGACCGTTTCGACGACCATTTCCGCCTGGAGCTTCCGCGCGTGCCGGGCGTGTTCCAATCCAACGGTGTGCAGCTGGACGAGGACTACTGCGAGACCGGGTTCCGCCTGAGCCGCATGGGCATGACGGGCGTGACCTGTATAGACTGCCACAACGCCCACACGGGGGCCCTGCTCTACCCGGCGGAGAACAACGAGCTCTGCCTGCGCTGCCACGCGGAGCATGAAAAGGTAAACGGCGTGGAGGCTCCCTACGTGGCCCGCACGGACACCTTCACCTGCCCCGCCGGGACCACCGGCCACCAGTGCGTGGAATGCCACATGCAGGAGAACACCTACATGGGCCGCGATGTGCGCCGGGACCACACCCTGCTGCCACCCGACCCTCGCCTGAGCCAGGAAACCGGCACGCCGAACGCCTGCGTAACCTGCCACAAGGGCAAGGACAACGAATGGGCCGCACAAGCCGTGGAGAAGCGCTACGGCAAGGTCTCCTGGCTGGAGGGCTACCGCCCCCGTTTCCGCGCCGTGGCCGCCGCCATGCGCGGGGAGCACAACCAGGAGCAGATGCTGGCCGCCTACGCCAAGGAGGAGAACCCCGCCTGGCGCGCCACCATGCTGGGCCTGCTCGCGCAGATGCCCCGCACAGAGGCCGTGATGCAAGTCGCCATGCAGTCCGCGGAGGACGCCAGCCCCATGGTGCGCGCCGCCGCCGCAGAGGTGCTGCGGGAGCAGTGCCCGCAAAAGCTGTTTACGGATTCCTGCCGCTCCGTGCGCCACAGCGCCGTGCGCGCCGCCCTGCCGAACGTGCCCGCGGATTCCCCCGCCCTGAAGGAATATGAGCAGACCCTGCGCCTGCAGGCAGACCAGCCCGCCGGAGCCATGCAGTTGGCCCAGCTGGCCCTGCACCGCCGTGATACCGCCGCCGCAGAGGCCCAGTACAAGCGCGCCATCGCCCTGGACCCCGCCTCCATGGTGCCGCGCATGGACTACGCCGTGCTGCTGGACCAGCTGAACCGCCCGGTGGAGGCCCTGCAGCAGATGCTGGACTGCGCCAGGGAACACCCGCAGGAGGCAGAGGTGCAGTACCGCCTGGCCCTGGTGCTGGCAGAGGTGGGGCAGCGGCAGGCCGCCGCCCACGCCGCCAAGAAGGCGCTGGAGCTCAACCCGCAGCACGGCGGCGCGGCGCAGCTGCTGCAATCCCTGCCGCACTAAGCCACCCATGGACAACACCACCATCATCGCCACCGTTGTCGGCATCATCCTGGCCGCCATCCTGGTATTCTCCCTGCTGAAGGGGTTTATCCGCATGCTGCTGCTGGCCGTGGCCGTGATTGCCGCGGCGGGGCTGTGGATCCTGATGCAGAAGCACGGGGACACCTTCCTCTCCTTTATCATGGATTCCCCGCAGCCGTGGATGGTGCAGGTGCTCTCCTGGGGCACTGCCCTGTTCTGCCTGATGGTGGGATTCCACGCCATGCGCTGGTTCTCCCAGGTATTCTCCTTCCGCAAGCACGGCGGCCCCACAGGCGTCATCACCACCATCCTCATGTGCTGCGTCATGCTCTGGGTCATGGTGGTGGGGCTCTCCTACTACGGGGACGTGTGCCGCATTGCATACTACCATGACCTGGGCCTGGCCCAGATGAACGGCACCCCCCAGCCGGAGAAACCCTGGAGCACCGCCATGAAGGATGCCATACGCACCAGCTCCCTCACCGCCTGGCTGGAGTACATAGACCCCATGGAGAACCCAGCCCAGACCAACCTGGCCTGCCTTGTAGCCTTCGGCTGCGCCCTGGACGAACCCACCTGCGAGGCATTCTTTTACAACCAGCTGGACAACCGCGGCATTCCCCACGCCTTCCGGCTCCTGGACCTCTTCCGCGACCCCGGCCTGCGCACCATCGTATCCGAGGGCCGCTACGTCACCCTGCTGGAAAACGAGCGCCTGACCACCTTCCTGCAGTTCAAGAACACGGAGGAGCTGATGCGGAATATCCTGTAAGCGGCCACTGCCTTATTCACCGCCCGGAAGCCCGGCCAGCACACGCTGCACGTCCTGCATTCGGCGGCGCAGGGCGGGGGTGAGGCGGGCGGACTGCTTTTCCATGGATTCCAACAGGTTGAGGGCGTGGGCGACGCGGGCGCGGCAGTCTTCTGCCTTGCCCCGGGCATGGGACATGGTGGCGGCATCTGCCAAGGCGGCGGCATAGCTGCAGGTAAACTCCAGGGATTCCAGGGTCAGGCGGTGCAGACTGCCGAAGGTGGCCAGGGCGGCGGAGAATTCTGCAGCAGAGCCTTCCATGGTGCCGGAGCCCAGCATGCCGGCACAGCCTAGGATTTGGTGGCCGCGCGCCAGGACCATGAGAACAGCCGGGTCATCCACCTGGCGTTCCAGCAGGGGAGTGAGGCAGCCCACCACGCTGGTGGCCAGGCGGGTAGCCTCGTTCACCCGGCCGCGGGCCAGGTAGATTTGCGCGGCATTGGTACGGGCGGTGCTGCCCATCAGGGTGTAGCCGGTGTGGTAGCTGTTCAGGCGTTCCATCTCCGCGCACAGGGATTCCAGGGCGGCGTACTGCTCCAGCGCGCGGTCCTCATGCCGGGCGGCGGTCTCGCGGTCTGCAGCGGCGGCGGCCAGGGAATCTTCCAGCTCTGCCCGGGCCAGCACGGTTTTGGCCAGTGATTCCATGGGGGAGAGGCGGTAAGGATTCTCTGCGGACAGTCTGCGGCAGATGGCGGCTGCTTCCTCCAGGCATTCGGCAGCCTGCTGCGGCTGCTCATGCTGCGTGTACCAGATTCCCTGGTTGCGCAGGGTATGGGCCACCTCCAGGGGCGGCTCCAGGTTATCCGGGCAATCCGCGGCCATCTGCCGGTAGTGCGCCAGTGCGGCGGCATACTGCGGGGGCGGCGTATCGGCGGGCGCATTCCTGTTCTCCATCCAGGCCTCCGCCAGCATCACCTGGCCGCAGAGCATCCTGTGTTCCACCTCCTTCTCGGCACGCTCGCGGTTATCATCCAGCAGGCGGCTCAGGGCCGCCACCCATTTCTGCATTTGCGCCGTATCATGGCGGCTGGCGGCCACGTACATCAGGCCGCGGTAGGAGCGCGCCAGGTCCACCTCATACACGGCATCCTCCGGGTGCTCCTCCATCAGGCGGGAGAAGATATCCACCGCCTTGCCGTACTCACGGGCGGCGGCGGTGGTTTCCGACCGCTGCAGGTAGATGCGCCCCAGGGTGCGGTGCACCACGCCGATGGCGCTGACCAGCTTCTCATCCCCGCCCCCCATAAGCTCCATGGTGCGCAGGTAGTTCTGAATACGCTCACCCATGCGCAGCTGCAGCTTGGTGGCGTTCGGCGTATCCTGCAGGAGCTGGTTGTAGTTGCGCTGCAGGCCGTCTGCAAAAACCAGGCTGTTGCGGTAGAGCCGCAGCGCATCATTCCGCTGGCCTACTGCCCAGAACGCCAGGGAGCCCATGGCGGCCAGGGCTGCGCCGCCGCCTATGCACAGGCGGCGCAGGCGCGCGCGGTACTGGCGTGAGAGCAGCATCTGCCCGGAGCGTATGGCCGCCTTCCATTCCCCAGCGCTCTGCCAGCGGTCCTCCGGGTTGAGCTCCAGCGCCTTGTCCACCGCCGCCAGGAAGGCGGGCTCATAGTAGTCCTCCAAGTCCGGGTGCCCGGCCAGGTAGAGATAGGGATCCGGCTTTCCCTTCACGCGCTGGTCCGGACGCGGCGGCAGCATGCGCATCATGAAATAATACGCCACCACGCCCAGGGAATACAGGTCGGTCCACGGGCCTAGGCGCGCTGCCAGCTCCTCGTCCGTGCGGGCCAGGCACTGCTCCGGGGAGGCAAAGGCGGGGGTATAGATATTGGTGAAGGACTTGCTGTTTCCCATCTGGCGTGCGGAGCCGAAATCCAGCAGCACGGGCCAGCCCTCCTCCGTTATGATGATATTCTCCGGCTTGATATCACGGTGCACCACGCCGTTCTGCCCCAGGTACTCCAGCGTATCCAGCATGGCCAGCAGGTGCTTGCGGATCAGGCGCGCCTCTCGCCGCCGCTCCTTGGGCTCCAGGTACAGGCTGCGGGAGGGGTGCGGGGTCACGCCCTGCACATGCGGCATCACGTAATAGATGGTGCCGTTTGCCGCCAGGCTGCCCAGGATGGGCACAATCCCGGGGTTGCGCAGCGCCATGAGCACGGCCATCTCCTTCAGGAACTCGTCCTTGCTGGCCTCCAGACGGATTTCCGTCTCCGGCCCGGCGGGCTGCACGCTGCGGCCATCCTGCCCGCGCACGGCCAGGCCCAGGGGAATGTGCTCCTTGATGACCACGCGGGCACCGGTCACGCTGTGGTGCGCCAGGTAGGTGATGCCGAACCCGCCCTCGCCCATCTTGGCCAGGATATTGTATTCCCCCACGGGGGAACCGGCAGGCAAGGCAAAGCGCGGGGAGGTGCGCGCCTGTTCCCCGCCCTTCTTCCCTGCCGGGATGCGGAGGATACTGCGGTGCGTGGAGCTCGTCTCCCGTTCGGCGGAAGCCTCACCGGGCAGGGGCGGCGGAGTCAGGCTGCTCATGCGCCCTCCTTTCCACGCCCGCGGTACTCCAGGCACAGCAGGGTGATACCCGCCTGCAATTCCGTGTCTGCCATGTAGCCGCAGAAGGCATCATTCACCGTGCGTACCACCTCATACGGGGAACCCTGCACCGCAGCCTGCCCCAGCGCCGCCTGCAGGGTGCCTGCGCCGAAGGCCTGCCCGGCGGCATTCAGGGCGGTGGTCACCCCCTGCGAGGTCAGGAACAGCCTGTCCCCCGGCTTCAGCTCCAGGCGGCAGGGGGTGTACCCGTCCGCCTGCATGCCCAGGTACACGCCCTTTTCCACGGGTACAGGCTCAAAGACGCCCTGCCCCGCACGGCACAGCAGGGGCGGGTTCTGCGCAGCATTCACCAGCGTGAGCCTGCCGGTGGAAAGCTCCAGCTCCCCATACGCAAGCGCTATATCCATATCCGGCATGCCGGAATCTCCCAGCGTGCCGCCTACGGCGCGCACGGTTTCCACTGGTCCCGCCCCGCTGCGCGCCTGCCGCCGCAGCAGGGATACGGCGCGCATGAGCAGCAGCGCCGCCGCCATGCCGCGGATGGTGGTATTGCCCACAAAGAACACCAGGTGGTCGCCGTCCACCAGCAGGTAGTCGTAAAAATCGCCGTCGATGAGCTTGCTGTGGTTCTGGCGGGCATAGATGTCAAACTCCGGCCGCTCCGGGAATGCGGGGAACTGCTGCGGCATCATGTTGCCCTGGATACAGCGGGCCACGCTCAGCTCCTTGCGGGCGCGCTCGCTCTCTGATTCCAGGCGGTTGTGCAGGGAATCGCACAGGTAGTTGATTTGCGCGGAAAGCCGGCGTATGCGGCCCACGCGGCCCACCTGCACGCGGCGGGAGAAATGCCCGGCGGCTATGGCGGCCAGCACCTGGTTGATGGAATCTATATCCTGCGTGTAGTACCGCCGCAGGAGCCACCAGCCCGCCAGCAGCAGCGGCAGCCCCACCAGCAGCACATCCGCCAGCAGGTCACGCAGCCGTGCATACAGCGGGGCCTGCACCTCCGCCAGCGGGTACAGCGCCGCCACGGCGTACGGCCCTGCGGTCTCCATGTATGCCAGGTAGCCCGTGTTGTAGTACGCTATCTCCTGCACCACGCGCGTGGGCAGCAGCGCCAGCCCCGCACAGGAGGATATGGACACGCCGCGGTTCATCACCTCCCCGTCCTTGAAAAGGCGTATGGTGAGCTTGCGCCCGGCCATAATCCGGCAAATATCGCTCAGAAGCTCACGCTGGTTGCGCGCGCAATCCAAGGAATGCCGGTGCCCCAGCACCAGCAGCCCCGGCGCATCCCTGCGCGGCATGCATGTATAGGTGAACAAGCTGCCCAGCCGCGAGACATTCGTGGCACGGTAGCCCGCGCCGCCCAGCTCCCCGGAAACGGCAAAGGGGCGCGTGTACTCGAACTCGTCCAGCCGGTGCCCCGTATACTCCTCAGGCACACCCGCCACCACGCAGCCCGCCGCATCCGCCAGCAGCAGCTCCTCCGCCCCGGCTGCATTGCACAGGCCGCGCAGGGCCTCTCCGTCATGCAGCACTGCCGGGTTGGCACGCATATACTCCGCCACGGTGCGCAGCAGGTTGCCCCCCTGCACCTTCACGGGCGTATCCCCGGGGCCGGATACGGAGTTTTCATGGTCTGCCACCAGCTCCTGCACGGCATGCACCGTTTCCACCAGCTCTTGCTCTGCCGTCCGCCTGTTCGCAGCCATGGCGGCATACAGACATCCGCCCCCGGCCGCCGCCACGGCAACCAAGGCCAATCCCCACAACCAAAACCTGCGGTTCATTCCCATCATTCCATCTGCCGGCGTCTCCGCGCAGGCTCCAATCTCCCGTCAGGATAGGCCACTCCCCTGCCAAAGTCAACAATTTTCATCATTTGTTAGGCCGCAGCCCCCTTTTAGGCTCGCCATGCGGCGGCGGCGGTGCTAGAATACGCGCGTTATGGCAACACCTCCCTTTGTCTACCAGGAAATGTTCCCCATGGGGGAAGATACCACCAAGTACCGTCTGCTCACCAAGGACTATGTCAGCGTGGGCGAGTTTGAAGGCAAGCCCATCCTCAAGGTTGAGCCGGAAGGCCTGCGCCTGCTGGCGGAGACCGCCTGGCATGATGTGGCGTTCTACCTGCGCCCGGAGCACCTGCAGATGGTGCAGGGCATCCTGAGCGACCCGGAAGCCTCCGAGAACGACAAGAGCGTGGCGCTCACCATGCTGCGCAACGCAGAGGTGGCGGCCATGGGCGTGCTGCCCCTGTGCCAGGACACCGGCACCGCCATCTGCGTGGGCAAGAAGGGCCAGCAGGTGTGGACCGGCTGCAACGATGCCGAGCACATCTCCCGCGGCGCCTACGACTGCTACACCAAGAACAACCTGCGCTACTCCCAGAACGTGGCACTGGACATGTACAAGGAGGTGAACACCCGCACCAACCTGCCCGCCCAGATTGACCTCTTTGCCACGGACCACGGCATGGAGTACACCTTCCTCTTCATTGCCAAGGGCGGCGGCTCCGCCAACAAGACCTACCTGTACCAGGAGACCAAGGCCCTGCTCAACCCGGATTCCCTGAAGAAGTTCATGGTGCAGAAGATGAGCACCCTGGGCACCGCAGCCTGCCCGCCGTACCACGTGGCATTCGTGGTGGGCGGCACCAGCGCGGAGCTCTGCCTGAAGACCGTGAAGCTGGCCTCCACCAAGTACTATGACAGCCTGCCCACCTCCGGCAACGAGCACGGCCGCGCTTTCCGCGACGTGGAGCTGGAGAACGAGCTGAAGAAGGAGGCGGAGAAGCTGGGTCTGGGTGCCCAGTTCGGCGGCAAGTGGTTTGCGCTGGATGTGCGTGTGGTGCGCCTGCCCCGCCACGGTGCCTCCTGCCCGGTGGCCCTGGGCGTGTCCTGCTCCGCAGACCGCAACGCCAAGGCCAAGATCACCCCGGAGGGTATCTTCATCGAGGAACTGGAGTACGATCCCGGCAAGTACATCCCCGCAGAGCTGCGCGAGACGAAGAGCGCAGGCGTGCCCATCGACCTGGACCGCCCCATGCCGGAGGTGCTGGCTGAGCTCACCAAGTACCCGGTGAAGACCCGCCTTTCCCTGAGCGGCACCATCATCGTGGGCCGTGACATTGCCCACGCCAAGCTCAAGGAGCTGCTGGATGCCGGCAAGGACCTGCCCCAGTACATCAAGGACCACCCCATCTACTACGCCGGCCCGGCCAAGACCCCGGAGGGCTATGCCTCCGGCTCCTTCGGCCCCACCACCGCCGGCCGCATGGACCCGTATGTGGACCTGTTCCAGAGCCACGGCGGCAGCATGATCATGATTGCCAAGGGCAACCGCGCCCAGTGCGTCACGGATTCCTGCCAGAAACACGGCGGCTTCTACCTCGGCTCCATCGGCGGCGTGGCTGCAGACCTGGCCAAGAACTGCATCACCTCCATCGAGTGCGTGGAATACCCGGAGCTCGGCATGGAGGCTATCTGGAAGATTACGGTGAAGGACTTCCCCGCCTACATCCTGGTGGATGACAAGGGCAACGACTTCTTTGCCGATATCCGCGCCGGCTGGGCATGCGGTGCCTGCGGCGCACACTAAACACCACACACCAGGGCCCGCCCCGCAGCCAATGCGGGGCGGGCCTTCCCCCTACCTCTCCTGCTATAGACCCATGAGCGACAAGCTGAAGACCTTCTTTGCCCGCCTGTTCAGCACGGTTATCCTGCTGGGCCTGCTGGGCGGTGCCGTATACTGGAACAACCCCGCCGGCTACGGCATACTGATATGCCTGATGTGCAACCTGACCAGCATGGAATGGTTCCGCATGCTGAAAGGCACCACCGCCTGCCGCAAACTGGCCCTGGGGGCGGGGCTGCTCTGTCCGTGGCTCATGTTTGCCACACACATGGTTCACATGAACCGTGAATACATAATCTACCATGACGCGCCGGGTTCCAGCCCTCTGTTTGCGCTGCTGCTCCTGTATATACTGCTGGCGTTCTTCGTGAACCTGTTCCAGATGGACTACCGGGGCCGCAGCGGGCATGAGGCCTTGGAATCCATGGGGCTCACGCTGGTGGCCTTCGTGTTCCCTGTGTGGATGTTCAGCTTCGGTATTTCCGCCCTGGATGCCGCGAGTTCGATTCCCGTGCTGCTGTGGCTGGTGCTTTTCACCAAGATGACGGATATCTGGGCATACGTCTGCGGCGTGCTCACCGGGCGCAAGCTGTTCAAGGCCCCGTTCAGCCCGGCGGTTTCCCCCAAGAAATCCTGGGAGGGCATCGTGGGCTCCTACGTGATCTCCCTCACAGCCGGGTATTTCCTGTGGGGCTGGATTATAGAAGAGCCCGTGGAGAAGGATATGCCGCTGTGGGGCTATGTTATCATGGCCAGCATCCTCTTTACGCTCTCTGTCACGGGTGACTTGGCGGGTTCCCTCATCAAGCGCGGCCTGGCGGTAAAGGACAGCGGCTCCCTGCTGCCCGGCATCGGCGGCATCTTTGACCTGATTGACTCCCCCGCCTTTACCGTCTCCGTGGCCTTCGGCTTCTGCCCGCTACTGGGTGCCTGCGTGGGCTCTTTCCTTTCCTAGGCCATGCCGGACTCCCCCTCAAAGCCCCTGCCGCTGCTGATGAACCCCAAGGCGGGCAGCCTGTTCCGCTCCGGGCTGGATACCTGGCTGCACGGGCACAGGCAGGAGCTGCGCATTATCCCCACCCAATCCCCGGCGGACGTGACCGAGCAAGCCCGCCGCCTGGCGGATGCCGGGGAACCCGTGGTGCTGGTGGCCGGGGGAGACGGCACGCTGAAACTGGCCGCCCAGGGGCTCATGGGCACGGATTCCGCGCTGGGCATCTTCCCCTGCGGCACCATGAACGTCTTTGCGCGGGAAATGGGCATCGGCTCCCGCAAGTTCGACCTGGCCCTGAAGGCCGCCTGCGGAGAGGCCCGGCAGATGGTGGACCTCTTTGCCGTGAACGGCACGCCGTTCCTGCAGATGGCGGGATTCGGCCCGGATGCCAGCGTCATCAAGCTCATCACCCCGTGGATGAAGAAGCGTCTGGGCGCGTTCTCCCACGTGCTCACCGGCATACGCGTGGCCACGCGCCACCACCCGCTCATCACCCTCACGATGCCGAACGGTGAGACCGTGGAGGGCACGCAGGTCATCTTCGGCAACGGCAAGCGCTACGGCGGTGCCACCCATCTTTTCTCAGAGGCCGCGTATGACGATGGTATACTGGATGCAGCCATCATTCACATGGAGGCCCCGGGTATCCTGTATGAAATCCTTTCCTACATGGTGCAGAACGGCATAGACGACCACAACCTGGGCGATACCACCAAGATACGCCAGATGGAGAGCTGCGTGCTGACCGCCGACGGCGCGCTGGACTACGAGCTGGACGGGGACTACACAGGCACCATACCTGCGGGCGAGCCCGTGCTGGTGGAGCGCCTGCCGCAGCAGCTCAAGGTCTGCGTGCTGGAGGAGCAGGAACCCACCACCCCACTGGGGCAGCTCATGGCCCACCCGGCGGTTCACCCCATGGTAAGCGCGCTCATGCGCCGCATACAGGACCTGAAAGACTATTGATGCGGTGAAGGGCTTTCTCAGCAAACCGGTAGCGGCCCTGGCCGCAGGCATCTCCTTCGGCCTGTTCTGTGAGCTGGCCACCCCTGCCCCCTGGAACAGCTGGGCCATGGCGGTACTCTCCGTGGCCACGGTGGCAGCGCTGCTGCTGCTCACGCACGCCCTGCTGCGCCTGTGGGCGCTGGTGCTGTGGGTGCCGTTCCTGGTGCTCATCCTGTTCAGCGCCTATATCAGGCACTATTACAACCTCACGCTGGATCCCTACCTGCTTTCCCAAATCATCGGTGCCTCCCCGCAGGATGTGGAGCAGTGGGCCACCGCGGGGAACCTGGGCCTGTTCCTGCTGCTGGTGCTGCTCTGCGCGGGAATCATGCTGGCCGTACTCCTGCCCCTGCGCAGGGTACCGCGCAAGCCGGAGCTGGCCGCAGGTTCCCTGCTGCTGGCGCTCTGCACCGGCGCGGGCTATGCCCTGCCGGAACCCTGCCTTTCCCGCACCCCGGGGGAGGGCCTGCGCTCCATCGGCCTGGCCTACCGCATTCCCTGGTCCTTCCAACTGGCTGCCGCGCGCAATACCGCCATCATCCAAAAGCTGCAGGCCCTGCCATCCCCAGCCGCGCAGCCCGGCACCATCTCCACCCTGCACGGGGGAGAGGGCGTGGCCTGCATCCTGCACATTGGCGAGAGCGTGCGGGCGGACCACCTGGGTATCAACGGCTACGCCCGCAACACCACACCCTGGCTGACGCAAGTGCCGGGCTTGGTCAATTTCCGGGACTGCACCGCCATCTCCACGCTCACCACCAACTCCATGCTCACCATCCTGACAGATGCACGCGGCAACATGGAGCGTGAGATTTCCCCGCAGCTGGATGCCACCACCGGCTGCGTGATGGACCTGTTTGCCGCCCACGGGTTCACCTGCTACGGCTTCTTCACCGGAAAGGGGCGCGACCGCAACGAGACCTGGGGCTCCACCTTTGAGCGCCTGCAGGCCATGATTACCACCCGCGCCAAGCGCGTGTACGAGTGCGGGGAGGACTACATGCCGCGGCGGCAGCTGCCCCAGGTGGCGGAGGCCCTGGCGGAATCCGCCGGGCAGAACCGTTTCCTGCTCATCAACAACGTGGGCAGCCACTCCCCCTTCTTTGCGTACGACCACGCCAACCCACCCTTCTCCCCCGCATCTGAGGAGGCCCTGCACCAATCCCCCCGCACAGACAAGGCCGCCGCAGAACAGGTGGCAAACGCCTACGACAACACCCTGGTGTACACGGATGCCTACATACGCGACCTGCTGGAGCCGCTGAAAGGCACGCCCTATATCTACATCTACATCAGCGACCACGGCGAGCCCGTGGGCGAGAACAACGAATGGACCCGAGGCAACCCGGATTTCCACCGCTACCAGTGGTGCCGGGTTCCCCTGCTCGTCATTGCCTCCCCGGAGTTTGAGGCCCTGCACCCCCATTTCCGCCAAGCCATGGAGCAGCTGCGCCAACACACAGACACACCCTGCGCGCATGAGAACATCTTCCACACCCTGCTGGGCATCTTCGGCATCTCCACCCCCTACTACAGGGCGGAGCTTGACCTGGGCTCCCCCGCCCTGCAGCCCTACCGGGGACCCCACCCCTCCCGCAACGGACAATCCGCCGACGGGCTGAAATGGGAATAGGGGCAAGCGCCCTACACCAGCTCGCGCAGCTCGTTCACGGTGTGGCCGGGCACGGTCATGCGGGTGCCGTCCGCACGGCGGAGGATGGGCGAGCCGTCCTCCGTGATTCCGGCAAAGAAGCCGCAGATGCGGGCATCATCCGTAACAGCCACCACAGGCAGGCTGGCCCCCCAGGCGCGGTCCAGCAGGGGCATGAGCCCCGCCATGCCCTGCTGCATGAAGGTGGCAAAGGCAGCAGCCAGGGCCCGGGCAACCATGGCGCGCAGCTCCGGCAGGGGCGGGCAGTGCGGCACCAGGTCCGCCAGGCGCACGGCGTGGTCCTTGGTACGGCCGCGCAGGCTCTGCACGCTGTTGAAGGCATTCAGGCCAATACCCACGGCGGCAATATCCGCGCGCGGGCGCTCCACCAGGATTCCGGCCAGCTTGCTGCGGCCCACCAGCAGATCGTTCGGCCAGCGCAGTCGCAGCCCGGGAATGCCCAGCTCCCCCAGGGCCTGCACCAGGGCGGCACCGGCCACCAGGGGCATCACGCCCCAGGGGTGGTCCCCTTGCAGCGGCAGGTTGTAGGTGGCCCACAAGCCGCCCTCCTCGCCAAACCAGGTGCGGTTGAACCGCCCGCGGCCATTGCTCTGGCGCAGGGTGTTCACCACGGTCCAGGCGGGGTACTTGCGGGCCTCCGTAAAGGTGGAACTGCACTCCTGCAACTGTACGACTTGCCATTCACTGCTCATGCGGGCATTCTAGCACAGCGCGGCGGGGGAGTCATTCCCTAATACCGGCATGTTGCAGCACCTGCAGCACGGCATCCTGCCCGCGCAGCGTGGCCAGGCGGCAGGCGGTCTCCCCGGCGGTACTGCGGAGTGCTGCATCAGCACCGCTCTTGAGCAGGCTGGACACCACCTGCTCCTGCCCCAGGGCAGCGGCACGCATCAGGGCACTCCAGCCCTGGGAATCCTGCGTATCCAGCGGAGCCCCGCTTTCCGCTAGGGCGCGCACCGCCTCCAGGTGCCCCAAGCCGGCGGCAATCATCAGCGCGGTGCGCCCCTCCGTATCCTGCTGCACCAGGCTTGCCCCCGCCGCCAGCAGGGAGCGCAGCGCCTCCGCGGAACCGCCGGAGGCCGCGCAGAGCAGCGGGGTCCAGCCGTTCTTGTCCGCCACCTCCACGTCACCCCCCGCCGCCAGCAGCGCGGCCACCGTCTCCGCATGGCCGTATGCCGCAGCCACCATCAGCGGAGTCCAGCCGTAGGCATCCACGGCATCCACGGGGGCGGCATGCCGCAGCAGCAGGGCCACCATAGCGTTGTCACCGTTGGCCGCAGCCAGCAGCAGGGGGGATTCCCCGGCGGCATTCACCGCCGCCACATCCGCTCCGTGACTTATCAGGTATTCCGCCGTGTCACAGCGGCGGTTTGCCGCTGCCAGCAGCAGGGCGTTCCAGCCGTCCGCCGTGCGGGCAGCGGCATCCGCCCCCTGCCCCAGCAGCTCCGCCACGGCTTCCGCCTGCCCCTCCCAAGCAGCGGCCAGCAGCGGGGTAAAGCCCTTGGAATCGGCGGCATCCACGGCCACCCCCGCCTGCAGCAGCAACCGCATGCACGGCACATGACCACCGGCTGCCGCCAGCATGAGCGGGCTCCAGCCGTTCTCATCCCGCACATCGGGGTCGGAACCTTCCTCCAGCAGGCGGGCCACGGCCTTTTCCTTGCCGTCACGCGCAGCAAAGAGCAACCGGCGCGAGCCCTGCGTGGCCGCACCCAGGCGGCGCAACTGCCGTGCAAACTCCGCCAGCTTCTGCCCGCGCGCCACATCCAGCACGCTGTTGCCGTCATTGTCTGCGGCATTGATATCCGCCCCGGCATCCACCAGCAGCTGTGCGTTGTCCGTGCGGTGCAGGCGCAGGGCCAGCAGCAGCGGGGTCTCCCCCTTGGCATTCGCATCGTCTATTCCCGCCGGGTACGTCTGCAGCAGCACGCGCAGCACCTCCGGGGAGCCGGAACTGGCAGCGCACATCAGCGGGGTCCAGCCGGATGCATCTCGTGCGGAGGGATTGCCTCCCTTCTCCAGCAGCAGGCTCACCACGGCGGATACCTTCTGCTGCGCCGCCCACATGAGCGGGGTCATGCCGTTGGCATCCCGCGCCTCTATGTCCGCCCCCTTGCGCAACTGATCCGCCACCCCACCGGACTTGCCGTGCGCCGCATAGTACAGCAGCGCCTCGTCCGGCGGCAAAGACTGCGCCGCAGCATCCTGCGCGGATACTGCGGCGCGGTTGTCAATCCCCTGTTCCCGGCAGGCGGGAACCACGGCCCCGGCGGCCAGCAGGAGCAGCCAGGCTGCGATGCTGCGGGGTGCCGTCATTCCAGCCGGGGAACGGGCTTGTGCGGCGGTGCTCAGCCCACCACGGTCAGGCTCTCCGCCTGCTCCTTGGTAAGCTCTATGCACTGCCACGGCAGGCCGTACTTGTTAAGGGCCTCCATGAAGGGATCCGGGTCGTTCTGCTCCATGTTGAACACACCCTGGCCGCCCCACACGCCGGAAAGAATCAGGCGGCCGCCGATGGCTGCCGGCACGCCGGTGGTGTAGGAAATGGCCTGGGAGCCGACCTCCTTGAAGCACTCCTCGTGGTCGCAGATGTTGTAGATGTACACAGCCTTGTACTGGCCATCCTTCTTGCCCTGGATCACGCAGCCGATGCAGGTGCGGCCGTGCGTGGTCTTGCCCAGGTCGCCGGGGTCCGGCAGCACGGCCTTCAAGAACTGCAGCGGCACAATCTCCACGCCCTTGTACACGATGGGGTCGATGCGGGTCATGCCCACGTTCTTCAGCACAGTCAGGTGGTTGATGTAGTTCGGGGAGAAGCTCATCCAGAACTGGGCGCGCTTGATGGTGGGGATGTGCTTCACCAGGGATTCCATCTCCTCATGGTACATGCGGTAGATTTCATACGTGCCCACGCCGTCCGGGCAGGTGAAGGCCTGGTGGCGGCTCATGGCGCCGGTCTCCTGGAAATCGCCGTCCTCCCAGTGGCGGCAGGGGGCAGACACCTCGCGGATATTGATTTCCGGGTTGAAATTGGTGGCAAAGGCCTGACCGTGGTCGCCGCCGTTCACATCGATGATGTCCAGGTACTCGATTTCGTCGAAATGGTGCTTGAGGGCCCAGGCGGTGTACACGTTCGTCACACCCGGGTCAAAGCCGGAACCCAGCAGGGCATACAGGCCTGCCTGCTTGAAACGCTCCTGATAGGCCCACTGCCAGCTGTACTCGAACTTGGCCACGTCCCGCGGCTCGTAGTTGGCGGTATCCTCATAGTTGCAGCCGGCCTCCAGGCAGGCATCCATGAGCGGCAGGTCCTGGTAGGGCAGCGCCACGTTCAGCACCAGGTCCGGCTTGATGCTCTTCAGCAGCTCCACCGTGGCGGGCACGTTGTCCGCATCCACCGCGTGCGTCGTTATCGTCACCCCGCTGCGGGCCAGCACGTCTGCGGCAATCGCATCGCACTTGCTCTTGGTACGGGACGCAAGGTGGATTTCATTGTAGACATCCGCCATCTGCGCGCACTTGTGGGCCACCACATGGCCCACACCACCGGCTCCGATAATGAGTACCTTCTTCATGTTGCAATCAGCTTGCACTATCACCCCCCTTTAGTCAAGGATAAAACACGCTTTTTGCCCGCACACGAGCGCAGAGCGGCATTTTTTCACCAAAAGGCAGCGGCAATTCTTAATTTTGCCACCCTGCCCCGCTATAATACCTGTGCCTGGCACGTGCCGGCCCCACATTACCTTTCCCCTTTTTTACAAACGGACAGCAAGACTTATGGAAAAAGACGAATTCACGCAAATCATCGGCAACCTCATTAGCATCTTCAAGGACCAGCAGAACAAGACCAAGAAGGAGATACAGGCACTCAAGCGCGAGCTGAAGGAATGCCGCGAGATGGAGCAAAACCGCCGCCGCGCCCGCGCAGAACGCATGAGGGACAGGATACGCGCCACCATTCAGCGTGAGCACGAGGCTGTGCTCAAGGACTGGGATCAGGCACTGGGAGAACCAGGCAGCACCCCGGATGTGGAGAGCTATATCGACGAAAAATCCATCATAAACCTCTCCAACGTGAACGAGTACGTCTTCAGAGTCCTTATCAAGCGGGATTTCAACGATGCGGTGGAAGAGGCATACAGGAACCGTACGCTCAAGCGCAGAGTCTTTGTCCACCTCGTCCGCTACTTTGATGCGGCCGAGGATGCAGACAAGCTGAACCTGGACGACGACATCATGGCGGCAGCGGAGAAGCTGAAGAAAGAGGAAGAGGAAGCCGCCATGCTGCAGAAAGCAGCCAGTTTGGAGTCCCGCGGCGCTTTCCGCCTGCAGGGCCGCACGGAGCTGGAGGAGTTCTTCAACGAGAACGTGGTGGACATCGCCAACAACCGGGAACTCTACGCCAGGCTCGGCGTTGGATTCCCCAAGTCCTTCATCCTGGAGGGGCCGCCAGGATGCGGCAAAACCTTTGCCGTGGAGCGCCTGGCTGAGCATCTGGGCTGGCACACGCAGCGCATCTCCGCCTCCAGCGTGGGCAGCTCCCTCGTCCATGCCACAGCCAGAAAAATCGAAAATGCCTTCGAGGAAGCCACCAAGAATGCACCCGCCATCCTCATCATAGACGAAATGGATGCCTTTATGCCCAACCGCGCCACGAGCGGAGAGCACCACCCCCACGTGAAGGAGGAAGTGGGCAGTTTCCTGAAATGCCTGCAGGATGCAGAAAAGAACCAGGTGCTGGTGGTAGGCATGACCAACATCATCGACACCATCGACCCCGCTATCCTGCGCACCGGGCGCATGGGTACGCACCTGAGAGTGGACATGCCCAGCCTGGAGGAGGTGGAGTCCGTGATGCGCTATGCCCTGGAGAAAGTCCCGCACACAGATTTCCCGCTCACCCCGTATGCAGAGAAGTTGCTGGACCACCCCCTCTCCGATGTGACCCACGCCGTGGAAACCGCAGCCAGGCGCACCGGACAGGCCCGCCGGGAAGTGCTGGAGGAGGCAGACCTGGCTGCGGCCATAGACCGCATGCTGCAACGCCAAAGAGCCAGGGAGAAGACCGGCAGACCCATCGGCTTTGCCACCTGAAGCCTGTGGCAACGGCAATCGGCCCGCCCGGTTATCACGCCGGGCGGGCCGATTGGTTGTATGGGAAAAGGCGCTCATTCCGGCACGCGGCACAGCGTATCCTGGATATAGAAGGCGGCGGAATCCGCATAGGAGGTATCGATATCCGTGGTGGGGCCGCCGTGGCAGCTGTTGAAGCTGGCACGCACCGCGCTGTCAACACACTTGTGGGCCTCCTTCATCTCCGCCGCCAGCTTCTTGCGCTGGGTGGCCTGCTTGCGCTGCTCTGCCTGGATATCCTCCATCGTGAGTCCATCCGGCAGCTTGCCCGCCTGCGCATCGGCACCGGGCACACCGGCGGGGCCGCGCCGCTCCACAGGCACGCCGTATGCTGTCTCATAGGGGGCCAGCAACTTCTTCAAGTCCGCGCTCACCTTGCGGCAGCTGGCGGAATCCGTAATCTTGCGGTACATGCCTATGGCCTTCTTCACGTCCGCCATCTCCTTCTTCACCCACTTGGCGGCAGCCTTGGAGCGGGCTGTATCCCCGGACTTGGCAGCCGCAGGGGCAGCGGCGTACACCGTGCCGGCCAGCGTGCCGCAGGCCAGTACCATGGCTAACAGGATATTTCTCATCATCATGCTGCCACAGATTGTGCCACCCCGCCAGCCCGTTGTCAAAGCAGAAATGCATTTTTTGCTGCCATTCCACGCCCTATGCAGTATAATACCCCTGCAACCACACGGCCATGGATACTAAATTGCTCACGGAAACACAGCAGGGGAGCCTGCGCGCCGCCCTCCTGCGGGATGAGGAAATCCTGCACGTCACCTGCCCCGTCGTCTCCCACACCCTCGGCAGGCGGGGAGCCGGGCTCGCACTTACTTTCGGAACCGTGTGGACCATCATGGCCGGCGCCGCCTTCTTCATGTCTGCCGGGCAAGGCTGGGCAGCACGCGCCCTGCCCTGTGCGCTGGGGCTGGCCGGCGTAGCCACCATCGGCGCCATCCTGCACATCCGCCGCAGAGATCTCGCCCAGCGCTACGTCATCACCACCCGCCGCGCCATCATCATCACCCGCGGCAAAGAGGGAGCACAAATCAAGACCTTCATCATCAACGGCAACACCATCTCCAAAATCATCCCAGGCCAGGCAGGCAGCGGCACCATCCTCTTTACCCCACAAGGCATGGACGACGACGACGAGCACGGATTCATGCACATTCCGGATCTGGACAAAGCCTGCGCCCTGATTCGGGAAATAGCTACCAGAAACTAGGGGATTGAACAAAATTCAAAAAAGTTGAAAAAAGATTGAACGGCTAACAGGCTTCCGGTGTCTATCCTTCATAAACCCACGGGTGTGGGTGCTAGCTTTCCTTAGGTAAGCGTCTATTTCATGTAGTTTTTGAGTTGGCTCCGGCGGATGTTGTGAAACATCCGCCGGTTGCTTTTCCCCTCATGGAGCAAGGCTGTCAACCTGGCAGCGCTTGCACTCTGCCATCATCGTGTACAGGATGAGTTTCTCGGACAGGTCGGGTAAACGGAAAAGGCCGCCGGGCTTTCGCTCGGCGGCCTTTGTTAGCCCTGGCG
>JAUNQN010000043.1 GCA_030536145.1 Akkermansia sp.
TACCGTGCGGGGAAAAAATCAGCCGACTTTCAAATTATTATTGACTTAGTAAATAGTACCTAGTACATCAGAGAATGAGCATACAGTCCCCGTAGGAGAAGAAGCGGTAGCGCTGCTCCACGGCCTGGCGGTAGGCCTCCATTATCAGTTCCTTGCCGGCAAAGGCGCACACCAGCATAATGAGCGTGCTCTGCGGCAGGTGGAAATTGGTGAGCAGGGCATCCGTCACCTGGTACTTGAACCCGGGGTAGATAAAGATGTTCGTCTCCCCCGGGCCGGGGGGCAGGGGGCGGCCGTGGCGGGAGGCCAGGGTCTCCAGCACGCGCACGCTGGTGGTGCCCACGGCCACCACGCGCTTGGCTGATTCTATGGCGGTGCTGGTCTCCGGGGGCATGTAGAAGGATTCCGTGTGCATGTGGTGCTCCTCCACGTTGTCCACCTTCACGGGGCGGAAAGTGCCCACGCCCACGTGCAGGGTCACAAAGCTGTGGGGCACGGCGGCCAGGATTTCCGGGGTAAAGTGCAGGCCGGCGGTGGGGGCGGCTATGGCACCCTCATGCTCCGCGTACACCGTCTGGTAGCGCTCCTTGTCCGCGGGGTCGCTCTCACGGTTCATGTAGTGGGGCAGGGCCAGGCGGCCGCGCTCCTCGTCCACGGGGCGGTCCCAGGTGATATAGCGGTATCCCTCGTCGTCTATGTGCTCCACGGTGCCGGTGGCATCCCCCACCTGCACGGTGTGGCCGGGGCGCATCTTCTTGCCGGGGCGCACCAGGCATTTCCAGTTCAGCTCACCGGTAAGCCCGGCGCGCACCAGCTCTATCCTGCCGTCGTTGCTGAAATAGCGCGCGGGAATCACGCGCGTGTTGTTCATCACAAAGTGGTCCCCGGGCTGCACATAGTCCAGGATATCACTGAAATGGCGGTGCTCTATGAGCCCGGAATCCCTGTGGACCACCAGCATGCGTGATGCGGCGCGGTCCGGCAGGGGGCGGGATGCGATGAGCTCCTCCGGCAGGGGGTAATCAAAGTCTACGGTGCGCATGGGCGTGGCGGCGCGGGGTTAGCGCGGGAATACCTGGATGCGGCGCAGCACCTCCTCGCGGCCAAGGGTGTGCATAATCACGTCGATACCCGGGCCGGCGTGCGTGCCGGTAAGGGCCAGGCGCAGGGGGAACATCATGGCGCCCACCTTCACGCCGCGCTCCTTCGTCATGGGTTTCACCAGCTGCATGGCGGCCTCGCCGTCCCACTCCGGCAGGGCGGCAGCGGCCTCTGCAAAAAGGTTGAGCATCTCCCGCGCGTTCTCCTGCAGCTTGGCCATGGGCTCCTCCTCATACTCCAGCACCTGCACCCATTTCACCCAGGCGGGCACCTCGCTCAGCAGCTGCACCTTTGTCTGCACGCTGGGAATGGCGGCGCGCAGCTGCGGGGTATCCTGCAGGCCGGCCTGCACGCAGAACGGCATGGCCAGCTCCGTGAACTTGGCGGGCTCCAGGCGCATAATGTGCTGCTGGTTCATCCACTTGCACTTGGTGATGTCGAACTTGGCGGCGTGGCGGTTCACGTTCTCCATGGAGAACGCCTCCACCAGCTGCTCCTTGGTGAACACCTCGTCCTCGCTCTTGGGGCTCCAGCCCAGCAGGGCGATGAAATTGATCACCGCATCCGGCAGGAAACCCTCCTCCGGGTAGTTGCCCAGCTGGGCGCCCACGTCGCGCTTGCTCATCTTGGAGCCGTCCGGGTTCTGGATCAGCGGGATATGGGCATACACCGGCGGCTCCACGCCAAATGCCTCGAAAAGCTGCAGGTGCTTGAACGTGTTCATGATGTGGTCCTCGCCGCGGATAACGTGCGTAATCTGCATCTCAATATCGTCCACCACGTTCACCAGGTGGAAAATGTAGGAGCCGTCCGTGCGCTTCACCACCATGTCCGGGGTGTTCTCCTCGTTCGTGTAGTCCACGGAAATATCGCCGCACACCATGTCGTGCAGCGTCATCACGCCGTCGCGCTTGAAACGGAAACGCCACACGGTACCCTCGCTGGTGCCGGGGATTTCGTCGCCGTTCTTGTCGCGCTTGTTGGGCGCCGGGCACTCGTACACGCGGCCCAGCTCCACCAGCCTCTGGAAATAGCGGTCATAGATATCACCGCGCTTGCTCTGGAAATACGGCTCAAACGGGCCGCCCTTGCCCTCGCCCTCGTCCCAGTCCAGCCCCAGCCACTGCATGCCCGTAAAGATAGCCTTCATGGCATCCTCCACGTGGCGTTCCTGGTCCGTGTCCTCTATGCGCAGCACAAACGTGCCGCCCATCTTGCGGGCAAACAGGTAATTGAACAGGGCGGTGCGGGCGCCGCCAATGTGGAGGTAACCGGTGGGGGAAGGCGCAAAGCGCGTGCGAACGGACTTGGTCATGCGCGCCCTTATACACCCGCGCGCCCTTTTTTTCAAGCCCAATGTACCCCGCACCCCCATTTTGCACAGCTGCCGCCGCGGCACAGGGGCACCGCGGCGGCAGGAAAAAGCGGCTCAGGCCCGCCTTACAGGGCGTCCGCAAACTCCACAATGGCCTTCTTCAGGTGCTCGCACCCGTAGAAATCCTTCTGGCCGATGGCCTCCACCACCTTGGCAAACAGCTCCGGCAGCTTGGCCACGTCCTCGTCCTTGCCGGCCTCTTCCTCGGCGGCGGCAATAGCGGCCTGGTCCAGCTTCTTGGCGGCCTCGTTCAGCTCCTTCAGGGACTTCGTGATCTCATCGATTCCGGCGGCCAGCACCTCCGGGGCCTTGTCACCGTCATCCGTGGTCAGAATTTCCATCACGCCGGTCACCGCCTGCAGCTTGGCCAGCACCACCTGCTGCTCAGGGGTAAGGTTTTCCTCTGCAACGGCAACGGAGCACACCATGGCCGGTACAGCCACAGCCGCAAGGGCAATATTCTTGTACATGTCTCTTTGATTCTATGGTTAATGGGTTTCAAATCTCCGCAATACAATGCGGAACGTGTCTAGCTAGGCTACCCCTAACAGGATGGGTTGTCAATCCAAAACAGGCGGGAAAGCTGCCGCATGTGCCTGTTTTTTGGAATCTGCTTCTCGGGCTCAATTCTTCTTTGACTCGTGTTGGAAAACGGAGTAGAATTGCCACGGAATCGTCCATCTAGCAGCTGGCAACCGAGTTCCGCCAGCTCTTTCACTGTGAAAGTCTCGGTAGGGTAGGTCGACACGATTTGTTTGTGGAGGAGAAGAAATGAAAAAAATGCATAAATCTACCCTAGATGTTGACAAGCGTCCGTTTTTCTGGCATACTGTGAGCCAGCGAAGAGATTGTCCCGCCCTGATAGACAAAATTAACACAACCCATACAAGCCTATGATCACCCGTATTTACCAAGCCAAGGTCGTTTCCAAGAGTATCCGTTTCGAGAATCCCGAGATTAAGGGGAATCCGATGGAGGCCATGTGGAGAACGCACAATTTGTTCCAAGATGCCGTGAATTACCATATTGTGGCTTTAGCCGGTATGGCAGAAGACGAGGAACAGACCATCGGAGGACAGTTCCGGGAGCAGGTGAAAAAGATGTGGAAGGAACACCCTCGGGATATAACGAATGCCGAGACTTTGAGCGAGTCGTTGGCGAGGACGCTGACTAGGAAAGCCGTATCGTTTGAGGAGGCGGTGGAATCTATTTTTGAAGGCTGTGAGAGACCTGATATCCTGCCGTACGTTCTGGCGTTCGTACTCAGCAAGCTGGAAAAGGGCGAGGGCGTCATCCAACAGGAGGGGCGCGAGCTGCTGCCCAAGTTGTGCAACCCCGACTTTGACGGCAATTACGACTATAGCGCTGCATCCAAGGGAGCAGGGGCAGGTATGCAGCAGTTGGTTCAGGCGTTTGCCACAGGAGATGCCAATCGGTATCCTGCCTTGGCGGCTGCCATGGATTTGTCTTGGGCCGGGGTAAAGACTGCCCCCGGCAAGTTCTGGACGGAGGAGGAGACATACCGGGAAGTGGCGGACGAGATGGCTGCATTCAGGGATTTTCTGAAAGCCGGAGGAGATGCCGCCACGAATAAGCTGGAGGCCGCAGAGAATATCAACCTGTACGAAGCGGTCAGCGAGGTGCTGGAGACCAGAACACCGGCTCCCGGTAAATTGCTTGCCAGGAACAACAAGGCGGTTTTGTCGGTAAAGCGCTCCGCCATTTTCTTCATGTATTATCCTTGTGAGCTGTCTGCCAAGCTTTTGTCTATCCGTCTCAAGAAAGCATCTGCTACCGATGCAGCTCCCACAGAAGCCAGATACGATTTTACCAACTTGGAGGACGACCCGGTGTCCTTGTCCCGCGGTGCCCGCGGTTATGTGTACCGCGGTTTTTCAGCACTGCCGAATTGGGAGAGTTCAGATAATCTCATGTATGAGAAAGAGTGGGATATCCTGGCGTTCAAGGAGGCCCTGAAGGCTTTACACAGTTTTTCCTTGAAAACTGAGGAGCGCCGGCAGGAACGCGAGCGCCTGGAGGGAATATGCCGTTACATGAAAACGGGGGAGGGTAAGCCGTCTGTAGAAGGGGCTGATGATGAGGATGATGAAGGCGGGTCCTATCCCGTACTCGGTGGGGATGTGCGTTATGAGTTGCTTGAGAAACTGGCAGAAGAATTGCGCCAGGATGAGGATGATTCCGTGTACAGCGTTTCCCGTCGCGCCCTGAAGTGTGCGCAGGAGGTCATCGATGCCTGGAAGAAATGCTGCAGTAATGATGCAAAGGTACTCCGTGCCGAGGTGCGCCGCGTGCAGGCGGAGAAAGGTCCGGCTTTCGGTTCCCAGCCCCTGTACGAGTTGCTGTGCGAGGAGCGGTACCAGCCGATATGGAGGAATGCCGAACCAGCCGATGGCAAGCCTCGTTCCAAGAATATCCTCCGGGATTTCTGTCTCCTGCAGGAGCTGCAGGATGATATCGAAAAATTGTCAAGGCCAGTGAGACTGACCGCCGCGGAACCCAACTATTCTCCGCGACCGCTGACTTATTCAGATATGAAGTCGTTTGGCGATTGCAAGAAAGGGTGTGAGTTTGTGCCGCAGGAGGATGGCACCATGCGGCTTGCTGTGGTGGTGGGCAATGGAAGGGGGCATTGGCAGGCGGAAATGGTGCGTGTGAGCTACAATGCACCCCGTATGGTCCGTGACGAGCTTGGAACGGATTCAGCCAAATGGCCCAAGGATAGCAAGGACAAGAAGACGGATATGTTCCTCCTGCAGCCGATGATGAAAGGTTTGGGCATGGGCAAATTGCCGCGGATGGAAAAGCAGCCTGCCGTAACCTTGGATGTCCATGGGCATGGAGAGGAAACACGGTGCTACCTGAATTTCCCTGTAACTTTGGATATGGAGCCCCTGCGCGCCGCCATTGGCAAGGCTGGGCGTTGGGCTGGGCAACTGTTGGGGAAGTCTCCAGATTTGTTGCATCTTCATTGGCCGGGTACATACAAGGGCAAACAGCAGCCGTGGTGGACGAACCCCGACATCCAGAAGGATGGCTTCACCGTGTTGGGCGTGGATTTGGGCGTGCGCTATGCTGCGGCCTGGTCCCTGGTGGAGTGCAATTTGAATGAGGAGGAGATATCCAAGCACAATAACACGGTGAAAGGCAGGAAAGTAGGCACGGCCGGGGAGCTGGACTGGTACGGTTACATACGCCGCCAAGGGCTGCTGTGCCTGCCGGGTGAAGGCGGGAATGAAACCATACCCCGCCGTGCGGATGAGACCGAGTTGGCAGAGGCTGCCGATATCCTGAAGGCAATTTCCGATAATGGGCAAGACGGGTACTTGAAAGAGGACCGCAATATATTGGAGGTCAATGGCCGGTTGCTGTATGCCTTCCGCCGCTTGCTCAGCCGTTACCGCCGCTACCTGAATTTCTGCTACAACCTGGGGCAGGAGGACAAGAGGGAAAAGACCATGGGAGCCATGCTGGAGTATTTCAAGTTCAACGAGGTAACCCAATCATTCATACCCGGTATGATGGATGCCCTCCTGGCTGGTGATACGGGCAAGTCCTTGGAATTGATTATGGAGGCTACCCTCCGCCTCAGGGGGCAGTTGCCGGGCTTGGCAGAGCGTATTGCGGAGTTGCTGTTGCCCCGCAAGTCCGGTACTTGGCGCTGGGTTCCCGTAGCAGAGGCGGATGCCATTGGTACGGGAGTGATGCAGGTGGTGGACCCGGGCATCACGCGCCGCCGCAAGATATACCGCTCCGGCGGTTTGTCCGTGGCACGTCTTACCCAGCTGGAGGACTGGCGCAAGCGTTTGCAGTCCATGAGCCACCTGCTGGCAACGGAGCCCGGAGACAAACCCGTGACTGGCCGCGCGCGGACTGGAGCCAAAGTGATTGACCCTTGCCCGGATTTGCGCGTCAAGATAGACAATGTGCGAGAACAGCGCGTGAACCAGATTGCCCATCTTATTGCAGCTCAGGCCCTGGGCTTGCGGCTCAAGCCATCCCGTGAGGGCAAGAATGCTGCCGGGCAGGATATCATCCATGGCGAATACGAGCCGATTCCCGGTCGCAAGCCGGTGGATTTTGTGGTGATGGAGAACCTGAGCCGCTACTTGACCAGCATAGACAAGAGCAAGACGGAGAACTCTACACTGATGAAATGGGCGCACCGCCAGATTGTCGCCAAGGTGCAGCAGGTGCTGGAGGAGGTGTTCGGCATACCTGTGGTATTCACCCATGCGGCTTACACCTCCAAGTTTGATTCCCTGACTTCCGCCCCGGGATTCCGTGCCATGCCGTTCCGTGAGGTGACTGAAAGGGATAAGTCCAAAATGCCGATAAGGGTATGCTGCGTGTATGAGTCCATATTCAAGGCCATGGGAGCAGAAAAACTTCCGGTTGGTTTTGACTTGTATGCACCCCATCCTGCGAATGGTGGAGAATTCTTTGTTTCCTTGCGGGATGGAGAACCTGTGGTGCGTAATGCGGATATCAATGCATCCGCCAATATAGCGTGGCGCGGCATTGCTGCGCCGGAATCCATCCATCTGTTGCACAGGGTTCGCATGGAGCGCACAAAGCGTGGCGAGGTTCGCCCCCGCCGTGATAATCTCCGCGAAAAGGCCATGAAAAACGCCGCTTTCTGTGTGGAGAAGGTACCGGAGCTGAAGGAAACGTATTTCGGCGCATTTTACGACAACGGGGAGCTTCATGTCGGGGAAAAACTGGGAACCTTGGATGGTAATCCTCTCTCTGCAGGGGTGGTTATGTGGGGGTACCTCAAGCAGGGGCGCTGGAATATATGTCACAGGCTGAATATTCGCCTGCTCCGGAAGATTGGCATGGACAATCATGCTGATTTGCTGCAAGATGCCGTAGAATCCAGCAAGGAGGACAAGTAAGATGTCATTCCCGGATGTCAACACACGGGAGGAGCGGTCTCCGCTCCTCCCCGTCCGCCGTTTGCATAATTATGTGTACTGCCCGCGCCTGTTCTACCTGCAGTGGGTGGAAAACATCTTTGTGCCGAACGAGGATACCGTAACGGGCAGCGCCCTGCACAGCCGTGTGGACGACCCCACCCGGCTGCGGGAGGAAGCCCTCACAGCCGGTTCCGGCAAGCTGCGTTCCGTTGCATTGTCCTCTGAAACCCTGGGTATTACCGGGGTGGCAGACTTGGTGGATGAGGATGCCACGGGGCGCCGGCGCCTGGTGGATTACAAGAAAGGCAGTCCCCTGCGCGGGGCAGACAGCGAGTGGATACCCAAGCCGAATGATGAAATCCAGCTGGCGGCGTATGCCGCCATGCTGGCAGAGCAGGGGGTGCAGGTGGACTGTGCCAGCGTGTATTATGCGGAAACCAAGCGGCATGTTCCCGTGGAGTTGACAGATGACCTCTTTGCCAAGATGCGCGAATCTATTGCTCATGCTGTGGCGGTGGCGGAATCCGGCCATTGTCCGCCGCCGCTGTGCAGCTCCCGCTGCTTTGCATGCTCCTGTTTCCCCGTCTGTCTGCCGTTTGAGACCCGCCGCTGGATGCAGGAATCCTCCAAGGATGAGGCGGAGGAGATGCGTCCACCCATGCCCGCCGGGGATGAGGGGGAAATCCTGATTGTACAGAACAACCGCGCCTCCGTAGGGCTGCGCGGCGGGGAGATTGTTACCCGCATGGAGGGAGAGGAGGTCTCCCGCCATCCCATTCACCAGCTCCGCGCCGTGTATCTGTACGGGGCCATTCAGGTAAGTGCCCAGGCCGTGCAGGCCCTGCTGGAAAATGATGTTTCCGTGTCCTGGTTCAGCCCGGCGGGGCGTTTCATCGGTTGCGCCCAGGGCTTGCCCTCCTCCGGCGTAGATGCCCGTATGGGGCAGTACCGCCTGTGGGGTATGCCGGAGCGCCGCCTGGCCGTGGCCTCGGAAATCATCCGTGCCAAGATTCACAACCAGCGCGTTATCCTGATGCGTAACGGCAAGGCGGATGATGCCGTGCTGGCCCGTATGGCGCGGCTGCGGGATTCCTGCTGTTCCCAGCCTGGCCTGGATGCCCTGCGCGGAGTAGAGGGTACGGCTGCCGCCCTGTACTTTGAATCCTTTGCTTCCATGCTGCGGGAGAATATGCCTTTCGATTTCAACGGCAGGAACCGCCGCCCACCCAGGGATGAGGTGAATGCCATGCTGTCCTTAGGGTATTCCGTGCTTACCAAGGAGCTTACCGGCCTGGCCTATGCCGTGGGGCTGGACCCTTTCCTGGGATTTTTCCATAGCCCCCGGTACGGCAAGCCTGCCTTGGCCCTGGATATGATGGAGGAGTTCCGCCCCCTCATCGTGGATTCCGTTGTTATTTCCCTCATCAACCGCCGGGAGGTGGGGTCGGAGGATTTTGAACATACCGCCAAGGGCGTGATGATGAAAGATTCCGGCCGCCGCCAGTTCTGGCGTGCCTGGACCCGCCGCATGGATACGGAGGTGACCCACCCCGCCTTTGGCTATAAGATGTCCTACCGCCGCATGATGGAAGTGCAACTCCGCCAGTTTTGGCGCTTCTGCCGCGGGGATATTGAAATCTTTTCCGGTTTTACTACAAGATGAGCAAGCGTTACAGGTATCTGGTGTGCTATGATATAGCGGATTCCAAGAGATTGCGCCGTACCGCCAAGATTTGCGAGTCCTACGGTACCCGTATCCAGTTCTCCGTGTTCGAGGCATCCCTGGACCATCTCGCGCTTGCCCGCCTGAAAGTGGAGCTGGATGACGTGCTCAACCATGCCGATGACCAGGTGCTTTTTGTGAATCTGGGGCTGGATGACTCCTCCACGCCCTTTTCCATGGAGAGTATCGGAATGCCGTATGTAAAAAAATCGCGTTTGACGATTATTTAGTTGACACCTCACCCCTGATGGTGCTAGCATTCCCTTGGTTTTATCCAATTCGCGTTCCCCACCGCCTTCGGGAGGACTTCAGTACATTGACATCTGCGAGTGCATTGGTGATGCGCCCTGAGCGTAGGGGCGCTCGCAAGCATTGACCGTGAATGTGTTGTGTGCGTCTATATGTATCAACATGGTTCTCGGTCGCTCTGCCTGCCCGGTTTTGCTCGCTAAACAGCGCATCAGGTGCTCTGGCTTAGCGGCTAGGAACAGGGTGCGTGCCACTCGCTGATGCCAGCGTCACTGAATGGCGGATGAACCGCTGCAACGCGCCCGAAAGTGAGGGCGGGTGCCACTCGCTGATGCCAGCGTCACTGAATGGCGGCTGCGCATCAACTCCCCCGGCGGCTCCCTCATGGAGGTGCCACTCGCTGATGCCAGCGTCACTGAATGGCGGCCGATTTTGACGGCATGGAACATGCCTACGCGGAAGTGCCACTCGCTGATGCCAGCGTCACTGAATGGCGGCTTATTACATTTACGGCATATCTTGGCGTGCCGTGCTGTGCCACTCGCTGATGCCAGCGTCACTGAATGGCGGTGATATACACAGGAGGTGAAACATGCTGAAAATGGGTGCCACTCGCTGATGCCAGCGTCACTGAATGGCGGATGATTTTTGCCGTCTCTCCCCAGCCGTTCTCCATAGTGCCACTCGCTGATGCCAGCGTCACTGAATGGCGGCGCCGGTAACAATGTCGACGAGCCCTCGCCATGGGTGGTGCCACTCGCTGATGCCAGCGTCACTGAATGGCGGTCCGTAGACGTACAAGTAGACGGCCTCGTGGAAACCGTGCCACTCGCTGATGCCAGCGTCACTGAATGGCGGCTGCGCCGTTGATGAGGAGGTCGTCGATGTGGGCGCGGTGCCACTCGCTGATGCCAGCGTCACTGAATGGCGGAGGGTTTCCCTGCTCATGCCTCGTCCTCCTCCTCGTGTGCCACTCGCTGATGCCAGCGTCACTGAATGGCGGAAGGGAGATGGCCGCGACAGGCTGCCGCTTGTAAGTGCCACTCGCTGATGCCAGCGTCACTGAATGGCGGCAGCGTAATTTTCATGCCTCACCACCTTTCCCTCTGTGCCACTCGCTGATGCCAGCGTCACTGAATGGCGGATGGAGATGGGGCATGCGCTGTGGCAGGTCATTAGTGCCACTCGCTGATGCCAGCGTCACTGAATGGCGGAGAGTAGGTGTACAGGTCAAGGTCGCATGTCTTGAGTGCCACTCGCTGATGCCAGCGTCACTGAATGGCGGATGTTGCAGTACTGCTGCATGCCGCGCCTAAAGGCGGGTGCCACTCGCTGATGCCAGCGTCACTGAATGGCGGCCGTGCCCCATGTCGCAGAGGCTCGCCGTAGTCAGTGCCACTCGCTGATGCCAGCGTCACTGAATGGCGGTCCTTGGCAATGTTCGGTGGCGTGGTAAGTCGCAGTGTGCCACTCGCTGATGCCAGCGTCACTGAATGGCGGAGACATTGAGTGGCCCAAGGCTCCCGAGGAGGGAGAGTGCCACTCGCTGATGCCAGCGTCACTGAATGGCGGCGGCCATTTTCGTATTCTCCTTTCGTTTTTGTTGTGCCACTCGCTGATGCCAGCGTCACTGAATGGCGGATCTGTCATATAGCCCAGGTACACCGCCCGGCGTGGGTGCCACTCGCTGATGCCAGCGTCACTGAATGGCGGACCATATTGCTGGGCGCAGCCCACTGCTGCGCTAAACTGTGCCACTCGCTGATGCCAGCGTCACTGAATGGCGGCTGCAGGGAATAGGTCTTGTCCGTCCGGCAGTAGTGTGCCACTCGCTGATGCCAGCGTCACTGAATGGCGGAAGGCTGACGGGGATTCCATGCAAGAGGGGGACGAGGTGCCACTCGCTGATGCCAGCGTCACTGAATGGCGGGGTACATCAGATATGGCTGGGCTCCCTGCCCAGGGAGTGCCACTCGCTGATGCCAGCGTCACTGAATGGCGGAGATGGTACACCGCCGGGCTTTTTGCGCCGTCTATGGTGCCACTCGCTGATGCCAGCGTCACTGAATGGCGGCTGGGAGCCGGAGGACGGCAGGAGGGCGGCGCCGGTGCCACTCGCTGATGCCAGCGTCACTGAATGGCGGCAGTCGTAATTCCGCTCCCTGCCTAAACTTATGGCGTGCCACTCGCTGATGCCAGCGTCACTGAATGGCGGCTTGACGCAGCAGGCAATACCTGGAACGAGGTAGAGTGCCACTCGCTGATGCCAGCGTCACTGAATGGCGGACGGTGCGGGATTCCCCCTGGATGGCTGTCATCTCGTGCCACTCGCTGATGCCAGCGTCACTGAATGGCGGGCACAAGCTCTGGCTGGGCACCAAAACAGAAGGGTTGCGGTGCCACTCGCTGATGCCAGCGTCACTGAATGGCGGATCCACACGCTGGAATGGGGCGCGCAGCGCAAGCTGGTGCCACTCGCTGATGCCAGCGTCACTGAATGGCGGGGACTGTCCGGCAAGGCCGCTCACGACAGCGCGCAACGTGCCACTCGCTGATGCCAGCGTCACTGGATACTCAGTAGCTCGCTTCCCCTTCCGCGTGCTCCAAAGCTCTTTGGGGTGGTATATCACCCTTGACTTCCCGAGCGGGGTAGCCCATAATGTGCGGCGAGATGAGTACATACGGCTTCTACCGCTTTGCAGCAGCCACGCCTGAGGTTCGCGTGGCGGATGTTACCTATAATACCGCTGCCGTGATAGGCTGCCTGAGAGAGGCGGCGGGGCAGGGTGCGCATGTGGTCTTGTTCCCGGAGATGTGCCTGACAGGGTATACGTGCGGGGATTTGTTCCACCAGCCGCGGCTGCAGGCGGCGGCGTTGCGCGGGCTGGCAGAGGTGGCGGCGGAGACGGCGCAGGTTGATATTGTGGCTATAGTGGATATACCGATGGTGATCCAGGAGGGCTTGTACAATGTGGCAGCGGTGGTGCAGGGCGGGCGCGTGCACGGTTTTGTGCCCAAGAGTATTCTGCCGAACTACCGTGAGTTTTATGAGCAGCGGCAGTTCCGCCCGGCGCGTGAGCTGACGGTGCAGAGTGTGCGCTTTATGGATGCGTGCGTGCCGCTGGGCACGGATTTGATTTTCCTGGATTCCAACAGCGAGAGCGGTGACCTGAGTTTCGGGATAGAGATTTGCGAAGATTTGTGGAGCGTGATGCCGCCGAGCTCCCGGCTGGCGCTGCAGGGTGCGCGTGTTATCTTCAACCCCTCTGCCAGTGATGAGCTGGCGGGCAAGGCGCCGTACCGCCGTGCGCTGATAGCGCAGCAGAGCGCGCGCTGCCTGGCGGGGTATGTGTTCTCCTCTGCCGGAGTGGGGGAGAGTACGCAGGATGTGGTGTACGGCGGGCATGCGCTGATTGCGGAGAACGGGCGTATTGCGGCGGAGAGCCGGCGGTTCTGCCGCGGGGCGCAGGTGATTTATGCGGATATGGACTGCGCGCGCCTGGGTGCTGCGCGCATGGGTGAGAGCTCTTTCAACGACAGCCGGGCGCATGCGGCGGTGCCTGCGCCGCGCGTGGTGGAGGTGCCGGTGCCGGTGCACGGGTGCGACCTGCGCTATGCGGCGGTGCCTCCGCGCCCCTTTGTGCCGGGGCCGGCGGAGGCGCCGGAGCGGTGCGGGGATATCCTTTCCATCCAGGCGGCGGGGCTTGCCAAGCGCATGGAGCACACGCATGCCAAGACGCTGGTGATCGGCGTGTCCGGCGGGCTGGACAGCACGCTGGCGCTGATTGTGTGTGAGCGCGCGTGCCGCCTGCTGGGGCTGCCGATGAGCACGGTGCTGGCGGTGACGATGCCGGGGTTCGGCACCACGGGGCGCACGTATGCCAATGCGGTGCGGATGATTGAGCTGCTGGGCTGCACGTTCAAGGAGGTGAATATCAAGGAGGCGTGCCTGCTGCATTTCAAGGACCTGGATTTCGACCCCTCCCTGCGCACCACCACGTATGAGAATGTGCAGGCGCGCGAGCGCACGAAGATTCTGATGAACCTGGCGAACAAGACCGGCGGCATGGTGGTGGGCACGGGTGACCTTTCAGAGATTGCGCTGGGGTGGTCCACGTACAATGGTGACCACATGAGCATGTATGCGGTGAATTGCTCCATCCCCAAGACGCTGATACGCTGCCTGATCCACCATGTGGGCCAGCAGAGCGGCGCGGAGCTGGCGGCGGTGCTGCAGGATATCATCGATACCCCGGTGAGCCCGGAGCTGCTGCCGCCCAGCGACGACGGCACGATAGACCAGAAGACGGAGGATATACTGGGGCCGTATGACCTGCACGACTTTTTCCTGTACCATTTCATCAAGTACGGCGCGGAGCCGGAGAAGATGCTGTACCTGGCCCGGCACGCGTTTGCCGGGGAGTACCCGGATGAGCTGGTGGAGAGTACGCTGCGCACGTTTATCCGCCGTTTCTTTATGCAGCAGTTCAAGCGCAGCTGCATTCCGGACGGCCCGAAGGTGGGCACGATTGCGCTTTCCCCGCGCGGGGATTGGCGCATGCCCTCCGATGCGTGCGCGGGAGAGTGGGGATTTTGAAATCGGGATCAGGAATTAAGGATTAGGATTTAGCGGGATTTGCGCGCGGCCCTGCCGCGCGGGGATGGGAGGAGCGGTGTTATGAGAATCCGGGTGTTTCCTGCGGTGGCGGTCTGGCTGGCGGCGGTGGCGGGGGGTGCGGCGGCGGCGGCAGAGCCGCAGCGGCCCAATATCGTGTTTTTCCTGGTGGATGACATGGGGTGGCAGGATACGTCTGTGCCGTTTTGGCGGGGGGCGGATGGCGCGGCGCGGGTTACGTTCCTGAACCGCCGCTACCGCACGCCGAATATGCAGCGGCTGGCGGAGGAGGGGCTGATGTTCACCCGGGCGTATGCCGCGCCCATTTGCTCCCCCACGCGCTGCAGCCTGGTGAGCGGTATGAATGCCGCGCGCCACCGGGTGACAAACTGGACGCTGGCGCGTGATACGGAGACGGATGAGCCGGGCTGCCCCCTGCGGCCCCCGGCGGGCTGGAGCGTGAACGGTGTGCAGCCGGCGGGCACGGCCCCGCAGGGGGTGAGCCGCCACCCGCTTACGGAGGAGCCGTTCTCCTACTCCATGCAGCGCCCGTACACCCAGGTTACCCCGCTGCCGGAGCTGCTGCGCGGGCTGGGGTATGTCACCATCCACTGCGGAAAGGCGCACTGGGGCAGCCGGGATACGCCCGGGGCCAATCCGCGGGAGCTGGGTTTTGACTACAATATTGCCGGCACGGAGGCAGGCGGCGTGGCGGATTACCGCGGCCGCACGGGGTACGGTGCGGGTGCCTTTGCGGTGCGCGGTATGGACAAGCCGCAGTACCGCAGCGGGGATGTGTTCCTGACAGAGGCGCTCACGCAGGAGGCGCTGGCCTGCCTGGGGCAGGTGCGCCGCGCCCCGCAGCACGCGGGCAAGCCGTTTTTCCTGTACATGGCGCATTATGCCGTGCACTGCCCGCTGGATGCCCGCGCAGAGGACCCCCGCTTTACGCGGAACTATCCCGCCGGCAGCCTGCCGGTGCACCCGCAGGATTCCATGCCCTGGTCCGCCGCAGAGCGATGCTATGCCGCCCTGGTGGAGGGTATGGACAAGAGTCTGGGGGATATCTGCAACTGGCTGCAGGCAAACGGCCTGGCGGAGAACACGGTGGTCATCTTCATGTCAGACAACGGGGGGCTGGCGCTGCGCTCCGGCGGCCGCCTGGGGGATGCGCTTTCCAACTACCCGCTGCGCGGCGGCAAGGGCTGCTGCTATGAGGGGGGAATCCGCGTGCCGCTGCTGGTGTATTGGCCGGGCACCACGCCGCGCGGCGGGGTGTGCAGCGTGCCCGCCGCGGCAGAGGACCTGTTCCCCACCATCCTGGAACTGGCGGGGGCCGCCGCCCCGCCCGTCACGGTGCAGCAGGTGGATGGCCGCTCCCTGGTGCCGCTGCTGCGCGGGGGCTCCCTGCCGGCGGACCGCCCCCTGCTGTTCCATGTGCCGCACAACTGGGTGCGCCATGCCGCGGGCAGCACGTATTCCCCGCAGTCTGCCCTGGTGCGCGGGAACGACAAGCTGCTGTATTTTGCAGAGACGGATTCCTATGAGCTGTACGACCTGGCGGAGGATATTTCCGAGCAGCACGACCTTTCCGCATCACACCCCGCCAGGCTGGAGGAGATGAAGGCGCTGCTGCAGCGCCGCCTGCAGGAGACCGGGGCGCAGCAGCCCAGGCGCTGATTTACTATTTATTAGGTGCGAAGTGGAATAGAGGCGCGCCCCGGCGGAAAAATGCGCCTTTCCTGCGCGGGTGCGTGTGCTTTTGCTTGTCAAGCGGCGGGGGGTGTGGTACACTCCCGCGCGAGGCAACCCCACTCACATACACATGGCAAACGAAACCATTATGGCCCCGGAAGATGCCCTCGATGCCCTTTACGGCAGCGATACCTTCGGCATCAAGACTATGGAGAAGTACCTCTCCAAGAGCGCATTCAAGAAACTGCTCGGCACCATCCAGCGCGGCGGAAAGCTTGATCCCAGCATAGCAGAGGAAGTGGCGCAGGCCATGAAGGTGTGGGCCCTCTCCAAGGGTGCCACGCACTACACCCACTGGTTCCAGCCGCTTTCAGACTCCACCGCGGAGAAGCACGACTCCTTTGTGGAGCCGGACGGCAAGGGCGGCATGATTTGCGAGTTCACCGGCAAGACGCTCATCCAGAGCGAGCCGGACGCCTCCTCCTTCCCCAACGGCGGCATCCGCGCCACCTTCGAGGCCCGCGGCTACACCGCCTGGGACCCCACCAGCCCCGCCTTCATCAAGCGCACGGCCCACACGGCCACCCTGTGCATCCCCACGGCGTTCTGCTCCTACACGGGCGAGGCGCTGGACAAGAAGACCCCGCTGCTGCGCTCCATGGCCGCCGTGAGCCGCCAGGCCAGCCGCGTGCTCAACTGCTTCGGCGTGCAGCACAGCATGGTGGGCAGTGACCTGGGCGCGGAGCAGGAGTATTTCCTGGTGGACCGCGACCTGTACCTGCGCCGCCCGGACCTCATCGAGACCGGCCGCACCCTCTTCGGCTGCCTGCCGCCCAAGCACCAGCAGATGGAGGACCACTACTTCGGCTCCATCAAGGAGCGCGTGCTGGAGTTCATGAGCTCCGTGGACCACGCCCTGTGGGCGCTGGGCGTGCCCGCCAAGACCCGCCACAACGAGGTGGCCCCCGGCCAGTTTGAGCTTGCCCCGCTGTATGAGCCCATCAACGTGGCGGTGGACCACAACGTGATCATCATGGATATCCTGCAGCGCCAGGCCCTGAAATACAACCTGGTGTGCCTGCTGCACGAGAAGCCCTACGCCTGCGTGAACGGCTCCGGCAAGCACAACAACTGGTCCCTCTCCACCCCGGAGATGGGCTCCCTGTTCAGCCCCGGCAAGACCCTCTTCCTCACCCTGCTGGCCAGCGTGGTGCGCGCCATAGACCTGCACGCGGACCTGCTGCGCTCCTCCATCTCCAAGGCCGGGAACGACCACCGCCTGGGCGCCCAGGAGGCCCCGCCCGCCATCATCTCCATCTTCCTGGGTGACCAGCTCACGGACATCATCTCCCAGATCAAGGCCGGCGGCGCCACCAGCTCCGCCTCCAAGACCATCATGGAGCTGGGCGTGGATTCCCTGCCGTCCCTGCCGAAGGACACCACGGACCGCAACCGCACCAGCCCCTTTGCCTTCACCGGCAACAAGTTCGAGTTCCGCGCCGTGGGCTCCTCCCAGACCTGCGCCTGGCCCATGACCATCCTGAACACCATCGTGGCGGAAACGCTGGACTACGTGGCCACCAAGCTGGAGCCCTTTGCCGGCAAGCCGGAGTTCAAGGACGAGGTGACCAAGCTCCTGCAGGACATGCTCACCAAGCATGACCGCGTCATCTTCAACGGCAACGGCTACTCCGACGAGTGGGTGGAGGAAGCCGCCCGCCGCGGCCTGCCGCACATCAAGACCACCCCGGAGGCCCTGGACGTGATGGTGCGCGAGGACAGCCTGGCGCTCATGGAGAAGTACGGCGTGCTCTCCCGCGCGGAATCCCTGGCCCGCAAGGAGGTGCTGATGGAGAACTTCGAGAAGCTCATCGACATCGAGGCCAAGACCTGCCTGAACATGCTGGTCACCATCTACATGCCCGCCATCGAGGACCAGATGACCGCCATCTGCAACACCGTCGCCGCCATCAAGGCCTCCGGCATCACCGCCGGCCTGAAAGCCTCCACCGCCAAGGCAGAGGCCATCGGTGCCCTGTATGACAGCCTGCCCGCAGAGGTG
The DNA here is from genome assembly GCA_030536145.1 of Akkermansia sp. Lineage (GTDB taxonomy): Bacteria > Verrucomicrobiota > Verrucomicrobiia > Verrucomicrobiales > Akkermansiaceae > Akkermansia. The sequence goes on from JAUNQN010000043.1 coordinate 17,758, forward strand.
CAGGCGCTGGAGCAGGCCATCGCCCAGGGCGACACCGCCAAGATGCGCGCCGCCATGAACGCCGCCCGCCACACCATCGATACCCTGGAGACCATGGTGGACGCCGACCTGTGGCCCGTGCCCACCTACGCCCAGATGCTCAACATCCACAGCCGCTAAGGCTCCCGGCGGGGCTCACAAAAGCCCATCCCGCCGCCAGGCCCCCGCGCCGCCGGTTCCCGCCGGCGGCGCGGGATTGTTTCCAGGGGCAGGGGGGGCCAGCTTCCCTGCGGGGAGTCGGGGTTCCGTTGTTGGTAGGCATGCCGGGTGACCCACGGGCCCGCCTCGGCGGAGCACCGAAGGTGCGGAGACGGGCGCATCGCCACATCACCATATACACGGGTGTGTTCGGCCCCATCGGTAATGCGGTGGTGTAGTTGAACCACCCCGCCGCAGGCGGGGTTCCCGGGTTGGCAATGCGGTAATGCAGGGGACCACCCCGCAGAGCGGGGTTCCCCTCTCACGCCTGCAAAGCGGGTTTCCACCACGGTTTGCACCGTGGCCTGATTATGGTGTCGTCGCCAAGGCGACTACAGTTAGTGCGGCCTATGGCCGCACGGCAAGAAGGGCGGGCAATAAGCCCGCCCCCTGTGGCTGCCTTGGTAGCCACGCCATTCCCCGCGCCGCAGGCACGCTAATTCTAGTCGCTTCAGCGACGGCACTATTTCCAGGCCACGGTGCAAACCGTGGTGGTGACCCGCGTGGCAGTCTTTAGAGGGGAACCCCGCCTGTGGCGGGGTGGTTCCCTGCATCACTCATTGTTCCTGCAGCAGGATGACGCAGGATTGGAGGGGGCGGTTCCAGCGGATGGGGATGCCGGTGGTCATGAGGTAGTCTGCGCCCAGGGTTTGGGCGGAGAGGGGGCAGCGGTTGCCGGTGGAATCCGGCAGCAGCTCCGTGAGGGAGTAGCGCTTGGCGGGGTCCAGGCCGTGCAGGGGGATGCGGGTGTGCTGGTCCGTATAATGGCGCTGGGTGGTGTATGCCAGCAGCAGCGCCTGGGGGCCGCGGCGGTAGAGTACGGCGCAGTCCGGGCCGGAGTAGGGGGAGCGCAGGCGGTACAGGTCCCCCAGCTGCACCAGGGGGCGCAGCTGCTTGGCCAGGGAGATGCGCTCCCGGATTTCCTGCACCTGGGCTGCGGGGATTTGGCGCGGGTCCAGCTCCAGGCCCAGGCGGCCCATGAGCGCCACGTCGAAACGGAATTTGAGCGTGGTTTCCCGGCCGGTGTACAGGTTGGGGCTGGCGGTGACATGGCAGCCGATGGCGTTTGCGGGGAAGAAGTGGCCTGCGCTCCACTGCATGAACAGGCGGTCGTAGGCGTCGGTGTTGTCGGAGAGCCAGAACTCCTCATGGAACTCTGCGGCGCCCGTATCCAGCCTGCCGCCGCCGGCGGAGCAGCACTGGAAGGTGACGCCGGGGTGCTGCTGCCTCAGGCGGCGCATGCCGGAGTAGTAGTTGCGGATGTAGTCGAAAAACAGGTTGCCCTGGCGGTCTGCGGGCAGGGCGGCGGAGCCGGTGTCGCTCATCTTGCGGTTGCAGTCCCATTTCACATAGGAGATGCCGGGTGCGGAATCCAGCACGGCGGAGACCATGGCGGCGGGGGAAACGGCGGGGTTGGCCAGGTCCAGCACCAGCTGGTGGCGCTCCTGCCGCGGGGGTATGCCGGGCAGGGCAATGGCGCGGTCCGGGTGGGCGGCGTACAGGCTGCTGCGGGGGCTCATCATCTCCGGCTCCATCCAGATGCCGAAGTCTATGCCGCATTCATGGGCGTATTCCGTGAGCGCGGGCAGCCCGTGCGGCAGCTTTTCCGCATCCGGCACCCAGTCGCCCAGGGAGGAGGTGTCGTCCTTTCGCTTGCCGAACCAGCCGTCATCCAGCACAAAGAGCTCCACGCCCAGCTCCGCGCTGCGCTGCATCATGGCGTGCAGGGTGGTCTCGTCCACGTCGAAGTGTACGCCTTCCCAGCTGTTGAGCAGGATGCGGCGCGTTTCTCCGCCGCGGGGGATGACATGGCGGCGCAGGTGGCGGTGCAGGCGGCGGGTGGCATCCCCCTTGCCGCAGGCGCTGAATACCAGCAGCGCGGCGGGCAGGGAGATGGATTCCCCGGCGGGCAGCAGGTGGGGGGCGTGGGCAAAGTCGTGCCCCATGCCCAGGAACACGTGGCCGTATGTGCTGTGCTTGAAGGAGAGCGTGTAGTTCCCGCTCCAGGCCAGGGCGCCCAGCAGGCAGGTGCCGGATTCCTCTTGCGCGGGGCCGTTTGCGGAGATGATGAAGCCGGGCGTGCCCTCCTGCGCGCATTTGATGCCCGTGGTGCTGCCGGCGCAGAGCGTGCCGCCGGGGGGCAGCGCCTGCTCCTGCATGTAGTTTTCCCCCGCCCAGCCGCCGCGGAAGGTGGTGATGTGGCAGTGCTCCGCGCACAGGGGCAGGGCGGCGGAAAGCCCGCGCAGGATGTGTACCGGGGCGCCCGTGCCGTTGTGCAGGGCGGTTTCCAGGGTGAGCACGCCTTCCTCCCCCAGGCGCAGGGTAAGCTCCAGCACCAGGGCGGGCAGGCGCGGGTCCGCCAGGCGGGCATGCAGGGTGTTGCCCTGCTGCGTGCAGCTCTCCGCGTGCGGGTCCCAGCCCAGGGTGCCGTCCGGCAGGCGCAGGTGCAGGGCAAACTCCCCGCTGTAGTTGCCCCAGAGCCCGCGGGAGTCAAAATCCGTGGCGGGCAGCGGCCACTCGCAGGGCGGCTCGGCAAAGGCGTCGTCCGGGCAGGCCAGGGGCGCGCCCAGGCGGCACAGGGTGAGCTTGCCGGATTCCGTGGTGCGCAGGGATACCTGCACCTGCGGGCTCATAAGGTGGAAGTGTGCCATGGGAACGGGGAGATGAAAAAAGGGGCTATTCTGCCTGGCGGGCCTGGCGGCGGGCCATGCGCAGGCGTTCCCGCTCCGCGTGGGCGGCCTTTCCCCAGCGGCTGGCGGGATCCAGGTCACGCGCGGTCTCCAGCACGGCTATGGCCTCCAGCAGCTTGGCCTCTGTGGCCGGGGTGTGGGCATGGTGCACGGCATAGCCCTGCGCGTACTCCAGCAGGAGCAGGGGGTACATGGCGCGCAGGCCCAGCTCCTGCAGGGCGGCGGGGCGCTGCTGCGCCTGCTCCATGAGCTTTTGGCACAGCGCCTTGCACTCCGCCAGGTTCTGCGGGGTCATCTCCTGCAGCCCCAGGCGGGCGTACAGCAGGTAGCACTCTGCGCGGAACAGGCGGTTTGCCGCCAGCGTGGCGCGCCCCTCTGCCGCGGCTTGGGCGTTGGCCTTGGCCAGGGATTCCGCATTCACCCCGCCCAGGGGCAGGGCGGCGTATGCCCCGGCATCATCCGCCAGCACCAGGCAGGGCAGGGCGGTGGCGCCGTCGCGTATGGCGTCTGCCGCGGCCCGGGCCTGCTCCGGGGTGGTGTTCCTGCTGCGCAGGGGCACCACGCGGAACTCCGCCTCCGGCTCCGCCCGGCGCACCTCTGCCAGGGCGGCGGCGTAGTCCGGCGCGGGGGAACCCTCCTGCACGTAGAGCGTGTAGGTGGCTGCGGAAAGCGGCAGGGCTGCCGCCAGTAGGGCGGGCCAAGGGGTCATTCTGCGCGGGAGATGGTAATGCGCTTGAAACGGGAGTCCGTTTCCTCTGAGCAGGTGGCTATGCCGGGAATCTGCGCCAGCGCATTGTGCACCAGGCGGCGCTGGTAGGCGTTCAGCTTCTCCATCATCAGCGGCTGGCCCGTCTGCAGCACGCGCTCTGCGCGGGAGCGGGCGCGGCGCAGCAGCTTCTCCTCCGCGCGGGCGCGGTAGCTGTCGCAGTCCACCCGCACGCGCGGGGCGGTTTCCCACTGCGCCTGCACCAGGCGGTTCACCAGGTACTGCAGGTCGTCCAGGCGGTCGCCCTCGTCGCCTATGATGTAGCGGGCATCCGGGCTGGTGACCATGATTTGCACGCTGTCCTCCTCGTAGGGCGTGGTCTCCAGGGTGAACTCAAATCCCAGCGGGGTGAGCACGGCGGTGGCGGCCTCCGTGGCCAGGGTGGCAAGTCGTTCGTTCATGGCGTGTGTGCGGTGGCGGGGTTAGTCCCTGCTGCCCAGGAAACGGAGCAGGTACAGGAAGAGGTTCAGGAAATCCAGGTACAGGCTCAGCGCGCCCATGATGGCTCCCTTGCTGCGGATCTCCTCGTCCTCCGCAAAGGCGCCTTCCTGCAGGATTTTCTGGGTGTCGTACGCGGTGAACAGGCAGAACACCACCACGCCGATGCCGGAGGCGATGAGGTCGAACATGCCGTTGCCCCAGAAGATGTTGATGACGCTAGCCGCAATGAGGCCGAACAGGGCCATCATGAGGATGCGCCCCATGCCGGACAGGTTGCGCTTGGTGAACATGCCGTACAGGGACATGCCGCCGAACATGGCCGCCGTGCAGCCGAAGGCCAGGCCCACGGAGTGCTGCGTGTACACCTGCAGCAGCGGCCCGATGAGCAGGCCCTCCATGGCGGAGAACGCCAGGAACAGCATGCCCAGCACCGTGGCCGGCAGTATGCGGGAACAGAAGGACATGAGCAGGATGAGCCCCAGCCCGCCTAGGCACAGCATGAGCGGGTGCGCCAGCGCAAATTCAAGCGCTTGCATGCTGTGCGTGGTCCACGCCGCCACACCGGCGGTCAGAACCATGCTGGCAGACATCCACAGGTACACCTTGTTCAGGTAGGCCTTCGCCAAGGCGTTGGCCTGGTTCTCGGAAACTTGCTCAGGGGTATAGTAGGGGGAATAGTTATCCATGCAGCCATCATAGCACAGCCCGCCCGGTTGTCAAGATACGGCTGTGGAGCATGACAAATGTACCTGCGTCCGGGGCAGGGTCAGGCTTCCGGCGCGGCGGCGGGAGCTTCCGCCTCCGCCGGGGCGGCGGGGAGCCCGATGGCCGATGCCGGGTCTATGACGGGCTTGGGAGATTCCATGGGCGCATCGTCGAAAGACGGTTCCAGTTCGCCTTCAGGAGGAAGGATGGCGGCAGGAGTTTCCTTTTGTGCGGCGGGCTCGGGCTGCTCTGCGGGTTCGGGCTGCGC
>JAUNQN010000010.1:0-52737 GCA_030536145.1 Akkermansia sp.
ACACCCGCGGCAAGCTGCGCCCGCCCCTCCTTCCCGGTGTGGGTACACCAGGTGTCTCTATATTCTATGCGACCTATATTGCTTAAAGGACTGCGGGCTGAATTGTCAGCTGTAATCGACTAATAAGAAATTATATAAGATAGTAATATTCTTGATATTGTCTTTCAAAGTGTCCAATATAATGTCAATTGCTTTGTCAAGATTCCAAAGGCAATATGGGTGCGGCGCTGGGATGGTGTGGGGTGTCGGGGTTATTCCTTGTCCCGGGAGTCGGAGTCTTTGTCCTTGTTGCGGAGGAAGGACCATTCCGAGAGGCTGGGGACGTTCGGCATGGAGGGCATTTCCATGGTACCCAGGCGTGCGCGGAGGAGGAACCAGAGCTTGCGGAAGTTGCCGACGCGGTAGCGGCGCTCAAAGACGCGGTATTCGTCGTCCTGCATTTTCTCCAGGATGGTGTGGTAGATGAGGCTCATGGCCTGGGCGGGGATGAGGGCGTTCTTGTCCTCTGCGCCCAGCGCCTGGTACAGGGCATCTGCCTCTGCAAAGTATTTTTCCGCCAGGGCGGCCTCATACGCCAGGAGCTGGCGCAGGCGGTAGTCGTAGCGCTGGTTGCGGATGTCGTCGCGGGTGACGCCGAAGATCTCCATATCGTCCGCCGGCAGGTAGAGCCGGTCGTGCTCGGCGCAGTCTTCCGCCACGTCTCGCAGGATGTTGACGATTTGCAGGGCATATCCCAGGGCCACGGCGTAATCCCTGGCGGCGGGGCCGGCACCCATCACGGTGGCGCTGGTAATCCCCACGCAGCAGGCCACCTTGTAGCAGTAGGCTAGGAACTCCTTCCTGTCTGCGGGCTGCACGGGGGTGATATCCGAGCGGCAGCCGGAGATGAGCTCCAGCATGGGGGCGGTGTCCAGGGAGAGGTCGTCGATGAGGGTGCGTACCTCTGCCTCCACGCCGGGTTCCGGCTCTGCGGTGCGGGTGACGATGGCTACCCAGCGGTCCAGGGCGGCGTGGCGCTGCTCCGGGGTCATGCCGGGTTCGTCCACAATGTCGTCCACAAGGCGGCAGAAGGCATAGAACTGGGCCATGTGCACGCGCTCTTCCTCCGGCAGGTTGACGAGTGCGAAGGCGAGGTTTGACTTGGCGTTCTTGGTGATGGTGTCTGATTCTGCCATGGCCGGGGAATCCTTTCTATCTGTTTCTTAATCCACGCTGCCCCAGTGGGAGGTGAAGGGCCAGAGGGTGAACCAGGCGGGCCCCAGCACGTTGTACTGGTGGACGGGCCCCCAGAAGCGGGAGTCCAGGGATTTCACGGTGTTGTCGCCCAGCGCCATGTATTCGCGCAGGTTGGGGTCGGCGTTGTCGTGCAGCTGCACGGGGCCTGCATCCGTGAGGAAGGCGAGGGGATTGCGGCTCTTGGGCAGCTGCTGGTAGCCCACGGGGTTGTAGGGTGCCTTGCGGTCCATCACGCGCTGCATGCCGTGCTCCTTGGCCGGTTCCCCGTTCACAAAGAGGGTGGGGGTGTCGATGAAGAGGGTATCGCCCGGTACGCCGCAGAGGCGCTTGATGTAGTGGGTGCCGGCCATCTGGTCCTCAATCTGCCCGGCGCCGGGGGCCTGCATGCTGGTGTTGATGCCGCGGGTGTCGAACACGAAGGTTTCCCCGCGCTGCGGCTGGCGGAAGTGGTAGGCGAAGCGGTTCACGATGACCATGTCGCCGGCGTCCACGCGGGCGCGGATGATGGTTTCCCCCTGGCGGAAACTGCCCAGCTTGAGCGCGCCGGAGGGTGTCTGGCGTATCTTGCCGCTCTCCTGCAGGTACTGGATGACCGCGCCCTTGGCAGAGGGAAGGGTGACGGTGGAGCCGTCGTCGAAGGTGAGGACGGTTTCCGTGAACAGGAGCCACTTGGGGTGGTCCTCTATGCCCACCAGGGTCTTGTTGGAATCGGAGACGGCCTCCACATAGGAGCTGCCGAGGGTGAGGGTGTCCCACCAGCGCTTGGGTGCGGAGGGAATCTCGTCCACATGGTGCACGATGATGCCGTTGAGCGTGGGCTGCATGGAGCCGGTGGGAATGCGGAAGGGCTGGGCGTAATAGGTGCGGATGCCCAGGAACACCACCATGATCACGAAAAAGGATTCCACCATCTCCAGCACCTCGTTGCGCTTGAAACCGGGCAGGGGCTCGCAGTGCAGGCTGATGAGCTTGGTCAGGCGGTCCGTCTCCTCCGCATTCCAGTGGAGCAGGGCGGTGCGGATATCCTGCAGCATGGTGCTGCACTCCGCCAGTTCCTCCGGCTTGAGCTTGTGGCGGTAGGTGTTGATAAAGCGTTGCAGGGAGTCTGCGGCCTCACGGCCCAGCTTGCGCCACTTGGGGCTGAACCAGGCGAGGAAAGTTTTGTCTACAAAGCCGTTGGCGATGGTTTTGAGAAGTGACATGGTCTTGTTCTGCTCGGCATTATACACGGAAAGGGCGGGAATGTCGAACCCAAAAAGCGGGAGCGAGCGTGCAGCCGATGGTGCAAATGGAGTCCGGTTGGTACTGCGTGCTTGAAATCGTGCGGCGGGGGGTGTAGAATACGCGCACATGAATGCTACGCAGATTCACGAGGTGCTGGAGAAGACGGGGGTGAACCCCAGCAAGTCCCTGGGGCAGAATTTCCTGGTGGATGAGAACATCGCCAAATGGATTGTGGCCCAGCTGGAGATTGGGCCGGAGGATTGCGTGGTGGAGGTGGGGCCCGGTACGGGGGCGCTCACGGAGCACATGGCGCCGCTGTGCCGCAAGCTGATCCTGGTGGAGTTTGATGCGCGCCTGGCCGCGTACCAGAAGGAGCGCTGGGCCGGGGTGGAGCATGTGGAGGTACACCATGCGGACGGTGCCGGCTGGAATCCGCTGCCGCTTTTTGCGGAGCAGCCGGTGAAGTTCATGGGCAACCTGCCGTATTCCGCAGGCGGGGCTATCTTGGCGAATTTCCTCACGACACCCTGTGCGGTATCCCGCGCGGTGGTGATGCTGCAGAAGGAGTTTATAGACCGCATATTGGCCAAGCCGGGGGATGAGGCGTACGGGCTGCTCTCCCTGCGTATCCAGATGGACTGGGTGCCGCGCGCGCTGAAGACGGTGCCGCCGGAGGCGTTCTCCCCGCGCCCCAAGATTGATTCCACGGTGATGCTGCTCACGCCGCGCCCGGCGGGGGAGCTGCCGCCCTTTGACCACAAGCTGATGGATGAGCTGATGCGCCGCTGTTTCTCCCAGCGCCGCAAGCAGATGCACAAGCAGCTGCCGGAGACAGAGGACTGGCCCGCCGTGGCCGCGCGGGTGGGTATATCCCCCACCGCCCGACCGGAGGAGCTGGGCCTGCGCCAGTGGGTGGACCTGACCAATATCTTTGATCCCCACCCGCTGCATGCCACGGCGCAGCGGGATGACGAGCTGTTCGATGTGGTGGACGAGGCGGACAAGGTGCTGCGCCAGGCCACGCGGGCGGAGGTGCACGGGCAGGGGCTGATTCACCGCGCAGTGCATGTGCTGGTGTTCAACAAGAAGCACGACTGCCTGCTGCAGAAGCGCTCCCGGCTGAAGGACAAGCACCCGGGCGTGTGGGATTCTTCCGCAGCCGGGCACCTGGATGCCGGGGAGGATTACGAGACTGCGGCCCGCCGTGAGCTGCAGGAGGAGCTGGGGATTACGGATGTGCGCCTGGTGGAGGTGGGTACGCTGCCCCCTACGCCGGAGACGGGCATGGAGCATGTGCGCCTGTATGCCGCGCTGTACAGCGGGCGCGTGAGTTTCCCCGCGGCGGAGATAGAGGGCGTGTTGTCCTTCCCCGCGCGGCTTATCGACCGCTGGCTGGCCACCCGCCCGCAGGATTTTGCCAACAGCTTTGCCCTGTGCTGGCAGAAGGTGCGCCCCATGATAGATGCCTGATTTCCAACCCTATAGAATCCAGCCATGACTGAACTTCCCGCACCGCTGCTCGGCCATTCGTTCGAGGACTACCTGGGCATCCGCACGCTGCCTGCTGTGCAGGATGACGTGGCGGAGGCGGAGCTGGAGGTGACGGAGCGCTGCTGCCAGCCCTTCGGCGTGGTGCACGGCGGGGTGAACCTGGCGCTGGCGGAGAACCTGGCCGGGCACGGCTCCCTGCGCCTGTGCGCGCCGGGGCAGGGTGTGTGCGGCATGCAGGTGAGCGGCAGTCATGTGGCACCCGCGCCGCTGGGCTCCGTGCTGCATGCGCGGGCCACCCTGCTGCACCGCGGCGCGCGCACCCATGTGTGGAATGTGGATATTACCTGCGGCTCCACCCTGGTTTCCACCGTGCGGGTTACCAATTACATTTTCACCCCCAAGAAATGAGTTTCCTTTCCCCACAGGCCCTGGGTGTGCTGGATGCGCTCTGCCGCTCCGGCAGTGCCTTTGCGCTGTACCGCCTGCCCGGGGCGGAGGACTGCCGGCTGGTGCTGCAGCACGGGCCGGGGGCGGAGGTGCTGCCGGATTTTGCCGCGCTGGCGGGCCGCAGCGGTTTTGTGGCCGCGCCTTTCGCCGTATCGGCGGAGTGCCCGGCCGTACTCATCCGCCCGGATGTGGCGGCAGAGGGCATTTGGCAGATAGAGCAGGCGCTGGCGGGGGTGCAGCCGGAGCCCTGCGGCACGCTGCCGGGGCCATCCGCTGAATCCCGCGCGGCGGACAAGCCCGGCTACATGCGCGCCTTCGGCATGGCCATGGATGCGCTGCGCGCCGGGCGCGTGGGCAAGGTGGTGCTCTCCCGCACCGCCGTGCAGGAGGTGCCGCCCTTCTTCTCCCCCGCGGAGACGTTCTGCCGTGCGTGCGAGTGCTACCCCTCTGCCATGGCCTGCCTGTTCCACAGCCCGCAGACGGGTACCTGGCTGGCCGCCACGCCGGAGCAGCTGCTCTGCGGCGGCGGGCTGGATTGGCAGACGGTGGCCCTGGCCGGCACCATGCCCCTGCAGGACGGCGCCCGCCTGGCGGACTGGGATGCCAAGAACCGCGCGGAGCAGGCCCATGTGGTGGATTACATACGCGATACCGTGGGCGCCTGCGCTGCCCAGGTGTGGGAGCGCGGCCCCGTGGTTTCCCCCGCCGGGCGCCTGGCCCACCTGCGCTCGGATTTCCGCTTCCGCCTGCAGCAGGGCGCAGAGCCCTGCGCCCTGCTGCAGGCCCTGCACCCCACCCCGGCGGTGTGCGGCCGCTCCAAGGAGGCCGCCCGCCGCGTGATTGCGGAGTGCGAGCCCGCGCCGCGCCGCTATTACAGCGGGTTTTTCGGCATGTGGGAGCCAGCGGGCCGCACGGATATCTTTGTGAACCTGCGCTGCATGCAGATTCATGCCGGCTGCGTGACCCTGCATGCCGGCGGCGGCCTGGTGCCGGAGTCTGCCGCGGAGCCTGAATGGCTGGAGACGGAGGCCAAGATGAACACCCTGCGCAGCCTGCTCACCTGATTTTTACGCCATGAACCTGAGCGACAAGACAAGCATCCTGCAACTGGCGGCCCTGCTGCATGCCCACGGCGTGCGGCATGCGGTGCTGTGTCCCGGCAGCCGCAGCGCCCCCATTGTCCACACGCTCACGGAGTGCGGCCTGTTCACCTGCCACCGCGCCACGGATGAGCGCAGCGCCGCCTTCCTGGCCCTGGGGCTGGCGCTGCACGGCGCGCCCGCCGCCGTGGTCTGCACCAGCGGCACCGCCCTGCTGAACATGCACCCCGCCGTGGCAGAGGCCTACTACCAGCAGGTACCGCTGGTGGTCATATCCGCAGACCGCCCCGCTGCCTGGATCGGCCAGCTGGACGGCCAGACCCTCCCCCAGCCCGGTGCCTTCGGCCCGCTGGTGCGCTGCGCCGTGAACCTGCCGGAAGCGGCGGATGCGGAAAGCGCCTGGCACTGCAACCGCCTGGTGAACGAGGCCCTGCTGGAGACCCGCCACCGCGTGTGCGGCCCCGTGCATATCAACGTGCCGCTCTCAGAGCCGCTGTACAACTTTACCCCCGCAGCGGGGCTGCCGCAGGAGCGCGTCATCACGCGCCGCAGCGCGCCTGCACCGCAGGAGCTGGCAGGGCTCCTGCAGGGCTACCGCCGCCCGGTACTGCTGCCGGGCCAGCTCCCGCCGGGTGCCGCGGCCGCCCTGCCGCAGGAGCTGCTCTGCATGGCGGAGCACCTGGCCAACGGCTGCTGCCGGGACCTGTGCCGCGTGGATGAGCTGCTGGCCACCCCTGCGGCGGAAACGCTCCCCGTGCCGGACCTGGTAATCACCCTGGGCGGGCATGTCGTCTCCAAGCGGCTCAAGCAGTACCTGCGCCGCCACCGCGTGGAGCACTGGCACATCTGCCCTGAGGGGCGCGTGGCGGATACCTTCTGCACCCTCACCACCGTGTTCGAGTGTACCCCGGCGGAGTTCCTGCGCAGCCTGCAATCCTGCGGCCGCAGGGCAGGGGAGTTTGAGCAGGCCTGGCGCGCGGCGGAATCCTCCCTGCGCCCCGCAGACACCGCCGCAGACCTCTCCCTGGCCGCCACGCAGGGCCTTGTCTCCATGCTGCGCGCCGGGGAATCCCTGCACCTGGCCAACAGCTCCGCCGTGCGCTATGCCCAGCGCTTTCCCGTCCCGCCCGGTGTCACCGTCTGCTGCAACCGCGGCACCAACGGCATAGAGGGTTCCCTCTCCACCGCCGTGGGATACGCCGCCGCCGCATCCGCCCCGTGCTACGTGCTCATCGGTGACCTCAGCTTCTTCTATGACATGAACGCCCTGTGGAACAGCATGCCGAAGGACAACCTGCGCATTGTCCTGCTGAACAACGGCGGCGGCAAAATCTTCTCCACCCTCCCCGGCATGCCGGAGCAGGGGGAATCCCGCGCCGCCATCACCGGTACCCACGCCCTCTCCGCCCAAGCCTGGGCAGAATCCTGCGGCCTTTCCTACCTCCGCGCCGCGGATTCCCCCACCCTTGCCGCTGCCCTGACCGCCCTGCAGCAAGCCACCGCCCCCACCTTGCTGGAAGTGGTGGAGTAGGCACCGCGCCCGGCAGCTCCAGGTCTCCTCAAAATGACGCTGCGGGGCTCCTCCGTATTACATTGGATCTGGATGCAAAAAAAGATTGAAGCCGTAATCACATTGTGGTAGTATGGGGGTAGGAGAACTTTCAGTATGAGCTACGTTATTGAACCAATGGGCATTAACAGTTTCTTGGATGATAAATCCATCAAATATCCTCGATTCCAAAGAAAAGCAGTATGGAAAAAGAAACAGAATTTTGAGCTTTGTATAAGCATTTTTCAGGAATATCCTGTGGGCGTGGTTATCCTTAACAAGGAACAGAAAGTGACGTGGCTTCTTGACGGACGTCAGAGGCGTACTGCTCTTTCTCTTATGCGTGATAATCCTGTAGAATTGTACGATTGGGCTCGTTCCTATATTAGATTTGACAATAATGCCGAGGCTGCTCAGGTTTCTAGTGCGTATTGGGAGGTGATTGAAAAATATTTGGAGCAGGACCCTTCTGATAAGGAAGAAATCTTGCGAGATGAAGAAGTTGCAATAGAGGACGAAGATGAATGTGCGGAAGATTATGCTGTTGAAGGAGATGGTCTCTTGGCAGAGGAATGTGAATACACGTCGTTCAAACCGGAGCGACAGAGGAAAGGGTTAAAAAACTTGTTGGATTTGATATTGATGGTCCATCCCAATAGCAAGGCTAGGGGAAGTGCGTGGGAGAAACGTTTTGATTTTACTAAATTTTTCTCAAAATTGACTTATGCTCCTGTTAAGATGGGAAACAAGGTGGAACCGACCCGGTTGAGGAAATTCTTGCTAGAGTTGGGGAATAACCTTGACCATGACTGTGACGGGAACTGGGGAATGTCCGAGTTTATCGAATATTATCGGGATAATTTTGAGCTGAAATCCGAAAAGGATGCCAAGAGGTTCGAGCGAGAAGTGGAGGGGGCATGGGATCAGATCAAGAGGAGTATTGATACAATCAGGAATTCTGAGAAAATATTCTCAGATATGCGAATTGGTGTAGTTCGCCTTTCTAACGTATCTCCTCTTGATGCTCAAAACATTTTCTCTCGGGTGAACCAGGGTGGTACTCAGCTTAAGGCGGAGGAGTTGTTGTCTGCCAAGCCATACTGGAATAAGCCTGTTCCTAATGTGGACTCCGCAACAGAAGATCGAGTACATAAATTTTACCAGAAAATGAATATTCCTATCCCGGAGGATGTTGTTCGCTGGGACATTGCTGCTACTCTTGTAGACAGGATTACAGATGGAGGTTTGATTTTTTCACCTTCTGATAATGGTTTGCAAGGTGATAGTATACAGATGGATAGGATTGCCATGGGATTCAAATTGTTGAGTGCAATGTTTGTGCATGGTATTTCCAATAAGTCGGTAATTGAATTGGAAACCCATGATGAAATTAGTTGGGATTCGGGGTTGGAAGATCTTCTTGGAGAGTCGAATATGGTCGTGGAAATCATCAAAGAGGATGACTTTTTTAAATATGTTTGCTCCTATGGTATACCTCTCTGTAAGCTGTTAGGAAATGCCCCAGCAATGGAATTCTTGACTGTTATGTGGTTGAATTGGAAAGAGTTGGGCTGCCCCAGGGTTGGCAAGAAGATTCGAATTTTGCAGAGGAACGCGCGTTTGCTATATGATAAACTTGCCTTTGAGTATGCCGTTAGGATCTGGCGTGGCTCGAGCGACTCAAAATTGGCAAGGGATGTAGTGGATTGGAAATCACGCTTGGAGCCGATACCTGAAAACAGTTGGCTTCAGTTGATCACCGAGACCTGTGAAGGGAAGTACAACGGGCAGAGTATAGGGTATCGTAATCTGACTCCAATTGTTGTATATGCCATGGCCTTGGAGAAAAAGAGTAATACGGGGTCTTGCCGTGTATGTGATGTTGATCATATCATTCCGCAAGTTGCCTTTGAGGGTAATCCCTCTTTGCAGCCGTATATGGATGGCTTGGCGAATCTCTGCATGCTCTCAAGAAAAGACAATGAGAAAAAATCGGGCAAGGCTCTTAAGGACTTTGTTGGGACGTGGCTTGGTAAGCAAATTGCATGTTACACAGGTATTTCGGAGGATGAATTTGATAAATATTCAACCTTGAAAGGTATGCAGGATTTAATCGAAAAAAGGAAGGCGGTACTCATAGATGCCTTTACGGAAAAACGCAAGGTTCTGTTATTGGCTCAGTAAAGACCGACTCTCCATGGGCGCTTGTAGATTTGGCTGGAACAGATGCCCTGAACCCGGACTCAAAAAAGGGGGCAAGGGTGCCCAGCTCTCATACCACATCACCAGGAAAAGGTAGGCAAAGGCCACGGCAAGTGCCAGCCGGGTGCTGCGGCCGCCCTGCCGCAGGAGACGCTCTGCGTGGCGGAGCGCTTGGCCTACGGCTGTGCTGCCGGGACCTGTGCCGCGCAGATGAGCTGCTGGCCACCGCCGCATTGGACACGCACCCCGTGCTCATCGGCGACCTCAGCTTCTTCTACGACATGAACGCCCTGTGGAACAGCATGCCGAAGGACAACCTGCGCATTGTCCTGCTGAACAACGGCGGCGGCAAAATCTTCTCCACCCTCCCCGGCATGCCGGAGCAGGGGGAATCCCGCGCCGCCATCACCGGTACCCACGCCCTCTCCGCCCAAGCCTGGGCAGAATCCTGCGGCCTTTCCTACCTCCGCGCCACGGATTCCCCCACCCTTGCCGCTGCCCTGACCGCCCTCCGCCCAAGCTCCCACCCTGCTGGAAGTGGTGGAGTAGGCACCGCGCCTAGCGGCGCCAGGTCTCCTCAAAATGTCGTTGCGGGGGAGATGCCTTTGTGCATGTTATTCGTCATCTTCCACGAAAAACGTCTCCTGGAGTTCAATCATCTGGTACTGGTTGCGGCGCACACCCATATCATGCTCAATGAGCAGGGAGACAAGCTGGTCTCCGTTGATGAGGTCGATAGGGGCATGTTTCGTGGGCTTCGCCGCTTCTTCGCGGGCTCCCTTGGAGAAATCGCTCGTGGTCACAATCAGACCGCGTTCATCCGTATCCACACTGCCGCGCAAGTTCTGTACCACGGTGGAGTCCACGTTGTTCTGCCATCGCTTGGCCTGCACCGCCAGTTTGATGCGGATGGATTCATGCACGGTCAGCGTGCCGCGCACATCCACGCCGTGGTCTTTCGTATAGCTTGTGGGCGCCACGGATTCAAAGCCCATGCGGATAAGGAGCTCGGATATCAGGCTCTCGAAATCAGCGGGGGAGAGCGCGTACACCCTCTCCAGCAGTTTTTTGCGCTGAATCGCGTTGTATGCTTCAATCTTGGCCTCCAGTCCGCTGGCAGACCATTCGCTCAGGCTCACGAGCCCCTTGTTCATGTTGAAGCGGCTCATGCGCCCCTGTGCATGGCATTTCTTGATATCCATGTACAGCTGGGCTCCCATGGATGCCTCCGGGGTCTGCCCGTTAGTGGCCAGCCAGCCGAACTCCAAGGCTTTTTGCGTGATAGTCTTGTAGTGCATGGGCTTGCGGTTGTTCGCAAAGCGCAGCACTTTCTCCGCACAGTCTAGGAAGGAGAATGTCTCGCCCGCCTTGGGCTTGGGGGGCAGCTTTTTGCTGCGTCGGGGGGTGTCCACCGCCGGGGAAACGGTGTTGCTCCCATTCAGTGCAAACAACCCGCGCTGGACCTTGACGAATGCAGATGAGTCCCCGTTCTCCTTGATATCCATGTAAATGCGTGCCCCGACTGTGGCTGCGGGCGTCTTGCCCTTCGTATCCCATAACCCCTGACGGAGCATCTCGTTGGTAATCGCCTCCACCTTCATGGGAGTGCCTGTCTGCTGCATGACAGTAAGGGCTGCTTCAAGTATATTCATGGGCTGTGTCTAAACTGTTTTTCCCATTCTACCACGGACCTCGTTCAAGGCAAGGAAAAATCAGGGATTGTGCGGATTTCCTGCTCCATGCGCATGTGCGCTGGATTGGTATACAAGAAAGGGGGGCAGGAATGCCCCCCTTTTGGTTGTGGTTTGGATGGCCGGTTACTTGCCCGGGGTGGTCTTGCCGAGCTTGGCGGCGGTCCAGTCTCTCATGCGGGCAAAGAGGGAGTACAGGCCGGGCACCAGGAAGATGCCGAAGCAGGTGGCAAGGAGCATGCCGTAGAAGGTGGTGACGCCGATTTCCACGCGGCTGGCGGCGCCGGAGCCCGTGGCCATGAGCAGGGGCAGCACGCCGAAGAGGAAGGAGACGGCGGTCATCATCACGGCGCGGAAACGCATGCGCGCGCCGTTGATGGCGGCTTGCTGCACGGTGCGGCCGGCCTCGTGGTCTTCCTTGCTGAACTCCACCATGAGGATGGCGTTCTTGGCCGCCAGGCCGATGAGCATGAGGATGCCGAGCTGCACATAGATGGACATGGTGAGCCCGTACAGCTGCACGCCCATGAGCGCGCCCAGGGTGGCCACGGCCACGGACATCATGACCGGGGCGGGGGTAGTCCAGCTCTCATACTGGGCCACCAGGAAGAGGTAGGCGAAGGCGATGGCGAGAGCCAGCAGGGGGCCGAGCTTGCCTGCGTTCTGGCGCTCCTGATAGGAGAGGTCCTTCCAGGCGGCCTGCCAGCGGCGGTCGGATCCGGCGGCCTTCTCCTCGTTGTTCATG
This sequence comes from Akkermansia sp., assembly GCA_030536145.1. Lineage (GTDB taxonomy): Bacteria > Verrucomicrobiota > Verrucomicrobiia > Verrucomicrobiales > Akkermansiaceae > Akkermansia. The sequence goes on from JAUNQN010000010.1 coordinate 11,686, forward strand.
TCCTTCACGCAGTCCTCGATAAACTGCATGACCTGGCCGGAGCCCACTCCGGGCTTGGGGGTGATGGAGACATCCGCGCACATCACCTGGTTGAAACGGCCGTAGGAGGCAGGACCCATGCGGTAGGAGAGTGTGCAGAGCGCGGAGAGCGGCACCATTTCCCCGTTGGTGTTGCGCACCATCTGGTTCAGGATATCGTCTGCCGTGCGGCGGTCCTTCGTGTCGCCCTGGATCATCACCTTGAAGTTGAAGCCGTTCATGGTGAAGTCGTTCACGTAGTAGGAGGACATGACGGACTGGAGCGTGCTGAAGATGGTGTTCACGGGCACGTTCAGGGACTGGGCCTTCTCACGGTCTAGTTCCAGGAACACCTGGGGGTTCTCCGCATTGTAGTCGCTGCGGGCCATGGCCACCAGCTCCTCGTTCTTCATCAGGCGCTCCTGGAGCTTTTTCACGGCCAGGCCCAGCTCCTGGGGAGAGATATCACCCACGCCCTGGAACACCAGGGAAACGCCGCCGGTGACACCCAGGCCCTGGATGGAGGGCGGGGTGACGGCCATGATGCTGGCCTCCGGGATATCGGCGCAGGCGGCGTTGATCTTGTTGGCAATCTGGGTGGCGTGCAGTTCCGGGGACTGGCGCTCCTCCCAGGGCTTGAGCATAATCATGATCATGCCGTTGTGCTCACCGGAGCCGGAGACAAAGCTGAAACCGCTGATGACGTTGAACTTGTCGATGCCCTCGATCTTGGCCAGTCGGGCCTCGATCTGGCGCATCACCTTGTCGGTGCGCTGCTTGGCGGTGGCGGTGCCCTCCATGGTCACCATGGCCAGCAGGGCGCCCTTGTCCTCCGTGGGCAGGAAAGAGCTGTTGAGCCCGCGGGGCATGACCAGGTTCACGGGCTTGTATTTCTGTGCGGCCATCTGTTTCATGAACTCCGCCATCTTCTTGGGGTCCTTCTTGAGCTCCTCCATCATCTTGTCCATGCCGGTCATGCTGGCAAAGGGCTTGTAGATGAAATCCGGCATGCCGGCGTAGTACACATAGTTGGCGCAGAGCACCAGCAGCAGCACCAGCACGGTGAGCCAGGCGCGGCGCACCAGGATGCCCGCCACGCGCAGGTAGAAGTTGCGCGCCTTGTCCAGCAGCCAGTTGAAGGGCTTGAACACCACGGCCGCCACGCGGCTGGGCTTGGCATCCGCCGGGCGCAGGATGAGCGCGCACAGGGCGGGGGAGAGGGTGAGCGCATTCAGGGTGGAGAAGCAGAGCGCCACGCACATGGTCACGGAGAACTGGGTGTAGATGACGCCCACCATGCCGCCGTAGAAGGCAATGGGCACGTACACGGCCAGGGTGACGAGCGTGGTGGCAATCACGGGGCCGGTAATCTGGCGCATGCTCTTGATGGCGGCCTCCTTCGGGGAGAGCTTCTCATCATGGATCAGGCGCATGGCGTTCTCCACCACCACGATGGCGTCGTCCACCAGGGAGCCGATGACCAGGATGATGCCGAACATGGTGAGCACGTTGAGCGTGTAGCCCAGGATGTGCATGACCATGAAGGCCGCCAGCAGGGATACGGGGATGGCCACGGCCGGGATGAGCGTGGCACGCCAGTCCTGCAGGAAGATGAAGGTGACCAGCACCACCAAGCCCAGGGCCAGGCCCAGGGTCAGGGCGCTCTCACGCAGCGTGGCGTCGATGGCGCGGGTGGGGTCGTACGCCATGTGCCACTCCACGCCTTCCGGGAAATCAATATGCTTGATGCAGTCCTGCACGCGCAGCACGGTGGCCAGGGCGTTTGCATCATTGTTGCGGAAGATGAGCATGCCCACGCTGTCCTTGCCGTTCAGGCGGCTGTAGCCGGTGTTGCTCTCGGAGCCCAGCTCAATGTTGGCGATATCCCGCAGGTAGGTCACGTGGCCGTCCTCGCCGCGTTTCACGATGATGCGGCCGAACTGCTCTGCGGTCTTGAGGCGGCCGGTGGCGGTCACCTTGAAGGTGGCGTAGGACTGCTCGTCCTGGGAGCCGACGGAACCGGCGGCGGCCTGGATGTTCTGGGCGGTGATGGCGGCGGCCACGTCACCGGGGGTGATGTTGAGCGCGTTCATGCGGGTGGTGTTCATCCACACGCGCATGGAGTAGTTGCGTGGGGGCAGGATATCCGCGCTGGAAACGCCGTCCACCTGGCACACCTGGTCCTTCACGTTCATGCGCAGCCAGCTGGAAAGCTCCAGGATGCTCATCTTGTTCGGGTCGCAGGTGAAGCAGAGGGAGTTGAGCATATCCCCGGAGCGCTTGCGCACGGAGTAGCCGGTCTGCTTGATTTCAGAGGGCAGGCGGGGCTCCACGGCCTTGATGGCGTTGGAGACGTTCACCTGCGCCATGTCGTCGTTCGTTCCGGTCTTGAAGATGAGGGTGAGGGAATAGGAGCCGTCGTTGCCGCAGGTGGAGGAGAAGTACTCCAGGTCATCCATGCCGATGAGCTGTTCCTCCACGGGGGCGGCCACCACCTCGGCCACTTCCTCTGCACTGGCCCCGGCGTATGTCATGCGCACGGAGATGGTGGGCGGGGAAACCTCCGGGTATTCGGAGACGGGAATCTGCGTGAGGCAGAGCAGGCCGCCCAGCATCATGAGGATGGAGATGACGAAGGCGAACTTGGGGCGCTTGATAAAGAATTCTGAGAACATGGCGGAAAGGGGGTGCAGGGGTTATTTGGCGGAATCCAGGGATACGGGGTCTCCTTCCTCCAGCTCTGCCAGGCAGGAGGTGATGACACGCTGGCCGGGTTTCAGGCCGTTGCCCACGGTGGTGTACCCGTTGGCATCCGTGGCCCTGGTGACGATGGGTACCTTCTTGGCCTTGCCGTCCTTCTCCACGTACACGTACTTGCCGCCGGAATCAGACAGGATGGCCTCGGCCGGCACACCGGGAATCTTGAACTGCGGGTCGCGGTGCAGCTTCACCGTCACCGCGCCGCCGGGCACCAGCTCGCCGTTGGCGTTCTGGAACGTGGCCCAGATGTTCTGGGTATCCGTGGCGCGCTGGATGACGTTGTCGCAGAAGGCCACGTGGCCGGTCTCGCTGTATTCCTTGCCGCTGGCGGTCACCAGGGATACGCGGGCCTCGCGCAGGATGCGCTCGTCGTTCCCGAAGGCGCAGAGGATGGCGGTCTCGCTCATGGGGAAGCGCACGTAGATGGGGCTGGTCTGCACCAGGGTGGCCAGGGGGGAGCGGTCTGCTATGTAGCTGCCGGCGGAGGCCTTGGTGCGGCCGATGTGGCCATCCATGGGGGCGGTGATGGTGCAGCGGGAAAGGTCGTCCTCTGCCACGCGCAGGGCGGCCTCCAGGGCGGCCTTGCGGGCCTTGGCCTCGTTCAGCGTGGCGCGGGCGCTTTCCATCTCGTCCTTGCTGGAGGCGTTCTTGCCCAGCAGGAACTGCTGGCGCTCATACTTGCTCTGCGCATCCTTCATGGTGATTTCCAGCTGGGCAATCTCCGCCTTGCGCACATCCACCAGGGCGCGGTAGTGGATGGGGTCTATGCGGAACAGCACGTCCCCGGCTTTCACGGAATCGCCCTCCTTGAAGGGAACCTCCCCCAGCAGGCCCTGCACCAGCGGGGTGAGCTGCACGGTGTTCACGGCCTCCACGCGGGCGCCGGAAATGGTGATTTCCGTGGGGTCCGTAATCAGTACCACCTCGGCGCTGTCCACCTTCAGCGGCTCCCCGGCGGCGGCCTGTCCGGCGGCCTTGGCGGTACCTGCCACCTTCTCCTCCGGGAACACGGGGGTCACGGTGCCGCCCACGCGGGTCTTGTGGGACCCGTCCGTCACCACGGTCTCGCCCTCCTGCAGCCCGTCGTACACGGCCTGCAAGCGGCCCAGCACGGTGCCGGAGATGATGTCACGGCGGCTCACGGTGTTTTCCGCATCCACCACGTACACGTAGGCTCCCTTGGAATCATGGTGTACGGCGGTCATGGGCACCATCACCACCTCGGCATCGTCCCGGAGCTTCAGGTACACGGCGCTGATGCCGTGCGGGGTGAGCTGGTGCTCCCAGTTGGGGAATTCCGCCCACAGGGTGTAGGTATCCGTGGAGGCGGTGAGCTGGTTGTCCACAATCTTGATGTCACCCTGCGCGTGGTAGTTCATGCCGTCTGCGGTGCGGATACGCACATCCGCCATGCCGCCAATCTTGTCCGGCCCGCGGAAAATGGTGTTCACATCATGCTGGCTGAGCGGGAAACGCACGTAGATGGGGTCTATCTGGTTGATGACGGCCAGCTCGTCGCCCGGGCGCACATAGTTGCCGGGGGAAACCTTCAGCCGGCCGATGTAGCCGCTGATTTCCGCGCGGATGGTGCAGTCCTCCAGGTTTTTGCGGGCGCGCACCAGCTCGGCCTCCGCGGCCACCTTTCGGGCGCGGAAGGTGGAGAGCGCGGCGTGGGCTGTCTCCAGCGCTTCCTGGGAGGCGGCCTGGGTGCTGGCCAGGGAGGAAAGGCGGCTCACGCGGCTCTGGGAGTAGGCAATCTGCGCCTCCAGCTGCTGCACCTGCGCCTCTGCCTGCTGCAGGGCCGCCTCATAGCGCAGCGGGTCTATCCGCATCAGCACCGTGCCTTTCTCCACCAGCGAGCCTTCCTTGAAATTCACCTCCGCCAGGTGCCCCTCCACCGCGCTGTGCAGGCCCACGGAGTTGATGGCTTCCGTCTGCCCTATGCTCTTGCGCACAATGCGGTCATGCCCCTTGGTGGCTTTTTCCACCTGCACGCGCGGCACCGCCGCGCCGGGCATCTGCGCTGCGGCCGTGCCCGCCAGCGCTATCATCATGGCTATCGTAGAAATCTTTTGCATACTCTTGAAAGGCGCTTGCGCCCGTGAATTTAGTTTTGCGCCGGTAATTGTTTTGTTATTCAACTAAAGCGCGCGGAAATGATACCACAGGGCGGGGGAATATGCAAGCGTGCATCCGCAAAAAATCCAACTGTTTCCGTATGCCTGAAAGGAACGGCGGTATATTGGCTATTGCCTTGATCAGGAGCGTGTAACGGTGGTCTCCACGGCCACGTATTCGGTCTGCGGCAGGATATACTTGCGCAGGCGCACGGTGGCAGAGAGCGCGCCGTATTCCTGCACGCAGCAGGTGGCCAGCAGGTGGGCCAGGGTCTCCACCAGGCGGATGGGCTGCGCGGCAGCCAGCTGCGCCAGGCGGCGGGAAAGGGCATCGTAGTCGATGGTGTTGGCCAGGTCCTCTCCCGTGGCGGCAAAGCGTGTGGGGGGCACCAGGGAAATATCCGCGCGGAGCTGCTGGGCGGTGGCGCGCTCCTCCTCCGGCCAGCCGATGTGGCAGGTTAGCTCCAGCCCGCGGATATGGATGGTGTCTTGCGCGGGGGCGGCGGTGCGCTGCATGAGCCGCTGCAGGGCGGCCAGGTCCTGCATGGTGATATCCGGCGCGGCCTGGGTGAGCTGGTTGGCGTCATTGTACCCGGTGAGCACGCCCACGGCGGTCACCCCGGCCTGGTGGGCGGCGGCCATGTCATGTTGCATGTCGCCGATGAAGGCGGTCTCCGCCGGGTCCAGCCCGTGCATCTGCATGAGCTTGGGGATGTAGTGCTCCTTGTTGTGGATGCCGGAGTGGATGTGCTCAAAGTAGCCGTAGAACCCCAGTTCCCTGGATTGCTCCACGAATGCCTTGGGGTCCATACTGGTGAGGATGAAGCAGCGGATGCCGCTGCGGCGGCAGAACTCCAGGAACTCCGCCGCATGGGGAATGGCGGTCACGCCCACGGTGGAGCGCGCAAAGCTGTAGCGGAAATGGTTCTCCAGCACTTCCAGCGGTATCTCCGGCGTCTTGCGCGCATAGTAGTCCGGGTAGGGCAGCTGGAATTCCGCGCGGAACCGGGCGCGGTCCAGCGGGGCGCGGCCGCACTGCTCCAGCACGTAGTTGGTGGCCTCTATGGTCAGGTCCAGGTCGTCGCAGAGCGTGCCGGACCAGTCGAAGATGATGTTGCGGAACAGCGTCATTGGTTGCGCGGGGTGGTGGATTTCAGCTTGTCCGGGTTCACGCTGTGCTTTACATAGGGCTGGCCGGTGGTCTTTTTCAGGCTGCTCCCGGTGGTTTTCTTCTTGAGCCCGGTTTCCCCGCCCTCCGTGGTCTTTTTCACCAGCTTCTTGCCGTTGGAGGCCACAATGTTGTTCTTGATTTGGTACTTGCGCACCGCCTGGGTCAGGGCCGGGTTCACGAAGGGGTTGTCCTTGCCGTAGCGCGCCCAGGGGCCGCCCGGCACCAGGTTGAACTCCACAAAGCGCCAGTGTACCGTGGCCGTGCCGCCCTTGATGCCCAGGTAGTCGCGCACCGCCGGGGAGATGTCGATTCCGGCGTTCTGGTTGGACTTGTTGCGCGGGCGCGCACCGCAGAACACGTACTCCCAGTCGTCCACGCAGAAGGGGCCCACGTCCTCCCACTGGGCAAAGCAGTACTTGCCGTTGTAGTAGATTTGCACCCACATGCCGCGGCACACGGATTCATACTTGCCGGCCTTGTCACGCTTGTACCAGGGGATGACGGTGGAGGCCTCCGGGCGGGGACCGCCGCGCTGGATGTCGTTGTACGGCAGGGCTATGTAGAAGGGGTTCAGCTGCGGGGTGAAGCCTTTGGGCGCGTAGGTCACGGGGTCGCGCTTGGCGGGATCCGGGTCGTCGTAGCCGCCGTAGTTGTCATCCCAGCTGCTGTCCCAGCTGCTGGCGGTGTTCGGCACGGGGTTGCGGGCGCTGGCCAGCTCACCTATGTAGAAGTAGGTGGCGGTGATGTCGAAGTGCCAGGGGTAGGCGCCGATGCGCTTCTGCTGGGGGAGCGTCTTGGGGTCCGGGAAATTCTGGCGGTGGCTCTGGTCCACGGTGGGCCTGATGGGGCCGTTGCGGATGGAGGCCTCGCGCAGGTTCTCCGCGCTCATCTGGCGGCGGGTGGCCTCCGTGGCGCGGGGCACCAGGCGGTTGGCGGATTGCGGCGTGGGCTTGGTGCCGCCGCCCGTGGTTCCCTTGCTGCTGCCGCCGCCCGTGCCGGACACGCCCACGCCCCAGGCGCTGCTGCAGCAGAGCAGCAGGGCAAGCATGGCGGCTGTGGCGGCGGGGCTCATGGCGGGCGGTGCAGGGGGGGGGTAACAGTTAGTGCGTGGCTGCGCCCTTTACCAGTTGCGCAGGATGCTGGGGCGCGCCTCCGGCAGCTTGTTGGGGGCATCCAGCGTGTAGTGCAGGCCTCGGGATTCCTGGCGGCGGATGGCGCAGTCCACTATCAGGGATGCGGTGAGCGCCAGGTTGCGCAGGTCGATGATTTCCGGGGTGACGCGGTAGCCCCAGTAGTACTCGTTGATTTCACGGCTGATATTGCGCAGGCGGGTGGCGGCGCGCTGCAGGCGGTGGTTTGTGCGCACAATGCTCACATAGTCCGTCATGGTGCGGCGTATCTCGTCCCAGCAGTGGAACAGGATGGCCAGGTCGTCACGCTCCGCCTTTTCCCCGTGTACCCATTCCGGGATAGGGTATTCCTCCATCTTGTGGACCAGGGGCAGGGTGGTGAGCATGGTCTTGATGGCGCGCTTGGTGATGACCACGCACTCCAGCAGGGAGTTGCTGGCCAGGCGGTTGGCACCGTGCAGGCCGGTGCAGCCGGCCTCTCCCGCCACAAACAGGCCGCGCAGGCTGGTCTGGCCGTTGATGTCCGTGACCACGCCGCCGCACTGGTAGTGGGCAGAGGGCACCACGGGTATCATGTCCTTCTCCGCATCCACGCCGTAGCTCTTGCAGGTCTCGTAGATGTACGGGAAACGCTCTGCCATGAACCCCTTGGGCTTGTGGGTCATGTCCAGGTACATGCAGGGGTGGCCGGTGCGCAGGATCTCGCTGTTGATGGCGCGTGCCACGATGTCTCGCGGAGCCAGGCTGCCGCGCTTGTCGTACTTGTGCATGAACTCCTGGCCGTCCGGGCCGCGCAGCACGCCGCCCTCGCCGCGCACCGCCTCGGAGATGAGGAAGGTCAGCCCGTCGCGGTCATGGCTGCGCGGGTTGTAGAACGTGGTGGGGTGGAACTGCACGAACTCCAGGTTGCTCACCGTGGCACCCGCGCGCCAGGCCATGGCCTCGCCGTCTCCCGTGGCGGTGGGCGGGTTGGTGGTGTACATGTAGCAGCGGCCCGTGCCGCCCGTGGCCAGCAGGATGCGGTCGCTGCGGAAGATGTCCACCTCTCCCGTGGCGGGATTGAGCACATAGGCGCCCAGCACGCGGTCCTCTGTCACGCAGCCCAGCTTGGCCGTGGTGATGAGGTCTATGGCGATGCGGTGGTCCAGCAGGGTGATGTTCGGGTGCGCCTGGGCGCAGCGCAGCAGCTTGGTGCTGATTTCCAGTCCGGTGGTGTCCTTGGCGTGCAGGATGCGGCGCTTGCCGTGGCCGCCCTCGCGCCCCAGCTCAAACTCGCCGTCCTTCTCCATGTCGAAATCCACGCCCCATTCCAGCAGCTCGCGGATGGCCTCCGGGGCCTCCGTCACAATGGTGCGCACAGCCTGCTCGTTGCAGAGCCCGGCACCGGCGTCCAGCGTGTCCGCCACGTGTTCCTCGAATGTGTCGTCCTTGTCAGTCACGGCGGCTATGCCGCCCTGGGCCTTGGCTGAGCTGGAAACCAGGGGGTCGTCCTTGCACAGGACCACCACCTTGCCGTGTTCGGCGGCGCGCAGGGCAAAGCTCAGCCCTGCCGCACCACTGCCAATTACTAGGAAATCAGATGTAATCATCTTCTAGAGGTTATGCTCGCGCTGGATTCTACCACCATTCCCCCGCCTTGTCACGCACAACTGCGCGCAACAGACGCAAAAAAAGGGCGCACCGCGCGGCGCGCCCCTTGGAAGGTTGTAGCCTGCCGCTCAGGCATTCTGTTCCATGCGGGAGAGGATTTCCGCCACGGTGCGCACGTTGCGCAGGTGCATGAATCCGCGCTCATGCTGGCGGGGGAAATCGCTCATGTCCTTCACGTCGTAGCCGAACACCAGTTTGCCGTTGCCGGTGCCGGGGTGCTCGGCATGGTCCTGCACCAGGCGGGAATGCAGGGGAAACTCCTCTGCCACGGTGCCGTTCTGCGCCATGGTGATGGCGCGGCGGGTGGTGATGGCATACACCGCAATGCGCCCGCGTCCGCGGCCCGCCTTGGCGGCGGAGGAGGGGGAGCCCGCCCAGCACAGCGTCTCGCCGGGCTGCAGCAGGCCGGCCAGCATGGAGCGGTTCTCCTCGTTCACCTTGTCGTACACCGGCTCCGCAGGGGCAGGCAGGGTGCAGGGGGCATCCACGCGTTGCAACTGCTCCAGGGCAATGGCGCGCACCTCGTCCGCGTTCTCCATGTGCAGGAATCCCCAGGGGCGGTGCCCCGTGCGGCCGTCGATGTAGTAGAACACCACGTCTGCGGTGCCGTCATCCTGCTTGTTGATGAGCTTCACGTCACAGATGCCCTTGAACCCGGTGCCGTGGATGGTGTAGGTGAACACCTTGCGGTAGGCCTTGATGACGCGGCGGTCGGTGATGACCGTGGCGGTATTGGTGAAGTTGCGGTACAGGCTGATGGTGATCGCCAGCGCAGCCAGGATGAGGACAATGGTGCTTATGCGGAAAAGCGGAATCCCGTCCTGCAGGGCGGAAACCACGGTATATGCCCAGAAACAGCCCGCCAGCAGCAGCGCTGCCACGCAAATAGTGACCAGGGCTAGCTGGCTGCCCGGGGCAGAACCCTGCCGCCCTTTCCACACTACTTCTTCCCCCGGCAGCAGGAAATCATCCACCATGCTACGAATCTTGGCCGGCAACCTGTCGTATTTCAAACTCATGCTCCCATGCTACCAAATCATGCCGCCGCTGTAAAGGTCAAAAAAATCGTGCCTTTTTCATTTTTTGGCCGTGCATCCGCCCGGCCTGCGTGTTATACAGGGTAGAAACACGTTTCCTTATCATGAATGAACACCGAGATGCAAGCCAAGACCACCGCCCCGGCCCGTGCAAGCGCGGCTGGCGGTTCCACCTTGCCGTATGGGGGCTTTCCGCCCTGTTCACGCTGTGCCTGCTGGCGGGCGGTTGGGTGCTGTGGCTCACCGGCTGGCGCCTGGGGGATGCCAGCGTGGATTCCTGCCGCGACCCGGAGATGCAGCAGGTGCTGCGCAGACTGGATGCCCGCCTCTGTTCCCGGGCGCTTGCGGCGGAGATGCGGCAGGGGGCCGTGGAAGAGAGGCGGGTTGCCAGGGCCGCCTTCCGTGAGATGGAGCGGGAGCCCCGCTCTTCTGACATGAAGGTATACTTGGACGGTGTGGAAGAAGAAGCCGGTGTTGCCCTGGAGGTGGAGATGCTGCTGCGTGAACATGTGGCTCCGTACCGTAAGCTGATACGCCGTGCAGCAGAGGAGGGGCGTGTGGATGTGAGCGATGGGGAAGGCCGCAGCCTTCTGTATGGAGCCCTGACGTTTGGATGCCCGGAGGCGGCACCCTACCTGCTGGAGCACGGCAGCGACCCCAACCTGGTGTTCCGCCATGAGATGCTGCCGGACAATGCCGAGACCCCGCTCACCGCTGCCCTGTGCATGTCTGGGAAGGCCGGTACGGTGGCTCCGGCGGAGCAGCTCATTCCCCTGCTTTCCCTGATGTGCCGCCACGGGGCAGACTGGGAGAAGATGCCCCGCGCCGAGATGTTCTGGACACTGCGCCTCATCTACAGCGAGAAGCTGGGAGAGGGAGCCAAGCTGCTGCGCGCAGGGCTGGAGCTGGGCTACCGTCCCAAGATGTACACCCGGGATGGCGCCGGCCTGTTTGAGCAGGTGGGGAAACTCCCCCAGGCTGTGGAGCTGCTGCAGGAGCTGCAGCGCCTAGGCTTCCTGAAAGAGGACTGGAACTGCCCGCTGGTGGAAGCGTTTACAATCAGTTATGTGGAGGAGGGCGACGAGGATGACCGCCGGGAGGTGCCGGCCCTGACTCCCCTGGGCCTGGCCGTGGCAGCCAAGAACCCTGCGCTGGTGGCCTGGCTGCTGGAGCAGGGGGCTGCCCCGGATTCCGCCCGGGATTCCCTGGTGAAGTGCATCGGTTCCTGCCGTAAGCCAGAGGATGCGGAGAAGCTGGCTGATATCCTGGGGCTGCTCCTGAAGCATGGCCTCACCCCGCCCGCTGCCGATAGCTTCCCCTTCGACAAGCTGCCGCCCCGCGCGGCAGAGCTGCTGAAATGAGAAAAGTCACTTTAAGTAGTAGCCCGTATCATCTCATGAGAAAATCACTGCTAGCCTCCCTCCTTTCCCTGTCCCTGCTTGGCCCTGCGTGCCATGATGCCAAGCAGGGTGATAGCCAAGTCTCTCCCCAAGCTGCGGTCCCCGCCCGGGTGCAGGAGGATGCCTTTGCCCTGCAGGTGTTCCGACACCTGCTCACGGAGCAGAAGGGGAATGTCATTTTCTCCCCCGCCGGGTTGGAGGGCGTGCTGAAACTGCTGCAGCAGGGCGCGCGCGGCAAGACGGCGGCGGAGCTGGCCGCCCTGCCCATGGGCCGGGCCGCGGGGCCGAGTGGCATGCAGGTGGCGGAGGCTACTGCTCTGTTTGCGGCGGAGAGCCTGCGGCTCAAGCCCGGTGTGGCGGCGGATACGGTGCAGCGTGCCCCCTTTGAGACGGATGCGGCCAAGGCCGCAGCCATCATCAACGCCTGGGCCGACAGGAAGACCCGCGGCATGATTCCCAGGCTAGAGCTGGACCTGGGCCGTGATACCCGCCTGGTGGCCGCCAGCGCCATTGCCTTGGATGAGAAATGGCTGTACGCCTTCCCGGCTGCCTCCACGCACCTTGCCGAATTCCACTTGGCAGATGGTACAGTGAAGCAGGTGCAGATGATGAAATCGGAGGCCGACTACCGCTTTGCCCGCGGAGAGGGTTGGCAGGCCGTGGCGCTGTTCTACCGCGCGGATGACCGCCCCGGCTCCCCCGGCTGTTTTATCGGTATCCTGCCGGCGGGGGATGCCCGCCGCTTTGCCGCTGGGCTTACGCCGGAAAAGCTGGGATCCATCCGCCGGGCCCTGGTTACCGCGCAGCCCCAAAAGATGACTGTGCTGCTGCCCAGGTTTGAGACGCGCACGGAAACCTTTTCCCTGAAACCCGCCCTGCAGGCCTGCAGCGTGTATAGCCTGTTTACCCCTGCGGCGGATTTCTCCGGGCTGGCGGATGAGCCTCTGGTGCTGGCGGACGTGCAGCAGCGCTGCTACACCAAGGTGAACGAGGCCGGAACCCAGGCCGCTGCCGTGACAGCCGCCATCGTTACCAAATCCACCAAATCCATGCCGAGGTGTATCCGTTTCGACCGACCCTTCATCTGGCTCATCGGAGACCTGGCCACCCCCGTCGCCCCCTGGTTCATGGGGCTGTTCGAGTCTCCCTACGGTTTAGGTACCAAGAAGGAGTCGGGTACTACTAGGCCAGCGTACGCAGGACGGGCAATGCCCCTAGGGCTTCTCCCTCCGCACGCCTAGCGCCTTGAAGCGCGTGCGCACGGTGAGCAGGAAGGCCTTCTGCGCCTTGCGGGACAGGGCGGATTGGGCCACCGCCTCCTCTATGCGGGGGAGCTTTGCCGTATAGCTTTTCAGCGTGCTGGCGGCGGTGGCAGGGCGTATGCCGATGGCAGCGGCCCAGTCCAGGAAGTGCCGTGCCATGCCGCCTTCTCCCGGCTGCCGGGCATCGGCAAACAGCCCCCGGTCCAGCGCAAAATCCGCATCCTGCACATGCAGCCGCGTGTTCATCACATCATACACGGGGGATAGCACCATGTTGCCTGCATCCGTTCCAAGCAGGGCAAAGTTTTTCAGGTGGGCATCCCCGTTGCAGAGCAGGAAATTTGCCAGCACCATGCGGAAGAAGCGCAGTATGTCTGCTGCCGGGGCAGTGCTGGTTCCTGCAATGGCAGCGGCCAGTTCCTCATAGCTGTAGCAGTATTTGCGCCCGCTGTCCACGGCCTGCAGGTCGGTCAGGGCGGCATAGTCCTCCATGTGGAGCGTGGTGCCGCGCGGAGTGATATCGAAGCGCCTGGTCAGGTATGCCGTCTCGCCGTTGCCGAAATAGCAGAGTGTGCTCTCCGCAGTGGGCAGGCGGAAGATGCGGCGCATGATTCCCATGCACAGGTCCTCGTTGGCGGGGGCATCCTTGCGGTGCGGCATGTAGGCGTCTGCGGGGCAGGGCTTCAGGATGTAGTTGCCCGTCTCCCCCTCCTCCCGGTAGCGCAGCGTGGTGCCATCCAGCACCATGGAATACTTGTCCTGCGCACCGGAGAAGGAGAAGCTGCGGCGCTGGCCGTTGCCCGCGTAGCGTGCCTTGGAGGGCGGCTGCGCGTAGGGGAGAACGGGGCAGGCATCCGCCCCGCCGAACATGCTGCTGCGCAGGGGGAGGGGATAGTGCCGGGGAAGCTCAATCATGATTCCGTGGTGCTGCGGGGTTTCACGGTGACATCACCCAAGGTGTCCGTGCCGGCCAGGACCAGCAGCAGGCCGAAGCGGTCCCGCGGGTCCATGCCCCATTCGCGGGCAACGTTGCGGGCGAATTCTCCCTCCGGCAGGATGCTTTCCAGATAGGGAAAGAGGTGGTCTGAAACGTACGGCTCTGCGCGGCGGGGAAGGCGCAGGCTGACAGGTCCCGCCTGCCGGGCGGGGAGCTCCAGGTATTCCGGCAAATATTGCAGGGTGTATGCCCCCTCTGAACCTGCCGGGGCGTGCTCCGTAATCACGGCGGCAGGTATGCCTTTCACATATACTGTGGCTGCCCTTTTCATATCTCCGGTTCCGGTTTGCGTGCGGGCTCCGCGTACAGGCGCAGGCCCAGTATCTCCATGAGACGGAGCAGGTTCCGCAGGGAAATGCCGCCTTGACCGCATTCAAAGCGGCTAATCTGGTTGATACCCAGGCCGGAGAGGTCCGCCACATCCCGCAGCGTCAGCCCCAGTTGCCTGCGCCTCTCCTTTGCCGCCTGTATCAGTTGTTCCATGGATTCTCTGTTTTTGGAGAAAATAGCCCATCTCTGCCCGGAATGCAAGCAGAAAATAGACCATATTCACCAAAAATGGTGAAAATACCAATCCTAAATTACTCTCCGTCCCCGCAGTAGAGCTGTGCTGCAAGAAAAATCCCCCTGCCGGGCGGAGGGCCGGGCAGGGGGATGGTGAGACTGGTGTGGATGCGCGGTGTTACTTGCGGGTGACGTTGCGCATCTGGTTCTGGCGCTGCTGCTCCTGCAGGGCCTGCTGCTGGGCTTCCATCATGCGCTGCATGAATCCCTTCTTGCCGCCCTTCTTCTGCACCTTGGTCAGCTCCGGCTGGGGCAGGCGACGGATGATGAGGGTCTGGATGATGGAGATGATGTTGGTGGTGGTCCAGTACAGGGCCAGGGCGCTGGCGTACGTGTAGCAGAACAGGAAGAACACCGCCGGCATCCAGCGCATAATCTTCACCTGGGTGGGATCACCCGTGGCGGGGGTCATGTGCATCTGCACAATCATGGAGATTGCCATGACGATGGGCAGGATGTTCAGCGGGAGGCTCCATCCGAACAGGGGAATCCAGCACACGGTGTCCATCTGGGAGAGGTCGCCCACCCAGCCGAACCATTCCGCACCGCGGAACTCTGCGGCGGAGAGCAGCACCCAGAAGAAGGCGAAGAAGATGGGCATTTGCAGCAGCATGGGCAGGCAGCCGCCCACGGGGGAGATGCCGTACTCCTGGTAGAGCTTCATCATCTCCATCTGCACCTTCTGCGGGTCGTTCGGGTACTTCTCCTTCAGCTCCTTCATGATGGGCTGGAGCAGGCTCATGCGCTTCATGCTCATGTAGCTCTTGCGGTACAGCGGCCAGATACAGGCGCGCACCACGAAGGTCATGGCCACGATGGCCCAGCCCCAGTTGCCGAACCAGCCGTAGAACAGGTTGATGAGCCAGTTCATGGGGTAGCTCAGGAAGGTGAGCACGCCGTAGTCCATCAGGCGGTCCAGCTTGCGGAACTCGCCGTTCATCTCATTGAGCATCAGGTTCAGCTTGGGCCCGGTGAAGCCGGAGAAGGCCAGGTTCTTCTGCCCGCCCTGCATCTCAGCCGTCTTGGGGGAGAGGGTGAAATCCGGGATGCACACGGCCAGCTGCACGCCGTTGGTGCTCATGGCACCGGTTACGGGCAGCTTGAAGTTGGCGGGGGCTGCGTAGATGGCGCCGCTGCCGGAGGCCTTGTCCGGCTGCAGGATGCTGGCGTAGTACTGGTTCATCACGCCGGCCCAGGCCAGGTCCTTGAAATCGGCATCCACCACGCGGGCCTTCTCCTTGCTGAAGAAGCCGCCGGAGAAGCGGGTGGCGCCCTCCTTGTCAAAGTCGCCGTTGTCCTGGGTCACATAGAAGGAGTAGCGGTCCGGCTCATCCGTGGAAATCTGGGTGGCGGCGCCGGCGTACAAGGCCCAGTCGCGGGCCTCCATGGCCTTGTCGGCGGTGTTCTGCACATCCACCTTCAGGTCGTAGGCGTAGGCGTTGCCCTCGATGGTGTCCTCGCCCTCCTTCAGGGGCTTGAGCGTGTATATCTTGCGGATGATGAGGTCACCGCAGCGGCCGGCCAGCGTCAGGCTGGTGTCTGTCTTGTCCACCACGCTGTACACGGTGGTGTCAAAGGTGGGGGCCTTGCTCTCCGTCACGCCGAACATGAGCGTGCCGATGCCGTGCTCCGGGTCGGAGTTCACGCAGACATCCTGCTTGCTGAGCTCCGGGCGGGTGGTGTTGATGGCCTTGCCCACCATCTGCACGCCGGAGATGCTGCCGCCCACATCCGAGAAGTGGAACTTGGCCACCACGTTGCCCTGGCTGTCCTTGCCCTCCAGCACGGCTATCTCCTGCGGTTTCTGCGCGGCGGCGGCCGGGGCGGTCTCTGCCGCAGTGGGGGCGGCGGCCTCACCGGCGGGGGTGGCTGCTGCTGCGGCGGGAGCTGCGGGCTCTGCCTGCTGCACGGCGGCGGGGGTGTCCGGCTTCTGTGCCGGCTCATCCGGGGTCATGTAGTAGTTCACGCCCAGCAGGACGCAGCATATACTTACAACAATCCATGCGGTCTTGTCCATAATCTCAAGTAGGGGAAAATCTGTTTATAGGGTTATTTCTTGCGGGGCGGTACGGGGTCATGGCCGCACCCGCCCCAGGGGTTGCAGCGCAGGATGCGCCAGATTCCCAGCGCCATGCCTTTGATTGCGCCGTGTTCTTCCACGGCCTGAATGAAATAGGTGGAGCAGGTGGGGGTGAAGCGGCACCCGCTGTTCGGCCCGCACAGCACATGCAGCGGGCGGCTGATGAAGCGCTTGTAGAAAAGCACCGGGAGTATGACGAGGCGTTTCAGCATTTCACGTGCTTGCCGATGGTGCGGCGGAGCAGCTTCAGGAAATCCTGCTCAAGCTCCGCATATCCAGCCCACGCGGCACTGTTGCGTACCACCACCACCACGTACCTGCCCGTGGCCAGCGGGTCACCGTGCTGCCGCAGCAGCTCGCGCACGCGCCTGCGCGCCAGCACGCGCTTCACTGCATGGCCCATGCGCCGCGTGGTGATGATGCCGAAGCGGGATTCTTGCGCCTGCGGTTGTGCCTGTCCTTGCGCGGCAGGCGTCTCTCCCCCCTGCGGCAGGGGGGCCGTGTTCAGGACAAGGAAACGCCCTGCTCTGGATGTGCCCTTGGCGCGCACCAAGGCGAACTCTGAGGCTCGCTTCATGGTTTGGCGCCGCGTGAGCTGCATCGTAGAACAGGGCGTTTGATCCTGCTGCAGTGCGCGTATCCAGCGGAATACCCGCGCTGCCAACGCGGTTTTTAGCCGTGCTGGATGATGTGGCGCTTGAAGTGGACTTCGGCACCCTTGGGCAGAAGACGCTTGCGGCCCTTGGCGCGACGACGGGCGAGGATGGCGCGGCCGTTCTTGGTGGCCATGCGGGCACGGAAACCGAACTGTTGCTTGCGGCAGCGCTTGGAAGGCTGGTATGTTCTCTTGCTCATATCTGTAGTGTGTGTTTAAAGTGGTATGCCGTGCCGTTTCTCAACGGTCGGGGTGGGTATGATACCCGATTTTCCGGCTATGTCAAGCACGATTTGAATTTTTTGCTTAACTTTTCCCAATTATTGCAGTTTTTCCTTGCGGAATGGCGGCCGCCGCATGGCGCGGCGACCGCCGTTACCGACTATGAACAGGGTTCAATCAGGCGAAGTAGCGCTTGAGCAGGCCGTCGAAGCCCTTGCCGTGGCGGGCCTCGTCCTTGCACATCTCATGCACGGTGTCATGGATGGCATCATAGCCCAGCTCCTTGGCGCGCTTGGCGATGGCGAGCTTGCCGGAGCAGGCGCCGAACTCGGCGGCGGCGCGCATCTCCACGTTCTTCTTGGTGCTGTCGGTCAGCACCTCGCCCAGCAGCTCCGCAAACTTGGCGGCGTGCTCGGCCTCCTCGAAGGCGTAGCGCTTGAACGCCTCGGCCACCTCGGGGTAGCCCTCGCGCTCGGCCTGGCGGCTCATGGCCAGGTACATGCCGACCTCGCAGCACTCGCCCGTGAAGTTGTCGCGCAGACCCTTCACCACTTCCTCGTCCAGGCCCTTGGCCACGCCCACGCGGTGTTCGTCGGCATACACCTTCTCGGAGGTCTCGTCAATCTCCTCGAACGTGTCCACGCCGCAGACGGGGCAAACGGTGGGCATCTCTTCGCTCTCAATGATTTCTCCACAGACAGTGCAGCGGTATTTCTTCATGTTGTTGTTTTTCTATGTGTTTGTTGTTGTGTTGTTGTAGAAGGATTCCCGCCTGCGGCGGGTGCGCACTCATTCTAGCACCTCCGATGCACCTTGTCAACAAAAATGTGGAATAATTCTAAGAGTAATTCAAAAAAAATACCACAGGGGCGGAAAATACGCTCCCTGTGGCAGGAAAAAGTGGGGTGCTGCGGAGAAATCAGAAGTTGAAACCGCCCTCCACGCCCACGGTGAGCTGGAAGTGGTCCACTATGCCGGATTTCAGGCGGCGGTCAATCTTGTCGCTGTTGCTCCCGGCCCAGGAAGCCTGGATCCACGGCTTGGCGTAGATCTTGGCATCACGGCCAAAGGAGCCCACCTTGGAATAGGGCGCTACGGCAGCGCGGATGCGGTAGGCATCGATGCCCTCCACACCGCCGCCCCAGTAGCCGAAGGAGGGGGAGATGCCGCCGGAAAGCTCCAGGTCCACGCCAATGTTGCCGCGGGCGGCGACATCCGTCAGGCGGTAGCCGGCCTCTATATCCATATAGTGCCCGGTAAGGCCGTAGAAGCCGTAACCCCAGGTGAAGTGGCCGAAGAAGCCGCGCTGCTGGTCATTGAAATCCAGTGTTAAGTTGAAGTCCTGGGCGAAGCGGTGCGGAGCCTTGCCCGTCCACTTGGCCATGGCTCCCTCCAGCCCGCCGCGGTGCATGGAATAGCCCAGCTCTGTGGTCAGGTTGGGGAACACCTCCTTGCCGATGCCCCAGTTCAGGCCGAATACAGGCGTGTCTGCCAGATGGTCGCCCGCATCCCAAATCTGGCCCAGCGTGCCGCTGATGCGGTGGTGCAGGCCGCGGTTGAACAGGTTGCGGTTCGGGAAGGTGTATGATGCATCCACGGAGGACCAGCCGTGGCCGCTGAAATCATTGGTCACGCCCATGCCGCGCACTTGGTAGTTGCTGGTGTACAGGTTCAGGCCCAGGTGCCCGTTCAGGGTGGAGGAGGGGGCTGCCATGGGAGCTGCGGGCATGGGGGCTGCGGGTGCCGGGGTGGCGGGCGCGGGTTCCATGGTCGTGGCTGCCGGGGCTGTGGTTTCCATGCCGGCAGGGGCGGGTATATCCGCCGTGGTGCTTGCAGGGGAAGGTGCTGCCGCCGGAGCCTCATAGCTCACGCTGCTGTAGGTCACGGGGCCATCTGGGATGGGGGGCGGAGCCGTAATGGCCGCC
Source organism: Akkermansia sp. (assembly GCA_030536145.1). Lineage (GTDB taxonomy): Bacteria > Verrucomicrobiota > Verrucomicrobiia > Verrucomicrobiales > Akkermansiaceae > Akkermansia. Next base: position 30,674 of record JAUNQN010000010.1, read on the forward strand.
GTGGCGGGGATGGTGGCCGCCAGGAGCAAAAGGGAATATGTTCTCATACGTTCCCCAGTCTACACAATGCCCCACCCCGTTTCAAGGAAAAAAGAGCGTGCTGCCGTGAATGTTGGATGCCGGGGCAGGGCTGCACAAAAAACAGGTTGCCATGCGCCTGTGGTAATGCTAGGATAGGACAAGTATGAAACGATTCCTTTTTACCGTATGCATGGGGTTGGCCGTGGTATCCCCCGCGTCGGCACAGCAGGATTCCACCGGCGGCAAGGTGATGGATGCGTTGCTGCAGGTGGGCGGCCAGCTGCTGGAGAACCAGGCCCAGAGACTGGAGGCGGACGAGACAAAGTCCACCGCCACCCGCAAGATAGGCGGGGCGGTGCTGGGCGGTGCCGCCAAGCTGGCGGAGAACCAGCGCCAGAAACGCGCGGAGAAGGCCGGGGACCAGATGCCCCCGCCTCCCGCAGCCCCTACCCGCGGCCAGGCGGTGCTGCAGGGCGCGGTGGATGGGCTCCTGGCAGACCGGAACACGGGCTTGGGCGACATGATGGCCCATGCTGCCAAGGGTGCCGTGGATACGCTGATGGAGGAGTATAAGCAGCAGTACAAGCAGGAGGGCAGGGAGTATGCCAAGGAGCTGGGCAATATCATCACGGAGCGCATGCTGCAGAACAAGCGCATAGATGATACCATCACCTCCGTGCAGGCACTCTGCTGGGGCGTGGTGATCTATCTCAGCTTTGTCACCCTGCTCATCTTCTTCTGGCTGTGGCGCATGAGCTCCCTGCACAGGGAGATGCGGGATGCGATTGACGACCTACGGAAACGCAGTGGCGTAAAGGATTGATTTGAAGCAATTGCCCCGGCTCCGTCTCAGCGGTGCCGGGGCAATTTGCAAATGCGCTGCGTCGGGTGTGTTACTGGGCGAGCGCGGTGAGGAGCTTCTTGTGGATGCCGCCGAAACCGCCGTTGCTCATGACCAGCAGTACGTCGTCCGGGTGGACACGGCCTACCACGTTTGCCACGATGTCGTCCGCATCGGCCCCCAGGTAGCAGCTGGTGCCCGTAGCCTCGATGTCTGCCTGGAGCTTGGCCTCGTCCAGCTGGTCCTCTGCGGCCAGGTTCTTGTGGTTCTCCACGCGGGAGAGCACGGCAATGTCTGCATGGGAGAGGGCTTCTGCCAGCTCGTCCTGGAACAGGTTGCGGATGGTGGTGTTGCTGCGGGGCTCAAAGAGCACCCAAAGGCGGCTCTGCGGGTAGCGCTGGCGCAGGCCGGCAATGGCCTGGCGGATGGCGGTGGGGTGGTGGGCAAAGTCATCCACCACGGTCACGCCGTTCACGGTGCCGCGCACTTCCTGGCGGCGCGCCACGCCCTGGAATGCGGCCAGGGCACTGCGAATCTGCCCGGCATCCAGCCCGGCCACGCGGGCGGCGCAGGCGGCCATGGCGGCGTTGCGCACGTTGAAATCGCCAATCATGGGCACGTCGAAACGCTCGTTGTCCATTTCCCAGGGGGTGTCCTTGCCGCCGTTCAGGGTAAAGCTGCTGCCGTCTGTGCGGTACTCCAGGTCGGAGATGCGGATATCGGCATCCTCCGCCATGCCCACGGAAACGGTGCGGACCACGCGCAGCTCCTTGGCGGCGCAGGCACGCACGTCCATGCAGTTGGGGCAGTCCGCGTTCATGAACACCACGCCGCTGCGGGGAACCACGCGGAGCAGGCGCTTGAAGGAGAGCTTGATTTCCTCCACGTTGGCGTAGATGTCGGCGTGGTCCATCTCGATGTTGTTCATGATGACCACCTCCGGCAGGTAGTGCAGGAACTTGGAACGCTTGTCAAAGAAGGAGGTGTCGTACTCGTCTCCCTCCAGCACGCAGAACTCGGAATCCGTGAAACGGCCGCCACGGCCCAGGTTGCGGGCTATGCCGCCAATCATGAAACTGGGGTTCAGGGCGTTGGCCTCCATCATCCACGCCAGCATGGAGGTGGTGGTGGTCTTGCCGTGGGTGCCGGTCACCACAAAGTTGCGGTGCCCCCACAGGAAAAACTCCTTCATGGTCTCCGGCAGGCTCTTGTAGCGCAGGCCTCGCTCCAGCACGGCCTCCACCTCGGGATTGCCGCGGCTCATGGCATTGCCTATGATGATGAGGTCGGCATCGCCCGGTATGTTCTCCGGCTTGTAGCCCTGGAAAATCTGAATCCCCTCATTCTCCAGGAAGGTGGACATGGGCGGGTACACGTTGGCATCCGTACCCGTGACCGTGTAGCCCTTGCGGGCCATGGCAGAGGCCACGGCGCCCATGGCAGTACCGCATATTCCGAGGAAGTGAACCTTTTTCATGTTAGCTTAGATAAGGGGGAGAGCGCAGAGGGTAGCCCAGATTCCGCTCTTTGGCAAGCTTTTTCCCGCTCATGACAGCCTTTGGCGGCGCACCGGGGCAGGGGGATGCGGCGTTCATACGCATTCCCGCCCCTTTACTGCGGGAGGACTGGGTTTTGCGGCGGTGAAAAAAAAGGCTTTACCCCGCGCGCCTATATGTTAGAATAGGGGAAGCTTTTTTATGAAAACAACATTTGTTCTGATGAGCGCGGCCGGAATGCTTGCCGTGGCAGGGGATAGCACGGCTGCGCCCTCTCAAGACCAGGTTCCCCCTGCTGCGCAGGAGGACACGCAGACCGCGCCGCCGCCCGAAGCAGGGGACGCCGCCGCCGGGGAACCCGCGCCGGAGCCGGATGTGCCGCCTGTGCCGCTGGAGGGCAAGAAGGCCATCCCTGCGGCGGAGGTGTCCAAGGGATTTCCCCCGGCAGACGCGCCGCCCGGTGTCTCCCCGGAGGGCGCGCCCATGGGGGAGGTGAGCCTGCGCTCCTATTTCCCGGAGGGGTTCGGCGTGGTGGTGGTCAAGCGCGTGAAGGTGCGCCGGATGCCGGCGCCCAAGGGCGCAAAGGCGGCGGCGGACAGCTATGTGGTGGTGGGAGAGGATGGCAAGGATACGGACATGGAGCTGCAGGAGTGCATGTTCGGTGACCTGGACGACCTGCGCCGCCTGTTCCGCCAGGCCAAGAAGGAGGTGCTGGAGGTGGAGCTCACCGGGCACGAGGGGTTCTGCTCCCAGGGCCTGCCCCATGCGGATACGGAGTTGGGGGAAACCCTGGCAGACTGGCGGGACCATGCCTGGCATGTCGTCCACTACTTTGCCGTGATGCGCGTGCGGGAGTGATGCGACCGCTGCACACAGCCCTTGCCAAGTGCGGGGAAATGTGGTAAGCTGCCGCGCACATGCCGCTTGTTTCACAGAAGGAACGCCACAACCGCGCGCTGGAGCTGCCGGAAATCATCTCCGGCGGGCTGGTGCTGCTGGTTACGCTGTGGCTGCTGTGTTTCCAGAAGGTTTCACAAGAGACCGCTGCGGAGGAGTTTTTCCGCACGCAGGCCTTTTTCCGTGTGCTGGTCAGCCTGGTGGGTGCCCATGCCGCCATGGTGGTGGCGCATGCCGTGCATGAGCTGTGGTTGCGGCGCCCCCTGGGGCGCATGCTGTGGCTGCAGCTGGCCGTGGTGCTGGTGGGCGCGGGCTTGTTCGGCATGATGTATACGCCGCATGCAGGCACGTGGCTGTTCTGGCCGCTGGTAATGGCGGTACTGGGCATCAGCTCCTTTTCCCTGGTGCGTATGGGCATGTATATGCGGGCGCGGCGGCAGAGCCCCGTGCGCGGGCGCGCCGGGTTCTGGTCCCCGTCCGTCACCTTCTTTTCCTACATGCTGGTGTTCGTGGTTGTGAGCACCCTGCTGCTGCTCACGCCGGGTGCCACGCACCACCCCATCAGCTTTACCCAGGCTCTGTTCACCTGCGCCTCCGCCTCCTCCATCACCGGGCTTACCTGCGTGAACGTGGCGGAAACATTCACGCCGCTGGGCAAGTCTATCCTGCTCATAGATATCCAGGTGGGAGCCGTGGGCGTGATGACCTTTACCTATTTTGTACTCATGATGCTGGGGCGCCGCCTGGCCGTGCGTGACAGCATGAACATGTCCGGCGTGCTGGACCAGCAGGGCGTGAACGTGGTGCCGGCCCTGCTGAAGGCTGTGTTCGGCGTCACCCTTACGGCAGAGCTGGCGGGCGCGGCCTGCCTGTATTTCCTGTGGATGGGTGAGCCCGGCATACCGCAGGACCACCTGTGGGCGTATGCCTTGTTCCATTCCGTATCAGCCTTCTGCAATGCCGGAATTACCCTGTTCCCGGCGGGTATGTCCCATGCGGGCGTGGCCGGCAACTATGCCGCCCAGGGGGTGATGATGGCACTTATCATTGCCGGCACCCTGGGGTTCGGCGTGTACCTGGAGGGCATTCAGCGCGTGCGTGCCCGCCTGGCGGGCAAGAAGCCCAGCAAGCGCTGGAGCACGCACTCCTGGCTGGTGATGCGCGTCACCCTCATCGTGATGCTGGCGGGCACCGTGGCGTATGCCCTGCTGGGGGCCTTTGAGCCCTCCGTACACACCACGGGCGTGGCGCACAACACGTGGGAGGCCGCGTGGAACGCCGTGAGCCGCTCCGCCGGGTTCAACCTGACGGATATAGATGCCTACGGCCCGGTGTACAAGGCGTTCATGTGCCTGATGATGTTTGTGGGCGGCAACCCGGCCGGCACGGGCGGCGGCGTGTTTGCCCCGGTGGTGTGCCTGTGCGTGCTGGAGGTGTGGCGCGTGCTGCGCGGCGCGCAGGATGTGGAAATACACCAGCGCCGCATATCCCGCGTGACCATAGAGCGCGCCATGGCCACGGTGGTGCTTTCCATCATCTGGATTGTGTTCACCACCATGCTGCTGCTGCTGCTGGAGCCGGAGATAGCCGCCTCTGACAAGGGGTTCCTGAAGGCCCTGTTCCTGGAGGTGAGCGCCTACACCACCACCGGGTATGACCTGGACATGGCCACCCACCTTTCCCCCTTATCCCGCCTGCTTATCACCGCCAACATGCTTTTCGGGCGCGTGGGTATGTTCACCTTCATGCTTATCTTTATCAAGCAGCGGGATCCCGCTCCGATGCGCTTCCCTGAAACCAGGCTCCCCCTCAGTTAACCACCCCCTCATCTTATGAAATTCGTCATTATCGGCATGGGCCAGTTCGGCCGTTCCCTGGCTACCTACCTCTCTGACCAGGGATATGAAGTAACGGTGCTGGATATCAGAGAGTCCAACGTGACCGCGCTCAAGGACCAGGTGGCCTACGCCCTGGTGGGTGATGCCACGGATATGCGCGTGCTGCGCCAGCTGGACCTCACCGGCGACGACACCTGCGTGATTGTGACCGTGGGTGAGCAGTATGAGCGCAATATCCTGATTACCGCCCAGCTGAAGGAAATGGGCGTGAAGAACCTGTACGTCCGCAGCGTGAACGACCTGCAGGCGCGCATCCTGAAGCTCCTGGGGATAGGCGATGTGTTCCGCGTGGAGGAGGTGGCCGCCAAGCAGCTGTCCAGCCGCCTGGTGAACGACGGCCTGATGTGGATGCGCCGGATTGATGCCACCCACTCCCTGGCAGAGGTGAAACTGCCCGCCGAATGGGTGGGCAGGAAGCTCATGGAGGTGGGCCTGCGCCAGCAGTACCGCCTGAACCTGCTCACCGTGCGCCGCGGCCAGCCTCAGGAGATGGCGGATTCAGACAACGTGCTGGCCGAGCCGGAATCCCCGGTCATCGACACGCCGGACGGCTCCCTGGAGTTTCTGGAGAGCGATATCCTCGTCCTCTTCGGCAAGGATGCCGACCTGAAAAACTTTGTAGAGAAATTCGACCTGTGATGCAAGCGCGCGTAACCTTACCGGAAAAACAGTACAAGGGCTATATCTTTGACCTGGACGGCACCCTGGTGGACAGCATGCCCACCCACTACCGCGCCTGGCGCAGCGCCCTGAAACACTATGGCGTTCCCTCCGAGGCCTTCCGCTGGGATGAATTCGTGTCCCACGGCGGCATGTCCGCGCCGGATATCGTGCGTGAGCTCAACGGCCGCTACGGCATGGACATGGATGCAGAGGAGGTGGGCTCCTACAAGCGTGACTGCTACACCCGCCTTATCCATGACGGGCAGCTGCCCTGCATCCGGGAAACGGCAGACCTGGTGCGCAGCCTGGTGGCGCGCGGCATACCCTGCGCCATAGGCACCGGCAGCCTGATGCCCGGCCCGCTGGAGACGCTCTCCGCCGCCGGCATGCAGGATTTGTTCTCCATCATCGTGACCCCGGCGGACGTACCGAACGGCAAGCCCGCGCCGGATATCTTCCTGCGCTGCGCGGAACTGATGGGTGTGGCCCCTGCGGATTGCGTGGTGTTCGAGGATGCAGAGCCGGGCATGCGTGCCGCCCGCGCCGCCGGTATGGACCTGGTGGTGGTGGGACCCTGCCCGCGCGTGGACGATTGAGCCGTGCTGCCACAGACGGGGCTTGATTCCCCCGCAGACCTGTGCTACAAGCAGGGGCATGAAATCCGCGTTCCTTGTTGCGCTGGTGCTCGCCCCTGCCGCCTTGGCAGCTGAATCACAGGAGACCGCCTGGCACCTGAACCTGCCGGAAAGCGGGCTGGTTCCCAGCGCCTCTTCCTTTGAGATGTTCTCCTACCTGCGTGAGACCCACGGGCCTGGCAAACTGGCCATGCAGTCCTATTCCTTCTCCCTGCCGCTGGCGGACCCGCGCCGCAGCGGGTACGGAGACTGGGCTTTGGCCGCCGGGCTGGATACCCGCATCACCCACATGCACGCCCGCGCCTTCCACCTGCGCAAGCGTGAGTTGTACTCCTTCGGCCTGCCCCTGGCGGTTACGCGGCGCTATGGGGACGGCGACCGCCTGATGGTGGCCTTTGCGCCCACCCTGGCCTCTGATTTCGTGAAATGGGACCGCAGTTTCACCGTGAACGGCATGGCGCAATACACCTGGAAGGTGAACGACCGCTTCAGCTGGTCCCTGGGGCTGGGTGTCGTTCCCCGCTATGTTTCCTACGGCATGCTGCCCCTGGTAGCCTTTGACTGGCAGCCGGACGACTACTGGACCATCAGGCTCTCCCGCCTGGGGCTCACCGCCCTGCGCGACATGGGCAACGGCGTATCCGCCGGGTTCTTTGCCCGGGCGGCGGGCGGTTCCTGGACCGTGGAGACGGAGGAGCCCGATACGCGTATGTTCCGCGTGCGCTCCCTGGTGGCCGGCGGCACCTTGCAGTGGGATTTCTCCCGCCCCGGGGAGCGCAAGCGCATCCTGTACGCCTCTGTGGGTATGCCCGTGCTCACTACTGCGGAGTTCTGCCGCTTCAACGCGCCCAAGGAAACCATGGGCAAGCACCATTACAAGACCGGCGTGTATGCCGCCGCCGGGGTGGATTTCCGCTTCTGAACCGGCGGGATGATAATGGAGAATGCAAAAAAACGTTTGTGCCGCAGCAAATCCCGGAACCGGTGATTCATGTGGAGGGTGAGGTGCCGAGCGATACCCCGGCCTTCAACCTTTTCCGCGCCGTGGTGCGGGAGCAGCAGGGAAACGTGGTGTTCTCCCCGGATTCTGCGGAAAAACTGCTCCTCCTGCTGCAGTCCGGTGCAGCGGGCCGCACGTCGGCGCAGTTGTATGCGCTTTTTGCAGACGATTCGCTGAAACTGAAACCCAACCCGGCAGGGGTGCAGCGTGAGCCCTTCAGCTCCAATCCTGCCCATGCGGCAGGCCGGGGCAACGCCTGGTGCGCTGAAAAATGCTATGTAAAGGTAGACGAGCTGGGCACGGAAGCCGCCGCTGTCAGCCCTGCCATGGGGCGCGCCGTCTGCATACCGCCGGTGTCACCTCCCTCCATCCGTTTCGACAAACCCTTCATCTGGGCCATCGGAGACCTCACCACCCCGGCCCCGCCATACTTCATCGGGCTCTGCGAGCAACCCTGACCCCGCAACGGCACCGGAAAGCCCGCCCCGGCAATATGCCGGGGCGGGCCGTATTTCAAAAGGTTTGGACGCCGCTTACACAAGGTGCTTGATGATGTCCTCCCGTTCGCCGGCAAGCATGTCGATGACGGGAATCTCAATCATGGTGTAGCAACCGGGCTGCTGCTTGAGGGAGGCGCGTGCCACGTTGGCCAGCACCTGGGCCGTGAGGGCGGGGTTGTTGATCTTCATGTTGAACTCAAAGAGCTGGTTGTGCGTCTTGCCGCTCACACCCTTGCGGGTGAGGTTCACACCGTGGCCTACATCGTTGAGGGCATCCACGCTGTCCACGGCAAACACATGCGTCTCATCGGAGGCAAAGTAGGGATCGGCCTTGATGGCGGCCGTCACCTCGGCCAGGTCTGCGCCTTCCTCCAGCTCTACGTACACCATGCGGCGGTGGATACCCTCGCCCACGGGAATGGTCATGGAGAGCGCGTCCTTCACCCCCGCCTTGGAGCGCACGCAGACGCTGTGGCCCATGGAACGGCCGGGGCCGAAATTGGTGTAGGAAAGCCCCTTGGGCGCAAGGCTCTCCATGAGCGTGCGCACCACGGAATCCGAACCGGGGTCCCAGCCGGCGGAAATGATGGCAACGGTGCCGTTGGCCTTGGCCACGGGCATGAGGGCTGCGCGGTAATCGAGAATGGAGGTGTGGATATCGTAGGAATCCACCGTGTTGATGCCCATGGCAAGGCACTTCACGGCGTGTTCCTCGCAGGAGCGCGTGGGGGTGGCCAGGATTGCCACATCAACCTTGCCCAGCTCTGCAATGTCTGTCACCACGGGATAGTCGGCCAGCTCCGGATAGCCCTCCTTGGAGGCCGTGCGGCGGACGATGCCGACGCATTCCATATCCGGGGAGGCCTCAATGGCCTCCAGCGTGTACTTGCCGATGTTACCGTAACCAACGATGGCTGCTTTGATCTTGTTCATAGTATTTCGGGCGGTAGTGTATCATGCAGCGGCTGCGTTGACAAGGCAAACATTTGTACATACCGGGGCAGGGCGGCATTACACCGCGCCCTGGCGGGTGTAGTGCAGGCGCGCCAGGTCAAACCCGCGCCGTGCCGCCTGCTGCTCCAGCTCCTGCAGCAGCTCCGGTGCAGGGTGCCGCTCCCGCGTGAGCAGCCACAGGTAGGTGTCGTCCTCCCCGGAGACGACTGCCCCCGTGTACCCCGGCGTGGCGTACAGGATGTGGTACGGCGCGGTGAACCAGGAGTACGGCGGCACAAAGGAGACGCGCAGGCGGCCATCCCCGTGCGGGCAGCTGCCCAGGCCGGCGGCGTGGAAGGGGCGCCCGGCGGTGTCCTCCCCGTTGTTGGAGATGCGCACCCGGCCGTCCCCCTGCAGGGTATAGTCGGTGAATACGCGCTCCATGCCGTCCTCGAAGGCGTGGTCATACCGCGCCTGCTCATACCAGCGGCCCATGTAGGCGCGCAGGTCCACGCTGTGCTGCGGGGCGGTGTCTACCATGCGGCGTTCCCTGGCGGTGCCGCTGAACAGGTTCTTGAAATAATGGATAAGGGCTCTTGCAAACATAATGGGGTGAGACCCCGCCGCCGCGCCGCGCGTTTGCTAATTGTTGGAGCTGCGCCCGCGCGCGCAAGACACAGAACGGCTATTTCACGCTTGATTTCAGGGGCGGGGGCGTGGTATGCTGGCGGTGATATGAGCAAGAAGGCAGTTCTGGTGTGTATGAGTGCAGCGGCCGTGCTGGCCCTGCCGATGTGTCAGGAGTTCGACGGGCCGCCCGCAGCCGGCATGGTGACATCCGTGGACCCGGTGGCGGATGCGCTGCTGGCCAAGGCGCGCGAGTACCGCGCCGCCGGGAAGCTGGGGCGTGAGATCGACACGCTGAAGAAGGTTGCTCTGAACCACCCGCTGGCGCCGCATGCGGACGAGGCGCGCCTGATGCTCGGCAAGGCGTACGAGCGCAAGAAGGACTACCGCGAGGCCTTTACCCAGTACGGCAAGCTGCTGGACCGCTACCCGCAGAGCCCGCTGTACACGGAGGCCCTGAACAGCCAGCTGGCCATGGCCATGGCTGCCGCTCAGGGCAAGCTGAAGGTGCCGGTGATGGGTGGCCTGTGGAAGAGTGACATGGAAGCCTCCAAGGTTATCGAATGGCTCCGTGCCATCATCGACAAGGCCCCGTACAACGACATGTCCGCCACGGCATCCTCTATTCTGGCCGGGTACCTGGTGGACCTGAAGCGTGACGAGGAGGCCCGCATGGAATACGCCAGGCTGGTGGAGAAGTACCCGGACAGCGTGTATGCCCCGGGCGCGCAGCTCATGGTGGCCGAGCTGTGGGCAAACAGCCGCACCCGCGGAGAGAACAACTTGGTGAACATCAGCAATGCCCGCGAGGCCTACGAGGAGTTCAACCTGCGTTTCCCCGGCCACAAGGATTCCGCCAAGGCCCAGCAGCAGGTTTCCAATATGAAGAGCCTGCTGGTCAAGCAGCAGCTGGAGGTGGGCAAGTACTACCTGAACCGCTCCCGCGAGTACACCTCCGCCGTGTTCTGCTTTGAGGATGTTATCCGCCAGCGGGCCGTGAACCCCGCCGCTGCCAAGGAGGCAGAGGGCCTGCTGGCACGTGCCCGCGCCCTGGCCGGTTCCAAGAAGTAACCCCCGCCGCCTGCCATGAAGATGCTGCGTACCGCCTGCTGCCTGGCTGCCGCCCTGCTGGCTTCCTCCTGCGGCTACCACCTGAATGCCACCGCCTCCCCAAGCCTGGCCGGCATGAACAGCTTTTCCGTGAGCATGTTCCGCAACAACTCCCTCTACCCGGAAATTGGCATGATGGTGACCACCGCCGTGACGGACAGCCTGGAGAAATCCGGCTGCATGCGCCTGGCCGCCCCGCGCCTGGCGGATTGCACCGTATCCGGCTGTGTGAGCTCCGTGGATCGCAGCGTGCTGCGCGCCAGTCCCCTGGACAGCGCCCTGAGCTCTGAAATAGGCCTGACCGTGTATGTGAATTACACCGTGACGGACAACAAGACCGGCAAGGTGCTGGTATCCGGCACCTCCTCCGGGCAGGCAAGCTATTTCAACAACGACATCACCAGCATCCAGACGGCGGAGCAGAGTGCCCTCTCCTACGCCGCCCGCCTGGCTGCGGACGATCTGGTCACTAACCTGACGCTGCCATGATAGAATACCCCGTGAGTTTTGTCGGCCTCCCCATCGGGAACCGGGAGGATATTACCCGCCGCGCGCTGGCCGTGCTGGAGGGCGTGGACTGCATCTGCTGCGAGGACACGCGCAACACCGGCATGCTGCTGGCCCATTACGGCATACGCAAGCCGCTGCTCAGCCTGCATGAGCACAACGAGTCACAGCGCGCTCCGGAGGTGGCCGCCCGCGCCCTGGCGGGGGAGCGCTTTGCCGTGGTGACGGATGCCGGCATGCCCGGTGTGAGCGACCCCGGCTACCGCCTTATCCAGGAGCTCAAGCAGCGCGGCGTGGCCTTTACCGTGCTGCCCGGCCCCTCTGCCGTGGTGACGGCCCTGGTGGGTTCCGGCCTGCCGAGCGATGCGTTCTTCTTCGGCGGTTTCCTGCCCGTGAAATCCGGGCGGAAGGGTACCGTGCTGCGGAACGCCGTGGAGGCGGAGCATACCAGCATTTTCTACGAGTCTCCCTTCCGCATTGTCAAGACTATCCAGGCCCTGGCGGATATAGACCCCGCCGTGCCGGTGTGCGTGGCGCGGGAGCTGACCAAGGTGTATGAGACCTACCACCGCGGTTCTGCGGCGGAGCTGCTGGCAGAGTTCACCGCCCGCCCGCCCAAGGGTGAGATGGTGGTGCTCATCGGCGGTGTGAACGCGCCGCGCGCGCAGAAGGCTCAGGATTCCGCGGAATCCTGAGGTGTTTCCGTTTTCTCCGCCGTGTCATTGCGCCAGCGGCGGAGGACGGAGGCCAGCATGCCGCCGGCAAAGTTGTGCCAGATGGAGAATACGGCCCCCGGCACGGGTGCCAGGGCCAGTTGGGTGAAGTTTGCCTGGGCCAGTACCGTGGCCATGCCGGCGTTTTGCATGCCTATCTCCACGCTCAGGGCTTTCACCCTGGCGGGGTGCAGCCGCAGCAGGCGCCCCAGCAGGAACCCCGCGCCAAATCCGCCCGTGTTGTGCAGCACCACTACCAGCAGGATAAGCCAGCCGCTGTGCAGCAGGTGGTCTGCCTGGTGCGCTACCACACAGGCCACTATGCCCGTGATGGCCAGCACGGAGAGGGCAGGGGTGGTCTCCAGCAGCCTGGGGTGGCGGCGCGCATAGCCCCCGCACAGCAGGCCCAGCGTAATCGGCAGGATGACTACCTGGCCGATGGAGAGCAGCATGCCCCAGGGCTCCACGTCCACCGTGGTGCGCAGCAGCAGCCACGCGACGAGCGGGGTGAGTACGGGAGCGAGCAGGGTGTTGAAGGTGGTCATGCCCACGGAGAGCGCCACATCCCCCTTTGACAGGAAGGTGATGACGTTGCTGGCGGTGCCGCCGGGGCAGCAGCCCACCAGCACCACGCCGGCAAAGAGCCCCGGCTCCAGGCCGAATGCCTTGCCCAGCGCATAACCCAGCAGCGGCATGATGGTGAACTGCGCCACGCTGCCCAGCAGGACGCCGCGCGGGTGCGTGAACAGTATGCGGAAATCCGCCGGGCGCAGGTGCATGCCCATGCAGAACATGACTGCTCCCAGCAGGATGCTGACGGCGCTGCTCCCTATCCAAAGCCCGCAGGCCGGGAAAACAAGGCATGCCACTGACACCGCAAGGATGACCAGTGGCATGTAGCGCTCTATGCCGTGACATATCCTGCCGAGCATAGCCGTGCCTTTTGGTGCTTAGTGGGGAACCACGATGGTTTGCTCACGGTCCGGGCCCACGCCCACGGAGCCGACGGGGCAGCCCACCACCTCGCCGAAGCGCTTGACGTAGGCCTGGCAGTTGGCGGGCAGTTCCTCCCACTTGGTGCACTTGGTGGTATCCTGCTTCCAGCCGGGCAGGGTCTCGTAAATTGGCTCGCACAGCGCCCACTCCTCCATCAGGGCGGGCGGGTACTCCAGCACCTGGTCGCCCATCTTGTAGCCCGTGCAAATCTTGATGGTGTCGCGGTCGTCCAGGCCGTCCAGGTTGGTCATGGCCATCTCGTCGAACCCGTTGAACATGGCGGAGAAGCGCAGCACCACGCCATCCGTCCAGCCGCAGCGGCGGGGGCGGCCCGTGGTGGCGCCGAACTCACGGCCCATGCCGTGCAGGTAGTCGGCAATCTCCGCATCCTCCGTCACAAACGGGCCGGCACCCACGCGGGTGGTGTAGGCCTTGCACACGCCGATGACCTTGTCGATACGGGTGGGAGCCACGCCGGAGCCGGTGCAGCAGCCGCCGGCGCTGGTGTTGGAGCTGGTCACAAAGGGATAGGTGCCGAAATCGATATCCAGCATGGCACCCTGCGCGCCCTCGAAGAGGATGGTCTTGCCGGCCTTGGTGGCCTTGTTCAGCACGGGGATGGTGTTGGTCACGTGGGCGCGCAGCACATCTGCGGCGGCCATCACGGCATCCAGCGTCACCTTGGGATCTGCGGCGGGCCAGTTCAGGCGCACCAGCTCCTCGTTGGCGGTGGCGATGCGGGCCTTCAGCACCTTCTCCAGGCGCACCGGGTCCACCAGGTCCACCATGCGGATGCCGATGCGGCGTGCCTTGTCCGCATACGTGGGGCCGATGCCCTGCTTGGTGGTGCCGATTTTCTGGTCGCCCAGGGCTTCCTCCTGCGCGGCGTCAATCTCCTTGTGGATGGGCAGCACCACGTGGGCGCGGTCGGAAATGAGCAGATTCTCCGGGGTGATGGTCACGCCCAGGTCGCGCAGGTACTTGATTTCCTCCACCAGGGCGGTGGGGTTGATGACGACACCGTTGCCGATGACGTTGACCTTGCCCGGCCACAGGATGCCGGAGGGAACCAGGTGCAGCACGTACTTCTTGCCGTCGGCAATCACGGTGTGGCCGGCATTGCTGCCGCCCTGGCTGCGTACCACAAAGTCAGCCTCCTCCGTCAGGAAGTCGATGACCTTGCCCTTGCCTTCATCTCCCCACTGGGAGCCGATCACTAGCGTGTTCATAATTGGGAAATCCTCTCTTGTTGTGTGTTACTTGGCGGCCTTGGCGCTGCGCACCATCTCCGCAAACTGGCTGAAATGCTCCGTGCCTTCCGGGCTGTACTGCACGCCGAACACCGGGAGTGCGGTGTGGCGTATGCCCTCCACCGTGCCGTCCGTCAGGTTGGTGTGCGTGGCCTCCAGCCCTGCGGGCAGGCTGTCTGCCACCACGGTGAATGCCTGGCAGCCGGCGGTGATGGCAATGTCTCCCGTGGCGGTATGCTTGCTGGCCTGGCCGCCGCGGTGGCCGTGGGGCAGGTGCTCCGTCCTGGCGCCAAAGGCGTGGGCCAGCAGCTGCATGCCCAGCCCGGCGGCAAACACCGGAATGCCGGACTCCGCCAGCTTCTTCACCTCTGCATGGATGGCGGTGAGCACGGCGGGATCCCCGGGGCCGGTGGAAAGGAATATGCCGTCCGGCCCCATGGCCAGCACGGTCTCTGCGGGGGTGCCGGCGGGCACCACGGTCACATCCATGCCCTGGCGGCGCAGGTGGCGCAGCAGGTTGCGGCGGATACCGAAGTCATACGCCACCACCTTGCTCTCCACCGGGGGAAGCTCCGTGTAGTAGCCCATGTCGCCCTGCAGCTTGTTGGGCAGTTTCCACACGCGGGATTCGCCCTCCCAGTGGTAGGGCTCCGCCGTGGTCACGCCGCTCACCAGGTCCGTGCCCTGCAGCGGGGCGCTCTCCTGCGCGGCCTTTACGGCGGCGGCTGCATCCAGCTCCGTGGTCAGGCAGGCGCGCTGCGCGCCCTTGGTGCGCAGGATGGTGGTGAGCTTGCGCGTGTCCACATCCTGGATGCCCATGATGCCGTGGCGTGCCATCCAGTCGCCCAGAGGCTCGTTGGCGCGCCAGTTGGAGTGGATGCGGGAGAGCTCACCGATGACGAAGCCGCGCACGTGCGGGCGGGAGCTCTCGTTGTCTTCCTCGCAGATGCCGTAGTTGCCGATGTGGGGGTAGGTCATGGCCACCATCTGGCCGGCGTAGGCCGGGTCTGTCAGGATTTCCTGATAGCCAACGGCATTGGTGTTGAAGCAGGCTTCACCCGTGGAGGTGCCGGTGGCACCAAAGGCTTTGCCTTCGAAAATTGTACCGTCTTCGAGTGCGAGGATTGCGTTCATGCTTGTTTGCTTTAGCCGTGAAACTTTACCAATTCCGCGCGTGAAAGGCAAGTCAATTATCCCCGCTGCCGCAAATTATTTGCGTGGCCATGCCTTCCGGTAGGGGTGCCGTGTCATAAAAACAACTATTAGGCGCAGATTGCTTGCCAAGGCGGGGATTTTGTGCTTATAATGTCACATAGCCGGTGGGGCAAGGTGCCCGTTTCACCCGCTTACACAGTTTTTAACCTTAACGAAACAAATACCGCCATGGAAAACGAAGAGACTATCGTGACTCCGGAAGAATCCCCCGTTTCTGAAATCAAGAGCCGCCTGGAGGCCGCCCGCGCCTTTGCAGAGGAGAAGTACCAGCAGGTGCGCGGCGCCGCAGAGGAAAAGTACCACCAGGTGCGAGAGGTGACCGACCCCTATGTGGACAAGGTGCGCGGCTATGCCCATGATGCCCGCCAGAAGGTGGGTGCCGACTGGGATGATACCTGCGCCCGCGCCAAGGAGCTGCACAAGGCCGGCGAGGACTACGTGCGCGCCAATCCCACCGGCAGCGTGCTGGGTGCGCTGGGTATCGGCCTTGTACTGGGCCTGCTCCTCGGTTCCTCCCGTAACTGACAAGGCTGCCCGCAACCAATGCCAATCCCATGTTGACTTGGGTTCGCAACCTCGTCATGCAGCCTGTCCAGCAAGGGCAGGAGGCCATAGCCCAGGCGCGCCTGACGGCCCAGCATACGCTGGACCACCTGGGCGCGCTCACGGAGCTGTTCACCGCTGAGCTGGAGGACTATTCCCGCAAGCAGGTGCGGCGCGTGACCCTGCTGGCGGCGGGCCTGCTGCTGCTGGCCGTGGCGTACCTGGTGCTCTGCGCGCTGGTGGGCGTGCTGCTGGCCGGCCCGCTGGGCTGGCCCGTGGCGCTGGCCATAGTGCTGGCGCTCAACCTGCTGCCTGCGGTGGCGCTGCTGTGCGCTGCGCGCAATGTGCAGCCCGGTGAACTGGCCCCGGTTACCCGCCAGGAAATCCAGAAAGATGTGCAATGCCTGAAAGTCCTGATAGAAGGAAAGAAGAAGTCCTTAGGAGAATAGCCGCCTCCCGCGCGGAGACGGTGGGCGACATAGGGAACACGCGCGACCGCGTGCAGCAGCTGCTGCCGCAGGTGCAGGCCCCTGTGCATGCGGCGCGCCTGCTGGCCGCCGTGGGCGTGGGCCTGGTGGTGGCCGGGGTGGCGGTGCGTGCCGTGCGCAAGAGCCGCAAGGCCGCCGCCGTGGGTACCGCCGCCGCCGTGGCGGTGCGCGGCACCAGCCCTTGGCCCGGTCTGCTGGCCCAGGTATGCACAAGCGTGCTTGTTCCCGCGCTCCGCACGTACCTGATGCACAGGCTGGCAGGGGCATCCGCCCCGCAGCAGGAGGGCGGCTGTACTCCGCATGCCGCCGCCCCGCAGGGCTCCAATCCCCCGGGGAGCCTGTTTGCCCTGCCGAAGCTGGACCTGAACCCCGCCCGTGCCTTCTACCGCTGGCTGGGGCTTGAAAAATAACTTATCCTTTGCAATCACACACTCTCCCTTTATGAAAAAAGTATTCGTATCCGGTGCGTTCAATGTGCTGCATGCCGGCCATATCCGTTTTTTTGAAGATGCCAAGGCCCTGGGCGGCTACCTGATTGTATCCGTGCCCTCTGCAGACCTGTTGTGGCGCCTGTACGGCAAGAAAACCCTGCTGGAGGATGACGACAAGCTGGAGCTGCTGCGCAACCTGACCATGGTGAACGAGGTGATACCCTCCACCGACGAGGACGTGGCGCTTTCCTTCCGCTCCGCCTTCATTGCCAGCGGTGCGCAGGTTCTGGCCGTGACCACGGATGACCAGTACATGGAGCAGAAGCGCGCTTTCTGCGACGAGGTGGGCGCGGAGTTCGTGGTGATGGAGAAGAATGTGCCGCCCGGCATGCACCAGTCCACCAGCTCGGAGATGGTGGATCGTATCAAGGCCCCCACCCATGTGCCGCTGCGCGTGGATTTTGCCGGCGGCTGGCTGGATGTGCCGGAAAACGCCATCCCCGGAGAGTTTATTGTGAACTGCGCCATCTCCCCCACCGTCTCTCTGAAGGAGTGGCTGTACCGCAAGGGCGCCGGCCTGGGCGGCAGCGGCGGGTGGAGCGTGCTGAACGGCTGGGACCCCGTGGCCAGTGAGCTTGGCCTGGGCGTGGGCTGGCAGGATCCCGCCGTGATTGCGGAAACCGGGGCCTGCGTGTGGAAATCCGGCCGCTACCCGGTACTGGATTTCAAGAACACGGGCGATTTCCTGCGCGGGCTCATGGCCGTGTATGATACCCGTATCAAGCATGATACCCCCGGCCTGGCATGCCTGAAGCGCAATTTCAACAAGATTGCCCAGGCCGGCCGCGCCGCCCGCATGGGTGTGCAGATGCAGGATATCAAGATGCTGGCCGTGGGCGTACAGCTCAGCTACCACCTGCAGCTGGACGAGGGTATGGCGGAGCTGCCGGAGATTGGCGCCTGCCTGGCCCACAAGTACTGCGGCGGCGGCCATGGCGGCTATGCCGTGTACCTGTACGAGACCCCGGAGGCCCGCGAGGCCGCCCTGGAGTCCTGCCAGGACCTGTACCCCGTGGAGCCGTACTGCCGCACCTTCGGCAAGGACCAGCCCGTGGAGTGGCAGCCCAAGTACCTGCAGCGCCTGCGAGACCGCGGCGTTATCGAGTAAAAACCTATCCCCTTACCATTATGCCCAAAGTATTCGTATCCGGTTGTTTCGATGTGCTGCACAGCGGCCACATCGCATTCCTGGAGGAAGCCGCCACCTACGGGGACGTGTACGTCTCCCTTGGCTCCGATGCCACGGTGATGGCGCTCAAGAACCGCAAGACCATGTACAGCGAGGACGAGCGCAAGTACATGCTGGAGGCCATCCGCTACGTCAAGAAGGTCTACATCGGCCCGGATACGGGCAAGATACTGGACTTTGCCCCCCTGCTGGACGAGGTGAAGCCGGACATCTTCTTTGTGAACGCGGACGGTACCAGCGATGAGAAGAAGGCCTTTGTGGAATCCAAGGGAATCCGCTACGTCACCAGCAAGCGCATCCCCCACGGCGGCCTCCCCACCCGCTCCACTACCTCCATCCGCGGGGAACTTGGGAAATAAGGCTATGGATAACCTGCCCTCATCTTTCCACCTGTACCGCGCGGGTGAGTTCGGCGAGCGCCCCTGGGGCCAGTGGCGCGTGCTGGACGTGCAGCCCAACGTGGTGGTCAAGAAGCTCTACCTGAACCCCAAGGGCCGCATCTCCCTGCAGCGCCACAAGTACCGCACGGAGCGCTGGATTGTCATCAGCGGCACCGCCACCGTGCGCTGCGGGGATGAAATCTCCCACCTCTCCGTGGGGGAATCCGTCCTCATTCCCTGCGGCTCCCTCCACCGCCTGAGCAACGAGACCTGCGAGCCGCTCTGCCTTATCGAAATCCAGCTCGGCGAGCTGCTGAGCGAGGAGGATATCGAGCGTTTTACCGATGATTACGGCCGCGTAAACTGATTTTTTCCAATTTCTTGCCTAAAAATCGCCTTTTTTTGCCTCCCGTGCGCTGATTGTGCTTGAAAAATGCGGATAATTAGGAGATATTAAGGGCTCACACATTCACTATGTCGGAACATAAAGAAAGAAAGACTCTGGAAGAACGCAACCAGGCGAGCGACCTGGAGCGCCTGCGCCACTCCTGCGCGCACGTGCTGGCCGCCGCCGTTTGCCGCCTCTGGCCGCAGGCCCAGCTTGCCGCCGGTCCTGCCGTGGAGAACGGTTTCTATTATGATATTGAACTTGACCACAACATCTCTACAGCCGAATTCGAGCTGATTGAGGCGGAGATGAAGAAAATTGTCAAGGAGAACCAGACTTTTGAGCGTGTCACAGTTACCCGCGAGGAGGCCATGAAGATGGCCCAGAGCGGTGAGCTGGGCTCCATCGCCCCCAGGGAGGTGCCCTCCAAGTTCAAGGTAGACCTGCTCAACCGCATCCCGGAGGGTGAGGAAATCACCATCTACCGCAACGGAGACTTTACCGACCTGTGCGCCGGCCCCCACGTGGGCCGCACCGGCAACTGCAAGGCTTTCAAGGTGATGAGCGTGGCCTCCGCCTACTACCAGGGTGATGCCAGCGGCCCCCGCCTGCAGCGCGTGTACGGAACTTGTTTCCCGAACCGCACCCAGCTGGACGAGCACCTGGCCCGCCTGGAGGAGGCGCGCAAGCGTGACCACCGCCGCCTGGGCCGTGAGATGGGCCTGTTTGCCATCGATGAGATGGTGGGCCAGGGCCTTATCCTGTGGAAGCCCAAGGGCGCCATCATCCGCCGTGAGCTCCAGACCTTCATCACGGAGGAGCTGGACCGCATCGGCTACTCCCAGGTGTACACCCCCCACATCGGCAAGCTGGACCTGTACATGACCAGCGGCCACTGGGACCACTACAAGGACAGCCAGTTCACCCCCATCCCGGACCCGGACGACTTCCGCCGCCTGCGCGACGAGAACGCCACCTGCGCAGACCTCTTCAACGCGCTGGATACCCGCGTGGTCAGCGGTTTCATGCTCAAGCCCATGAACTGCCCGCACCACATCCGCATTTATGCGAACGACCCGCACTCCTACCGTGACCTGCCCATCCGCCTGGCGGAGTTCGGCACCGTGTACCGCTGGGAGCAGAGCGGTGAGCTGGGCGGCATGACCCGCGTGCGCGGCTTTACGCAGGATGATGCCCACATCTTCTGCCGCCCGGACCAGATCAAGCAGGAGGTGCAGCAGTGCATCGGCATCGTCAAGCACATCCTCGGTACCCTGCAGATGACTGATTTCCGCGTGCGTCTCTCCCTGCGTGACAAGGACTACACCGATCCCAAGTATGTGGGTTCCGTGGAGAAGTGGAAGATGGCCGAGGTGGCCCTGCGCGAGGTGCTCTCCGAGGAGGGATTCGACTACACCGCCGCTGAGAACGAGGCCGCCTTCTACGGCCCCAAGATCGACTTCATCGTCCGCGATGTCATCGGCCGCGACTGGCAGCTGGGCACCGTGCAGGTGGACTACAACCTGCCGCACCGCTTCAGCCTGAGCTACACCGGCGCAGACAACAAGCCGCACCACCCGGTCATGATTCACCGCGCACCCTTCGGCTCCATGGAGCGCTTCACCGGCCTGCTTATCGAGCACTTTGCCGGCAAGTTCCCCACCTGGCTCGCCCCGGAGCAGGTGCGCGTGCTGCCCATCTCTGAGAAGGTGGCGGAATACGCGGAGCAGGTGCGTGCCAGCCTGGCCGCTGCCGGCGTGCGCGTGACCCTGGATGAGGCCCCGGACAAGATTGGCGCCAAGATCCGCAACTCCCGCCTGGACCGCGTGCCCTACATGCTGGTGCTTGGCCAGAGAGAGGCGGAGCAGGGGCTCGTCTCCGTGCGCCACCGTGACCTGGACGACCTCGGCAACATGACCGTGGCGGATTTCATCACCGCCGTCAAGGACGAAATCGGCAAGCGCCTCATTGCCCCGGCCTTGCAGCCCAAGCAGAAGGAAACCCCGCAAGCCAAGGGCTGACGCAAACAGCTTTTGCCGCCGGACGTGCATTCCGGTACGCCCGGCGGCAAGATACACAAACAACAAGAAACACACATCTGTGCCATTACCACCCAGACCTAACAAACCCGCGAATGCTCGCGGCAACAACCGCGACAAGAACTCCAAGGCTCCGCAGATCCGCGTCAACGACCGCATCCGCGCCCCCAAGGTCCGCGTAGTCACCGCCAAGGGAGAGCAGCTCGGCGTCATGCCGACCCGCGACGCCCTTGCCAAGGCCAAGGAAATCGGCCTCGACCTCGTCGAGGTTGCCCCCAACGCCGACCCTCCCGTCTGCCGCCTCATCGACTACGGCAAGTACAAGTACATGCAGGCCAAGCTGCAGAAGAATAACAAGGCCAAGACAACCCGCATGAAGGAGGTCAAGCTCCGCGTGGGTACCGATGTCAACGACTACAACGTGAAGATGGCCCGCACGGAGCAGTTCCTGGACCACGGCCACAAGGTGCGTTTCCAGCTGCGTTTCCGCGCCCGTGAGAACGCCCACAAGGAGCTGGGCCTGGAGATGATGGCCAAGGTGGTGGAGGATATGAAGACCATGGCCCAGGTGGACCAGGCCGCCAAGCTGGCCGGCAACACCGTGACCATGGTGCTGGCCCCGCTGCCCGCCAACCAGCGTGTCAAGAAGTTCAAGAAGTACGAGGAGGAGGATTTCGACACCGAATCCGAGGAGTTCGACGCCAAGGACGACGACCTGGGAGAGGAATAAAGCCCCCCGGGGCCTCCCGGCCTACCTTTCATGCAGCTGTCCGTCGGCAGCTGCTTTTTTATGCTCACGTGTAGAACAAGCAAAACTATTTCGTTCTCCTAAGTAACAGCGGCATATCGCCCTTACACACTTACCATGAAAAAGAACCTTCTCATACTAGCCTTGGCCGTCGGCGGCAGCTTCCTGCTCACCCCCGCCCAGGCTGAAACCGCACTGGGCCTTACAGAGGCTGAAATGACCGCCCTTTACGGCAAGGATTTTGCCAAGCAGGCCATCCAGGCCCGCGAGATGATGGACGAGGACTGGAACGAGGACCTGGACGACGATGGCGAGGGCGACGACGATGATGATGAGCCCGAGGTGATGGATGACGATGAGGACGATGGGGAGGAAGAGCCCTCCACCCTGGTGAAGGACAGTGATTCCGACAAGAAGGTATCCCCCATAACGGACCCCGCCGGTGCCATGGAGAAGGCCACGGAAAAGGCCGGCGAGAAGGCTGTGGAAAAGGCCG
>JAUNQN010000010.1:52747-72350 GCA_030536145.1 Akkermansia sp.
ACTGCCAAGGAGGCCGCCAAGGCAGCCAAGGCTGCCCGCGCCCGCCTGCTGGACAACACCGTGACCCTCATCAAGACCAAGCGCTCCGTGGATGCCAAGATCAAGAGCTCCCGCAACAACATCGACATCCAGCGCTCCAAGATTGCCACCATCTCCAAGAAGCTGGACAAGAAGGATGAGAAGGCCAAGGAGAACAACCCCTTCGGCAAATGGGGTGACCAGGCCCGCAAGTTCGCGGAGCAGAACGGCTGGGGCGGCAACGGAGGCGGCGGTTTCGGCCGTGGCGGAAACGGTGGCTTCGGCGGCTTTGGCGGCGGCGGCAACAACAATAACGCCGGTCGCGGCGGCAAGGGCAACAACGGCCGCGGCGGCAAGGGCGGCTGGGGCAAGGCTGCAGAGCCCAAGGCCTCCAACCTGGACCGCCAGACCGTGAAGAACGCCCAGAAGAGCATCAAGCAGCACAAGGCCGCCATCCCGGAGCTCCTTGCCTTCAGCAATGAGCTGGCTGAGCGCATCGATGCCCAGATTGCCAAGCTCGGCAAGGTGGACAACGCCGTCATCCGCGGCTACGACCCCGACAACGGCCCGGAGAAAGAGGGCTGCGAGGCCGAGGAGGCTGCCGAGGACACCTACAAGTGCAAGTAAGGCAATTTGCCCAAGAGTAGTATCACACGGGAACGGCGCGCTTGCTGGTGCGCCGTTCCTCTTTTTCATTGCCAGGGCAGGGGGATTGTGCTACATTGGGGGAACGATGAAAGCTCTCCCCCTTTTGCCCGCCCTGGTTGCGGGGCTCCTTCTCTTCGCCGCGCCGCAGGCGGCTGCGGCCTCTGCCATGGGCATGACAGAGGCGGAAATGGCGGACCTGTACGGCAAGGACTTTGCCAAACAGGCCATGCAGGCCCGTGAGCTTATGGACCAGGACTGGAACGAGGATCTGGAGGACGAGGACGACACTCCCGCCCCGGCCCCCAAACCTGCGGAACCCGTGCCCGCGCCATCCCCCGCGCCTGCACCGGATCCCGGCGCGGAGCCCGCCCCCGCCATCCCGGCGGTGGATGCTCCCGCCCCGCCCCGCGCGGAACCCGCCCCCGGGAAAATGTCCAAGCGGCAGCGCAAGAAGCTCATGGCCTCCACCATTGCCCTGGTGAAAGCCAAGCGCAGCGTGGATGCCAAAATCAAGAGCTCCCGCAGCAGCATCAAGATGTACCGCGCCAAGGTGGCCGCCCTCACCGCCAAGTCCGGCAAGCTCTCCAACCTGGACCACCAGGCTGCCGTGAACTGCCAGAAAAACATCCGCCGCCACAAGGCCGCCGTGCCGGAGCTGGTCAGCTTCAGCTATGAGCTCAAGGAACAGATAGACTCCCGGCTCGTCATCCTCGGCTTGTCCGGCAACCCCGTCATCAAATCCTACGACCCCGCCGACGTACCCGACAAGACCGGCTGCGAATCCCAAAACGCCCCGGAGGACACCCGCGCCATCAAATGAAACCACCCCGCGGGGCAGGGTTAATCCCTCCCCCGCCTTTGGAGGAGGATGACAACCGCCCGGGCCAGGAGATGAACACCCGCCGTGCCTATTCCAAGCACCGTCTGGGTAATCCCCCAGCCCAGCGGCAGCTCGCTCTCCCCACAGTGCAGCACGGCGTACAGGTTGTTAAGGACAAGCCACAAAAGCAGGGGCAGGGTAAGCAGCTGCACCCACAGCGCCGCCTTGCCCCGTGCCGGCAGGTAGCAGCACAGGAACGGCAGCAGCGCAACCAGGGCAACCCACGTTCCCCCCATCCCGCTCCACCCGCAGCAGGACAGCAGGTGCCAGGAACTGGCACCAAACCCCGCCAGCATCAGCGTATCCGCCCAAACCACCCCGCCCCTTGTAGTGTCTTCTCGCATGCCCACGCAGTCTACCCGCCCCCGCTCCCCTTGTCAAGAGTAGACACCGCTATCCACCACTATCCGCATTGCCTCAAAAATCCAGTCGCCGAACTGACACATCTCATGGGTTAGGGGAGAGAGCTGAACATTATGCGTAGCGGGTGGGCTGCTCCGTGGATTCATGAAAGCTCACAGGGGCACTTTTTTGATGATGTAGGTGACGACGCCGAAGAATTCTGCGCCGGAGTTTGGGGTGATGGAGATGGGGTGGAAGGCTGGGTTTTCCGGGAGGAGACGGATGCCGGAGGGGGATTTTTCAAAGCGCTTGACGGTGAATTGGCCGTCTAGGGCGGCGATGATGATGTGGCCGCTGCGGGCGGGGATGCTGCGGTCTACCACCAGGATATCACCATCCGAGATGCCGACGCCAATCATGCTTTCCCCGCGTGCGCGGACGAAGTAGGTGGCGGCGGGGTGTGAGATGCAGAGCTCGTTCAGGTCCAGGGTGCCGTGTACGTCTCCCATGGCGGGGGAGGGGAAGCCTGCGGCTACCCCTTCTGCAAACAGGGGAATGCCCCCGGGCTGCGGTGTGTCTTGCATGGCGGGGAGGTGTCAGGCTTTGAGCAGGGTCTTGGCGTGGGCCTCTGCCTCCTTGCCGTGGGAGCCGAGCATGCGGACGAGTTCTGCGATGCGTGCCTTGTCCTGCACCTCTTGCAGGCCGGAGGTGGTGCGGCCATCCCGCGTGGCCTTGGAGATGAGGTAGTGGTGGTCTGCCAGGGCGGCCACCTGGGGGAAGTGGGTGATGGCGATGACCTGGTGCTCCTGCCCCAGCTCCCGCATTTTCATGCCGACGGCGCGGGCAATCTCGCCGCCCACGTTGGCGTCAATCTCATCGAACACGAGCAGGGGGGTGTCGTCCTGGCGTGCGAGGGCGCTCTTGAGGGCGAGCATGACGCGGGCCAGCTCACCGCTGGAGGCGATGAGACGCAGGGGCTTGAGGGGTTCCCCGGGGTTTGGGCCGAAGAGCAGCTCAATTTCATCCATGCCCTGGGGGCCGGGTTCTGCGGGCTGCAGCTGCACGGTGAAGAGGGACTGGCGGAAGCCGAGCTGGGCGGCGTGTGCCAGGAAATCCTTCTCCAGCTGCGGGGCGGCCTTGGCGCGGGCGGCGGAGAGGGCGCGGCCGGCCTTGTGCACGGCTTGTTCCGCTTCATCTTGCGCGGCCTGCAGCTCTGCCAGGCGTTCCTCTCTGTTGGAGATGCCGGCCAGTTTTTCCCTGCATTCCTGCAGGTGGGCCTGTATGGCATCAAAATCCGCGCCGTACTTGCGTTTCAGGGTGTCCAGCGCGGCCACGCGCTCCTCCAGCGCGGCGGTGGCGGCGGGGTCTGCATCCAGGCCGTCGGCGTAGTCCTGCAGGGAGGCGGCCACATCCCGCAGCTCTGCCAGGGCGGAATCCAGGGGCTCCAGCCAGGTGGCGGCGGCGGCATCCAGGCGCTGCAGGTCATGGGCGCCGCGGATGATGCGGTGGAGGCGTGCAATGACGGCATCCTCATCCCCATCCAGCCCCTGGAGCATGGGCAGGGCGGCATCCCGCAGGCGGCCTGCATTGCGGGCGCGTTGCCAGCGCTCCTCCAGCCCGGCCACCTCCTCTGCGGTGAAGGCGGCGCTTTCAATCTCCTCCACCTGGTGCTGCAGGAAATCAATCTCTCGCTCGTTGGCGCGCTCGCTCTCCAGCAGGGTGCGGTAGGCGGTGCGGGCATCCAGCAGGGTGCGGTAGCATTCCCGGTAGCGGGAGAGCAGGGGGGCATCCTCTGCAAAGGCGTCCAGCAGCACCATCTGGCGCTCCTGCGAGGTGAGGGAGCGGTGGGAATCCGGCTGGTGCATGTCCACCAGGCCGCTGCCGATGGATTTGAGCAGGGAGAGGGTGACGGGGCTGTTGTTGATGAACTGGCGGTTTCCGGTGGGGGTGATGACGCGGCGGATGAGCAGTTCCCCGTCCTCGCAGGCGGGCACGCCGGCTTCCTCCAGTGCGGCGTTCACGGCCTGCGGGTCCGGCAGGCGGAAGGCGGCCTCTATGCTGCACTGGGTTTCCCCGCTGCGAATCATGCCCTTGTCCGCGCGCTCCCCCAGGGCCAGGGATATGCCGCCCATGATGACGGATTTGCCGGCGCCGGTTTCACCGGTAATGCCCAGGAACCCGGGGCAGGGTTCCCACACCAGTTCATCCACCAGGGCCAGGTTCCTTATCTTGAGCAGGGAGAGCATATTTAGCTTTGCGTTCTGCCCGCATTATGGCATAATACGGCAGAGATTCAAACCCAAAATCCTGTCAATGCACGTACTTTTCCTCGGAACCGGAACCTCCACGGGCATACCCGTCATCGGCTGCCACTGCGATGTCTGCCAGTCTGCCAACCCGCGCAACAGGCGCTGGCGCTCCTCCGTCCTCGTCTCCACGGAAACCACGCGCATCCTGGTGGATTCCTGCCCGGACCTGCGCGCCCAGGCCCTGCGGCACAACCTGACCGCCATCAGCGCCATCCTGTATACACATGAGCACCTGGACCACACGGCGGGGTTTGATGAGATGCGGGCGTTCTGCTGGCACATAGACGGCCGCCTGCCGCTGTACGCGGGCACGCGCTGCCTGGCGCAGCTCAAGCGCATGTACGGCTGGGCCTTTGCAGAGGGCAACACCTACCAGGGCTATATGCGCCCGGCGGCGCACGACCACGCGGGCAAGCCCTTCAGCATCGGTGATATAGAGGTGACCCCCGTGCCCGTGGTGCATGCCACGGTGGAGACGCACGGCTACGTGTTCCGCCACGGTGGCAAGGGCTTTGCCTACCTGCCGGATGTGAAGGAGTTGCCGGTGGAATCCCGCCCGCTGCTGCACGGGCTGGATGCCATGGCCATGGACGGTCTGCGCTACCGCCCGCACCCCACGCACCTGAATATTGAGGAGAATGTGGCCATTATGCAGGAGCTGGCGCCCAAGCGCGGGTTTGTGACCCACACCGGGCACAATGTGGATTACGACCGGCTCTGCGCGGAGCTGCCGCCGTTCATGGCCCCGGCGTACGATGGCCTGGAACTGGAGCTGTGAGGGTGCGGAAAAATCAGCCCTTGTCCGTGGTGTAGCGGGTGCGGAACTCCTTCAGCACGGCCTTGGGGTCCTGCGGGTTGGCGGCCAGGGCGGCAAAAATTTCTGCGCGGGCATCCAGTGCGGCCTGCAGGGCCTGCTGCTCCCCGCCGTGGGCGTGGTCCGGGAAATAGGCGGTGAACTGGTAGCCGCAGCGGCGCAGGGAGAGCCGCCACCCCTGGAAGGAGGTGGTGGCATAGGTGAACCGGCTGATGTTCCGCATATCCATGGCCGCGGGCATTATAGCGCACCCCCGCCGCGGCCGCAAGCGGAAATCCCTTTACAAATGCCGGGCGGTAGGGTAATATGCCGCCATACCATGCGTACTTGGACCCCCATCAAAGAATACAAGGATATCCTGTTCGACCTGTACAACGGGATTGCCAAGATTACCATCAACCGCCCGCGCTGGCGCAATGCCTTTACCCCGGACACCACGGACGAGCTGGCGGATGCCTTTGCCTACTGCCGGGACTGCCCGGAAATCCGCGTGGTCATCCTGACCGGCGCGGGAGACAAGGCATTCTGCAGCGGGGGAGACATGAACGTGAAGGGCCACGGCGGCTATGTGGGCACCAACGGCCTGCCGCGCCTGAATATACTGGGCGTGCAGCGGCAGATACGCTCCCTGCCCAAGCCCGTGATTGCCATGGTGAACGGCTTTGCCATCGGCGGCGGGCATGTGCTCCAGGTGGTGTGCGACCTCTCCATCGCCTCTGAGAACGCGGTGTTCGGCCAGACCGGGCCGAAGGTGGGGAGTTTCGATGCCGGGTTCGGCGCCTCCTACCTGGCGCGGCTGGTGGGCCAGCGCAAGGCGCGGGAAATCTGGTTCCTGTGCCGCAAGTACAGCGCGCAGGAGGCGCTGGAGATGGGCCTGGTGAACAAGGTGGTGCCCGCCGACAAGCTGGAGGACGAGTGTGTGGCCTGGGCAGAGGAGATGATGCAGCACAGCGCGCTGGCCCTGCGCATGATCAAGGTGGGCCTGAATGCGGAGCTGGACGGCCAGGCCGGTATCCAGGAACTGGCCGGGGATGCCACCATGCTCTATTATATGACTGCGGAGGCCCAGGAGGGCGGCCGCGCGTTCCTGGAAAAACGCAAACCCCATTTCGACAACAACTGATGAAGACACCCGCGATACTGACGATAGCCGCCGCGCTGGCCCAGCCCCTGCTGGCCCAGCACGCCCCGGACCGCCACCCCCTGTATGATGCCGCCGCCCCCACTGCGGCGCAGGCACAAAAGGCCCCCGCCGCCACGGAGCTGAAACTGGCCGTGATGCCGGATACCCGCATTTCCACGGAAATGCAGCAGGTGGATGCCGCCGCCGCGCCCGCGGTGCGGCTCTCCGGCTGGCGCGGGGAGCGCTGCAGCACCCAGCTGGTGGTGCAGGCAAACGGTGCCGCCAAGAGCCTGCGCGTGGCAGCTGCCGCGCTGCAGGGGCAGGGGGGCAGCCTGCCGCTCTCTGCCACCATGGTGCGCTATACCAAGGGCGCCGGAAAGGTGCTGGCTGATGTCATCGGCACGGAATCCATGTGCGACAACCCCGCCGGCGTGCTGCGCCCCGTGTGGGTGCAGGTGGATATTCCGCGTGATGCCGCCCCCGGCCTGTACAAGGGCACGGTGAGCGTGGCGGCGGACGGCTGCCCGGCGGTGGCCTGCGCCGTGGAGCTGGAGGTGCTGCCGAACACCCTGCCGGCCCCGCGCGACTGGAAGATGCACTTTGACCTGTGGCAGCAGCCGGAATCCGTGGCGCGCTGGCATGATGTGCCCGCGTGGAGCCCGGAGCACCTGGCGCTCATGAAACCGCTCATGCAGCGCCTGGCGGATGCCGGGCAGAAGGCCATTACCTGCGCCATCATGGACGAGGCGTGGGGCGGCCAGACCTACGACTGGTTCCCCTCACAGGTGGAGTGGGTGAAAGGCGCGGACGGGCAGATGCACTACGACTACGCCGCCTTTGATACCTGGGTGGAGTTCATGATGAACGAGGCCGGCATGAAGGATGCCGACATCTTCTGCTACACCATGATACCCTGGAGCATGAGCATCCGCTACCGGGATGAGACACCCGGCGCCACGGCATACGGCACGCTCAAGCTGGACCACAAGAGCCCGGAGTTCCGACGCGTGTGGGGGCATTTCCTGGCGGATTTCCGCCGCCACCTGCAGGAGAAAGGCTGGCTGGGGCGCACCAGCATTGCCCTGGATGAGCGCGGCGACGAGCTGGTGCGCGCCGCCATGGCCGTCATCCGGGAGTTTGCCCCGGAGCTGCGCGTGGTGTCCTCCGTGAACCGCCCCAGCGAGGTTTCCAAGGGCGTGTACGTGCTTTCCCCCGCCATGGAGCATGTGGGCATGCTCACCCCGGAGCTCATGGCGGAGCGCAAGGCGCAGGGGGGCAAGACCATCTACTACACCTGCTGCGACCCGCAGCGGCCCAATACCTTCACCTTCTCCCAGCCGGCGGAGGCGGAGTTCCTGCCGCTCTTTGCCGCCGCCCGCCACCTGGACGGCTATTCCCGCTGGGCGTACAACTCATGGAACCGCAACCCCTTCGAGAACACGGACTTCGGCACCTGGCCCACGGGAGACTGCTTCCTTGTCTACCCCGGAAACCTCTCCAGTATCCGTTTCGAGCGCCTGCGCGACGGCATCGAGGAGTATGAGAAAATCCGTATCCTGCGCGCTGCGGCGGAGTCCGACCCCGCCCTGAAACCCGCCGTGCAGGAGCTGGACAACACCCTCCTGCAGCTCATGAGCCCGCAGAATGCCGCCGGTACCGCCCAGCATGAGCAGGTGAGACAGGCCAAGGAGTGCATCGAAAAGGTTTCCAAGCTCCAAGAAAATGCGTTTCTAACAAACTGATATTAAGGTAATTAGAACTCTGTTACACTTTTGTTACACTTCCCGCCCCCTTTTTTCTTGAAAACAGGGGGCGGTTTGCTGTATAAATACCCACGTCCGCAAGACTTTTCTTAACCAAAACAAAGTAAACCAGAATTATGGCACTACATATCCAAATGAGCGAAGAGGCGGAGGCTGAGCTGAAGAAGACAGCCGCCCGCAACAAGGCTTCCTCCACGCTGGCAGGTATCCTGTTCCTGCTGCTCGGCGGCCTTATCCTCTACTTCACCGTGATTCTCATCGCCGGCCCGTCCGACCCTGAGTTCATGACCTACACTCCCCCGGTGGAGGATGCTCCCCCCACCCCGCAGCCCACCACGCAGGACCTGTCCTCCAAGCCCTCCTCCCCCTCCCATGACGTGGCTCCGTCCGTCATCGTGGCCGTGGGCGCCGCTCCCGTGCAGATGGCCATGGTGGACGTTCCCGTGTCCGATGATGCCGACGGCACCGGCCTGGAGCTGGGCGTGGGCATGGGCACCGGCGGCCTGGGCGACGGCCTAGGTTCCGGCGGTAACGGCCTGGGCGACGGCAAGGGCGGTGGTTCCTCCCTGGAAGGTACCTTCTACGACCTGAAGCAGACCCGCAACGGCTCTCCCATGGCCAACAGCCCGAACGAGACTGCCCGCGTGCTGAACGACTTCATCAAGACCTGGAATGCCGGCGGCCTTTCCAAGTACTACCAGTCCCCCACCAAGCTGTACGCTTCCAACTTCTGCCTGCCCTCCTGCAAGGCCGAGTACGCCCCCGCCGCCTACCAGTGCAAGGACAAGGTGAAGCCCTCCGCATGGGTGGCCGTGTACCGCGGCAAGGTGAAGGCTCCCTACACCGGCACCATGCGCTTCGTCGGCACGGGTGACGACGTCCTGATGGTCCGTTTCAACAACAAGACCGTGCTGGAGGCCGGATGGTGCATCCCCTCCACCTACGGCCAGCCCGGTGACGTGGGTACCCGCGGCTCCGTGAACAACGCGGAAGCCAAGGCCTACCACCAGGCCATTGCCGACGGCAAGGACAACAACCACAAGGGCTACGAGTTCATCACCCGCCCGGAGCTGGGCAAGTGGAACCGTGAGCTGGGCGGCCTGACCGCCGGTGAGGAAATCAAGGTGGAGGAAGGCAAGACCTACCCCGTCGAGATTCTCATCTCCGAAATCCCCGGCGGCGCCTTCGGCTTCGTGCTGCTCACCCAGCAGAAGGGCCAGACGGGTTACGACAACAACAAGTTCGACCTGTTCCGCACCAATTTCTCCTGCCCCTCTGCGGCCGACCTAGAGAAGCTCATCAGCGCGGAAGGTTGCAGCATGGGCGCCATGGAAATGCCCGTGTTCAACCAGGACTCCCCCATCTGGGTGGCCACCCCGTAAGGAGCCTGATACAGACATTTAAAACGCCCTGCCTCCCCGGCAGGGCGTTTTTTTGAACATTGGAACTGTCTTTTTCCTGGTTTTGTAACACTCTTGTAACACTTGTTACACATTTGTAACACTCCGGGCCGGTTTTACGCTTTTCCGGCGGAGGGTTTTCCTATATATAATGTTGCATATTATAGGACGAACCTTTCTACAATATGAAACCGAGCATACTGAAATATATGGCAATAGGAGCTGCGGCCGTGCCCTTGGCACAGGCGGTGCAGGTGCAGCCGCTGTCCCATCTGCCGGGTGTGGCCTTTGTGGTTGCCCTGGATGATGGGGAGAAGTTGGAGGATATGAACTTCCACCTGGCGAGGACCGGGGATGAGCGTGACACGGGCGAGGAGCTGACGGTGGAGCCGCTGCGCGCGGGAGACGGGGTGTACCGGTACGGGACCTCCTTGACTCCCGAGGATTACCGCGGGAACAAGGAGTACCCGCGGCACTACCTGGTGCGCGGCAGGTCTGTGCCCGCCGGGGCAGCGCGCCTGCTGAAGACTGCCCCGGGGGTGAAACGCTGCCACCGGAACCACTATTATTACACCGGGGCAAGCGGCCGCTGTGCCGGGGAGGCGGCTGTGTCCCAGCGGGAGCTGCGCACGGAAGTCTGCCAGCGCGAGGCGGGCGCGCTTGAGGTTTCCTTCCACTGTCCCGTTCCCCGTGAACAGGTGAAGCAGGCGTTCCGCAACTTGCAGGTTTCCATAGGCGGCTGCACCTCCGTGAACGCGGAGGATGGCGAGTCCAAGACCGTGACCACGCCGGAGGGTACCTATGAGTTCCGCCTGGAGCGCCTCTATGGTCACCCGGATGTTCCCGAGATTTATGATGAATGCTCCAGGATGGTGATTGCGATGACGGCCCCGCACGCGGTGGATATGCGGTTCCGGTTCAAGGCCGGCACGGCCACCAGGTTCGGCCTGGCGCTCAGGCATGACCATGTGCATGCCCTGAGCGTGGCTCCCGAAACCCCGTGGCTGCGGGATATTAGGAGCGGGGACCGCAGCCTGACGCAAATCCTGCCGCTTGCCGGGCCCCACGTCATCAAGCTGGAGGTGGCGAACGGGAGCCATATCCGCGCAGAGGCAGCCTACTGGCCGGTGGAGAGTGCATCTGCGCCCGTGCTGGGGCTTGGGCCGGAGCGGATGCTGGTGGATGGAAGCAAGCACCTGGAGAGGCGCTTCACTGCCAATGTGGAAACCTGGCGCTGGCTCCGGGGGCTGAAGAACCGGGCGTATGTCTGGTACGAGTGGTCCCGGCCCAGTCAATGGCAATGGAAGCGCCTGGCCGGGCAGCCCTGGTGGCTGAAGGAGCTCTTCGGCGGTGAGGCGGCAAGCCGGCTGGGCCGGCTGTGGCAGGTGCAGCGGGAGGAGCGGCTGCGCCTGCGGCAGGATGCCGCCACGCAGTTTTTCCCCGCGGTGGAGATTCCCCTGCAAGACAGCGCCGGACAGGAGGAGGAACGGAAGGAGCTTGCCCTGGACCTGGATGCCCTGACCGGCGGCAACACCCGCCCCGGAATCTACCGCGTGCACCTGGAGCTCACGCCCGCCTGCCTGGGCAGGGAGGCCCTGGCCCTGGCCGGCATGCCGGGGGAGAAGCTGCACTATTATGCCACGGTGCAGGTGAGTGACCTGTACTGCCTGCACCTGAATGCACGGGGGGACGGGGACAATATGTTGTTTGTGTGCGACCGCACCACCGGCGCCCCGCTGCGCAGCGGCCGCGTGCTGGCTACCCTGCAGGGCATTGGCGGCGCGCCGGATGTGCAGCGGGAATACCCGCTGGAGAATGGCCTTGCCGTGCTGGACGCGCCGGGGGAGCATGGCGCAGGCTTGAAATGCGTGGCGGTGCAGGGCGGGGAGCAGTCCGTGCTTTCCCTGCCTGTTGCGGGCAGGTGGGATGACTCCGGGCAGGTGTTGCGGCCGGAGCGCGCGCAGGAAACCGTGTGTACCCTGTTCACGGACCGCCGCCTGTACCGCCCGGGAGAAACCATCCGCATACGCGGGTACTGCCGCAGCTGTGACACGGCCAACCGCCTGTCCATCCCGGAGCCCTGCAAGCTGAAAGTGGTGGTGGCGGGCAGGCATGAGACCCGTGAGCTGGAGGCGGAGACGGATGAGTACGGGGCCTTCACGGCAGAGTATACCTTGCCGGTGGAGGGCCGCCCCGCCGGTACGTATAATATCTATGCGGAGGCACCCGGGGACGTACCTGTGGAAGGCAAGTGGCAGGTGCAGTGCCAGGAGTTCCGCCGGGAGTCCTTTGCCTGCTCCTGCGGTGTACGGGTGGATGACTATGAGAGCGGCCGGGTGAGCCTGCAGGTATCTGCGGCGGACTACACCGGGGTGCCCGTGGCCGGCGGCCAGGTGCAGGGAAGGGCGCGGTACGGCGGCATGTCTGCCCGTTTCAGCGGTACCCTGGGGCAGGATGGCAGGCTGGATTTGCCGGTGCAGGCCAACCTGCGGAATTGGGCCCGGGAGGGGGATGAAGAGATAGAGGTGGAGATAGAAGGCACGGTGCGTGACGCCCGCGGGGAGACCCGTTCTTTCCGGGAGGCCGTGGTGCTGCCGGTGGCGGAGTTCACCATGTGCGTTTCACGTGACTGCCTGCTGCTGGAGAAACCCTGCCCGGAAACCGGGGGGCGGAAGCCCCTGGACCGCAAGCAGAAGGTCAGGGCCACCCTGATGGCGTACGACCGCGGGAGGTGGAATTCCGCGTTGGTGTGGCAGGGTACCCTGAAGGTGCCTGCCGATTGTGCCGGGGGGCTGCCCCTGAAGACGATGCGCCGCCTGGAGAAATACAACAAGAAGCATGGCACGGACTTGCACAGCCCGTACTGGGTGTTTGAGACCCCGGAGGGCGGCAGCTGTTCCGGGCAGGACTATTTCGGGCAGAATGGCCGCTTCTCCCTGAAGGCGCTGCCCGGGCGGGACAGCCTGGAGCTCCGCTCCGATTACGAGGGTGAGGCCACCATGGTCATATCCTGCGGCAGGCGGAAGCTGCGCACGCTGCCCCTGCATGTTTCCCGCGGCGTATGCGTGCTTGCACCCGCGCTGCTCCCGGAGGAGACGGGCCGCGTGGATATTGCCGTGTATATGGCTTTGCCGCCCCCGGCAGGAAGCAGCCGGCTCCATTACCGCAGCTGCACGGCTGCGCTGGATATACCGGACCCCGCCGCAGACCTGGCCGTGCAGCTGGACCTGCCGCAGGACAGCTGCCGCCCCGGCGCGGAGCTTTCCCTGGGTGGCCGCGTGCTCACCCCGCAGGGGAAGCCGGCGGATGCCGCAGTCACGTTCTACGCCGTGGATGCCGGCACCCTTTCCGCAGGCGGATACGCGCTGCCGCAGCCGCGCTGCGGGCTGTGCCGCCGGGACAGGCTGTACAGCATTGACGGCGTGCAGCACCAAGGGTATTGGTGCAGGGCGTTGTACGGTTGGACTGCCCGTTCATTCCTGATGCGGGGATTGTGGCAGGGAGATGCCGTGTCCGGCGCCGGATTTTTCGGTGAAGAGGATGGCTGCGGGTTGGGCAAGGGTGGCGCTGCTGCCGGCCGGGGTGCTGCCCCCGGGGGGACCCCGCCGGTGCGGGAGGATTTCCGCCCGCTGGCTTTCTGGCACGCCAACCTGTGCACGGATGCAGACGGGCGCTTCAGCACCACGGTGACCCTGCCGGATACGCTGACCGCCTACCGCTTGTTTGCCGTGGCGGCAGACAAGGGCGGGAACGGTTTCGGCACGGCGGAGGGCAAGGTGGTGGCAGACCTGCCGGTGATGCTCCATATCACCCCGCCGGATACCCTGGTGGCGGGGGATGAGCTGGACCTGCCCGTGACCCTGGACAACCGCTCCAAGACGGCGGATACCTTTACCGTGCGCCTGGAGGGCATGGGCGCTGCGCAGCAGAAGACCCTGCGCCTGGAGGCCGGGAAGAGCGGGGCTGTCACCTTCCGCCTGGCCCCGCAGCAGGCCGGCCATGTGCAGCTGCAGTGCAGCGCCACCGGCACCGCGGGCGGGGATGCCATGCGGGCGGAGCTGGAGGTGGTGGACCCCGTGGAGCCCATGGTGCAGGTGATGCCCGCCGTGCTCAAGGGCAAGAAGTCCGCCATGGAGCCGTGGCGCCTGCTTTCCGCAGATATCAAGAAGGGCAAGGACGGCTCCATGTACGCGGAATTTTCCGCCAGCCCGCTGATACACCTGCAGGGTTTTGTGGATTACGCGCTCACCTACCCGTACGGCTGCACGGAGCAGCGCTCCACCGGCCTGCTGCCCTGGCTCATGTATGATGTGCTGGCCCCGTTCTGCCCCCGCATGGCGGAAACCACGCCGGAGTGCGTGCAGAAGGTGGTGGCGGAGACGGTGGAGAAGCTGTTCTCCCGCCAGCAGCCGGATGGCGGCCTGTCATACTGGGACGGCGGCAGCCAGTCCTGCTTCTGGGCCTCCGCCTATGCGGGCATGGTGCTGCAGATTGCCGTGGAGCGCGGGTTCCCCGTGCCGGAGGATAAGATGAAGGCCCTGCGCGCCTACCTGGAGAAGCACAAGGATGAGGCGCCGGAGAATACCTACTATTTCCCCGCGTACAAGACGCGCTACCAGTGCGCCTACGCCACGGGTGACGCGGAAACCTGCTCCCGCATTGCCGCCAGGCACGCCAAGGCTGATGCGGACCTGGCCTGCCTGGCCACAGCCCCGGCGGACAGGGACAAGGCATTCCTGAAATGGTGCCGGGACTTGGGCGGCACCCGGGCCTCCCGCTGCACCACGATTTCGTCCTCCTGGAAGATGGTGGTGCTGCACCAGTGCATGAAGGAGGCCGCAGCAGGCGGGGGCGCGGCTACCCTGCGTGTGGACGGGAAGGAGTATGTGCTGGATGGCGGTATGACCCGGATTCCCCTGGTGGGGGAGGGCGGCTCCCTCTCCAAGTACCGCGGCAGGATTGAGCTGCTGTGCGGTGCCGCCTACGGAACCGTGGTGGCCCGTGCCGTGCGCCCTGTTTCCAGCCTTGCCGACGGCAGGCAGCGCTCCCGGAGCGATGCGGCGCAGGTGGGCCCCATCTGCATGAAGCGCCGCTATACCGTGGTGAAGCCGGATGGGCGGGAGGTGGCGGATGCCAAGCTGCGCGTGGGGGATGTGGTGCGTGTGGATATTGCCGTGGAGATGGCGGACACCGTGAAGAACCGCGCCTACCTGGCGGTGGAGGATTTTGTGCCCGCCTGCATGGAGGTGCTCAACCCCAACCTGAAGGACCAGGCCGCGCCCTACCGCAGTGGCAACATGGAATACTGGCTGGACTACAAGGAGTACCTGCCGGACCGCGTGCGCGGTTTCTGTGACCGGGGAACCACGTCCGGCACCATGAGCTACTATGCCCGCGTGCGCTATGCCGGCTCCACCACCGCCCCGCCTGCCAAGGCGCAGCTCATGTACAACCCGGGGGTGCAGGGTTTTGCCCCCGCCAGGCGCGTGCAGAGCAAGTGAGCGGGCGTGTGCCCGCAGCATGAATACGGCCCGCCCCCTTTCCCGGGGGGGCGGGCCGAAGCTTTCCCTTGTACGGCGGTTCAGTGCAGCCAGTCCGCGCTGTCCCAGTCCAGGCGCCAGTCCACGTCCACCCGCACGGGCTCCCCGCCCTTGTCCTCGTAGTTCACGTAGCCGTTCTGCGCGCCGAACTTGTACACCTCCATGGTGACCTTCACGTCAAAGCAGCAGTACTTGGCTATGTCCAGCATCTTCTGCGGGTCTCCGCCTTTCTCGTATTCCGCCCACCATTTCAGGGCATCCGTGCCCTCTGCGGTCTTGGAGTTGCCGCCCAGGGTCACCTTGGCCACGGAGTCCAGCTTGAGCCGGTGCCCCAGCTTTTCCGTGAGGTAGGTGCAGATGTCCAGGTTGCGGGTGTTGTCTGCAATGCTCCAGAAGGAGTGGGGCTGGAGCACGCCGTAGTCAAAGCCTATGTGGTTGTAGCCCACCACCAGGTCCGCCTCCCGGAGCTCGCGGATGAGGTCGTCGGCCTGGTCCTCGGTGTAGATGTGGTAGGCGTTGTCCCTGGTGGAGAAGGTGACGGCCACGGAGATGCCCATCTTGCCGGTCTCATGCCAGCCGCCCACCTGGGCGGCGGAGCGGCGGGTCTCCAGGTCAAAGTAGACGATGTTTTTCATAGCGCGGTGGGGGGAAGTGTGCGGCGCAGCCCTTCATACAGCATGATGGCCACGGAGGTGGAGAGGTTCAGGGAGCGGGCGTGCTCCCCCGGCATGGGGATGCGCAGGGCGGTTTCCGGGTGCTCCTGTATCCAGCTTTCCGGCAGGCCCTTGGTCTCCGGGCCGAAGACCAGGTAGTCCCCGTCTTGCAGGGGCAGGGTCGCATCCCAGATGCTGCGGGTGGCCTTGGTGGAAAGGTACCAGAAGCGCGCGCCGGGCGCGGCGGCGGACTCCAGCTCCGCCAGGCTGTCCCATAGGTGCAGGTCCACGTGTTTCCAGTAGTCCAGCCCGGTGCGGCGCACGTGCTTTTCATCCAGGCTGAAGCCCAGGGGCTTGATGAGGTGCAGGGCGGATTGGGTGGCCACGGCCAGGCGGCCGGCGGCACCGGTGTTGTGCGGGATTTCCGGGTGGTAGAGGACAATGTGGAACATGGCCGTGCCTTACTTGGCGCCCTTGCCGAAGAGGACGGCGGGGATGGTGCGCAGGATGAGGACGATATCCAGCCAGAGGCTCCAGGTGTCGATGTACTTGAGGTCCTTGGTGATCATGTTGTCGTAGCTGGCGGAATCGCTGCGGTCCTCCACCTGCCAGTAGCAGGTAAGGCCGGGTTTCACGCTCAGGCGGCGGCGGTGGGCTATGTCCGGGAACTCCTTGGTCTCATACGTGGGCAGGGGGCGCGGGCCCACCAGGCTCATATCCCCCAGCAGGATGTTGATGAGCTGGGGCAGCTCGTCGATGGAGGTCTTGCGGATGAAGTGGCCGAAGGGGAAGATGCGCGGGTCGTTCGTGAGCTTGAAGATGGGGCCTTCCATCTCATTGCCGTACTTGGCCTTGATTTCATCCAGGCGCTTGTCTGCATCACTGTACATGGAGCGGAACTTCCACATGCCGAAGGGACGGCCGTACAGGCCGGAGCGCTGCTGGCGGTAGAAGACCTTGCCCTTGGGGTCGCTGATCTTGATGCCGATGGCGGCGACGAGCCACAGGGGGGAGGAGCAGATGATGCCCACGGCGGCCATCACGCGGTCGAACACGTTCTTGATGAAACGGGGCAGGGAGTATTCCGGGGTGAAGCTGAGGGAGAGGATGCGGTTGCTGCCGTTCACGCGGTGGGTTTCCACCCGCATCTGGCGTGAGGCATCCTCCGGGCGCACGATGTAGATATCTATGCCCTGGAGCTCACAGAGGCGGATGGCGGTGCGGTTGGCATGGTAGCTGGAAAGGCCGCCGAAGAGCAGGAGGTGGTTCACGCTGTGGTCGATAATCATCTGCTCTATCTCGTCCTCCGTGTTCTGGCCGGGAATGACCTTGCCCACCACGTGGAAACCGGCTTTCCAGTATTCCGGCAGGCTGGCCCAGCCCTCCTCTATATCCGTGGGGCTGCCGGCCAGGATAACCTGGCGCTTGTCTGCGGCGCGGCTGTTGCGGCGCAGGTTCCAGCAGCGCACCAGCATGAAGCGCAGGAACAGCAGGAGCGGCACGCCGGCCATGTTCACCAGGATAACGTGGTTGTAATACGGGGTGTGGTGCTCTCCCAGGCTCTGGTACACCGCTATCACGGCCAGGTAGTACCCGGCAAACACCAGCAGCTGCCGTACGGCCGTGGCCGTGCGCTGCAGGTTCTGGCGGCTGTAGAAGCCCACAAAGGCCAGTACCAGCGGCGCCATGAGCACGGCGGTCCAGGTGATGAGAGTGATGACCTGGAAGAAGTTGAACACAGGCCCTGTCTCCCAGCCGAACAGCGGGGATACCCAGTTGGTGATATACGGGGAGAAGTACGCGAAGGTGATGATGAGCACCAGGTCTATGAACGGACACAGGCGCGCCAGGATGCTTTTGCTGACAAGATGCATGAGTATGGGTAAGACGGTTAATCCCGGGCGGTGATGCGGCGGATGCGTGCGCGGTCGAAGTCTGCCGGGCAGATGGTGACCTCCACGCGGTCCCCGGGGCGGATGATGTCCAGCAGCTCCTGCTCCCTGCGCTGGATGAAAGCCACGGTCTCCTTGCCGTTGGGCAGGGTGGCGCGGTATGCCGTGGGGGCAAAGCGCTCACGGATGGTGCAGGTGCATTCGACGTATTCCGAGGGGTAGGATGTTGCCATGTGGGGGAAGGGGATATGGGGGTTAGAAGAGGGATTTTAGGCCGCCCTTGATAAGGCCGCCGGCGGCATCCGTTGCCTTGTCCAGCACCTTCTTGCCGGTATCCTGCAGGTTTTCCAGGCGGTCCGGGGCGGGGAAGGGGGTGTCGTCGTCCTCATCACCCTCCTCTGCGCCGGGCATGCCGCCGGCCAGGGCGGAGATGCCGCCCAGGAAGCTGCGGGTGGCTTCCGACACGCGGTTGAGCATGGCCTTGGGCAGGTTGCTGCCCAGAATGGTGGAGAGCCGCACGCTGAAGTCCTCCTTCGGCTCGTCCGTGGTGCCGCTCAGGTTGATGGTGACCCAGGCGTAGCCGGCGTCTCCGGCAGCGTTGAACAGGTTGTCCAGCAGGCCGGCCTCCTCACCCAGGGGGATGCGGGCCACCATCTCCGCGGGTATGCCCACGTTCAGCGTGCCGCGCAGGGTGGAATCCGTGCCGATGATGACGTGGCCGCGGACGAGCAGCTTGCCGTCTATGGCGCGGACGTTGATTTTGTCGAAGAGCCAGGCGTCGGAAATGTTGTAGGCGGGTTCCGCGTAGGGGTAGGAGATGTGGCAGGTGGCCTCCTCCAGCGGCAGGCTGCGGTAGGGCTTGGTGTTGCCCACGGTGATGTCTGAGATGATGGGCAGGGCCTCCAGCACGGCGTTCCGCAGGGACATCTTGCCCTCTGCCAGCTGGATTCCATCTGCATCACCGCTCATGGCCATGCGGCCGAAGAGCTGTCCGCTGAGGTTCTTTTTCCAGTCTTCCTTCAGGATGCGCTCCACGTTGGCCTTGTTCACCTGCATGTCAGCGCTCCAGGTCTTCTTGTCCATGTCGTAGTGGGCCTTGAACCCCATCTCTCCCGGGGCCAGGAGCAGGCGGCACTCCGTGAGGTCCAGCTGGCTGCCCTTCTGGGTGAGCCGCACGTTTTTCACGCTGCAGTCTTTCAGGAAGGAGAAGGAGGTGCGCATGCGGCCGTTCACGCCCTCCACCAGCCAGGAATCCATGCTGCCGCGCTTGGCGGGGGTGGCGGTCACACGGCTGCCGATGTAGGAGAAGCTGTGCTTGCTGAGGTTCAGGGTGAGCGTGGCGTCCTTGCACTCCACGCTGTCCACGCGCACGGTCTTGGGCGCCAGGGAGGAGAGCAGGCCGCCGCCCTTCTTGTAGCGGGCGGTCTTGTTGCCCTTGTAGCGCGGGTCCACGGTGATGCTGGCGGTCTCCACGGTGGCCTTGCTCACGTGCAGGATGCGGTGCAGCAGCGCGGCGCGCTCTAGCGTGGCGTCCGTGTGGCCCACGGAGATGCGCTCCACGCCCTCCATGTCCAGCACCTGCAGGCCGCGCTCATGCACGCGCTGGCCGTTGAAGCTCAGGGAGTCGTCCAGTCGCACGGTGTCGGCATGCATGGTGTCTGCCAGCTGCTCGCCCAGGCTCTGGCGGAAGCTGTCTCCCTGCAGGTAGGAGAGGACCTGGAAATAGGCCAGCGCACCCAGCAGGGCGGTGCCGCCCAAGCCCCCCAGGGTGTACAACACCCAGCGGCGGGAATACCAGCTGCGTTTTTTCTCGCTATCGGGGGCGTATACCCCTTTGGGACGTCGGCGTGCCATATGGCCGGGATTATACACGATACATGCTGACTGTTCAAGGCCATATTCTGCACTCGCCCGCGCGGGAGAGCGGGGAAACGCCCCTAACGGAGGGAGGATGGCGAATTCTACAGCGCGGTGCAGCTTTCTTGCAGGAAATCGTGTCTGTAAGGAATTGACCTGTAAAAAGTTGGCTCGCTTGGTGCATTGCGTGTTGACAGGGAGCTGCCGTTTGGATATGGTGTGGGCATGAAACACGCATTCCTTAACCTTTGCCTGGCCCTTGGGCTGGCTGCGGCGGGGGCCGGGCCGGTTTGGCCGGCCCCCCCCCCCGCCGCTTGCCCCCACGCGCGCACCCCAGCCCACCAGGGGGGCAAAAAAAACGGGA
>JAUNQN010000044.1 GCA_030536145.1 Akkermansia sp.
GCTCGCCGGTCTCGTCGTTCGTCACCGGGCCGGGCAGGATCATGTAGTCGTTCAGGCCCAGCTTGGCCGGAATGCGGGGCAGGGCCGGCTTGCGGGCGGTCTTCTTCTCCTCGTCGCCCAGCTTGTTGTAGGCCTCCATGCGCTCCTCGTACTGGGAGATGCTCTCCTGCACCTCCGGGTCTGACAGCACGCTGTCCTGCTCACGGTAGACGGTCAGCAGCTCCAGCTTGGCCATCTTGGTGAGCATTTTCACCATAGTGTCCAGTTTCTC
Source organism: Akkermansia sp. (assembly GCA_030536145.1). Lineage (GTDB taxonomy): Bacteria > Verrucomicrobiota > Verrucomicrobiia > Verrucomicrobiales > Akkermansiaceae > Akkermansia. Next base: position 272 of record JAUNQN010000044.1, read on the forward strand.
CTTGTTCTTGTCGGGGTCCTCGTCCTGCTGCGGTATCTGGATGAGAATCTTGGTGCCGGAGTGCAGGATCTGCACCTCGCTGGTGCCGGTGGCGTTCAGGCGCTCGTCCAGGATATTGCAGGCCGCCTGCATGTCCTCCTCCGTGGGGGGGACCATCTCGCCAAAGTCGCCCATCTTGGGCTGCACCTCCAGCGTGAGCTCCACGCCGCCCTTGATGTCGATGCCGTAGTGCATGCCGTTCAGGAACAGGGAGATGAGCGAGAAGGCGGTCAGGCCCACGATGAAGAAGGTGCCGGCGTTGCGCTTCACCTTGTCGTTCTCCGCGGCAAGGTACCAGAAGAACAGCGCAATCAGCAGGATTCCCGTGCAGAAGTAGAATGCCGGGGTGTGAATCAGGTTGTGCAGTGTCTCTAACATGTAGGTGTACGGTATTTCCGTGGGAGCATGGCAAATATCCGCCCAAAAATCAAGCACGCATTGTGGCAGCAGTGTTTTTCACCTTTTTCATTCGCGCGCCTGTGCGCGCGGGCATGGCTTGCCCCGGGGGGGGAGGGCGCAAAAAAGGCAGGGGTCAAACGGCCCCTGCCCGGGTTCGGGAGGCTGCGGTTGCTTCAGCCGTTCATTTCTGCTTCTTCCCCTTGTCCTCCTTCAGGTAGTCCTGCTCCCTGGTGAGCGGTTCCCCGGCCTTGCGCATGCCCTCCACCAGCAGCTTGTCTATCTCCCTCGCCAGGGGCAGCACGTTGAACGCGGGGTCGTCCGTGAACACCCCCACCGCCGTGTTGCCGCGGGTGAAGTAGATGCTGCGCTTCTCGCTCCCCTTCACGGGCAGGCCGTCTTCGCCAATCAGTTGCCTCATGCGGATGGTGTGCTCTCCTGCCACGCCTTCGGCAAACTCCAGCATATCCGGCAGCTCCTTGTAACTATACTTGTGACCCAGGCCGATTTCCCTGGAAAGCCCGCCGAAATTGTCGTCAAAGAAGCGTTCCGGGTATTCGTAGCTCATAATATGGATTGTAAAGGCCATTGGTTTGTGATATGTATACTCCTGCTCAATTACGGACGACCCGCGAGGGGAGTCCAATCAATCATCCGAGTGATACCTGTCGGCCCGCTTCGGCGGTGGCGCGGAGCATCCTGACTGACAAACGCGCGTTCTTAACTTTAGCGCTAGCCCACAGACGGGGATGACTCCGGGCCGTGGGAGCCCCAATGGCCTATCGGGGCTCCCATGCCGGCCAAGGTATTGTACCTTGAACGCCCCTATATTACCACGCCAAACTAATTGGGCCATAGCGCAAGCTATGGTGGTGACCCGCTATGCAGGCGAGAGAGGGCAACCCCGCCTGCGGCGGGGTGGTTCAACTACATCACCGCATTACCGATGGGGCTGAATACACCCGCGCCAATGGTGAGTGGTGTCTGGGCACATTCGCGCATCATTCGGAGAAATCAGCACATTGGCAGGGCATAGCCTTGTGTGACAAGACTGCGCTTCCTAGTTCCGCAGGGCGGTGATGGGGAGCACAAAGACCCCATCCGGGCGGCGGTAGGCGGCCCGGCTCATGCCGCAGATGACAGCCAGTACATGCGGTGGCACTTCCCCTGCTTGGCCTCCCCTATCGCGTCTTGCACAATCCCCATGGCGCGCAATAGGGACGTGAAGCGGGTGGATATGGAGGCCGCCTTGTTCACCTCATACTGCGCCGCCACGGCGGGGAACAGGTATGGGCTTGCACTATCCACCCCCGCATCATGGCGGGCGCGCATCTCCTCCAGGCGGGTGCGGAATGCAAGGCAGATCGGGATAACCCTCTCCTGCCGGGTCTTCACCTCCGCTGCCAGGTGTACCTCCCCGGCGGCCAGGTCCACGGCATCCCACTGCATCAGGGCCACGTCAGACAAGCGCAATCCTGCGCAGTACCAGGAAACGGCCACCATATCACACCAGGGCGCGGGGGCTTCGTTCATCAAGCGGCGCATCTCATCCGGGGAAAAGGGTTCCCGGCGCATGGTTTGGGCTGCTGCGGCGGCTCCCGCTGTGGCCGTGTAGATTTCCCGCACGTTCAAGCCCTCCATCGGGTTCTTCAGCAGATAGTCGTCCTCCAACACTGCCTGGCGCAAGGCGGCGGAAATAATAGCCTTGTGCCGGCCTGCCGTAGTTACCGCAATCTTGCCGCCCTCCGCAAGGCTGCGGATGAACTTCCGGCAATGCTGCCGGGTCAGCAGGTCAAGCCGCATATCGGCATCCTTGCCGAGGAAGTCGAGGAAAAGGCGGTGCGCGCGCTCGCGGTTCCTCTGGGAACGGTCTTGCTTGCGCTCCCTGATGGTGGCCAGGTACTCCCGGACCGTCGGCACCCCGCCCACACCCTGCGCCCGTGCCGCCGTGCGGAGTGCATCCAGTGCGACGGATAGCACGCACTCTCCCTTGGCCTGCTGCTCCGCAAGATCCGCCGCCTGGCGTGCCAGCTTTCTCGCCTGCCTGGCGCTCACGCCCTGCTGCCCTTTTATGGGAACTCCCGTACTCTGCCGGATAATCCGGCCATTTATGCGGAATTGTGCGTACCACACACCTCCGCGCTTGTATATTCCTGCCATGTCTTGATTATGTGTCTAGGTTCAACCCCTGTTCAGGGGTGCCGCGAGCGGTTGCCCATCGTTCCACAAGCGGTTTGTCAGGAGTGCTTTATCTGTGCCCAGCCTGTGTATCACGCCTGTGTACTAAACCGTGTATCAACCCGTGAACTTGCGGCAGACCCGACTATACAACGCCCTTTTGAGCCTTGTCAAGAGTGCCCTTTTTTCAATGCCTTATGAAATCGCCGCTGAACGGCTTCCAGACCCTTTGCGCTTCTCTCGCTACCGGCTGTGGGACTCGAACCCACACTCTTTCGAACTCGATTTTGAGTCGAGCGCGTCTACCAATTCCGCCAAGCCGGCATGGGATGGGAGGTGTGTGGGCCCATTAAACAGGGAAACGGGGTGAAAGTCAAGGGGAAAGTACGGGGAAGGGGGAGGATGGCGCAGAAAACTGCGGCAGCGGGGGCAGGGTGCTGGGTTGGTGCTTGACAAGGAGCGGGGCGCTGTGCGAAACTTTCCGCGCTATGCTAGATGCGTGTCTCTTAGGAACCGGAGGAACCCTGCCGCTGACGAACCGCTGGCTGACATCACTGGTGGTGCGCTACCAGGGGCATGCCGTGCTGATAGATTGCGGGGAGGGGACGCAGATAGCGGCGCAGGAGGCAGGGATAAGCCTGAAGCCGGTGGATATCCTGCTGCTGACGCACCTGCATGCGGACCATGTGAGCGGGATGCCGGGCCTGCTGCTGACGATGGGGAACATGGGGCGCACGGAGGAGCTGCGGATTATTGGCCCCGCAGGGACGGAGCGCGTGGTGAACGCCATGCGCACGATAGCGCCGAACCTGCCGTTCCCGATAGTGGTGACGGAGATATCCAAGCCGCAGGAGACGATACAGTTCCTGGATTGCACGATCAGCGCGTTCAAGGTGCTGCACGGGGTGATATGCTACGGCTACAGCTTTACGCTGCAGCGCTCCGGCAAGTTTGACCCGGTGGCGGCAAAGGAGCGCAAGATACCGCTGCGCCTGTGGAGCCGCCTGCAGAAGGGGGAGACGGTGGAGCAGGACGGCACGACCTATACGCCGGATATGGTGATGGGGCCGCCGCGCCGGGGGCTCAAGATTACCTATTGTACGGATACGCGCCCTGTGCCGGCTATTTCCGCAGCGGCAAAGGATTCCGACCTGTTTATTTGCGAGGGCATGTACGGCGACGTGGACATGCAGCTGAAGGCGCTGGAGAACCGCCACATGCTGTTTGCGGAGGCGGCGCAGCTGGCGGTGGATGCCGGGGGGGTGAAGGAGCTGTGGTTGACGCATTTCAGCCCGTCGCTGCCGAATCCGCGTTCCTACCTGGATTACGCGCGCCGCATTTTCCCGAATACGGAGGTGCCCAAGGACGGCTGGCTGAAGGAGCTGGCGTACGAGGACTGAACGGTAGACCCTCCTTGCCGTGCGGCCTGTGGCCGCATTCTGCCCAGTTGCCCGAATGGCCTCGGCGGAGCCGGGCGCATATGGTGAGTTGACGATGCGCGCGTGGCGGCGCGGCATTTGCTTGAGCCGGGGGGTGGATTGTGCTATATTGCGTGCATGACTTGGGAAACGGTATGGGTCCATTTGCAGACGGGGTGGGTGGCCTTCACCCTGATCCTGGCGGCGGGGTGGGTGGTGAGCCGCCTGGTGAAACGGGTGGTGCACCCGCTGCTTTCCAAGCTGCCGCCGCTGCCGGCGAATATCCTGCAGAAGGGAATCTCCCTGCTGATATGCAGCCTGGCGGGCGTGCAGGCGCTGCATGCCGTGGGGGTGGATATCGTGAGCATCCTGGGTGCGGCGGGGGTGGCGGGCGTGGCCATCGGCTTTGCGGCGCAAACCACGCTCAGCAACCTCATCAGCGGTATCTTTATCATGAGCGAGCGCTCCATCAAGCCCGGGGACTATATCCACGTGGGCGGGTTCGAGGGTACGGTGGAGGCCATCAACATGCTTTCCGTGACCATCCGCCAGCCGGACAACTCCCTGCTGCGCGTGCCGTGCGAGACAATCATCAAGACCCCCATGAGCAACGAGAGCCAGGCGGGCATGCGCCGCTGCAGTATTACCGTGGGCGTGGAATACGGCACGGACCTGGACAAGCTGCAGGCGGTGGCGTTCGGCGTGGTGGAGGCGGCGCCCTACCTGCTGGACAGCCCGGCGCCGGTGCTGCGCTTCGTCGGGTTCGACGACAGCTGCGTGAGCATCCAAATCTGCGCCTGGTGCCAGGGTACGGACTACTACGGCACGCGGTACAGGTTTGCCAAGGAGCTGTACGAGGCGTTCAACGCCGCGGACATCGGCTTTGCGTTCCCGGTGCGCACGGTGGTGCAGAAGGGGTGACGCGCGCATATTCGCCTTGCTTTTCCTGCGGGGTAGTATAGACTGTACGGCATGAAGACCTACATGTACCTTCCCCTGGGCGCGCTGGCGCTGGCATCATGCCTGGCCCAGCCTGCCGTGCAGCCCGTGAACCGCCCCGCCGCCACCCAATCCGCGCAGGTGGATGTGGCCGGGCTGGGCAAGCGCATTTGGGCGAACGAGTGCGCCGGCAGCGTGCAGGGGCTGGTATCCTGGAACGCGGGGGAGGCTTTTCCCTCCCTGGGCATCGGCCACTTTATCTGGTATCCTGCGGGGGTGCAGGAGCGGTTTGACGAGAGTTTCCCCAAGTTTGTGGCATACGCCCGCCGCAGCGGCGTGCAGGTGCCCGCTATGTTCGATGGCCCCGCCCCCTGGGCGGACAAGGCGGCATTCCTGGCGGACAAGAGCGGCCGCGCCGGCCAGATGCGCCAGTGGCTGGCGCAGCATGTGGAGCTGCAGACCCGCTTTATCATGGCGCGCTCCCGCGCCGCCGCCGCCACCATGGCGCGCATGAGCAGCAACCCGCAGGCGGTGGCCGCGCACTACAATGCGCTGGCCGCCACCACCCAGGGCATGTACTGCCTGGTGGACTATGTGAATTTCAAGGGCGAGGGCGTGAAGGCCACGGAGCGCTACAACAACCAGGGCTGGGGCCTGCTCCAGGTGCTGGAGGAGATGAAGGGCAACCCGCAGGGCCGCGCCGCCACGGCGGAGTTCTCCCGTGCCGCCGCCGCCGTGCTCACCCGCCGCGTGAACAACGCCCCCGCAGACCGCGGAGAGCGCCGCTGGCTGCCCGGCTGGCTGAACCGCTGCGCCACCTACAGGTGAAGTGAGATGTACGAAGTGAGAAGTATCCAGGCTTGCGTCATCACCCCTGCGGGCAACTCACCAAATCCAAAATCTAAAATCCTAATTCCTCAATCTTAAATCCAAAATCCCCATGTTCTCCTCCTTCCCTCTCTGCCTGGCTCCCATGGCCGGGGTTACGGACCCCGTCTTCCGCACGCTGTGCAAGGAGGAGGGGGCGGACGTGATGGTGACGGAGTTCGTGTCATCGGAGGGCGTGCTGCAGGCCTGGCAGCGCAACCGGCGCTATGTGGAGTTCCTGGAGCCGCACCGCCCGCTGGGCATCCAGCTTTTCGGCTCCGTGCCGGAGCACATGGCGGCCGCCGCGCGTATCATCTATGATGCCATGCGGCCGGATTTCATGGATATCAACTCCGGCTGCCCCGTGCCCAAGGTGGTGGGCAAGAACGGCGGGTCATCCCTGCTGAAGGACCTGCCGCTGCTCCAGCGCATTGCCGGGGCTATGGTGCGGGAGCTGGAGAAGGACTGCCCCGTGACCGCCAAGATACGCATCGGCTGGGATGCTGAGCACATCTGCGCGCAGGAGGCCGTGCAGCGCTTGGAGGATGCGGGCATCTCCGCCGTCACCATCCACGGCCGCACCCGCTCCCAGCAGTACAGCGGCCGCGCGGATTGGGGTGTCATCGACGCCTGCGCCCGCAGCGCGCGCATCCCCGTTATCGGCAACGGAGACATCACCACCCCGGAGGACATACGCCGCGTGAAGGAGACCACCGCCGTGGCGGGGGTGGCCATAGGCCGTGCGGCCATGGTTGCCCCGTGGATATTCCGCCAGGCAAAGGCCTACCTGGCCACCGGGGCGGTGCCGGCGCCGCCGTCTGCGGGGGAGCGTATCTCCTTTATGCTGCGGCACGCGCGCCTGGCGGTGGAAAGCCGCCACTACGGGGACGAGCTGCCCACCATGCGCGCCATGCGCTCCCGCCTGCTGGCCTATGCCAAGGGCATACCCGGCACCAAGGCCCTGCGGCCGCAGCTCTCCCGCGTCTCCTCCCTCGCTGAACTCCAGGACATCCTTTCCCCGCTTCTCCCATGACCAAGCCTGAACTTCTCTCCCCCGCCGGAAACTGGGACTGCGTGCGCGCCGCCGTGGCCAACGGCGCAGATGCCGTGTACTTTGGCCTGGACCAGTTCAACGCCCGCATGCGGGCAGACAACTTTACGCGCGCGGACCTGCCCGTGCTCATGCCGTTCCTGCACGCGCACGGCGTGCGCGGGTACGTGACCATGAACGTACTCATCTTCACCGCGGAGATGGAGGAGGCCGCCGCCTATATCCGCGCGCTGGAGGATGCGCGCGTGGACGGCGTGATTGTGCAGGATATGGGCCTGGCCGCCTATGTGGCGGAGCAGCGCCGCGCCGGGAACATACGCCACCTGGAGCTGCACCTTTCCACGCAGATGACCCTCTCCAGCCCGGAGGCGGTGCGGCTGGTGGACGAGATGTTCGACCCGCAGCAGATAGTGCTGGCGCGGGAGCTTTCCCTGCGGGAGATAGAGGCCTGTGCCAAGGCCACCGCAAAGCCCATTGAGGTGTTCTGCCACGGGGCGCTCTGCGTGGCGTACTCCGGCCAGTGCCTGACGAGCGAGAGCCTGGGCCAGCGCAGCGCCAACCGCGGCGAGTGCGCCCAGGCCTGCCGCATGCCCTACCGCCTGGAGGTGGACGGCCGCATGCGCGACCTGGGTGAGCGCCGCTACATCTTCTCCCCCCAGGACCTTTGCGCCCTGGACCGCATTCCGCAGATGCTGGATGCGGGCGTGCACAGTTTCAAGGTGGAGGGGCGCCTGAAGAGCCCGGAGTACGTGGCCGCCGCCACGCGCGCCTACCGCCGCGCGCTGGATGCCGCCCTGGAGCAGCGCGGCATGCCCCGCAAGCAGCGCGCCGCAGACCTGTACGCCCTGCAGATGGCGTTCTCACGCGGGTTCTCCACCGGCTGGCTGGACGGCACGGACCACCCGCTGCTCACCCACGGCCGCTTTGGCAAGAAACGCGGCGCCCTGGCGGGCCGCATTGTCTGCTGGGGAACGGGCTGGGTGGAGCTGGAGGGCCCGCCCGCGCTGCCCGTGGCCCCCGGAGACGGCTTTGTCATCGATGCCGGGGAGGACCGCAACGAGGAGCAGGGAGGCCGCATTTGGAAGGCGGAGGGCGCGCGCCTGTATTTCCACGGCAAGGGCAGCCGCATAGACTGGCAGCGCATACGCCGCGGGAACCTGCTCTGGAAAACCGCAGACCCCGCGCTGGACAAGGCTCTGCACGCCACCTGGTGCAATTTTGCCAAGAACGCCGCCGGTGCCGGCTCCACCGCGCTGGATATCCGCTTTTGCGGCAGGGCGGGGGCGCCGCTCACCGCCACCTGCCGCGGCGTGACCGTGGCCAGCGCCATGCCCCTGCAGCCGGCGGAAAGGCGCCCGCTCACGCCGGAGGGCGTGACCGCGCAGTTCAGCCGCCTGGGCGGCACGGATTTCACGCTGGGCCGGTGCAGCTTTGACCTGCCCGCCGGGCTCATGCTCCCCGTATCTGAGCTGAACCGCATGCGCCGTGAGCTGGTGGAGCGCGTGCCGCGGCAGGAGCCCGCCGCGCCCCTGCCGCCCGCCCCCTGGGCCGCGGATTTCCCGCCCATGCGTGAGGCGGACGCCGCGGAAACCGCCCGGCAGCTCTCCGTGCTCTGCCGGAATGCCGCCCAGGCCCGCGTGGCCGCAGAGTGCGGCGTGCGCCGCATCTACCTGGATTTCAAGGACCTGAAACAGCTCCCGGATACCGTGCAGGAGCTGCGCGCCGCGTTCCCGGATACGGAGTTCTGGATTGCCACCCTGCGCATCATGAAACCGCATGAGGGCGGCTTTTTCAAGTACATCACCGCCGCGCAGCCGCACGGCGTGTTGGTGCGCAACCTGGGCGCCGCGCTCTTCTTCCGCGGAAAGGGTATCCCCGTGGCGGGGGATTTCTCCCTGAACACCGCCAACCCCGCTTCCGTGCAGCTGTGGCGGGAGTTCGGCATGCAGTTCTCCACCGTTTCCTATGACCTGAACGCGCAGCAGCTGGCGGACCTGCTCTCCTGCGGCTGCGGCCCCTGCCTGGAGCTTACCCTGCACCAGCACATGCCCATGTTCCACACGGAGCACTGCGTGTTCTGCACCTTCCTCTCGCGCGGCCACAGTTTCAAGGACTGTGGCCAGCCCTGTGACCACCACCGCGTGCGCGTGATGGACCGCACCCACGCCATGCACTACCTGCACAGCGACGAGGGCTGCCGCAACACCCTGTTCAACGGCCAGGCGCAATCCGCCGCCCGCTACCTGCACGGCATGCGCCGCTGCGGCCTCTCCCGCTTCCGTATTGAGCTGCTGGAGGAATCCCCGGACAAGGCCAGGGAAATCATCACCGCCTACCGGGACCTGCTCCGCGGCCGCATTTCCGCAGAGCAGCTCATGCAGCAGCTCAACCTGCTGGACCGCATTGGCGTGACAGAGGCCAGGTAGACAGGCAGGCCGCCCACCCCGGCGGGGTGCGCGGCCCGGTTTCAGCCTTTGCGGTACGCCGGCCTTACAAGTTTTCCAGCGCCTCGCGGGCGTCCTCGCAGCCGGCATCGGCGGCGCGGCGGAAATAGTCCAGCGCCGCCTCTCGGTCCGCCTCCACGCCGTTGCCATCCAACAGCAGGCGGCCCAGCCCGTACATGGAACCGGGCTTGCCCAGCGCGGCCTCTATGCCGTACTGCTCCGCCGCCGCAGCATACCAATGCTCCGCCAGCTCATCGTCCGCCTCCACGTAATAGCCCGTGGAGTAGCAGTCTGCCAGGGTCACCATGGCATCCGCAGAATACTGCTCTGCGGCGGTCTCCAGGCAGCCCAGGTACAAATCCGGATCCACCTCTCCCCCGTCATCCGCGCAATAGAAATCCAGCAGCGGCACGATAGCATGGGCAGCGCCCATATCTATGACGGCTTGCAGGTGGGCGCGGGCCCGGGCGGGGTCCCCCGTGTCACTTGTGAGGTGCAGGAAAGCCAGCATGGTATGCGCCTTTACCGGGTCCTCCCCTAGGGCGGCTGTTGCGCAGTCAAAACGCTCTGCCTCCTCCGTCTCGTCGGCTGTGCCCAGCAGAGCGCCCGCTGCCTTCACACCGCCGTCAAACGCTTTCCTTGACCAGTGGTATACCTGCTCCAGGCTGTCCTCCGGCAGGCCGAATCCCTCACTGTAGCAGACAGCCAGCGCATACTGCGCCACGGCATCACCGGATTCTGCGGCAGGTGCCAGCAGGGCGGCTGCGGCATTCAGCGCCTCCGCGCTTTCCGTGCGTATGCGCGCGCTGACACCGCCAGGGTACGCGAAGACGTTCAGGACGAGTTCCGCTGCCTCTCCTGCGGTGGTGGGGGCGGGCAGGTTATGGGGATATTCTTGCATGGCTGGCGGTCCTACTTCTTGGCGGGTGCGGCGGGCTTGGGCTTGAGCGGCACCACGTGGAAGGGCTCCGGCTTGGTGCCTTGGTACTTGGGGTTCATGGCGGCTATCTGCTCGTTCTTCACCTGGAAGGTGAAGGTGCCGCCCTTGGCCGCTTCCTTGGAGTCGATGATGTGGTCGAACACGCAGATGGGCTCGTTGCCGGGGGTCTCCGGCATGACAAAGAGGCCGATGCCCAGGGTGGGGTGCTCCATGCCGGGGTTGTCCTTGATGGTGTAGGAGATGGTGTTCTGGCCGCGGCGCAGGCCGCCGCCGATGGTGTCGGCGCGGCGCTCGTCGTAGAACTCGTGCAGGGAGACGCCGTTGATGCGCATCTCGATTTCACGGCCGGGGGCATCCACGAACACCTTGCCGATGAGCTGGGGTGTGCCGCAGCGCGGGGGGATGGCGGGCAGCTTGTCATACGGGTGGAAACCGTCCTGCTCCTGCAGCACGCTGATGTCACGGGCGTGCAGGCGCTTCTTCACGTCCGGCAGCTGGGCCAGGTTGAAGAAGCGGGTCTGGTCCAGCTTCCACTTGCCGCCCTCGAACACCAGCTCAATCACCATGGCGTTCTCGGATGCCTGGTTGCTGCCCAGCTGCAGCTTGCCCACGTAAGTGCAGGCCATGGTCCTGTTGCCGCAGCCGGCAATGGAGCCCACATAGGTGAAATGCTCCAGCTGGGGGGGCGGGGGCTGGTTGCGGAAGAAGTCCTGCGGGAACTGCTTGCGCTCAGAGACAATCATGTTGCGCACCTTGTTCTGGCGGGCGGCGGTGGTGCTGCTGAGCCAGGCCTGCTCATTGCCGCGTATCATGGCGATGCGCCAGGTGTTGTACGCCGTCTCCGCGATCTCGCGCGCCTTGTTCTGGTTGGGCACCACGTAGGCGGGTGCGTGGGCTGCCTGCGCGGGCAGGGCAATGCCCTGGCGGGCGGGCTGGGTGCCCGGGGTGGCGGGTACAGGCTGCTGGGCTGCGGCGCCCAATGCCGCAGCTACGGTTCCTACTGCAAGAAAATTTGCTCTCATGGCTGTCTCTAGGCTACAACAGGCTTGCCTTTATGGCAAGAAAAATACATAATAGGCGCCGTTATTATGCCGCCAGAGAATGCAGAGAACCCGGAGGAGGTGGATTTCATCCAGCAGGTGCTGGAGGAAGCGCCCTCCTTTGTGTGGAAACGCTTCATCGACGGCACGGAGCTGCGCTGCCTGATGATTGCGCCGGACGAGCACACGCCGGAGAGCGCCGCGCCCGCCGTGGTGTTCTTCTACGGCGGCATGTGGGCGCTGGAGTACACCACGGAGTTCATCTCCTGGGCCATCCACCTGTGCGACCGCGGCATCGTGTGCCTGATTCCGGAGTACCGCACCCGCGCCAAGTACGACGTGAAGGCCGGGGATATCATCAACGACGGCCTGGACGTGTGGAAATGGGTACACCACAATGCCAAGAACCTGGGCATAGACCAGGGCAGCATAACCCTGGCCGGCACGGATGCCGGCGCGCTGATGGCCCTGAACGCCGCCATGCAGCCCCTGCTGTACAAGAAGCGCTGGTGGGAGTTCAACAAGCGGGACATACCCCCGCTGCAGCCCGCCTGCGTGGCTATTTTCCGCGGTATAGTGGATACGGATGCGCCGGAGGCGCGTATCCTGAACGTGCCGGGTGAGGTGAAAGACCCGGAATCCGTGAACCCCAGCGCCCTGCTGCGCCGTGAGCTGCCCGCGCTGTTCTGCGCCCACGGCATGCTGGACCCCCTGCTGGACTATGAGATGCGCCGCTGGTTCTGCAACCGCTGGGAATCCCTGGGCAACATAGCGGAGTGCGTGCTCTGCCCCGCCGGGGACCACACGCTTACCCACTTTGAGGTGAACCCCACCGTGTTTGAGCAGGTGCTGCTGGCCTGGGAGTCCTTTATGGTGGAGATAGGCATCTGGCCCAAGTCGGAGGTGAAAATAGACTCCCTGATGAATTGAGCCGCCCCGCGCGGGTTATTGGCCTGCGGGGGGCTTGGATTCCGCCTTCATCTTTTCCACGGAGGCGCGGTGGGCGCGGATGGCGCGCACTTCCTTGAGCAGGCGCTCCGGGTCCTTGAACGCATGGCGGATGCTTTCCTCCACCGTCTCGTACTCCGGGTATCCTTTCAGCGTTTCCAGGTCTTTCAGCAGTGTTTTCTCGGCCGCGGCCAGGTCCTCCAGGGAATCGGCCATCATGGCCAGGCCGGAAAGCTTGAGCTGGATGATGGCGGGGCGGTTTTCCGGCAGGGCCTGGGCCTCATACTCCAGCGCCACGGCCAGCAGCTCCTCCGGGTTGCTGTGGCGCACGCAGTTCAGGCGGGTGGCAATATCCGCCCGCTGCACGGCCACGGCGCGGCGGCGGGCAAAGCCGCGCTTGTCCTCCTTGTCCAGGGAGATAATCTCATCCTCCATGCCCACGGAGCAGCCGCGGATATCCTGCGGCAGCTTGGAGAAGAAGGCTGCCAGGGCCTCCAGGCGCTCCGGGCCCTGCTTGTGCTTGATGGCGGCCGCCTCGTCCAGCATGGCCAGCCCCTCGTCCAGCGCCTTCTGCACGTCGGCCCGCTTCATGCCGCCGCCCAGGAAACCGCCGGCCACATCCCCCTGCGGGGTAAGCACCAGCACGGTGGGAAAGCCGTCCACGCGGTAGGAGCGTGCCAGGGCGTTGTTCTTTTTCTTCTGCTCCTCGCTCATCTTGTTGCCGTGGGGGCAGTCCACCTCCAGCAGCACAAACTTGTCCTTGGCATATTCCGCAAACTCCGGGGTGCCCAGCACGTCCCTGTGCAGGCGCTTGCAGGCGCCGCACCAGTCGCTGCCGGTAAAGCTGGCCAGGATGGCCTTGTTCTCTGCGGCGGCCTTTTGCCTGGCCGCATCCATATCCGTGAGCCAATCTGCCCCCATGGCCGGGGCCACCCATGCCAGCGCGCAGGCCAGCGGTGCCAGTTTGTGTGTGAACATGCGCCAGAGTATACACGGGGTGCCGTGCCGCCGCAAGCTCCAAGTGCTGCATAGGCGCAGAACATGCCCGGGCCGTGGCACCGGGCATGTTCCCTGGTTCTTGCGCGCGGGGCGCACGCTGACTGTTTCTTGCCGGAAGGCTTACTTGAGCAGGCCTTCCTTCTTCAGCAGGGCGTCCGGGTTGGGGTCCCGGCCCATGAAATCGCGGAACACGTCTGCGGCGGGCTTGCTGTCGCCCTGCTTCAGGACGGACTCTCGGTAGGCGCGGCCGGTGGCGGGGTTGAGCACGCCCTCCTTCTCAAAGCGGGAGAAGGCATCCGCCGCCAGCACCTCTGCCCACTTGTAGGAGTAGTACCCGGCGGCATAACCGCCGCAGAGGCAGTGGGTGAGGTTGCGCATGATGGAGCGGGAGGGTACGGTGGTCTCCATGCTCCAGGGCTTGAGCAGCTCCAGGGAGGCGGCATCCAGGTCCTTGCCCTTGAAGAGCTGGTCGTACTTGGTGTGCATCTCCAGGTCCAGCTTGGCCACGCGGAGCTGGGCCATCTCATCCGTGGCGGGCATGAAGAAGCGGCCGTTGTTGAGCTTCTGCACCAGTTCTGCGGGAATGGTTTCCCCGGTCTGGTAGTGCTTTGCATAGGTGGCCAGGGCGGCGGGCTCCCAGGTCCAGTTCTCATTCAGCTGGCTGGGCAGCTCCACAAAGTCCCACGCCACGCAGGAGCCTGCGTGTGCCACCAGTTCCGTATCGGAGAGCATGTTGTGCAGCATGTGGCCGAACTCGTGGAAGATGGTCTCCACGTCATAGTGGGAGTACAGGGCGGGCTTGGTCTTGGTGGCGGCGGTCAGGTTGCCGCAGAGGGTGGCCAGGTGCGGGCGGCGGGGCTGGCCGTCCTTGCCGGACTCTCCGAAGGCCATGGGGCTGACCCAGGCGCCGGCGCGCTTGCTGGGGCGGGGGTAGAGGTCCATGTAGAAGGAGCCCAGGTGGCGGCCGGTGGCGTTGTCGCGCACCTCGAAGAGGCGCACCTCCGGGTGCCACACCTCCGCCTTGCCGGCGGGCAGCTCCTCGCCGGGCTTCAGGCACACGGTGGGAACCTCCGTGAAGTTGATGCCGTACAGCTTGGCGGCGATGCCGAACATGCCCTTGCGCACAGACTCCGCCTCAAAGTAGGGGCGCAGGGAGTCCGGGTCGAAGTCGTACATCTCCTTCTTCATCTGGTAGGCGTAGAAGCTGGTGTCCCAGGGGTTCATCTTGTCCACCTTCTCCCCGGTCTTCTTCTCCTGGTAGGCCTTGAGCTGTTCACATTCCTCATGGAAGGAGGGGAGCACCTTGGCGGCCATGCCGTCCACGAACTTCAGGGCGTTGTCGCCGCTGCCCACCATGCGGTGGGCGGTGGTCATGTCCGCGTAGGTCTTGAATCCCAGCAGCTCCGCACATTCCTTGCGCAGCTGCATTACCTCCGCCACCACGTCGGCGGTGTCATACTTGCCGGCACCCACGGTCTGGCGGCCCTCCCAGCAGAGCTTGCGGGTGGCGGGCACGGTGCAGTTGCGCAGCACCTCGAAGACGCTGTCGATATCCATGGTGATGAGCCACTGCGGGTTCTCCGGCGTGCCGAATCCCTTCTCCTGGGCGGCGTGGGCGGCCTTCTCCAGCCAGGCATCGCTCATGCCGTCCAGCTGGGCCTTGTCCGTCACCACGTGCTGCCAGGCGTTGGTGGAGTCCAGCACGCGCTTGCCGAATTCCAGGGAGAGCATGCTGAGGCGCTCGTTGATCTGCGCCAGGTGCTTCTTCTGCTCCGGGGAGAGGTCTGCGCCGCCCTCGCGGAAGGAATCCACCACCTGCTGCACGTAGCGCTGCCTGGCGGGGGAGAGCTGCTTTACCCAGGGCTGGGCGGCGGCGGACTTGACAACCTGCCAGAGCTGCGTGTTGGCAATGAGTGAGGCGCTGAATTCGCTCAGCTCCGGGATGAGTGATTCCTGGGCCTGGCGGATTTCCGGGGAGTCCATGTTGGAGGCCAGGGTGGCCAGCATGCTGTCGGCGTAGTTCAGGTCGTCGCTCATGGCGGCGTAGGCGCCGAATACGTTGTCGAAGGTGGCCTGCTCCGGGGTGACGGCGCAGATGGCGGCAATGTTCTTCTTGGCGGTTTCCAGGCCGAAGCGGATATCCTTCACCAGCTGGTCCGTGGTGAACTTGGACCAGCGGGGGTACTGCTCCCAGGCGCAGGCGGGGTGCTCTGCAGCCACGGGCGTGGGGGACATGGGGGCTGCGCTGTCCTGTGCGGAAAGCGGGGCCAGGCCGGCCAGGCCCAGGGCCATGGCCATCAGTATGCTCTTGGTACTCATGTGTGTTATGTTGTTGTTGTTTGAAAACTATTCCATCTGCTCTAGGGCGGCGCGAGCCATGGCGCAGCACTGCGCGTAGTCTATGCGGCCGTTGGGCAGCAGGGGTATCTCCTGCACGGGGATAATCAGCTCCGGGCACCAGTTGATGGAGTACCCCTCGTTCCGCACGGCGTACTGCAGCAGCTTGATATCCACGGGCTTGCGGTGCTCCTCCAGCGTGGAGAGCACCACCAGGTGGTCCCGTGCGTCCTGGTCCATCATGGTCACCACGGCCAGGCGGCGCGTGCCGTCGGTGGGCCGGGCCACGCCGTAGCCCTCCGCCAGCATGTTCTCCACCGCCTCATGCGGCACAAACTCCCCGCGCACCATGGCATAGCGCTCCCTGGTGCCGAAGATGTGCAGGCAGCCGTCTGCATCCACCAGGCCTATGTCCCCGGTGCGCAGCCACCCATTGCGGATGTTGTCGATGGTGGCGGCCTCGTTGTCCTGGTAGCGGGTGGTGAGCGCGGCACCCTTCACCCATACCAGGCCGGGGGTGTTCAGGGGCAGGCGGCGGTTCGGCTGGCGCGGGTCGCTGATGCTGATGGCGATACCGGGCATGGGGCGGCCGCTGTTCACGCCGCGCAGGTAGGGCGCGCGCGTGCGGGTGTTGGCGTGGGTGGTCGGCTCGTTGTGCAGGGAGAGTGAGACCAGGGAACCGGCCTCGGAGAGCGTGTAGGCACCCTCCAGCGCGGTGTGCAGGCGTGTCTGCACGGCCTCTGCCAGGCCGGGCGGTATGGCGCCGCCTGCCGCCACAAAGTATTTCAGGGATTCCAGCGGCTCGTCCTCCGTATCGGTCACAAAGGCGCGGATGACGGGGGTGGGGGCTATGACGGAGGAGACGGCATGCTGCTTCACCAGGTCACGCAGGCGCTGGCCCACGTCCGCCTCCGGGTAGGTCACCATGTTATACCCGTACAGCAGGGGCATGAGCAGGCCGGGGATAAAGCCGGAGCTGCTGAACAGCGGGGCTGCCGCCAGGATGGCGGAACCGGGCTCCAGGCACATGCGGCTCTGGATGCCCATGAGGTTGGCAATGACCATGCGGTGGGTGAGCGGTATGGCCTTCGGCCCGCCGGTGGTGCTGCTGCTGAACACCAGGGCCACCTCGTCGTCCGCCTTCTTCTGCGGCAGTTTCAGGTAGCGCAGCAGGTGTTCCGTCTTGATATAGCGCACCACCAGGCTCCAGAACTTGCGGCGTCCGCTGCCCAGCTCCTCCATGATTTCGTCGATGTAGAGCAGGTCGCGCGTGGGCGGCCATTGGAAATCACGCTGCTTGCTCACGAAGCGCGTATCCGTGATAAAGCGGGTCACGCGGGCGTGCTGCAGCATTTGCTGCACCAGCTCCGCCGGGGCGGTGTAGTTGATGTTCACCGGGGAGATGCCGGCCAGCATGCAGGAGATGTTGGCTATCACGGCGCGCTTGCCCGGCGGCAGGATGATGCCCAGGCGCTTGTGCGTGATGCGGCTGCGCAGCCGGCGCGCAAACATCAGGCAGATGGAGAGCAGGTTCTTGAAATTCAGCGTGCTGTCGTCCACGCCGTCGATGATTTGGGCGGCCGGGTGCTCCTGCATGCTCTCCAGCAGCATGCGCGGCAGGGATACGTCCCCCGGCACGGAAAGCTCCGCAAACATGTCTGCCGCGCAGTCCAGCCAGCTCTCCATGATGCGGGCACTCTGGATACCCGTGATATTCACCTGCGGCAGCAGGCGCATGCGGATGGTGTCGCACGGCGCGCTGTTGGTCACGGCATTGGTCATGCCGTGGTTGAACAGCCCCACATAAATGGGGGTGATGGTCAGGGAGCAGCCGTCCAGGTGGGAGAGCAGGCGGCCGGAGAGGTCGCAGATGGTGGCGCCGTTGCCAGTCTCCCGCGGGCCGGTGATCAGCACCACGTGGCGGCCGGTGCCCAGGGTGTCGCGTATGCGCTCCACCAGCATGGTGCCGCTCTCACGCCCCATGCCGGTCATGTAGCCGGCGGCGCCGCTGGTGCGCAGGTAGCCCATGATTTCCTCCCCCGGCAGGTGGCTTTCCTCCACCAGCCAGAACACGCGCTTGGGACCGCCCAGCAGGCGCTCCAGCTCCTGGAGTGCCTGCAGGCAGGGCATGCGGTTCGGCATGAAGAAAGCCGGCCGCTCGGGCAGGTGCTCCTTGCCGTCTATAAGGAATGAACCCATGGGCTAGTCTGTGGGGCGCGTCACTTGGAGCGCAGCGCGTCGCGGATTTCGCGCAGCAGCTGGATGTCCTCCGGCGTGGGGGCGGGCTCTGCGGGCTTCTCCTCGGCCTTGGCCTCTTCCTCGCCCTTGGTCTTGGCGCGCAGCTTGCACAGGATGCGGATGGCGAAGAAGATGGAGAGGGCGATGATGAGGAAATCCACGATGGTCTGGCAGAAATTGCCGTACTTGATGCCGTGCCAGGCCAGCTTGTCCAGCTTGCCGGCCGGGGTAATCAGCACAAAGGCGGGCATGATGATATCCTGCACCAGGGAGGTGACAATCTTGCCGAAGGCACCGCCGATGATGACACCGACAGCCATGTCCATCACGTTGCCCTTCAGGGCAAACTCCTTGAATTCCGTGACCCACGCGGGGGTGATTTTCTTGATTTCCATGATATTGTCTTTGATTGGGTTAGATTTTCTTGAAGGCCTTGGTGCCCCACTCCGTGCAGGTCCAGGCGCCGTCTTCCCCGGCGGTGAAGATGCACACGCCGCCGGTGGGAACCTTGATATCATGCGCCGCGCAGAACCCGGCGTAGTCACCGGTGATATGCGGGGCAAAGCGGATGGTGCCGTTGCTGGAGACGCAGAGCAGGGTCTCCCCCTCCTGCACCTCTGCGGCCAGCTCCGCCCAGTTGGCGCGTATGCGTTCCACATCCACCTTCCAGCTGTCCGGCACGGTGGCCTCTGCATTCCACAGGGCAATGGCCTTCTCCCCCAGCTCCAGCAGCTGTCCTGCGGTGAGCGTGGCGGCATCCACACCCTGGCGCGCGGCCTCCACCGTGCCCAGGCGGGTCATCACCTCGTCCTCCGTCTTGTTCTCGTCGGGGCCGTAGTCCACCTCGATGAAGCGGGCATCCGGCTGCACGGGGCAGGGGTTGCCCAGCTCCTCCGCCGCCAGCTCCGCCGTGCGCATGGTGCGCTTGAGCGGGGCCGCCAGGATACGCGTGGGCACCAGCCCCAGTTTCTTGAGGTACAGGCCTATACCGCGCCCGCGCTCCTCCTCCACTAGTTCCAAATCTGTTCGGGAGCCCACGCGTGTAGGGGTCTCCCCCTTGCGGAAGGTGTTGCCGTGCCGTGCGATAATGAGCGTTTTCATACTGGCGGGTGGAAAATTCGGTAGGCACCCATATTACCGCAACCGCCCCGCCACCGCAAGGCAAAAATCCGTCAATTCTCTCTGCCGGTGTGCGCGCGTTGCCGCCGGTACGCCGCGCCCATGCGCGCTTTGGAGCTTGACAGCCCCGCGCCGCGCTTATATGATGGCACGAGCCCATGGGTGGCCTGTCTATATGAAGCGGGAAATAGATGCAGATTTTCTGGTGCATGAGCCGGAAGGGGAGATCTTTGACGTGAAGTCGGCGCGGATTCGCCCCGCCGACCTGGCCGAGCTGCTGGTGGCCTTTGCCAATACCAAGGGCGGTACAGTGGCCATCGGCGTCAGTGACAAGTCTCGCAGGCTGGAAGGCATTTCCTGCGTGGATGCGCAGCATATCAACGACCTGTTGTCTGCCCAGTAGGATTGCTGCCGTCCCCGCCCGAATGTCAGTGAAGAATACGTGGAGGTGACCAATGCCGCCGGGCAGCCGGACAGTATTCTCCTGCTGCATGTGGAGATGCACCGGGACCGCGTGACCAGAACCGGCAACGAGTCCGTATTTGTGCGACGGGGAGACCGCACCAAGGAGCTGAAAGGGGAGGCCCTGCGGGATTTCGAGTACAGCCGCTCCGTGCGCAGCTATGAGAGCGAGTGCAATCCCTATGCCACCTTGGCGGATCTGGATGATTCCCTCCTGGCCAGGTATAAGCAGTGCATTGGTTCTCCCGGGGTGGATACGGAACAGCTCTTGCGTTCCCGCGGCATGATGCGCGACGAGGACGGCAAGCCCCGCCTGACCCATGCCGCCGTGCTGCTGTTCGGGCTGAACGTCAGGCAGTTCTATCCGCACTGCCGCCTCCGCTTTGTGCGGTATGAGGGCGCGGAGAAGGCTGGCGGCACGGCCTACAACGTAATCAAGGATGTGAGCTTTGACGAGCCCTTGCCAAGGCTTTTGGAGCGTAGTAAGGCTTTTGTTTCCACCCAATTGCGTGATTTCACCTCTCTGGAACCCACGGCGCTGTTTGAAACGGTGCCGGAGTACCCGGAGTTTGCCTGGGTGGAAGGGATTGTGAATGCGGTGGCCCACCGGGAATACTCATGCTTAGGAGAGCATATCCGCGTTTCCATGTTCAACGACCGTCTGGAGATAGAGAGCCCCGGCAGGCTCCCTTATCCCGTCACCATCGACAACATATGCAAGATGCGCCGTTCCAGGAACCCGGTGATTGCCCGTGTGCTCACCGAGATGAAATGGGTCAGGGAACTGAACGAGGGTATGCCCCGTATTTACACGGATATGCAGGATGCTTTCCTGGAACACCCGGTGTTGGAGGAGACCCCGTCCGGCTTCAGGCTGACTCTCAAGAACAATATCTACTCCCGCAAGCTCCGTATGCATGACATCGCAGAAAAGCGAATCGGTGCCGATGTATGGGCAGGACTGGATGATATCGAAAAAAGCATCGTCATCTACTTGTCTGGGCACAGGGACGTGAAAAGCCGAGACCTGACCCGGGTGGCGAAGGTTTCCCAGCAGACCGTTAGCAAGAAATTAACCGGATTGGTTGAAAAAGGCTTGGTGTCTGCGTATGGTGCCTTGAATTCCCCAGTGCGCATGTATAACCTGTCACTATAGGTAGGTAT
>JAUNQN010000067.1 GCA_030536145.1 Akkermansia sp.
ACACGATTACCGTCTTCTCCGGCACTGTGGGTGAGGAATACACCGCCACCTGCCAATCCGACGACAAGAGCCGTACGCTGCAGCTGACCGGCAAGAGCACGGATACGGCCGCTACGGTGTACAACTCTTCCGCCGGGTTTGACAAGAACGTCAACATTGTGAAGGAGGGTGCAGGCAAGCAGGTGTTCAAGGGAGATTCCTCCACGTTTGATGCCGATATCGACGTGAAGGAGGGTATCCTGGAGTTCCTGAACAACAGCAGCCTGTACATCGAGGACCTGACGCTGGGCACGAGTACTGCCGATGTCCTGAACACGCTGAAGATCCGCACGGATGCCAACGAGGCTATTGCCGCGAACCGCTCCAACGTGGGTATGGCAGACGTGCACGGCACCATGAAGGCAAACAAGGGAGCTGCGCTGGATTCCAACCTGACGCTCAATGCGGCGTCCGTGCTGGATGTACGCGATACGCTGCACACGCAAGCCAGTAGGGACTACCCCGGTACCACGAAGCAGGACTATGTGGGCGGTCTGGATATGCTGGGCAACACGCTGACGCTGCGCTCCGGCGCCTTCCTCTCAGATGCGGACCGTGGCGCGCTGCTGGCCATGCAGTGGGGTGAGAAGTACGAGCTGGCCTACCACGTGAGCGAGTTCTTCCTTGGTTCTACGAGTATCGATGGGGCAAGCTTTGCTCTGGACTCCGACACGAACATCGAGGCTTCCAAGTACTTTGCGAACCTGCAGGAGGACGACTACTACATCTGCTACACCGGAGCCGGTACCGGCGCGGGTGGCAATGTGGGTACGGTGTACATCTTCAAGGCCCCGGAACCGACGACGAGCACGCTGAGCCTGCTGGCGCTGGCGGCGCTGTGCGCCCGCCGCCGCAGGCAGAAGTAAGATGTACGAGGTGAGAAGTACGAAGTGGAAAGGCAGGCGGCTGCGCCGCCGGAAATAGGAAGATTTGGCGGGTGCGGGCCGTATGGCCCCGCCCGCCAACCCGGGGGAGCGCGTTATTCGCAGTTTCACGCCTCTCCCCCGGAAACATTTTCGGGAGGTACGAGGTACCATTTGGAATAATGCGCGCCTCTGGCGCGGGGAACAGGATGATTGGGCGGGATCCTGCGTTTGGGGTGGTGTGGGTGCCCTTATTTTCATTTGGGCAGGGGTGAGAGGCGGTGAGGGGGCAATTTTTTTCAAAAAAAATTGAACGTTTTCCTGCGGATGGTGTCTACCCTATATCGGTTCTTCCGGGTGGCGGTGAAGGAGAGAGCGCCGGCCAGCCCCGAGAAAGGAAGTATCGAGTTTCATAGGTAGTAAGTTGGTCCGCGCCGCGTAAGTGTTTGATACACAACGCGGCGCGGATTTTTTTTTGTAATGGATTACAACGTTGTAATACAACAGTTTCCGATGTTATGAAAATGATTTTAGAACTCGCTTTTCTTGATTTTTAGCTATGTTCAAAGGCTGTTGCAACTCATTGTCCTAAGCGGTATAGAGTTTCGTCTAAATATCAAACGGCCACAATATGGCACACTTAGCATTCAGCACGCGGCTCCTGTCTATCTTGATAGGGGCTGTTTGCGTCTCCTGCCCCTACAACGGCGCGGGGGAGCCGAGACGGATAGGGTAGCGGGGAGGTTCGGCAACGCGTTCTACGGGCTTCCTGCGGCCACGGAGCTGGTACAGAGAAACGCCCCGCCGACCGAAGCCAACGGAGCGCAACTCTTTACTTTTGGGGTGAGGTTTAGTGACGGCGGCGGCAGGAAACGTCGGCACGCAGAGACAGGAGAAGGGCGGTGAGCAAACTCATCAAAGCACCGAGTAGGGAAAGGGCCAGCACGGGTTCTATCCATCCGTCGTACCCCGCCGTGCAGCAGCAGGTCAACAACTCTGCTGCAAAGGCCCCGAGAGCTGCGAACGCAAAAGCGACGGCGCGACGAGCCCACGTCCCCGCCCCGCGCTGCCGCGCACGCCAAGGCGGCAGCATGAAGAAGGTGAAGAGTGCCGCCGTCACCGTCAGCAAAGGGGGCATCTGACGGCAGAAAAACTCCAAATCGCCGCCCTCATACTCGCCGAGATTCGCTGTGGGAAACCACCAAAAACGCGCGCACACCCACACCGCAAGCGGCAGCAATGCCAACGAGACCACGCCGACAGGAGAAAAACGGGAAAGACAGGAACGGGCGTTCATCACGGAATGCAGGGTAACAGAGAGGGGGAGGAAGAACAAGACTTTTCTTTGTCGTTCCGGGGGAAATGCAACTGTTGGTGCGGCACCACACCCGCCGTTCGGCGGGGTTCACGGGTTGGTAGTGCGATGATGCAGGGAACCACCCCGCGCAGCGGGGTTCCCGGTAGGGCAGTTCCACCGTGGACAATCCCACGGCTTTCCGTCTGCGCTATAGCTACGCCGAGACAGGCCGCCGTGGGCTCAATAATGGTGTCGTCGCTGAGGCGACTAGGAAGCGTGCGCCTTACGGCGCGGAGATGGTGGCCGGGCGGGACAAGCCCGCCCGGTACGCCGCGCCTACAGCGGGGTGGGGTAATAGAAAAGAGAAGCCACGTGCGTGCCTGGGAGCCATGGTGGCAATGTTGTGTCATAACGCCCCATTGCCCCTTGAATTCGGGCGCGGGGGTGGTATAGTGGGGGGGATGCATCCAAACATGGGATGTTTAACCTATAACCACATTTTCTAACATGGATATTCTTCATGACAAGGACGCCGATGTGAGCGTTCTGAACGGCAAGACGGTGGCCGTGATCGGCTATGGAGCACAGGGGCGCGCCCAGGCGCTCTGCATGCGTGACAGCGGCGTGCACGTGATAATCGGCATACGCCCGGGCAAGAGCTGGGATGCCGCGGTGCAGGACGGATTCGAGGTGATGACGGTGGCGGAGGCCGCGCAGAAGGCGGATGTGATCCACCTGCTGCTGCCGGACGAGCACCACGGTGAGGTGTACAAGACGCAGATTGCCCCGCACCTGTGCGCCGGCAAGACGCTGTGCTGCTCCCACGGTTTTGCCTATGTGTTCAAGACGATTGAGCCGCCGGCAGATGTGGATGTGATTATGGTGGCGCCGAAGGGCCCGGGCACGGAGGTTCGCCGCGTGTTCGAGGAAGGCTTTGGCTGCCCCGGCCTGATTGCGGTGTTCCAGAACCCCACGGGCAATGCGAAGTCCACGGCGCTGGCGATGGCGAAGGCGGAGGGCCTGACCCGCGGCGGCGTGCTGGAGTGTACGATGGCACAGGAGACGTACGAGGACCTGTTCGGTGAGCAGAATGTGCTGTGCGGCGGCCTGGTGGACCTGATGAAGTATGGTTTCGAGACGCTGATCGAGGCCGGCTATCCGCATGAGATGGCCTATTTCGAGTGCGTGCACGAGGCCAAGCTGATTGTGGACCTGATTTACAACGGCGGTATCCAGCGCATGAACGGCGTTATCTCCAACACGGCCGAGTTCGGCGAGTACTACAACGGCCCGCAGATCCTGGGGCCGGAGGTGAAGGAGAAGATGAAGGAATCCCTGAAGCGCATCGAGAGCGGGGAGTTTGCCCGCGTGTGGCTGGAGGAGGCCGCCAAGGGCGCCCCGAACCTGACCGCCAAGCGCGAGGCCCTGGCCGAGCACCCGGTGGAGATTGTGGGCAAGAAGATCCGCTCCCTGTTTGAGCGCAAGTAATCCTGTGAGCTGCCCGGGGCTTTCCCGGGCGGCACCCCCTGCGGCGGGGCCGCGCCTGTGCGTGCGCCCCGCCGCCCTGTACCTGCAAGTATACGGGCCATGGCTGATGTAGTGAATATAGAGGGCGCGCGGGTCTACCTTTCCGGCAGGGAAATCCTGCACGGCATAGACTGGCGCGTGGAGCAGGGTGAGCGCTGCTTTATCCTGGGTGCCAACGGCGCGGGCAAGACCACGCTGGTGCGCATGATGATGGGCTATGCCTGGCCGCTGTACGGCGCGCGGGTGGAGGTGCTGGGCCACCGGTTCGGCACGGTGAACCTGCAGGAGCTGCGCAAGCGCATTGCCTGGGTGAGCCCGCTGATGCACCAGTGGCTGGGCGACCGCGAGTGGACGGGGCGGGAGATGGTGCTCTCCGGCCCGGATGCCACCATTGGCCTGTTCCGCACCCCCACTGCGGGGGAGGAGGAGCGCGCCGCGGCGCTGATGGAATCCCTGCGCGCCACGCACCTGATGGACCGCAAGGTGGTGGCCATGAGCTCCGGCGAGCAGGTGAAGGTGCTGATAGCCCGCGCGCTGATGACGCGCCCGGACTTGATGATACTGGACGAGCCCAGCGTGTTCCTGGACATAGCGGGGCGGGAGTTCCTGCTGAAGACGATTGCGGAGCTGGCGGCGCTGCGCCCGGAGCTGACGATTATTTTCATTACCCAGCGCATAGAGGATATCCTGCCGGAGTTTTCCCGCGGCATGATTTTGAAGGAGGGCAACATAGTGGCCCATGGCGCGCGTGAGGCGGTGCTGACGGAGGAGAACCTGCGCCGGGCGTTTGACCTGGATATCCGCCTGATCAAGGCGCGCAACGGCCGCCTGTGGAGCGTGATAGAGTAAGCCTGCCGTGCCGCCGGACCCCCAGCCTGTGCGCCGCCCAGCGCGTACCTCGCTCTCCCGCCGCGTGCGGGAGGACATGGAGCAGCTTATCCGCAGCGGGAGCTGGCGGGTGGGGGAGCGTATTCCCGCAGAGCCGGAGCTGATGCAGCTTTTCCATGTGGGGCACAACACCCTGCGGGAGGCCGTGCAGGGCCTTATCCACGCCGGTATGCTGGTGGCGCGCCCGGGGGACGGCACCTATGTGACCGCCGTGGACCGCCTGGATGCCGCGCTGGACCACAGCCTGCAGTATGTGGAGCCGGAGAGCGTGCTGCAGGCCCGCCTGGCCATAGAGCAGGCCGTGGTGGAGCTGGCGGCCCGCAACCGCACGCCTGAGGACCTGGAGCGCATCCGCGCCGCCTGGGGCACCTGCTGCGCCCGCGCGGGCCACGGCATAGAGGATGACCTGGCCTTTCACGCCGCGGTGGCGGATGCGGCGCACAATCCCCTGCTGAGCCGCCTGTACCGCGTGATAGCGGCCTACCTTTCCCGCCAGTTCACTACCGCCCTGGCAGAGCGCCAGTATGATCCCGCCGCCCTGCAGCTCCACGTTTCCCTCATCCGCGCCCTGGAGGACCGTGACCCCGCCGCCGCCCGGCAGGTTGTGGAGCGGATTGTGGAGTTTACGGTGGAGAAATGACCCTAGGGGGCAATTTGGATTAGGGATTAGGGATTAGG
>JAUNQN010000045.1 GCA_030536145.1 Akkermansia sp.
GCTTGTACTCTTCTGTTTGCGTAACCATTGATAATCCAGCGCTTAGGGAGATAAGTGAAAAGGCCCCCGAACCTAAGTTCGGGGGCCATGCGAGGGTGACCAGTGGGATTCGAACCCACGACAACCGGAACCACAATCCGGGGCTCTACCGCTGAACTATGGTCACCATCTTCAACGGAATGCGTTGCGACGACAGTTTAGCGGATTTTTGGTTGGATTGCAAGCTAATTTTTGCAAAAAGTTGAAAAAAGTTGAATTTTACTTGGATTTGGAGCCCTTGAAGGAGCCGGTCTTGTCGTAATAGCGGGTGGAGCCGCCGGAATTTGAGGAGGAACCCTGGAAGGAGCCGGACTTGTCATAGTAGCGTGTGGAGTTTCCGGAGGTGGTGGAGCTGCCTTGGAAGGAGCCTGTGCGGTCATAGTAGCGGGTGGTGCCGCCGCTTTCCGTGGCAGAGCCTTGGAAGGAGCCGGACTTGTCGTAATAGCGGATGGTGTTCCCTGAGCGCTGTGCGGAGCCCTGGAAGGAGCCTGTGCGGTCATAGTACCGGGTGGTGTTTCCAGAGGTGGTGGAGCTGCCCTGGTAGGAGCCTGTGCTGTCGTAGAACCTGGGGGAATCCGCCATGGCAGCGGCGGCGGTGGCGAGCGCGGCGAGGATGAGGCGTGTTTTCATGGTGTGTGGTGGGGGATATTAGTCCAGGGTGAAGTGGAAGTGGGTCATTTCCGTCTCGCTGGCCATGTCCATGACGCGTGCGGATGCGGTGCCGGAGGTGGGGGAGGTGAAGACGAGGCGGTAGATGGTGGTGCAGCGGGTGTACGGGCTGTCTGTCTGCACGGTTACCTGGGCTTCTCCCTTGGAGAGCTTTTGGTAGGTGATGGTGGAGCGGAACACCTCCCTTGTGCCTTCCCCTGTTGTCCTGGAGCAGGAGTTGCGGTCATCGAAGGTGAAATTGCCTTCTGTGGCGGCGGCCAGGGGGCCCCAGGCGGGCCAGGGCTGCTTTTCCCCACTGGGGTAGCAGTCGCGGCAGCGGATGCCGGCGCCCTTGGGGTAGGTGAAGCGGAGCGTTTTCCCTGCGGCGGAATCCGGGGCGGCGGCGGTGGCGCGCACGGGCTTGGGCAGGGTGTAGCGCGGGGCGGCGGGCGGGGTGTCCATGGCTTTCGGCTCTGCCCACAGGGTGGCGGAGCCCAGGAGGAGGACAACGGCGGCGGGAAGCAGGAATTTCATACCCGCCCATGGTAGCATGCCGTGCGCGGCTTGGCAATGCATAAGTAATGCATGGCCGCACATAAATGCGCCGCATGGGCGGGGCAGGGAGGGGCTTAATAGAAGCGGGGCAGGCGCGGCCCCAGGCCGGTGAATATCTCCCACACGATGGTTTGGGCGCGCTCCGCCACCTCTGTGGCGGGAATGTGGGGGCCGATGAGTTCTACCTCGTCACCGGGGGAGACACCGGGCACATCTGTCACGTCTGCCATGATCTGGTCCATGGTCACGCGGCCGAGCATGGGGCAGTAGCAGCCGTTGATGAAGAGGCGGGCGCCGTGGCCGGAGAGGTGGCGGTTCCAGCCGTCTGCATAGCCGATGCCGATGGTGGCCACGCGGGTGGGGCGGGGGGTGATGAAGGTGCGGCCGTATGCCACGCCGTGGCCGGCGGGCAGCTCACGCACCAGGGAGATGCGTGAGTGCAGCTCCAGGGTGGGGCGCAGCACGCCGTCATATATGGAGGCCATGGGGGCCACGCCGTACAGCAGCAGGCCGGGGCGGGCCAGGTTTGCCACGGGCACCTCATACCCCAGCTCACCGGCGCTGGCGGCTATGTGGCGGTAGCGCAGGCGGAAATGCTGCTGCAGCAGCTGCACGCAATCCGTGAACAGGGCTATTTCCTGCTGGGTGTAGGGCACGTCCTCGTCTGCCGCGGGGAAATGGGACATCACGCCGTCCACCATCACGTTTGGCAGGGCTTTCAGCCTGGGGGCAATCTCCCCCAGCTGCGCGGGCAGGAACCCCTCTCTCCCCATGCCGGTATCCACCGCCACGTGCAGCAGCACCGTCTTGTCATACAGGGCGGCCAGGCTCTGGAAATGCTCTGCCTCCTCCACGGTGGAGACGGTGCAGCCCCAGTTGTTCAGTACCACCTCCTCCCGTTCGTCCGGGATGGTGGGGCCCAGGATAAAGGGCTTGGTGCGCACGCCGGCGCGGCTCAGGCGGCGGGCCTCGCCCGCATTGGCCACGCCGAAGAAGGAGATACCGTCCGTATCCAGCCGGCGGGCCACCGGCTCCAGCCCGTGGCCGTATGCCCCGGCCTTGATCACGGGCATCAGTGCCGTATCAGGCAGGGCCTGGCGGACTATATCTAGGTTATGGGCGATGGCTTCCAAATCCACATCTACCCATGCGCGCGGCGGACTTTCATGCTTCATGCCCGCCATTTTATCCCTTTCCGCCCCCGGCCGCAAGCACAATTCCCGCCCCCGTACCCCACAATTTTGCAAAAAATTCACTTTTCCTAAAAATAAAGCTTGCAATTAGGCGCAGGATACGCTAAACTGTGTCCGCACCCCGTGGGTGCCGCTTCTGAAAGCACTGGACAGGTGTCAGAGAGGTCGAATGAGCACGATTGGAAATCGTGTGTGCGCCAAAAGCGTACCGAGGGTTCGAATCCCTCCCTGTCCGCTAAAAGGCCCGCAAATAGCTGAAAATCAGCCGTTTGCGGGCCTTTTCACTTTTTCCTTGCCCTTGCGGGCGTTAGCGCGTAAAATGAGCCTTGCGCGCGTTGGGCAATTTTTAACCGATAATTAACCGCTAATAAAACGCGCAAAATCGTACTATGAAGCGTCCAGAATACAGAATCAGGAAAGCGCAGGTCGGGAAGTGGGAATACTGGTGTATATGGATTCCCGCCAAGGTGGCTGGGAACCGCAAGGGGAGCCGGCGGTACTTCCGCACAAAGGCGGAGGCCGTGGCCGCCCGCGCTGCGTACCTGAACGCCGCCGCCGGAGATACTGATGAGGCCCCGCCTGATGAACTGGTGGCTGATGCCACGGAGGCCCGGCGGGTACTGGATAAGGCGGGCATCAAGCTGCCGCTGGCCGAGGTGGCCCGCCGGGCCGTCACCCACCTCACGCTGCCAGCCGCAGGGTTGCCTGTCCGGCGGTTCCTGGAACAGTACCGGGAGACGAAGTGGGAGCATTGGGGTGAGCTGTCACGCCGGAACTGGGCGCTGGATTCCAAGCGCATGCTGGCGGAGTTTGACGGATGCCAGCTGGCCGATGTCACTCCGG
Source organism: Akkermansia sp. (assembly GCA_030536145.1). Classification (GTDB taxonomy): domain Bacteria; phylum Verrucomicrobiota; class Verrucomicrobiia; order Verrucomicrobiales; family Akkermansiaceae; genus Akkermansia. The sequence goes on from JAUNQN010000045.1 coordinate 3,279, forward strand.
CCCGGCTGGAGACATGGCTGGCCGGATGGACACCGGGCTCACGAAAGAGTATTATCAGCAACCTGCGCCCGGCTTTCAACTATGCCGTGCGGCGCGGGTACCTGGAAAGCTCGCCGTTTGAGCGGTTGGAGGCGGTAAAGGTGGCAAAGCGCCCCATAGCTATCTATACGCCCGGGCAGGCGCGGGCTATGCTGGCGGCCATCAGGCCGGAGTCACGGGCGGGGCTGGCAATCATGCTGTTTGCGGGTGTTCGCCCGCATGAGGTGCTGAAGCTGCGCTGGGCCGATGTTCGCGAGGGTTATATCCATGTTAAGGATGAGGTGGCCAAGACGCGACAGGCGCGCAATATCGCGATTCACCCGTGCCTGGCGGCCTGGCTTGATGCTGTGGGGCGGGGTGCGGATGCGGACAGGATATGCCCGGCCAAGCGGGCCTTTGAGGGCGATATCCGCGCCGTGAAGGCGGCTGCCGGGGTTACGTCACGGCAGCCGGATATGGCGCGCCACAGCTTCGCCTCGTACTGGCTGGCAGCGTATCATGACGAGGCGAAGCTGAAGGGGCTGATGGGCCACAGCGTGGGGTCTGATACCCTGTTCGTCCACTACAGGGCCGCCGCCACGGAGGAGACGGCGGCCGAGTACTGGGCTATTTACCCCTCGCCGCCGGAGAAGTGAGGGTCTGGAATATCCCCCCAGGGAGATGGCGCGTAGGTTTCCAGCGTGAGCCGGTTCCCGCGCGCCCCTGCCCAGTCGCCTATCGCCTCCAGCGTCATGAGTTCGGCATCCAGGGAGGCGCGGGCTACGCCCATGAGGCTGCCCGGCTCGCCAGAATTCAGGAAATCAATCCATTCAGATATGTTGTCATAGGTCAGCGGTTGGTTCCAGACTGATTCGACTACAGTTTCGCCATCCGCATGTATGGCAAACTCAGGTGGTATTGTGCCTCCTTGCGGGATAATCATCACGCTTATTGAAGCGTTTCTTGTCGGTTCGGGGGCAACCGGGAACGGGTGCAGCGGCGTGTCTGTATCCGGGCGGTCGGGGTCGAAGTAGGAGGGAAGAGCTCCCAGGGCGAAGGAGTAGGTGTACTCCATGCGCGCGCCGTTGAATGGTATCGACAGCGTGGCGGTGAACCCCTGGAGGCCGGCGGCGCTCTCCTGGACGCGGCTGCCCGTCTCCTCGCGCAGCGTGCCGCGCTGGTGCTCGTCGCAGAATGCACGGCGGCGCATCGCGTCCGCAATGGCCTCTTCCGGGCTTTCGTAGTCCACCAGCACCGTGATTTCACGGTTGCCGGACAGGTTGCCGGAGTTGTCCAGCATGGCCACGCTGCGGCCCACAAGCGGCACAGTCTCCGTGTTGTAGCTGCGCTCTGTGGACCACACGTTCTCGGCCTCCGGGAAGTACTGGTGCATGCCCGGGCTTACGATTTCAGCGCCGCACCAGCGGACGCGGGTATATTTGATTCGGAACTTAGCCATTGTTTTGTGGGATTATAAGGGTGAATTGCTTTTCTGCGTACCAGGTGCGCTCCAGCTCCCAGGTGTGGCCGGACCACAGGGGCGTGCCGTGCGGGGTGCCGGGGTCGAACCCGGCCAGCACCAGGGGGACATCAGGATACAGGGCGCGGCACAGGTTGGCCGCGATGAAGCCGGTGGTGGGGGATGCTCCGCCGCGAGCCTTGAATTCGGCGTACCATGGCAGGGGGGCGCAGAGCTGGGTGTCGTCCACATGAATCACGCGGCAGAAGCCATCGTATGAATCCGGGCCGTACCAGTGGAAGCCAAGCGGGTCGTCGCCCTTGCCGTGGCGCACCAGCAGGGCGTGGCGGGTGCCTTGCACGGCCATGGCGGCGGCGCGGTGGCGTGCGTGGTTGATGTGGATGCACAGGTCGCCGGGCTGAAGCGGTATGTCCTGCACGCTGAAGCCGCGCGTGACGTTGGAAAGGATGATGATGCGCCGAGTGCCGCGCGGGAGGGCAAGGGGCTGCGGCCATACCGCAGCCGATGATGGCGGAGCCGGTGAAGGCGCGTGGGGTAGTACGGCGTACCCCTGGGGGCGGAGGTAGGCTTGCCTGGTCATGATTCCACGTTGTTGACGGTGTAGGTGAGGCGGAGCGCCAGGCCGGAGCGGGTTCGGGTGATTTCCGCGGTGGTGGCCATGGTGTGGCGAATTGTCCGCTCCGCGTCAACATCCCACCTGGATGGCCTCCAAACGGCATCATGGTTGTCGTGCGGCACGGGGCCCGCCATGCGGTCCAGGGCGGAGGTTATGCGGGCGGCGATGATGGCGCGCACGGGCGATTCTTTCAGTGATACGCGGGCGGTGGGCATTGCTGGATTTACTAGGTACTAATTACTATTTACGATTTGGAATAATGCGCGCCCTGCGGGCGCGGGTTTTAGTAGTGGATGGTTGAATCAAGCCCCTGGGCGGTGTTGCCGTTCAGGCTGGCCTTGAGCTGGCCGAAGGCGGTCACTTCGGACAGGCCTTCCACCTGCACATCAACGGAAATCCCGGCCAGCATCTCATCCACTGTGGCGGACAGCTTGGCTGGGTTCACGCTCACGGATACCACGTCTTCGGTCTCTGTTACCAGGAACCATTCGGGGTCGAACTCGTATCGCTTGCAATGGCAGCCCGTGCCCGTGCCGCCGGTGGTGCTGGTAGGCTGCGTTCCTGTTCCGCCGGTGGTGCTGGGCGGCTGCGGGCCTGGCTCCGAGCCAGAGCCGCCGGAGCCGCTGCCCGTTCTGGTGGGATCCAAGGTGGTGGAGGATACGGAGCTGGGTATGTAGCCGGAGCCCGAACCGCTGGAGGATGCGCTTTCCGAGGAACTGCTATCCGATTCGCCGGACCTTGACGGCCAGGAACCGCTTCCGCCGCTCCCGGTAGTGGTGGTGTCGCTGCCCTCGTACTCGGGGAAGGGAATTGTGCTGATGCGCGGCTCGCGTATGGAAACGCCCAGGTTAAGCGTCACGTTCTGCGCCATGAAATCCCACTCCACGCCGGTGACTGGGCTGTTCATGGTATCGATGGCACCAGGCCCGGCGATATCAAGCTGCATTGCAAGCGGCGATACCACCACATCCTGCATCTTGAGCGAGACCGTGCCGGAGCATTGCAGGCGGTTGGTCCCATCGTACCACGCCCGTAGTTGCTTCATGATATAGGCTGCCTGGCGGTCTGCGCCACGTTCGTCCGGCGCGGTGGCGGTGAATACGCGCACGCCGACGGCCGCTATATCCAATCCCTCCGGGTAGGCCAGCACCTTGGAATAGGTATGTTTCACCACACCGGGTATCCCGACGGTTTCTTCCCATTGCACAACCACGGCCACACCGGGGCACATGGAATCGTAATTAGGCGTTATGCCGCTGATATCCGTGATGTGCTGCTCCAGCGTATGCAGCGTGCAGGAGGGGCATCCGGGTACGCGCCACACCTCCAGCTTGCCTGTTGTGAAATTGGGCTTGTAGAGCATGCCAGGGTTGGCGCGCTGCATGCGCTGGAGCAGGAAGAACTGAGACACGGCCAGCGGGTTGCGGAATACTGTGCCTGCATCATCCTCGCCCTTGTGTTGCGTGTCAATGCCAAGGATAACGTCCTCTCGCGGGTTTCCGTCGGCATCGCACGCCCAGCCGGGAGCGTTTATCATGACTGAATCATACGCGGCGGCCAGGCTTTGCCCGGCGGCGTTGGCAGCGCCCAGCAGGTCGCGCTGCGCCTTACCGTCTATCTTCAGCAGGGCAAGCTGGGTTCCAAGGGTCTGGTGGTCCATCAGCCAGCGGAAGTCGGACACGGTGACAAGGCGCGTAACATCCCCCGCCCGGTTGGATGCGCTGCCGGTGGTTGCCTTGCCATGGAACAGCACGCGCCCGCGGTGCATGATGGTGATGATGTCCATGTACCCCGGTATGCCCGGCGCGTCCGCCTCGTACTCCAGGGAAAGCTCGCTGATGCCGTCCGTGGATTCGTTCAGCACCGCTGACCGCAGGCCGGGGATGGAGCGGAACTCGTTGCTCTGGATAATCATGCGTTCACCTCCTTCCGTATCAGTTCAAGCTCCTTCTCCAGGTTCTTCTGCCGGGCGTTCATGGCCTTGATGGCCTCGCGGCACGCGGCGGCTATGTTCTCAGCGCCTCCAGCCACATTCCCTGCCGCCTGGATAAGCTGGCCCAGCTGCGTGTTTGCCTCGTTCAGCGCCGCCTGCTGGCCCTGTATGGCCTCCTGCGCCGCTTTCGGGTCCGCAGCGGGTACTTGCCCGGGCTGGCTCGCTTGCCGCGCCTGTGCGTCCGCCTGGCGCTTTTGCCGCTCTCCGGCCTTCTTGACGTGGCGGTACTGCTTCTTGCGTTCCTCCGCCACCATGGCCACGCGCTCGGTGTCCTCTCGCAGCATCTTGTCCGCCTTGTCCTGCTCCTTGCTGGCGCGGCCCATGCGGGTGGCGTACTGCTTCATGCGGGCCTGCGCCTTCTGCACCCCCTTGTCGTCTCCAGCCCGGGCGGCCTTCTCCGCCTGCTTGGCGTAGCGGGCGTAACTCTTGGCCAGGCTCTGCAGGTTGCGGTCCACCATCTTGTTCTTGCTGTGGAACTCCGGGGCCTTCTTGTTTTGCAGCTCCTTGGCTGCTTCCTCGGCAGCCTTGCGCGTCACGTCAGCCAGGGCGCGCTGTGCCTTTTCCGTATCCTCCAGGGCTTCCTTGATACGCTCGCGCGTATCCTCGTCCGTAGCGCGCGCCAGCAGGGCCTTCAGGTCCCGCTCCTTGGCCTCCAGGATAGTGCGGTCGCAGTCCCGGATGTCCTTCTCCGTTCGCTGATCATCCTCCTGGTATCGGCCCGTCATGGCGTACCGCTTGGATATGCCGGCAAGCTCCTTGCTTACCTGCCGGGTATATTCGGCCTGCGCCTTTTCCTGCGCCTCCTTGGCCTCCGCTGCCTCGCGCGCCTTCTCCGCTGCCTCGGCCTCCTCATGCTTGTTCTGTGCCGCGACCCTCGCTGCCTCAGCTTCTTCTGCTGCGGCCTTGGCGGACTTCTCCATGCTGCTCTGCTTCTCGCTGGCAGCATTCAGCATCTTGTCGCCGTTCCTGACAAGCTCCTGCATCTTGCGGCCCCAGGCCAACACCTCGGCGGCCCCACCCTCGGCGCTCATGCCTAGCGCCCTCATCGTCTTGCGCAGGGTTCCCACCATGTCCATGACATTCTCCTGCTCCTGTTGCAGCTTGCTCCTTTCGGCATCCGTCAGGTCACCTTGCAACCGCTTTTCAAGAAGCTCCACCTGCCGTTCGTCAGGCAACTTGGCTTCAAGCCATGAGCCGCCCAGTTTCTTTAGCCCGTCGAGCTGCATAGCCAGATTTTTGGCGGCCTCGCCCGCGAAAGCCGCTGCCACATCAGCCGCCTGTGCCCGGCGTTCCGCCGCCTGGATTTGCAGGTTTTCCATGACCCGCTCATGCTCGGCATCCGCCTGCTGCATAGCGGCCTTGGCCTTATCCTTGCTCATGTTGCCCCTGGCCACTTCCGTCGAGATTCGGAGTTTCGCAATATTGTGCTCATGGTCCGCCTCGGCCTTTAATGCCTGTTCCCGCCTTGATGCGGCTGCCTCATCCGCCGCCGCTGCTTCCTCTGCGGCTTTGAGCTTTTCCTCGCCGGCCTCTTTCACCCGTTCAAGGGCTTTCGAGGTCGCTTCCAAATCAAGCGTGTTTTCAAGCTTGGCTATATCCCCCAGGCGCTTGTACTCGGCAGACATGGCTTCCGTACGTGCTTGAATCTCCTCGAGTTTTCGATTAAAATCCTCCGTCTTGGTGTCCAGGAACTTCTGGAAGGCAACCTGTGCCAGCTGCAATGCCATCATAGCCCACCCGATGGGCCCCATGCCGGCCTTCATGGCCATTGTCAGGGCCATGACCTGATTTGTCATGCCTGCGATATTCGTTGAGCCGGACGATACTGAATCTGACAGGCTGTTGATGGTTGACGCAAGCTGCATGCCAGCCGCAGCCTGGCCCATCATGGCAGCCTTGTCGATGTTGCGAGCCTGTGTGGACGCTCGCAAGGCCATTCTGGCGGCCCCCATGTCGCGGGTTAATTTTTCGTACGTCGCAGTATCACCGGCGGCAGATGCGGCCTTGCGTTCCGCGTTTAGCCTGACTAGCTCCTCACGTAGTGCTCGGACACCCATAGTGCTGTACTTCATCCGCACCTGAAGGAGCTGTTCGGCGGCGGATCTCTTTTCTGCCAGCCTTGCGGCCTTTTCAGCGGCTATCTCAGCGCGCTTTTCCTCAGCTACCACCTGCACGACGGCCTTTTCTGCTGCGGCTGCCTCGCGCTTCCGGGCCTGTTCTATCCTTGCGGCGGCCAGGGCGGCAGCTTGCGCTCTGCGGTCCTCTAGTGCTGCACCCTTCTGCTGAAGGCTGGCCAGCGTTCCGTTTAGTCTGTCCGCGTCCTCGGCCAGCTGGCCCAGAGCGTCTGCGTATTCAGTAGAGCCGATTTTCCCTGACTTGTACTTTTCTGTCAATGCAGCTTGGCGGTTTTCTATGGCCGCCAGCTTTTGGTCTACGGCGGAGGCCTGTTGCACAAGAGCGTTTTGAGCAGAAATCTGGTTGTTCAGCTGCACGGCCATCGCCGTGTGTCCATGGGCTGTTTGATCAAGTGAGGCACGCTGCTGCATCAGGGCGTTTGCCGTGCGGGTGAACTCCTCTGTCATGCGTCCTTGGCTTGTGGACACGCCTGCGACAACGGCCTTGTATTGTTCCATCGCTCCTGCCAATTCCAGGATAGACTCTGCGCCACCTATGCCGCCCTCGCCAATCTTAGTGAGAGCCTTGATTTGACGCTGTTCCGACACAACTAGTTTTATGCGCTCCGCATAGTCGTACAGTGCTTGCTGCGCTTCCTCGGTGGTTGCAGTGCCGGCCTTTAACGACTCGGCCATGTCGCGCGATTCCTGCGCGAGTGACCTCTGTTCACCTTGCAGGTCAGCCAGGCGTGCGCCCAGCATGGCAATGTCCTCGGCCTTTCCCTTGAAAAGCTCCTCGAACTGCGCCATCAGGGCTGGGTCACCGGCGGCCTCTACGCGTTCGAGCAGTCCGTCAACCTGAGAGGCCACGTCCTCCGTGCGTTCAGTGATGAGGCCAAGGCTTGAGCCGGCCTTTTTTGCCCAATCGATAACGTCTTGAAGCTGCTTTGCCAGCTTGTCGGCAAAGGTATCCTGCGATGTAGATGGGGCATCGGACTCATTCTTTACTTCCTCAACGGCTTGTTTAACCGCCTCGATGCTCTTCTGGGCGTCTTGCGTTTCAGCCTTTACGGCGATGACGATTTCCTTGTCTGCCATGTTTTTTTGAAGATTTGTGTTGACTTGTGGTGTGAGATTTGGTAACTTGGCGGCGATGCGGAGGAGGCACGCCTGAACAGCGTGACCGGACGGCAGGTGAAAACCCTGCCTCCGCATCCATTTTTATTTCTTGCCGTTGATATATTGAGTGGTAAACATAAGCAGGCTTGTATGATGTCGGCGTTTCGTTCCTATACGTTCAACTACAGTATACTGTTTCCCGTGAATCGTCTTCTGGTATACTAATCTCTTACCCTTGTCGGTGTTTTTATATTCTATGGAATCCCATTCATCCACGATTTCAGGAATCCGTGCGAAATCGTCTTCTGTTAAGTCCGGATGCCGCTTGATGGCGTGCAGCAGGTCCATATCTGAAAATGAATGAACGTAGCCAGTAACATCAGGGCCTCCGTGCTGCCGGATTTCTGTTACCGTCTTGTCGGTAACGCTTTTCAGCTCATGTTGTTCACCAGATGCCTGACCTTTTTCTTTCAGGCTTTTCAGGCGGCGGAAAGCATCGCGGATTGCCTTATCGCATCCTGGTACATGGCCGCTGCCGTTGCAGTGGGCGGCCATCACGCTCGACAGGAAGCGGCGGCCTGGTGTGTCCGCCATGGTGCGGCACAGGAAGCGCACGCCGCGAGTGGCGCGGGAGAGAAACCTGCTGGATACTTCATTCATAGTAATGTGTTATGAAACCCCCCGCCCCCTTTCGAGGGCGGGGTGAACCTAGCAAGACACGTGGTGAAATGTTTTACTCGCCGGGCGTTTCCGTCTGCTTGGTGAATGCCTTTTCGTTGTAGGCGCGGTTCCAGGTGGAGGCCTGGACTTCGGCGGTGATGGTGGGCTGGAGGATTTTGCCGTCGTAGTTTTCCTCGCCGGTGGCCATCACGTTGCAGTACAGGTACTCCGTGGAGAGCAGCTGGCGGGTGGTGGAGCTGTAACGCTGGACGCGCAGCACCATGGGGACGTACGGATTGTCCGTGGCGTAGATGGGTACGCCGTTCTCGGAATCCGCGCTCATGGCTGCCAGGGCATCGTCGCTTGTGGGGTTCGGGATGCCGCGGTTGATGGCATCGAACAGTACGCAGGTGCGGGTGAGGCTGAACTCGTACGTGCGCCCGGTGATGCGCGTGTTGGTCTCCGTGATGCGGTTGCCGGTGTGGCGGTCATATCCCATGGTTTCGTCGTTGTCCGTGTTCTTGGTGATCTGCACGGTGTTCACCATGTTGATTTTGCCTTTCCATACGGAATCTTCCCAGGTGCGGGGATTGGCCGCCTCGTCGGTGTTCTCCGGGTAGATGTCGCCGGTCTGCTCCACCATGTCCAGCACCACGTTGATGCCGAACTTCTGGGGCTGGAATACGTCAATCTTAGATAATGCCATTGTCTTTGTCGATGATATAGGTTATTGAAAGCTCGAATGTAGCGAAGAAGTCTGTCTTTTTGTCCGCGTCCGGGTCGAAGGCATCCGCCACGACATTCCCGGTGATGCGGGAATCACGCGGGGCATCAGCTTCCGCCACCCAGAATTGCCGCCCGATGAAGTGGCAGAACAGGTCATGTGCCACCTTGTAGGCGGGGCCGCGGTCAGCCGCCAGCAGTCTGTTGGTGCGCAGTACCACTAGCACCGCAGCGCGGTATTCCGTGGCATCCGGCGCATCTGTGTTGCCGGTACGGCGTTCCTTGGGGAGGCTGATGATGCATGCCAGGCCGGTATTGCTCTCCAGATCTTTGGCGGTGAGCCATGAGAGGTCCTGGTCCCGCTGGTCGAACACCTCGGAATCGTTGAGCCCGGCGTTGATGCACTCGCGGCGCACCCAGTCCAGGAACTGTTCAGCGATAGGCTTCATGGGTCAGAAATCAAGCAGGGGGCGTGAAAGCACCATGAACGAGCCGGCGGGGTCCTCCGCTTCCTCGTCCTCCAGGTCGTAGTGCACGGCCAGCTGGCAGGAGGCGAGCCTTGCCAGGTCTTGCACGGCGGTCTGGTAGTCTGAGGCGCGGGAGGACCCCTCCAGCGTTTCACTCATTCCGGGCAGGGCGGCGATGACAGCATGCCGGGCCAGCACCAGGGTGGTGTGCACACAGGGCGCGGGAACGCGGCACAGGCCCGTCTTGATAGACGGGTTCTCCGTGCATGCGTTCACCGCGCCCACCACCCGGTCTGCGGCCTGGAGCAGGCGGGCATTGAGCCAGGCTTCTTCGGTCTGCCCTCCCCCGGTCACGCGGGCGATGGAGGCAACCTCTGACTCCGTGAGAACCTCGCGGAGCATCTGCGTGGTGACTTGGGAGAGGGCGGACATATCGTGGATTTACTATGTGCGATGTACTATTTACAATTTGAAAGTTCCGCGCGCAAGCGCGCATTATTCCAAATGGTACATAGTAATTAGTACCTTGTAAATGTGTTTACACTTGAATCTGGAGCTTGGCCGTTACGGCGGCGTCTAGCGCGGATTCTCCCGTGGTGACCTCAAGCTTGAGGTACTGGGGCCAGTCAAGGGGAATACGGGAGCGCATCTCGTAGGCCTCACCGGCGGTGGTGGTGTAGGTAGCCAGGGCGGTGAACTCGTCACCGGGGTTCTGGGCACCCTTCACGGTCAGTGTCAGGGCGGCGCTGGCGGCGCCGGCCTTGATTACCACCTGGGCTTCCTCTGAAATGCCAAGCACGGGGAGGGTGTTCAGCACCTTGTCTCCGGCGGTGGTGGTGGAGGCGGTCACGGGCACGGATGCCGTGATGGTCAGCTCCGCGTCCTGCCGCGTGTGCAGGATGGCGGGGGCGTTGTCGATGGTCAGTTTGTTCGGATTCATGGCTCGTTACTTCTGCAGGGTTGCAATGCGGGGGGAGGCGAACTGGCTGATGCCCTTGACGGCGGCCAGGCTGGCGTCGCTCTCGTCGTCCAGCAGGGCATCCGTGTAAACGATGGGGATGTCACCGAACTTGGTGGGCCAGGGGGCCGTGACTTCCACGGTGTCGCCCTGGTTGAAGGTGAGCGCCTTGCTGCGGGACTTCTGGAGGATGCGGCCGCAGCGCATGGTCATGTACAGGGCGGTGGGCTTGACTCCGGCGGGGAAGAAGCTCAGCAGCTCGGCCAGCTTGTCATCCGTGATGACGGACGGGTCGCCGGCCTCCACGCCGTAGTTCTTGATGCACTTCAGGCGGGCGGCCATGAGCGGGTCCTTGCCTGCCAGGCCGACCCAGCTGGTGCCGTCCTGCACCTTGCAGGGGAGCATGCCGGCCAGGCCGTTCTTGTCCATGCGGGGCAGGTCGGCATCACGCACGGCATCGAAGTGGATGCCGCGGTTCATGCCGAACACCATCTCGAAGAACTCCGGGTTCTCCACCAGGAAAACGGCGGAAGTGCCGGAGTTATCCTTGCGGTTCGTGGCGTTGTCCTCGTTCTTGGAAGCATCCGCATGCAGGGTCATGTGGTCGCCCATCTGCTGGAAGATACCGGGGAAGCCCAGCTCGTCCACGCGGTGGCCGTACCAGAACTGGAGGGCCATGGAGAGCTTGAAGCCCTTCATGTGGGCAATCACCTCGTCCGTGAGCAGGGACTGCCAGCCGCCGGGGTAGCCCTCGGCCATGGCCTTGTCCACACCGATGAGGGTCTGGAGGATGAAGCACTCGCGGAGCTCCATGGCCACCTTCTGGGCATCGGCAATCTGCACGCCGGTGTTGGCGGGGCGGAAGCCGAGCTTGGGGGCCGTGTCGCGGTGCATGAACTTATACGTGGTGCCCTGGATGACGCGGGCCGGGGCGCGGTCGATTTCCGGGGCGGTGAGGCGCAGCCGGTCATAGATGCGCTGGTCCAGGTGGCCAGGGTTGCGGGACTGGATATCAAGCAGTGTAATCATTGTTCTGCGGGGTTGGGGTTAGTACAGGCTGTTGGATTCATCCTTGGTATTGCTGCCGCCAATCATGGACTCGCCATCGCGGGAGGCGCTGATGCGGCTCCACATGCGCTGGGCCTGTTCCGGGTCACGGCGGTACATGTCCTCCGCGTCCTTCTTGGCATCGGCATCCTGCGGGGCAATGCGCCCGGCGGCCACCTGGGCGGCCACGAAAGCGGCAGCGCCGTTCTTCTGCATGCTGGCAATCTGCTCGCGCGCGGCGGCCAGCTCCTCATCGGCCTTCTTGGCCTTCTCCTCGGCCTCGGCGGCCTTGGCGTCACTCTCTGCGGCCTTGGCCACGGAGTCCTCCTTTTCCTTCTCGGCCTGCGCGGCGCGTTCCTCGGCAGCGCCACCCGCATCTGCCAGCTTGTTCACGGCGGAGCAGATGGTTTCCTCGTCGGCATCGTCCGGCAGGTTCAGCATCTTGGTCAGTTTGCTCATTTTCTGTTGAGTATGGGTTGAAATGCCGCACCTGCGGCTTACCACGAATTATTGCACCGCGCAGGCTCACGCGCCACGGGGCGTTCTGGCTCTAAATCAGCGGCCGCGCCCCAGCACGGCGCAGATGAAGCGCCCGGCGCGGCCTGCCCGGACGCGTGCGATGAAGCTGTCTCCGCGCCGCGTACCCTTGGGCGGGGTGTCGCCGTATACCTGCACCCTGGCGGCGGCCACGGGCTCGATTCCCTCGAATGCCGGGTCATTCACCATGGAGCCGCATTCCACCGTGGCGGGATCAAGCCCGGCCACGCTGCCATCCTCCGCCAGCATGAACAGCGGGGAGTGGTAGGTGTAGTCACGGCCTTCCACGGCCCGGCGGCCTGCGGCGGTCCACTCCACCTCCAGGATTACCCCCTTGCCCGGCTCATAGCTGAACCGCTGCGGGATATACGCGGCTGCGCCCCTGGTGTGGTCGAAGTATCCGCACGGGCGGGCCGCCGTGCCGTCCTGCGCCGCCTGTATGCGCCGTTCAAGGGCAGCCTGCAATACCCGGGCGGCTGCGGCGTTGACGCGCACTGTGCGCGTTCCGGGCTTCCCGTTCACTGTGCAATGGATAACATGCTCGCCCTCCGGCATGTAGAGGATTGCCTCCGGGGCGGCTCCGTCGTTAGTTCGGACTGAGGTGTTCAACATGCTGCCATGATAGCGCCATGGGCTGGCGCGCGCCACGGCCCGGATTGCACCTAAAAAGCCGCCTTTTTTTGATAAAAGGCGGCTTTGCTATTGATGTCGTCTGAGATTATGGTATATTGAAGGTCCGGTGGGCACCTTACCCTTTGGTAGCTAAAATCCATTGGGGAGTAGCTTGGGGGGGGCAGACCCGAGGCACCTCACCGTAGAGGCGGCATCATGTGCCGCCTTTTTTTTGCCAAATGTTCAAGTTTGCGCTTGACATTCGGTAGTGCAGATGATATACACAAGTCCACGGGGGCGCATGTCGCTCCGGTGCTTGTACGTTCTACGGGCGTGCATTCTACCCGTTCCCCTGCCAGGCAGCACCGCCATATGGCAAGGCTAAGGGCTGCGGCATCAGGTGCTTGGTGCGTCCGCAAGGTTTGTCAATCCCCTTGCTCATAGATAAGCTTCCCTTGTCTCTTGGAATCGATTGCATTTGACTCCGGCCAGAATGTCTTGATGGTGCGCACTCCGTCCTTTGCAATGGTGAACGATACCATGTACTTTTTGTTCTCATTGAGGTAGCACCCGAGGTAGGTATGGTCGCCATTTGAATCTTCCCATATTTCTGCAGGGTGTTTCAACAAGGCTTCCAGCAGGGGCAGATTGCGGAGGCGGTTTGATATATCTTCCCCTGTCTTGTTTGCCTTCTCCCAGTGCTCCAGTGTGCATGAATCAAGGCGCACGTCACCTGCTGGGGTCTTCACGTCAAAGCCGTTTTTCAGGCGGCGGCGCGCCTTGTTTTCTGTAGTGCGCCCAGCTGGATTGATATGCTTCCAGTCCTTGGGATGCCGCTTGGGCTTGCGCTCGTCTTCGTCTTTGCTGCTGTCCCCGTTCTCACAGCCGGGGACGTGGGCAAACTGGTTGCATCTTTTCGTGTTGGCGGCGGATACCGCTTCGCCCCGGCCCACGCCCAGGGCGCTGCGAGTTACCTCGACAAGGGCATCCGCCAGCACGTCCGCATTGGTGGCGGAGTTGTCCAGGATGCGCTTCATCTGCTCCGGCCCGGCACCGGTTTTCACGGCATCCGCCAGGGATTGCAGGACAGGGTGCATGAAGGCGGCGGCCACGGGCTCCGCTGCTCGTTCTGCGGCCTGGGCGCGGCGTTCCGCGCGCTGCATGGCGCTGGTGCCGTAGCGCGCGGCGGCGGCGGCGGAGAGCGGGTCTGCGGTGCCGGGCTGCGCGGGAGGCCCGGCCACATCGTCATCCGGGCCGGGCATGGGCACGCCGCACTGGTCATAGATGGTGCTCCAGGCCACACGGCCGCCCAGCTCGTTCACAAACTTGCAGTAGAAGTCCAGGCGGTCCATGTTCACCCCGGCATCCGGCACGGAGCAGCGCAGTTCCGGCAGGGGCAGCCCCTCCAGGTGCCCGTAGTTCTTGCGGATGACTGCTGGCACCAGCTGGCGGTTCAGGATGCCGGCAACATAGTTGCCCATCTGCAGAACGGCCTGGGTCTGCACGTCCATGTGCACCTCCGCCTGGGCGCGGGAGCCGCCGTCGGCTGTCGTATCGCTGGTGAGGGTATTGCCCAGGATGAGCTTGTGGCAGGCACGCTCTGCCATGTCCAGGACAACGGCCTGCGGGATGCTGGCCCCGGCGGCGGCTGCGTTGATAATCTCCAGGTCGTTCGGCTCCGTGATAAAGGCGTCGGACAGCACGGGGTTGGCCTGTATCTGCTGCATGAGCTTCTGCCTGTCCTTGTCGTTCTTGCACTTGTACTTGCGTATGGGCATGCCGGCAATCTGGCAGTACTGCATGAGGAAGGACATGCCGAACTTGCTTGCCCCGAACCAGCCCACCAGGGCGTTCAGCACGGCGTTCTGCGTGGGATGGTCAGGCCCGCTGTTGTTCAGGGCCACGATGAACTTGTCCGGCGGGAACGGCACGCCGGGCCCGGTGCCGTAGCCTTCCGGGCACAGGAGAAGGCGGTCTGCCTCCTGCGGGCCGGTGGTCCAGAAGTAGAACAGCGGCGGCACGGGCTTGAACTCCGCCGGGTAGACCATGTGCGCGTTCCTCCCCCAGATAATCTCATGCACGTTATGCCCCCTGTACTTGGCGTGGCACACGGCCTGCACCAGGTCCAGGAAGTCATGGCTCCACGTCCCCTGCGCCGCCTCTCCGCGCGCCCAGATAGCGTTCTGTACGGTCTTGGCCACCTCCTGTGCCAGCGGCGTGGGGTCCTCGCCGTCCAGGCATGCCGGATTCACGGTCCAGTCCAGCGCGGCCACGGCGTTCGTCATCGTCTCCAGGTCCTTTGCCAGGCATGACCATTCGTGGCACATGGACACGAACATCCGCCATTGGTTGAGCAGGAGCCCATGCTCCACGTGAGAGGCATCGCGCAGCTCTGCGGGATCGTAGGAATCAACTCCGGCCAGGTAGGAACGCTGCCAAGCCGCGAATTCGAGTATTGCTTTCTGGGTTAGCTTTTTCATGTTCTTGAAATAGGGGTGGAGTGCCGCCGCCCGCGCATGGCAGGCCGGGGGCGGCGGCTGCGGGCCTTTTGTACTGGTGCCTATGAACGCCCGCCTGGTAAAAGGTTAAAGGTTGTCTATAATCCCTGCGGCTATCGCCTGTCCGATGTCCCGCAGGTGGCGCACCATCCACAGGAGGTCCTCGCGGCAGTCATAGAAGCCGACCTCCACCAGGCACGCGGGGATGGCGGCCTCCACCTTGCGTATTACCGCATAGGAGCCTGCGGCCACGTGGTCCGCACGGTTATCCGGGCCGCCGGTATCCCTGCGCAGCTCCCGGAGCTTGGCGGCAATGCCGGTGGCCAGGCGCTTGCCGTTGGCGCGCCCCTCCACGTAATACGCCACGGTGCCGCTGGCCTTGCCGCCCAGCCGCGCCCAGGCCGCCGTGCCGGCAGCGTTGCAGTGGATGCTCACGAAAGCGCGCGGGCGCACGCTGTTTGCCTCCGTATACACCGCCGTTATCTCCGCATTGTTGGCCATGCGTGGCTTGTCGAACACCAGCCGTGCCACGCCGCGTGCCGCCAGGGCCGCATCCACAGCGCGGGCAATGGCCGTGTTGAGGATATGCTCCACGGAATCCTGCGTGCTCGCGGTGAATCCCAGGGTGTCGGAAATCTCCTTTCCGTCCCCGGTAGCCCAGAGCCCTGAAGCAAAAGACCCCGGCCACTCCCGCGCCCGGTCCGCCGTGTGCCCCACATCCAGGAACACGTCCGTGCGGGCCCGGGTGATGCCCAGGCGCGCCGCAATGGCCGCCAGCGTCAGCGGCCCCACCTTGCCATCCTGCGCCACGCCCACCGCCGCCTGGATGGCGCGCACGTCATCCGCGCAGCCAAGGGCACGCGCCACCGCCGCGCGGGTCTGCGGCCCCCAGATGCCGTCCATGGGCACATGCGCCGCATGCTGTATCTGTGTTATCGTACTCATTGCTTATTGTGTGTGATATGCTGGTTTGCCGCGTCAGCCATGATGTGGTTTGCCTCCCTGGCCAGGGAGCAGTTGGCGCAGGCCGCCGCCCTTTCGTCCATTGCGGAATCCACCCTGTCCAGCAGGCGGGAGCGCTCCTTGCGGTGCTCATCCCGCGTGGCGCGCAGCTCCTTGTGCAGGCAGCCGATATACCAGGCCATGAGGCCCGCGCCCGTCACCGTCAGCCCGGTTTGCACCAGTCCCTCCAGCTCCAGCCCCGTTCCCGCCGTGGCCCCGGCAGTAGCCAGCACCACGCCCACCAGGGCACCTGTCACGTCGCTTGTCATGGTCACTTCCTCCACCTCCAGCAGTCAACATGCGCCGTCTGCACGGCCTCCATAACGTCCGCCACCTGCCGAACATGGGCTGGCGTGCAGGATGTGGCCATCAATGCCGCGCCCGCCGCCACGGCGGCACCAGCGGAAGCCCATGCCACACGCACCCACGGCCTGTCCTTGGCGTACTGCTCCACCAGTTCCGCGCCGTGCTTGCGTACGTGCTCCACCAGTAGGGTGCGCACCATGTCGCAGGAGCTTACCTCCCGCGCCACGGCCAGCCACCCGTTCTGCTGCTTCGCCTTGCTCGTGTCTGCGAAAAACTCCGCGCCGGACGGCAGCGGCTCGCCCTTGTAATTCACGCCACCTACCGCCTGCGTGTAGGTGTCATACAGCGTTATTGCCAGTTCTTTGTTGTTCATAAGCTAATCTCCAGCTAGTTATCGGCTAATTAACCGATGCTTGCGGGTTCATCATCAGCGGTCAGCCAGTCGAACAGCTTCACGGCTGCTTCCTCCGGGATGTTCAGCGGCAGGGGCTCTGCCGTAGTCATGTCATCCCAGCGGCGGTGAATGGTGAGGTGGATGCAGGGCACGGGTTCGGTCTCCTCCCCCTCCTGCGCGGTGAACTGCTTCTCCGCCAGGATGAAGGTGGCAGCCCAGCCGTTCGGATCCAGGGATTCCAA
>JAUNQN010000068.1 GCA_030536145.1 Akkermansia sp.
CGCCAGGGCTAACAAAGGCCGCCGAGCGAAAGCCCGGCGGCCTTTTCCGTTTACCGGAAGAAGGATTGCAAAATGTGTTGAAAACGGGTGCAGGCTAGCATTCCATATGTTGTAGACATTATGAAAACGACACTCCTTACAATACCTGTACTGCTGCTGGGCGGGCTTTGCGGAGCCCAGGATGCGGTGGTGGACTGCCCGGACGGCCAATGCTCCCTGTCGGCCAAGCCGGGGGATGGACGCTATGCGGTGTATTCCCCCGTGGGGCTGAGCAAGATAGAGATGATCAAGCAGGGGCCGCGGCTGGATACGCTGGATGGCAAGACAATCGCCATAGTGGGCGGCAGTTTTATGGCGTATGTCACGCACCCGGAGCTGCGCCGCCTGATACAGGAGAAGTACCCCAAGGCCAAGGTGTACGTGCTGAACGAGGTGGGGTCCGCCGGGCCCTGGCCGGGCCCCGGCGTGGTGCGCGAGCAGAAGGACGATTTTGTGGCCAGGCTGAAGGAACTGAAGGTTGATGCTGTCATCTCCGGCAACGGCGGGTGCGGCCTGTGCACGCCCAAGGAGATGGGATCCTGCATCGCCGCGGAGCACGAGGGGCTGCCGAGCGTGATGATAGCCGCGCCCGGGTTCACGGACCAGGCCAAGTCTGCGGCCCGCGCGGCGGGTGTGCCGATTCCCCGCGTGGCGGAGTACCCCGGCGCGTTCTCCGCGCATACGCAGGACGAAATCAAGGAGAACACGCGCAAGGTGCTGTGGCCGCAGATTGAGAAGGCGCTCACCAAGCCGCTATCCGACAAGGAGCTGCCCAAGGAGGAGGCCTCCACTGGGAAGAGCGGCACCGTGTTCACGGGAACCGTGCAGGAGGTGAACCGCTATTTTGCAGAGCAGGGGTGGACGGACGGCCTGCCTGTGATGCCGCCCACCAAGGCTGCGGTGGCGGAGTTCCTGAAGTTCTGCGACCGGGATGCGGACGAGGTGGTGGCCGTGGTGGCTCCCGCGCAGCGAGAGGTGAAGGTGCGCCACGTGGCGGTGAACGGCGTGATGTCCGGCTGCCCGCCGGAGTTCATGCCCATCCTGGTGGCCATCACCAAGGCGATGACGAACGGTGATTTCCGCCGCACGCTGGCCAGCACGCATGCCTGGACCCCCTTCTGCTGGGTGAACGGTCCGGTATCCCGCCAGCTGGGGCTGGACCATGAGCAGGGTGAAATCTGCAACCAGAAGAACGCCGCCATCGGCCGTTTTATCAACCTGGCCATGCTGAACTTCGGCGGCTATTACGTGAAGGAGAACCGCATGGGCACCTTCGGCTACCTGATGCCCTGGTGCCTGGCGGAGGACGAGCCGCTGGCGCTGCAGCTGGGCTGGCGCCCGTACCACATGCAGCAGGGGCTGCAGGTGAACGACAACGCCGTGACCACCGCCTCCTCCCTGTGCTGGGGGAACAACATGGCCCCCGCCACGTCCGATGCGCAGACCATCATGGAGCTGATGGCTTGGGATGCCACGGAAAAGCAGCAGTTCGCCATCGGCAGCGGCACGCCCTTCGTGTACCGCACCATGCTCATCACCGGTTATGTGGCCCGTGACCTGGCGGAGAAGTACAAGAGCAAGGAGGAGCTGGAAAAGGCGCTGGTGGAGACCGCCCGCGTGCCGCTGGGCCAGCGCGCCAGCGCCAACTACTGGGCCAACCCCGGCAGCGCCTTCAACCCGGACACCTATACGGTGGACGACCATGCGGCCAAGATTTCCCGCACGGAGGGAGCCTCCACCACCGCCACGCCGCCCTGGCTGGACTGGTGCGGCAAGGAAAGCATGGAGACCGTGCCCGTGATGCAGGAGGGCAAGACCGCCATGCTCATTACCGGGGATGCCAACCGCAACAAGACCATGTGCGTGCCCGGTGGCGGATTTGCCACCGTGAAGATAGAGCTGCCCAAGGCCTGGGACAAGCTGATGGAGAAGAAGGGCTACAAGCCGCTCTCCTCCTACAACCTGAAGACGGACCTGAAGCCCGTGAAGCCCAACCCGAACGGCAGCCGCTACCGCCAGCGCGCCGCAGACGGCAGCGGTTTCAGCCGCGAGGGCCAGGGCTACCAGCGCCCCACCCCCTCCACCAAGGGCAAGGGCTCCGGTGTGCAGCCCCGGGGCGGCCAGGGCAGTGGCAACGACATGCGCCCCAACGGCGGCAACGGCCAGGGCTACCGCCGCCCGCAGGGTGCCCAGGGCAATGGCGGGCAGGGGCGCACCACCCCCACCCGCCGTCCGCAGGGCGGCTCCGGCCGTACCACCGGCAGCGATGTGGATTCCTGATTTTATCCGCTCTCAACAAGTGGGATGAACGCATACGCACCCTGTCCCGGTCCTGATGCCGGGGCAGGGTTGTTTGTCATTGACTTGCCCGGGGTCGCGTGCTAGTCTGTCGTCATGATCGCGTTGCCTGATTTCTTTTCCCGCTTGCTGGACGAGCCCCGGTATCTTGTCCGGGCACTGGTGGCGGCGGCGGTGCTGGTCTTTTGCTTGGTGAAGTATCTGCAGTCCCGCCGGGAGGCCAAGGGGGAGTATTACACGGAGGCGGAGATGGAGAGTTTTGACGCAGCGGCACAGGAAGCCCTGGGGCCGTGCGGCTGTGTTATGCATGAGAAGGTCTCGCCGGATATCCATGTGGACATCTTGATGATACCGCCCGGGGAGCATTGCCCGTTCTATACGCTGTGTACCATGGGTGTGGGGGCGCACCGCATGAATGTGCCGCCTGTGGACGAGCAGAAGCTGAAAGATGGAGAATATTTGCCGGACTTCCGCCCGCTGGTGTTTCCGGGTTGGGACCGTGTGGAGCTGATGATGTACCTGCCTGCGGAGTGGGTGCCGCTGTGGATGAAGGAAGACGCGACCGGGGAGGAGAAGGATAACAGCTATTGGCCTATCCTGTGGATGAAGCATTTTGCGCGCTTCATGGTGCATTCCGGTACATGGTATGCATTCGGCCACACGCTGAACCCGGAGGAGGACCTGGGGTATGACAAGGAATATTGCGCCTTTGTGCTGGCCTCTCCCCTGCCGGATTGCACCAGGCCCGGCTTTACCCTGAAGGCCGGGGACAAGGATGTGAGCGTGCTGCAGCTGGTTCCGCTCACGGAAAAGGAGTATTTGTCAGCGCTGCAGGGTAAGCCCACCGAGTGGGTGAAGGAATTCCTGCCCGGCACGCCGGAGGAGATGCGGGAGTTCCTGGCGGAGCGCGTGCAGCGCATGGGCGTGGTGCCGCGCAAGTCCTGAAGTGCTGGCCTACAGCAGGCCATCCATGTAGGCATCGAAATCCTGCGGCTCGCCCAGGATGGGGATGAAGAGGATGGGGCGCAGCCGCTCCACGGCGGTGTGGGGCGTTACGGAAAGGGTGTGTCCGTCGTAGCTCAGCAGCACGTTGGCACGGCGGGTGGCCAGGCGCGCTGCTGCGGCAGGGGGGAGCGGCAGGGATTTTGCCAGGCTTTCCAGCCGGGCAGGGGAGAGGGCGCAATCCAGCTGCAGCATGCGCCCTGCGGCCACCCACTGCTCACCGCTGAAAAAGAACTGGAGCTCCAGGTGCGTGTCCTCCAAGTGCCCCTCTGCCTCATCTGCCCAGCCCCAGGCGGAATCCCACTGGGCCAGGCGGCGCAGGCGGTAGCGCAGCAGGGTGGCGGGCAGGCGCGCGGGCTGCTCCAGCGGTACGGGGCGGGCGTACGCCGCCTTTTCCCGCTCCGTGGGCGGGCGCGGGGTGTCCTCCGTTTCTCCGGCGGGGTGGTTGGCGTAGTATACCATGCGGTTGGATACATAGGCCAAGGCGGCTATGCCCAGGATAATCCAGCCCAGGGAGCGCATGGCGGGGTCCTGCCTGCCCATGATGAAGCAGGCGATGGCGGCGGCCAGGGTAAGGCCGCCCACAATGCAGCGTGCCAGGCGCGTTCCGTTCACGGGCGGCAGGGGCGTTAGTTGTGGATAAGGCCGGTGGTGATGTCAGCCAGCTCAAAGCGCACCACCTTGGCCAGGTCCGCCAGCCCCACCTGCACCTGCAGGCCTATGCGCCCGCCGGAAAAGATAATGGAATCAAACTGCGCGGCGGTGGAATCAATGGTGGTGCGGAACGCCTTTTTCATGCCGATGGGCGAGCAGCCGCCGTGGATATAGCCCGTGAGCCCCAGCAGGTCCTTCTGCTTGAGCATCTCCAGGGATTTCTCACCCACGGCCTTGGCGGCCTTCTTCAGGTCCAGCCCCGCGCCCACGGGTATCACGAACACGTAGTGCTGCGTGCTCTTGCCCGTAGTCACCAGGGTCTTGAACACCTGGGCGGGGTCCTGGGAGAGCTTTTCCGCCACCTCCAGGCCGGTAATGGCTCCCTCTGATTCATACGTGTAGCTCTTGTAGGCTATCTTTTTCTGCTCCAGGGTACGCATCACGTTGGTCTTGTCTCCCGCCTTCATGCGCATGAATCTACGCTACGCGCACGCATATTGCAAGCATTTTTCATCCGAACCCGTTTTTTTGGCTTGATTAAGCAAAATTAAATGCTAAACTCTGCTCAAGCGTACTTTTTTCGCATTATGAAACCAGCCACATCTAATACGAAGTCAGTTTTGAAACCCGGGAGCGCATCGGCGGCCAAGAAGCCGCTGGGCGGGCTTACCCCGACCAATATGCCCGTGCGGAGCACGGCGGCATCCCGCATCAGCGCCCCGCGTTCCACGGTGGCCAAGCCTGCCTCTGCGGCGGCTGCACCGCGCCCGGCAGCCGCGCCCAAGCCTGCCCCTGCGCCCAATGCCGTTCCCTCCCGTCCGGCTGCTGCCCAGCCTGCTGCTGCGGTGGCCCATGCACCCGCACCGGCCCCCAAGCCCGCTCCTGCCCCTGCGCCCAAGCCTGCACCGGCTCCCAAGCCTG
>JAUNQN010000011.1:0-54956 GCA_030536145.1 Akkermansia sp.
GATGCCTTCACCGCCGCGCTTACCGGCCGCAACGCCCGGTAAGCGCCCCTGCCATTACCCCCTTCGCGGTGCAGTTGCCCCACGGCGGCTGCACCGCCTTGCTTTACAGGGTGGTATCAATATCAATCCCGAAGGTGGATGCCAGGGCATCCGCATCAAAGGCGGAGGGTTCCGCCAGGTTGCCCTGCAGGAGCAGGGCCGGATCCACCGCGCGCAGGGTAAAGAGCAGCGCGGGGTCTGCATCAATCATCACGCCGGCGGCATAGACGGCGGCTGCGGCGTGGGGGCACGGTTCCGCCCAGTCCGGGCAGGTGCAGCCCATGCGCCAGTCTGCGGGTTCCGGCAGCAGGCCGCTGTCCGCATCGCACAGGCGCTCCAGCACGGCGGAATCCAGCTTGCCCTCCAGCAGGGATACCAGGGAGCCGATGTGGCCGCGGCAGCTGTCCGCCAGCGCGGCAGTGCGCTCCCCGTCCAGCGGGGCTATCTCCAGGCGCACGTCGTATATTTCCTCCGCGCTCACCTTGGCGCAGATAAGCCCCGGTGCCAGTTTCAGGTCCAGCACGCAGCCGTGGCGCAGCAGGGAGCGGCCGGGGGCCAGGCACAGCCCGCCGGACTCGCACCGCGCCAGGTGCCGCATCCACGCGCTGCCCCAGAAATGGGAGGCCAGCTTGCGGGAGCGGCTGACCACGGGGTGCAGCTCCTCCCCCTGCCCCTGCAGCTCTGCCAGGCGCTCCTTTGCCAGCTTCTCCAGGTCTGCGGCTTTCAGGCGCGGCTGGGAAAAATCATCACACATATCCGTGGCGGGCGGGCACAAGCCGGGCGCCCCGTTTTCAGGCGGGGCGCCCGGCAAGCAGTAGTCCTTGCAGCGGGGCTTACTTGGTCACGCTCTTGAAGTAGTCGAGCGTCACCTTCAGGCCCTCCTCCAGCGTGTACTTGGGGCGCCAACCGGCGGCGCGCAGCTTGTCGGCACAGGCGCGGGAGTGTTTCACATCGCCCGGGCGCTCCGGCAGGTGCACCACCTTGGAGGTGGAGCCGGCGGCCTCGATGATGATTTCCGCCAGCTTGTTGATGGTAATCTGGCCACCGTAGCCCACGTTGTTCACGCCGGTAACCTCCGGGTGCTCGGCCACATAGGTCAGGCCACCCACAATGTCCTTCACATAGATGAAGTCACGGGTCTGCTCGCCGTCGCCGAAGACGGTGATATCCTCGCCCTTGATGGCCTTCTCCATGAAAATGGGTACGGCGGCGGCATAGGCGCCCTTGGGATCCTGGCGCGGGCCGAACACGTTGAAGAAGCGGCACACGCCCGTGTTCACCTGGCCGGTGGTGCGGAACATCTCCAGGTAGTACTCGCCGTCCAGCTTGGTGATGCCGTACGGGCTCTTGGGCTCCGGGTACATGGTCTCCACCTTGGGCACCACGGGGTTGTCGCCGTAAATGGCGGCGGAGGAGGCAAGCACCACCTTCTTCACGCCGGCCTTGGCGGCCTCTTCCAGCACCACCAGCAGACCATTCACGTTCAGGTCCAGGCACTCGCGGATCTTGGTCATGGATTCCGGCACGGAAACCAGGGCGGCCATGTGGAACACATAGTCCACGCCCTCAATGGCCTTGGCCACAATCTCACGGTCCGTGATGGAGCCCTCGAACAGGGTGACCTTCAGGCCATCCAGGTTCTTCTTGTAGCCCGTGCGGAAGTTGTCCAGCACGCGCACTTCCTCTGCTATACCCTGGTAATGCTCAGCAATGTGAGAACCGATGAATCCGGCACCGCCGGTGATAAGTACTTTCATAAAGATGAGGTTAGAGTTGACAAGGCGATTCTACCGCTTTCCGGCGCAGAAATCAAGCTCGCATTCCAAAAATCGCACGCGGGCGCATGGGCGGGGGCCGGTTTCAAAACACTTGCCACGCAGGCGGGTTTGCTATATGATGGGCGGCAGGAAGCAACACATGAAAGCAAAATCCCTTACAAGCCTGGCCCTGGCACTGGCCGCCGGAATCCTGTTCACGCCCCCTGCCCACGCGCAGATGCTGCAGCAGCAGCCGGAGATAGACATAGCCAAATGCACCGCCGCCGCAGAGGGCGGGGAGCCCATAGCCCAATGCACGCTGGGCCTGTGCTACCGCCAGGGGAACGGCGTGCCGCGGGATTTTGCCAAGGCCGTGGAGTGGTTCCGCAAGGCCGCGGAACAAGGGCACGCGGAATCCCAGTTCTACATGGGCGTGTGCTACTGCAAGGGTGAGGGCGTGGAGCGGGATTTTGCCAAGGGGGCGGAGTGGCTGGCCAAGGCTGCCGCGCAGGGTTCCCCGGAGGCGCAGAACAACCTGGCCAACCTGTACCGCGACGGCCTGGGCGTGCCGCAGGACCTCAAGAAGGCACTGGAGCTCTTTACCCTGGCGGCGGCACAGGGGCTGCCGGGCGCCCTGTGTACCGTGGGCAACAGCTACCGCCACGGCGTGCTGAACCCCAAGGACCCCAAGAAGGCGCTGGACCTGTACCGCGCCGCCGCCGGCCAGGGGCACGGCGAGGCCCTGTACAACATGGGGGACTGCTATGCCAAGGGCGACGGCACCAGGCAGAACTATGACCTGGCGGCGGGCTGTTTCCGCGCCGCCGCAGAGGCCGGCTACATGCCCGGCGCATACTCCCTGGCCATGTGCCTGGCCAAGGGGCTGGGCGTGCCGCAGGATTTGGGGCAGTCCGCCGCCTGGCTGCAGAAGGCGGCAGAGGCCGGCGTGCCTGCCGCCCAGTACAACCTGAGCATTTGTTTCATGAAAGGCATAGGCGTGGAAAAGGATGCAGCCGCCGGGGCCAAGTGGTGCCGCGCCGCCGCAGAGCAGGAAGTGCCTGCGGCCCAGTTCAACCTGGGCCTGTACTGCCGAGAGGGCGTGGGCACGCCCAGGAGCGACGAGGAGGCCGCGCACTGGTTCACCCGCGCGGCCGGCCAGGGCCACCTGCCGTCCATGAATGAGCTGGGCACCTGCTACAAGGACGGCCGCGGCGTGCAGAAGGACCCGGCGCGCGCGGTGGAACTGTTCCGCAAGGCCGCAGAGGCCGGCAACACCCTTGCCATGTGCAACCTGGCCCTGTGCTACGGCAAAGGTGTGGGCGTGGAGCAGAGCGATACGGAGATGGCGCGCTATTTCCAGCTGGCCGCCCAGGCGGGAGAACCCCGCGCCCAGTTCAGCCTGGGCACCTGCTATGCCCACGGCCTGGGTGTGCAGAAGGACCTGCCCCAAGCCCGCCACTGGCTGCAGCAGGCCGCATCCCACGGCCACAGGGAGGCCGCAGACGCCCTCCACCGCCTGGAGCAGGAATCCCCCCAGGGGCAGGAATAGCCCCGCGCCCGGTTCTCGGGGAATTGCGCGTATTCCGCAGATTCCCTGAATTCTTGGGTTGAAGTGCCGCCCCGCGTGTGGTAAAATACCCCCGCATCATTATGGCTACACAGCTTGACCAACTGAAACAGTACACCACCGTGGTGGCAGACACGGGCGATTTCCGCCAGATGGAGGAATTCTCCCCTCAGGATGCCACTACCAATCCCTCCCTTATCCTGGCCGCTGCCGCCAAGCCGGAATACCGCCCCATCCTGGATGGCGTGGTGGCGGAGTTCAAGGCCACCGCGGCAGACCCCACAGACATCGGCGCCCTCATGGACCGCGTCATCGTGGCGTTCGGCCTGGAAATCCTCAAGCGCGTGCCCGGCCGAGTCTCCAGCGAGGTGGACGCCCGCCTTTCCTTTGACACGGAAGCCACCGTGCAGAAGGCACGCGACATCATGGCCCTGTACGAGGCCGTCGGCATCCCGCGTGAGCGCGTGCTCATCAAGATAGCCTCCACGTGGGAGGGTATCAAGGCCGCGGAGCAGCTGGAGAAGGAGGGCATACACTGCAACCTTACCCTGCTGTTCAGCATGGTGCAGGCCGTGGCCTGTGCAGAGGCCGGCGTGCGCCTCATCTCCCCCTTTGTAGGCCGTATCCTGGATTGGTACAAGAACGCCACCGGGCAGGACTACACCGCAGAGACGGACCCCGGCGTGCTCTCCGTGCGCAGCATCTACAACTACTACAAGAAGTTCGGCTACGGCGTGCAGATCATGGGCGCCTCCTTCCGCAACAAGGGGGAAGTGCTGGCCCTGGCCGGGTGCGACCTGCTCACCATCTCCCCCAACCTGCTGGCGGAACTGGCCGCCAGCGACGAGCCCGTGGCCCCCTGCCTTTCCGTGGAGGCCGCCAAGGCCAGCGACACGGAGCGCATTCCCGCAGATGAGAAGAGCTTCCGTTTCCTGTTCAACGAGGATGCCATGGCCACCGAGAAGACGGCCGAGGGCATCCGCCGTTTCTCTGCCGACATCCGCAAGCTGGAGGCCCTGCTGGCCGGCATGCTCTGATTCCTCACCCCCTCTCAACCACAAAACAATCACTATCATGAAAGTACTCGTAACTGGTGGTGCCGGCTACATCGGCTCCCACACTGTGCGCCAGCTCGTGAAGGCCGGCGCAGATGTCACCGTGCTCGACAGCATGGTCTACGGCCACCCCGCCGCTATCGTCGACAAGGAGGTCAAGCTCGTCAAGGGCGACCTGGGCGACCCCGCCGTGGTCTACCCCCTGCTGGTCAACGGCAAGTTCGACGCCGTGGTGCACTTTGCCGCCTTCATCCAGGTGGGCGAATCCGTGCAGGACCCGCTGAAATACTATGAGAACAACATCGCCAAGCCCCTGGTGCTGCTGCGCGCCATGATTCTCTCCGGCACCAAGCGCTTCGTGTTCTCCTCCACCTGCGCCACGTACGGCGTGCCCACCCAGGTCCCCATCCCGGAGACGGAGAAGCAGGACCCCATCAACCCCTACGGCGGCTCCAAGTTCATGCTGGAGAAGGTCTGCAAGGACTGCGACCGCGCCTACGGCCTCAAGAGCGTATTCCTGCGCTACTTCAACGCCTCCGGTTCCTCCGTGGACGGTGCCATCGGTGAGGACCACGAGCCGGAATCCCACCTCATCCCCGTCATCCTGCAGGCCATCAAGGGCGAGCGCCCCGGCATCACCGTCTTCGGCACGGACTACGACACCCCGGACGGCACCTGCATCCGCGACTACATCCACGTGGATGACCTGGCCGACGCCCACCTGCGCGCCCTGGACTACCTGATGAAGGGCGGTGAGACCAACTGGTTCAACCTGGGCACCGGCAAGGGCCTCTCCGTGAAGGAAATCATCGACGCCGCCGAGAAGGTGACCGGCATGAAGGCTCCCGTGACCTACGGCGACCGCCGCGAGGGCGACCCGCCCCGCCTGATTGCGAATGCCCGCAAGGCCGCGGAGGTGCTGGGCTGGATTCCCAAGTACCAGGATGCCCACGCCATCGTGGAGACCGCCTGGAAGTGGTTCAACGGCCCCCGCGGCGGCCACTATTAAGCCGCCCGCGCCCGTACGCGCCCCTTTTCAGCAGGCAGGAACCGCACGGTTCCTGCCTGTTTTCCTGTCATCCCGCTTCCGCTGCGGGCGCGTTTATGGTATGCTGCGGGCATGGCAGTAGAAAGTTTTGCAGGACACTCCCCCGTGCTGGATTCCCCCGCCTTTGTGGCAGCCAGCGCAGACATCATCGGCCGGGCCAGCCTGGCCCCCGGCTCCTCCGTATGGTACAACACCACCATCCGCGCAGACCTGGCCCCCGTCGTCATCGGCCCCGGCAGCAACGTGCAGGACAACTCCTGCATCCACGTGGAGCACGGCCAGGGCTGCACCGTGGGGGCAAACGTGACCATCGGCCACTGCGCCACCCTGCACGCCTGCACCGTGGAGGACGACTGTCTCATCGGCATGGGAGCCATTGTGCTGGATGGCGCGGTCATCGGCCGCGGCTCCATTGTGGGCGCGCATGCCCTGGTGACCAAGAACACTGTCATCCCCCCGCACAGCTTGGTGCTGGGCTCCCCTGCCAAGGTGGCCAAGCCCCTGCCCCCGGAAACGGCGGAGGCCAACCGCGCCCACGCGCAGGAATACCGCGCCCTGGCTGAACAGTACGCCGCCAGGTAGGCTTTTTTGTGTTTGCCATACCACCGGGTTTTTGTTAGAATGGCCGGAAGCCGGGAGCGTGCCTGCATGCGTTTCCCGGCGCAGAACCATTGAACAGAACCTGTAGATGAAAAAGTCTTCCTTGATACTGTTGTGCCTGGGCAGCGTGGCCTGGGCTGCCTCCCCGGCGGTGGATACCCTGCTGGACTCCGTGCCCGTGCCGCCGCCCGCATCCCTGCATGAGGCGGTCATCCAGGGGAACCTGCCCCGCCTGAAGGAGCTGGCCGCACAGAAGAACACCGCCCTGGATGCCCGCGACGAGGACGGCAAGACAGCCCTGCACTTGGCGGTGGAGACAGGCAAGCCGGATTTTGCGGCGGCTCTGCTGGCCGCCGGGGCCAACCCCGCCGCCGTGGACCGTGAGGGAAAGCCCGCCTCTGCCGCCCCCGGCACACAGAAATACTATGGGGCCGCAGAGCTGAACGCCCCCGGCGCAGACCGGGAGGAGACCTACCGCCACCGCCGCATTTCCGCCTACCTGGACACCAAGAAACAGGTGGAGCTCTACAAGAACTCCCCCTACGACCCCTTTGAGAACGCCCTGGGCATCTACTGCAAGAAGGACGAGACCGTGCGCCTCACCATCAATGGTACCCCCGGCGGCGAGCTCTGCCTCATCGTGAAAGGCTATGACCAAAACGACGACGGCGACGAGTGGTCCCTGCAGGTGGGCACCAACACCATCACCTCCCAGAAGGACGGCCTGCTCTACCTGGGCTACCGCAAGGCGGCGCCGGACACCGCTGCACCGGATATCGACGTCACCATCACCGGCGGCAGCATCAACGGCGTGATGACGGATGCCGACAGTGGGGAAACCTGGCAGAAGCTGCTGGCCGGAGCCAGCGCCCCCTGGCTGGACCTGCTGGGCAGGCGCACCCACCTGGTGCTGCCCGTGGATTCCCTGCGGGCATACTGCCCCGCCCGCGGTGCGGAGCTGCTGGCGCTGTATGAGCGCATCATTGAGCTGGAGCAGCAGCTCTGCGGCTGGGACAAGTACGGTGCCCCCGGGAACCATATCCTGGGCCGCGTGATTTATGACGGCTACATGTTTGCTGATGAGCGCGGCGCCGCTTTCTGCAAGGACAGCATGCCCCAGCTCTGCAACCCGGACACCGTGACCGGCGACACCTGCTGGGGCCTGGCCCATGAGTTCGGCCACGTGAACCAGACCCAGCCCGGCATGCTCTGGAAAGGCATGACAGAGGTGACCAACAACCTCTACTCCCTGTGGTGCCAGTACAACCTGGGCGCCAGGGACATACGCGCGGAGCACGAGGAGACACCGGGATTCGGCGGCGTGGGGAGCCTGCGCGGCGGCCACTATGACGTGCATGTAAACGGCGCCATGGTGAAGGGAGAACCCTGGCAGTTCCAGAACATAGGCGCCACGCCCCACCCCTTTGTCTGCGGTGACGTGTTTGCCACCCTGATTCCCTTCTGGCAGCTCCAGCTCTACTGCGCCTGCGCCCGCGGCATGCAGGACTTCTACCCGGATATCTACCAGGATGTCCGCAAGACGGATGAATCACGCATGACCAACGGAGAGCTGCGCATGCTTTTCCTGCGCCGCGCGTGTGACAGCGCCAAGCTGGACCTCACCCGCTTCTTCCTGCAGGCCGGCATGCTCGCTCCCGTCAGCCGCGGCATCTTCGACTACGAGGACGCCTGGTTGAGCATCACCCCGGACATGCTCCGCAACACCGTGGAGGCCATCAAAGCCAAGAACTACCCGGAGCCGGACAGCACTGTCATCAACTACATCACCGTGAACACCCTGCCCCAGTTCCGCGACCGCCTGGCCGTGGAGCCCCCTGCCCCGGGCAGCTTCACCCCCACCGTGCAGGACGGCAAACTGGAAATCCCCGCCGGGGTGTGGAAGAACGCCGTGGCATTCGAGGCTTACGGAACCGATGAAAAGGGCGGCGAACACCTGCTGCGCATCTCCCTGCGCGGCCTGAACCATAAGGACAACGATTCCACCACCGTGTTCTGCCCCGCCGGCACCACCTGCGTGAAAGCCGTGCAGTGGGACGGCACACGCTACACCGTGCCGGTAACCAAGCCCTGATTCCCGCACTCCATACACGCGGCACGCCCGCTCCCGTATACCGGGAGCGGGCGTGCCTTTTGTTACGCATCCTGCCCACGGGGGCACTCAAGGCACCTTCCCCAACCGATTTCGCTAATTTTTCCGAAACTTTTAAATTGACTTGTTCTAAGAAAAATGATAAGTACAATCCGCAGACCCTAACCTGCCAATAATCCATGAAACTTCGTCTCCCGCACCTTCTCCTCACAGTCCTGCTTGCATGCCATGCCAGCTTCACTCCCGCATCTGCCGCCACCCTCATTGCAGACGGAGTCAACAAGGACAACATAACCCAATCAGACCGCTTCTACGACAACGGAAAAGGCTACTACTGGGACTGGACTGGCTACCAGCCATACAAAGGAGCCCAAGAGCTTTACAATTCCACCGGGCACAACTTCGATTTCCTGGGTGACTTGGCAGACTATATACAGACAGATACGTTCAGCACCTATGCTTTCAGCCAATTGAAAAACGACGCCAACACCTGCTGGTACAATTCTTCCTCCAACATCATCCAGTACTGGCAGTCCTATTACGGGGTGTTCTACCAAGGCACAGATAAAAAAGGGACCGAACAGGAACTGGTTCACGGCTACACCTATGACCGGGATTATGCCCAAAAGCTGGGCGGAACGCAATCCCTGAAGCTGGATATGCTGATGTACGACAGCTACAGCAACGATGGCGGAGATTTCCTGCTCGCTGCCGAATGGTACTTTTACGGCACAGATTGGTCCGGCGGCATGCTGTCAGCAAGTGCCCCGGCCGGCGGCTACTTCTACGAGTACTTTGACCGGAACTATGAAGACCATTTCAGCGACATCTACAAGGCCGGCTGCATAACTGTACAACAGAAGGTCAACAACAGCCAATATCACGACCTGGGAACCCGGACGGACATCAGCAACTATCTCAAGGAAGCCTTCGGTGCCCAAACGACAGAGACAGGAGAGCTGATATCCACAGAAGTAGGGCAGATTGTCTACCTCGGCATTTTCGGCACAGATAAAAACGGGCAGCAGGGCGGGCATGCTCTGACTTGCTACGGATTCGAGACCAATGCGGAGGGAGAGGTTGTCACCCTGTACGTCACAAACTCCGATGACCAGGCATACAAGCTGTTCTCCGTGGACCTGGTGTACGAGAACGGGGCCACCTACCTGTACCAGAACGGGCAACGCTGGAGTTATGCCAGCATCAGCGACTGGTCCATTGACGAAATGGAGTGGATTCTCACCCCCACGGTACTCAAGAACATGTACAAGGAGTACAGCAGCCAGGACACGCCGCTGGTTTGGACCGGTGGTGCGGAAAAATGGGAACAGGCCAAACATATAGACGATTTGCCCACCAGCAGCTCCGGGTGGACTGCCGAGGCGGACAAAACGGCATACGCCAGCCACTACTACGACAACCGTATCGTACGCTTCGACGACACGGCCACGGGCAGGGACGTGCTTATGTCCAGAGCGCTCTCCCCGTACAAGGTGCAGATTGACAACAGCTCCGGGGACTACACGTTCACAGCGGAGGCGGATTCCACACTGAACACGGAGGGACTGGAGAAAACCGGCACAGGGAAAGCCACCTTTGAGAAAGCCCGGATAGAGACCAAAAACGCCACCGTGACCGGGGGTGAGCTTGCCCTGCAGAACCATAGTGAGCTGGACATCTCCGGCAACCTGTATTTGGGAGAGCAAGGCCGCATCACCGTGACCGCAGATTCCACCCTCTCCTGGCAGGATGAGGTAGACATCCACGGGTTGGACGCTGAGACCAAGGCCATCATTTCCTCTGACGGCACGGCAACCACCTATTCCACGGACAACAGCCACATTGTCATTACCAGCGCCTTTATCGACATCCATTCCGAGAACACAACCTCCTTGGGCAACACGCTGGTGAATGTGACCATAGCCAACAACGGCAACGGCGATTTCACAGACACCAGCAGCAACACCCACTCTCTCGGCGCGGTGAAGGCCAACAGCGGCAACCTGTATTTCATGAACAAGGGGAGCGAGGGCCTGGTGGTCAACAGTATCACCATAGAATCCGGCTGTGAGATAGGCGTGTATACCGGCAACTCCATGGGGGACCAGTTTGAGGCCACCCTGGTGGTGAACGGCCTGCTGCAGGCTGGTGGCGCAGATTCCAAACTGTGTGCCAACCTGACCATGGGATCCGGCTCCATTCTGGATGTATCCACCACGGATGGCAACGGCCTGGCCCTGGGCAGCGTGCTCACGCTCAACCCGGGGAACATGGAGCTTTCCTCTTCGGACCTCGCCCTTGTGGGTACCCTTGAGGAGAACAGCTCCTATGCCCTGTTCAACGGTGCCGATGCCCTGACGCTGGGCGGCAAGACCTACACGAACGCCCTCGTCACCCTGGCGGATGAATGGGTGGAAGGGCTGGAGACCACAGGTCTGGATTTGAGCAACCTGTACCTCACATACTCCGGTGCGGCAGACGGCGGCCACGTGAGCCTGCTGTACTCCACCTCCGCATCACCCACCGTGCCGGAACCTGCCACGGGCACACTGTCACTGCTGGCCTTGGCGGCACTCTGCGCCCGCCGCCGCAGGAATGCCTGAGCCCCCTGCCCCAATCCTCTTCCAGCCGGCCCGGTCCACCAACCGGGCCGGTTCCCTTTTACCCTTCGGGCAGGAGTGCGTTCGCCCCCCTCACACCACCGCACTTGCCATTCATGGCATACGGCGGTTTGCAGAAGAGGGCACACCCCACCGAAAAGGCACTGCCCGCAGGGGCAGTGCCTTTTGAAAAAGCCTTGTCAGGCCAAGGGTCAGCCAATCTTGGGAAGAGAGGCGGCGGCGACGGCCTGGCCGTGGCGCTTGGTCTTCTCGTCCGGCACGCACAGGTTGATCTTGAGCTCCGGGAACTCGCCGTTGAGCACCTCGTTGGCCTTGTCGATGATGAGCTGGCCGCCGTCACCCGTGGCCACGCGGCCCAGGAACAGGAGGTTGCGGATGCCGTAGTACTTGGCAAAGTAGGCGATGGTGTAGCCGAACTCCACGCCGATGGTCTCGTAGATCTTGCGGGCGCGCTCGTCACCCTCTGCCATGGCGGCCTGCACCTTCTTGAGCTGCTCCGGGTACGGCATGGAGCCGAACTCAAACCCGGCGCGGGGAGCCAGGCGGGCCACGGCCTGCTGGGAGAAGTACATGGCGCCC
Organism: Akkermansia sp.; assembly: GCA_030536145.1. Taxonomy (GTDB): domain Bacteria; phylum Verrucomicrobiota; class Verrucomicrobiia; order Verrucomicrobiales; family Akkermansiaceae; genus Akkermansia. Next base: position 11,377 of record JAUNQN010000011.1, read on the forward strand.
ACGCCCTTGTCCTTGGACCACTCGTCCACGCCGCCGTCCTCCTGGTAGTCCACGGGAACGAAGGCGAGCTCATTCAGCCAGGGCATGATGTGACCCTCCGGGTCCACATAGCCTGCGGCCAGGGAGGTACCCATGGCGATGCCCAGCACGGCATCGTCGTTCATGCCCATGGCACCGGCCAGGGCGGTCACCTCGCCGTCGTTCACCACCTCAAAGGGCACGTCCTTGCCCATGCGCTCGCACCAGCGGTCCTTCAGCGTGAAGAACATGCGGCGCGTCACGCGCTCAAAGTCGTCCTTGGCAATACCGCGGAAGAGGGAGGCCACCTTGGGCTCGTTGTTCACGTACACGCCGGCGGCGGAACCGCCGATGGCATCCACCTGCGGCAGGTGCTTGGCGGCGCGCAGCAGGGAGTCGTCCACGCCCTCCAGCTGGTAGTTGGGGTCCGTCTGGTGGTAGGGGTCCCACACCACTTCCTCGGAGAAGACCACCTCGCCGTTCACCACGGCGGCGCACTTGCGGTCGGAGCCGCCCAGGTCAAAGCCGATGCGGTAGCCGTCCAGGTTGCGACCCAGGGCCACGGAGGTGGAGTTCTCGGCCGGCAGGTCGGCGGAGGCCACGGCCTTCACCTGGATGGGCTGGTCATAAATCTGGGTACCGATGAAATCCCAGTCGAACTCGCGGGCGCCGCCGTGGCAGTAGGTGGCGGAGAGCATCTCGGCAATCTTGTCGTCGCCGGCCACCAGGATGGTGCAGCCGCCCTTCATCCAGAGAAGGAACTTGACGATACGCTCAATGTAGAAGTTGTTCAGGGCCACGTTCTCGCCCTCGCTGGGCAGAACCATGCCGCTCCAGCGGAAGCAGGTGCCGTCCAGGCGGGTCAGGGCCAGCTCCACCAGGTGGGAACCGGGTGTGGCGGCCACTTTCTCTTCATAGGCTTTTGTCCAGAGCACCGGGGCAATGAAGTCCGGGTCCAACACGGGAGTGTATTTCGCTTGAATATTCATAACGGTACGCCGCTTTTATAGCATACCGCCCGCCGCATGACAAGTACCAAAACGCCGAAAGGCGCGGAAAAGGCGGGTTTTAGAGCACATCCCCCCACTCCGGGGCGGGGGCGGGGGCGGAGATGGCGCAGATGCGGTCTATCATGCGGTCCCACTTCTCACGGCCCTCCAGGATGTCAATCTCAATGCGGAGGAAGTAGATGGGCACGTCCATCTCCTCCGGTTTCAGGAAGCGCACGGCATCCTTCTCCGTGGTGATGATGGCATCCAGCGCGCGGTCTGCGCAGCGCTGCACAAAGGCCTCCAGGTCCGCCTGGTCAAACCAGTAGTGGTCCGGGTAGCGGCGGCGTATCTCCACGCGGGCGCCCTGCCCCTCCACCAGGCACTCGAAGCTCTCCGGGCGTGCGATGCCGCTCAGGCAGGCCACGTACTTACCCTCCAGGAAGGAGAGCGGGCGGCGCTCACGGGTAAAGATGTTCTCCAGGTAGGCGGGGGCGTGGTTGGTCACAATGATGTCCGCCACGGGATTGTACTTGCGGATGGTGGCAATAAGCTCATGCTGGGGCTTGCCGCCGCTCTTGGTCAGGATGATGTACGAGGCGCGGCGCAGGGCGCGGCGGGGCTCCCGCATGGTGCCGCGCGGCAGCAGGGCCCCGCGCCCGGCGCCGAAGGGGAAGCCGCAGTCTACCAGCACGATGTCCAGCTCATGCCGGAGCTTGAGGTACTGCATGCCGTCATCCAGGATCAGGGTGTTGCTGCCCAGCTGCTCAATGGCAAAGATGCCGGATTTCACGCGGTCCTTGTCCACCAGCACGGCCACGCCGTCCAGGTTGCGTGCCAGCATGAAAGGCTCGTCCCCGGCGTTCAGGGGGCCCAGGTAGCGGGTGGTGCCGTCGCTGGCAATCTTGGGCACGGCGCGCACGCGGCGGCCGTCCTTGTCCAGCCAGCGCTGGGGTTTCCTGAGCGGCTTGCTCTTGTATCCGCGGGTAAGGATGGCGCACCTGCGGCCGCGGGCGGCCAGGGAGCGTGAGAGCAGCTCCACCACGGGGGTCTTTCCCGTGCCGCCGGCGGTGATATTGCCCACGCTCACCACAAAGGTGCCCAGGTAGTGCACGGCCTTGATACGGCGGCGGAACAGGTAGCGCCGCAGCGTGACCACCAGCAGGAAAAACCAGGAGCACACGCGCAGCACGCAGCGCATGCACCACGCGCGGAACCCGTGGGCGTTGCCGAATATCACATCGGTCACCCACTCTTCCAGCTCCTCTGCGCGTGATTTCATGGCTGCGTGCCGCCGTGCGGTATCAGAACTCGCAGTTGCGCGGCGTGCGCGGGTACGGCAGCACGTCGCGGATGTTCTGCACGCCTGTCACGAACATGATCAGGCGCTCAAAGCCCACGCCGAAGCCCGCGTGCGGCACGGAGCCGTAGCGGCGCAGGTCGTTGTACCAGTAGTAGGCGTCCTTGTCCATGCCCAGGCGCTCTATGTTGCCCTCCAGAATGTCCAGGCGCTCCTCTCGCTGGCTGCCGCCGATAATCTCACCGATGCCGGGCACCAGCACGTCCATGGCGGTCACGGTCTTGTCATCGTCGTTCAAGCGCATGTAGAAGGGCTTGATTTCCTTCGGGTAGTTGTACACGATGACGGGACACTTGAAGTGCTTTTCCGTGAGGAAGCGCTCATGCTCGCTCTGCATGTCCATGCCCCAGTAGGGCGGGTACTCGAACTTCTGGCCGCTCTTGAGCATGATGTCGATGGCCTCCGTATAGCTGCAGCGCACAAAGGGCTTGGAGCTGATTTCCTCCAGGCGGGCGCGCAGGCCCTTGTCCACAAACTTGCAGAAGAACTCGAAATCGCCGCTCTCGTCCGCCAGCATGGTATCGGCAATGTGCTTGATGAAAGCCTCGGCAATGTCCATGTCGCCGTACAGGTCCGTGAACGCCATCTCCGGCTCAATCATCCAGAACTCCGCGGCATGGCGGGTGGTGTTGCTGTTCTCTGCGCGGAAGGTGGGGCCGAAGGTGTAGATGTTGCCCAGGGCGCAGGCAAAGGTCTCACCCTCCAGCTGGCCGGAGACGGTGAGGTTGGCCGGCTTGCCGAAGAAGTCGTTCTCATAGCTCTTGTTGTCTGCCATGGGGTCCAGCGTGGTCACGTGGAACATCTCGCCGGCACCCTCGCAGTCGGAGGCGGTGATGATGGGCGTGTGAACCCACACGAAATCCCGCGCCAGGAAGAACTGGTGCACCGCGGCGGCAATGCGGGAGCGCGTGCGGAACACGGCACCGTACAGGTTGGTGCGCGGGCGCAGGTGCGCTATGGAGCGCAGGAACTCCGGGGAGTGCCCTTTCTTCTGCAGCGGGTAGGTCTCCGGGGAGCCGCCGATGAGCTGCACCGCCGTGGCCTGGATTTCCCACTTCTGCTTGCCTGGGCTCTCCACCAGGCGCCCCTCCACCTGCACGGAGGATCCGGTCGTCATCTTGGAGATGTCCTCGTAGCCGGGTATCCCGGCATCTGCCACCACCTGGATGGATGCCAGGGAGGAGCCGTCGTTGATCTCCAGGAAGGAGAAGGCCTTGGAATCACGGCGCGTGCGCACCCAGCCGGCCACCAGGATGGCGTCCTGCGGGGTCTCGCTCGCCAATGCGTGCTTAACGAGTGTCCTTTGCATAGTTGTGGATGAAAGTTATTTTGGTTGGCCGTATTTTACAGTCATTCCGCCCTCTTGGCGAGCAAAAAGACAGCAAAAACTTCCCGCACGGGCGCGCCCGCCCCGGCATAGGACACAATCCAGGGTGGCGCAGGGTTGACAAATTTTGTACAATGGGGGCATGAGACGGTATCTCGCGATTCTTTTCCTGACAGTTGTGCTGGCGCTGGGCGCGCAGGCGCAGATGAAAGTGGCCAGCCTGCACCCGCTGCTCACGGAGATGGCGCAGGTGGTGGGCGGGGATTCCCTGGTGGTGGTGGACCTGTTTCCGCCGAACGGGGAACTGCACGACTTTGAGCCGCAGCCGGGCGACGTGGCGGCGGCGGCGGGTTCTCGCCTGCTGCTGGCCTGCGGCAAGGGTGTGGAGCCCTACCTGGCCGGGCTGAAGGACAGCCTTTCCGCAGATACCAAACTGGTGGAGCTGGGCAACGATGTGCCGGATGCCGCCCTGCCCGGAGGCCGCGGAAACGACCCCCACTGGTGGAACTGCCCCGCCAACATGAAGCGCGCCGCCCGCAGCCTGGCCACCGCCCTGGCCGCGGCAGACCCCGCCCATGCGGAAACCTACCGCAGCGGCAGCCGCAAGTACGCCGCGGAGATGGACAAGCTGGACCGCGAGGCGCGGCTGGCGCTCAGCGCCATACCGGCGGAGCGCCGCGTGCTGGCCACGGGCCACGCCGCCATGTGCCATTTCTGCGCGCAGTACGGGTTCACGCCCATTCCCGTGTACGGCATTGCCAAGGAGAGCCAGGGTGATACCGCCGGCATGGCGCGCCTGCTGGCAGAGCTGCGTGCGCACGGCGTGCGCTGCCTGTTCCACGAGTGGTCGGAATCCCCCCGCGCCATGGAATCCCTGGCCGCACAGACCGGAGCCACCACCCGCCCGCTGATTTTGGACGGCATTTGCCCGGACCGCAAGGGATACGCCGCCATCTTCCGGGAGAACGTGCGCAACATCGTGGCCGGGCTGGCGGATTCCCCCGCCGCAGGGCAACAATAAGCCATTTTTCCCCTCCCCCGTTCCCATGTCCCCCCGCCTCACCTTCACCCTTACCCTGCTGGGCATGCTGGCCGCAGGCATTCCGCTGGTGTGCCTGGCCGGAAAGCGCAGGCAGGCCCCCGCAGCCCCCGCCGCACAGGCGGTGCAACCCGCCGGGGTGGAGACCGTGTACGCGGAGATGAACTACTCCGGCGCGCCCGCCGCGCTGCAAATCATGCACGGCGGCCGGGTGCTGGCCACCATGCCCGCCGGCACGCCTGCCCCCTGGGGCTGTGACCTGGAGCTGCCCGCCGGGGCCGCCGCACTGGAGCTGCAGGTGCAGGCGGAATGGCCCGCCCCCGGCAACCACGGCATCACCCTGCAGCTGGAGCCCCCTGCCCGCCCCGCTGCCGCAGATACCCAGTGGAGCGGCCCGGATTCCACCACGCTGCACGCCATCTTCTCCTTCAAATGGTAGACCACCACCACACGCACGACGACCACATCTGCTGGGGCGGCGGCCACCGCCACCCGGGCGGCCACACGCTCTACCTGCAGGATGTTTCCGCCGGCTACGGCAAGCAAAAGGCCGTGGAGGGCGTGAACCTCACCATCACCTGCGGGCACTCCCTGGCACTCATCGGCCCCAACGGCGCGGGCAAGTCCACCCTGCTGAACGCGCTGGCCGGGCTGCGCCCCCTGCTCTCCGGCAGCATCCTGTGGAACGGGCAGCCCCTGCACACCATGCGGCGGGAGATTGCCTTCCTCCCCCAGCGGTCAGAGGTGGACCACCAGTTCCCCATCACCGTGAGAGAGCTGGTGGAAATGGGCCGCTACCCCTCCCTGGGCGTATGGGGCAGCATGCGCCCTCATGACCGGGAAATTGTGCAGAAGGCACTGGATTCCCTGGAGATAGCCCACCTGGCCGCCCGCCAGGTGGGGGAGCTTTCCGGCGGCCAGCAGCAGCGCGCCTTCCTGGCGCGCGCCATGGCGCAAGAGGCCCATATCCTGCTGCTGGACGAGCCTTTCAGCGGGCTGGACGTACCCGGCACGGAATCCCTGGGCGCGCTGCTGCGCTCCCTGGCGGAGGAAGGGCGCCTGGTCATCGCCTCCCACCATGACCTGGCCAGCGCCCCGCGCCTGTTCAGCCACACCCTGCTGCTGCGGCGCCGCCCGGTAGCCTTCGGCCCCACGGCTCAGGTGCTCAGCCCGCAGAACCTGCAAACCGCATTCCCCCCCACCGCACAGGCATGAACGATTTCCTGCAATTCCTGGCAGAGCCCCTTGCCCAGCGCAGCCTGTGGGCCTGCGCTTTCATCGGCTTCACAAACGGCTTTGTCAGCGCCCTGGTGGTGCTGCGACGCTCCGCGCTGCAAATCGGCACCCTCTCCTGCGCCCTGCTGCCCGGCATTGCCCTGGCCGTCCTCCTCTTCGGGCTCATGCAGATGAGCATACTGCTGGGCGCCGTGCTCGCCGGGCTCATGGTGGGCCTGGGCTCCCTCTTCGTCTCCCGCACCTCCCGCACGGAGCATGATACCGCACTCTCCGTGCTGCACACCACCGCCTTTGCCACTGGGTACATCATCCTCATCAAGCTGGGCCTGCAACAAAAGGTGGACGACTGGCTGTTCGGCAACATCATGAGCATGACGGATGCCGACCTGTGGGTGGCCTACGCCACCGGCGCGCTGGCCATGCTGGGCATCACCGCCCTGTTCCGCCCGCTGGTCATCACCCTGTTCGATGCCCGCGCCGCCGCCACCATGGGCATTCCCGTACGCGCCTTCCATTACGGCATCTTCGCCCTCATCATCCTGGTGCTGGTCTCCTCCCTGCAGGCCGTGGGTGCCTTCCTCACCCTGGGCCTGCTGGTGGCCCCCGCCGCCACCATGAAAATGCTCACCAACCGCACCCCCTGGCTCTTCTGGGGCGGCGGCCTCATCGGCGGCCTCGGCTCCATCCTCGCCTTCTTCCTCTCCTACCCCCTCGGCTGGCACCTCGGCGCCACCATCATCATGGTCCTCGGGGTCATCTTCCTCACCGCCTACCTCTTCGCCGCTCGCAAGGGCACCTGATGCAGGATACGGCTAATCATTACGTTGACCTGCCGCAAGGGGCGCGGCATTTTTTTGGGGGAGGACGCAAGATTTTCTTTGACTTATTCTAAATATTGTGGCAGAATACGCGCCCCCACACAAGATACAGGATAAGAGAAAGGCGCATGGACATCATCAAACGCAACGGACAGCACGCGGCATACGAGCGTGAGAAAATCACCCGGGTCATCAACCTGGCCTTCAGCGGCATAGGCACGGGCATACTGCCGATGGAGGCGGAGCAGCTGACGGACGACATCGAGGCGCGGCTGTTCGAGCTAGGTGAAAACACGGCGGGGCTGCCTGTGGAGACGATACAGGACTGCGTGGAGATAGCGCTGATGGAGCGCGGGCACTATGATGCCATGAAGAGCTTTATCCTGTACCGCAGCGGGCGCACGCGGGCGCGGATGGCGCGGGAGCAGCTGATGCAGTTTTTCGGCACGGATGCGGAGCTGGATGCGCGGCTGAAGGAGATACAGAAAGAGTTTGACGACGACAGCTATGGGCTGGCGCACCTGGCGCGCAAGTTTGCCACGTTCTACAAGCCGGGCATGGAGCGGGCGGAGGCTCTGGCGCTGCTGAAAAAGGCGGCGGCGGAGCTGACCACGCAGGATGCGCCGCAGTGGGAGATGATAGCGGCGCGCTTTGAGCTGATGCGGCTGGAGCTGCTGCGCCGGGAGTTCATGGAGAGCCGCGGCATGGCGACATTCTACGACAAGGTGGCCTACATGGTGCAGGAGGAGCTGTACGGCAGCTATATCATGGAAGCCTACACGCGGGAGGAGCTGCTGGAGCTGGCGGGGCTGATGCGCCCGGAGCGCGACAAGCTGTTTAACGTGTCCGGCATAGAGCTGCTGGCGGGGCGCTACCTGATCCGCACCTACGGCGGGGTGGTGCTGGAGAGCCCGCAGGAGATGTTCCTGGGCATAGCCCTGCACCTGGCCATGCAGGAGCAGGCGGACCGCGCCACCTGGGTGCGGCGGTTCTACGACATGCTGAGCACCATGAAGGTGACCATGGCCACCCCCACCCTGGCGAATGCGCGCCGCCCCTTCCACCAGCTCTCCTCCTGCTTTATCGATACCGTGCCGGACAACCTGGAGGGCATCTACCGCAGCATAGACAACTTTGCCATGGTGAGCAAGTTCGGCGGCGGCATGGGCCTGTACTTCGGCAAGGTGCGCGCGCGCGGCAGCAGCATACGCGGGTACCGCGGGGCGGCAGGCGGCGTGATACGCTGGGTGCGCCTGGCGAACGATACCGCCGTGGCCGTGGACCAGCTGGGCGTGCGCCAGGGGGCCGTGGCCGTGTACCTGGATGCCTGGCACCGCGACCTGCCGGAGTTCCTGGCCCTGCGCACCAACAACGGCGACGACCGCCTGAAGGCGCACGACGTGTTCCCCGCCATCTGCTACCCGGACTATTTCTGGCAGCAGGCGCGCGACAATATCAACGGCGAGTGGCACCTGATGTGCCCGCACGAGATCAAGGAGGTGAAGGGCTACTGCCTGGAGGACTACTACGGCGACGAGTGGACCAAGCGCTACCTGAGCTGCGTGGCGGACCCGCGCATCAGCAAGCGCACCATCTGCGTGAAGGACGTGGTGCGCCTGGTGCTCAAGAGCGCCGTGGAGACCGGCACGCCCTTCACCTTCAACCGCGATGCCGTGAACCGCGCCAACCCCAACAAGCACCGCGGCATCATCTACTGCAGCAACCTGTGCACGGAGATTGCCCAGAACATGAGCGCCATAGAATCCGTGAGCCAGGAGGTGCGGACCGTGGACGGCGAGACCGTGGTGGTGACCACCACCCGCCCCGGGGACTTTGTGGTGTGCAACCTGGCCAGCCTTTCCCTGGGCCGCATAGACGTGAACAACCCCGCGGAGCTGGAGGAGGTGACGGCCAGCGCCGTGCGCGCGCTGGACAACGTGATAGACCTGAACTTCTTCCCCGTGCCGTATGCGCAGGTGACCAACCGCCGCTACCGCCCGCTGGGCCTGGGCGTGAGCGGCTACCACCACATGCTGGCCAAGAACAACCTGCCCTGGGAGAGCGAGGACCACCTGGAGTTTGTGGACAAGGTGTTCGAGACCATCAACCGCGCCGCCATTGCCGCCAGCTGCGCCACGGCGCAGGAGAAGGGCGCGTACGAGTACTTCCCCGGCAGCGACTGGCAGACGGGCGAATACTTTACCAGTCGCGGCTACACCGGCCCGGAGTGGCGGGAGCTGCAGCAGCGCGTGGCCGCGCACGGCATGCGGAACGCCTACCTCATCGCCATTGCCCCCACCAGCAGCACCAGCATTATAGCCGGCACCACCGCCGGGCTGGACCCCGTGATGAAAAAATTCTTCCTGGAGGAGAAGAAGTACGGGCTGATGCCGCGCGTGGCCCCGGAGCTGAGCCTGCGCACCTTCTGGCTGTACAAGAACGCCCACCACATAGACCAGAGCTGGAGCGTGCGCGCCGCCGGGGTGCGCCAGCGCCACGTGGACCAGGCCCAGAGCATGAACCTGTACATTACCAACGAGTACACCCTGCGCCAAATCCTGAACCTGTACCTGCTGGCCTGGGAGAAGGGCGTGAAAACCATCTATTACATCCGTTCCAAGAGCCTTGAAGTAGAAGAATGCGAATCATGTGCAAGCTGAATAAGAAACCCCTGTTCAACCCTGCGGGAGACACGGACACCGCCGCCCGCAGCATCATCAACGGCAATACCACCAACCTGAACGACTTCAACAACATGAAGTACGCCTGGGTGAGCGGCTGGTACCGCCAGGCCATGAACAATTTCTGGATCCCGGAGGAAATCAACCTGGCCCAGGACGTGAAGGACTACCCCAACCTGAGCGCGCAGGAGCGCCGCGCGTACGACAAGATTCTCTCCTTCCTGGTGTTCCTGGACAGTATACAGACCGCCAACCTGCCCCTCATCGGCGAGTATGTGACCGCCAACGAGCTGAACCTGTGCCTGGCCATCCAGACCTTCCAGGAGGCGGTGCACAGCCAGAGCTACAGCTACATGCTGGATACCATCTGCGAGCCGCAGAAACGCCAGGAGGTGCTCTACCAGTGGAAGACGGACGCGCACCTGCTGCGCCGCAACGAGTTCATCGGCAACCTGTACAACGAGTTCCAGCAGGAGCGCACGCCGCAGAACTTCACCCGCACCCTGGTGGCCAACTACATCCTGGAGGGCGTGTACTTCTACAGCGGCTTCATGTTCTTCTACAGCCTGGGCCGCAACAACAAGATGACCGGGTCCGCCCAGGAGATACGCTACATCAACCGCGACGAGAACACCCACCTCTGGCTCTTCCGCAGCATTATCCGCGAGCTGCAGAAGGAGAACCCGGAGCTGTTCACCCCGGAGCTGAACGAATCATACCGCCAGATGATACGCGAGGGCTGCGAGCAGGAAATCGCCTGGGGCCACTTCGTCATCGGCGACGACATACCCGGCCTTTCCCGGGAGATGGTGACGGACTACATCCAGTACCTGGGCAACAAGCGCGCCACGGACCTGGGGTTTGCCCCCATCTACCCCGGGCACGAGGAAGAGCCGCCCCACCTGCGCTGGGTAAGCCAGTTCAGCAATGCCAACCTCATCAAGACAGACTTCTTCGAGGCCCGCTCCTCCGCCTACGCCAAGAGCAGCGCGCTGGTGGACGACCTGTAAGGGTGCTTACGCAGCCCTCCGCCGGCGGGTGCGCTTGCGGGGGGCGGCAGAAGAAGGGCGGCGGCGGAAGGACGGCCAGGCGGTGAACCAGCCGATGATGGCGCAAACGATGCCGCCGAAGAACTGGATGCAGGGGATGCCCCAGAGGAATTTCCATGCGTCCTCACGGGCGGATTCGGGGTCATCCGCCAGGGTGAGCACGCGGAGCTGCTGCCCTGTCGCGTAATCATTCACGTTGAAATCCGGCAGGGGGCGCATGCAGGGGCGGCCGTTCGGCAGCACAAAGTGTACGATGGGCTGGTAGCCCGCCTCCGCGTTCCATGAAAAATTGCCCGCCAGCAGGGGAGACCAGGGGGCGTCGAACTTCTTGCGCACCACATCATACACCTGCCCTTCCACCGCTTGTGCGCGGTACAGGAACACGGCGGATTCCCAGGTGCTTTTCACGGACATGCCCACCAGGATGACGCCGCCCACCAGCAGCAGGCAGCAGGTGCGGCGCCCCAACAGGTAGCGGAGAAACTGTTTCATGGGAGAGGGGTAGGAAAAAGGGGTGTCAGTTCACGGCCACGCGCATCTCGTATGATTCCAGGCAGCCGCGCGCCAGGCAGGAATCCGCCCAGGCCAGCACGGGGGCGGTGGCAGGCAGGGTTTCCGCGGCGGCGGCATCCACCGCCTGGCGGGGCTGCGGCAGGGCCACGGTGTACTGAGGGATGGCGGCCAGCAGGTTGCGCGCCTCCCCCGCCGGCATGCGGAAGATGGCATCCGCGCCTTCCAGCTCCATATCGTCGTCCAGCGCCAGCAGGCGCACGCCCACGCCGTACGCGGCGGCCAGGTCCGCCAGCTCCGCCTGCACGGATTCATCCGCGGCGGGAATCACCACCAGCTCACACTCATGCGCCCAGCGGCCGCATGCCAGGGCGCGGAAAAAGCCGCGGCGCACGCTCTCCGGAGAATCCGCCACCACGGCGCACACGGCGCGGAAACGCGCGCGGTGCCGGGCCTTGGTGTTCTTCATCACGTAGGCCCCCTCCGGGGTCCAGCGCCCGGCGGGCCACTGCACGGCCACCAGGTCCGGGTGCTCCCAGCTTTCCCCGGCGCTGTCCGGGTACACGAAAACGCCCAGCCCGGCGGTATCATACAGGCGCACCAGCAGGGCCAGCAGCTTGTGGCGGGGGTCGTCCCCCTCCCGCCGGGCGTCCTCACCGCTGCCGAAGATGCCCTGCAGGGATTCCTCCGCCTCCGGGGAGCGCAGGTAGTAGCCCTGGCCGTTCTCTATGCGGGCCAGGCAGGATTCCGGGTCCAGGGCGATGAAGGAGAACTGGGAGCGCAGGGAGTGGTCCGAATACTCCCCGCCCAGCACGGCACGCACGCGGGCGATAAGCTCCGTGCCCTTGATAGCCTGCTCCGGGTGGTGGGGCAGCAGGCCGGGCAGGATTTCCAGCAGGCGTTCACGCAGGGTCATGGCGGCGGGTGCGGGGAATCAGGCGCGGGTGGCCGCGCCGGCAAGTTTCAGGTTGGGGTCCACCGGGGTATCCAGCGGGGAGAAATCCCGGGCGCGGGCGCGCAGCAGCCCGGCGTAGGCAATCATGGCGGCGTTGTCCGTGGTCAGGCTGTTGGGCGGCAGCACCAGCTCTATGCGGCGGCGGTCGCAGGCCTCCTGCATGCGGCGGCGGAGCTCCCCGTTGCAGGATACGCCGCCGGACACGGCCAGCACGCGGTGCCCGGTCTTGCGCAGGCCGCGCATGGCTTTCTGCACCAGCACCTCCACAATAGCGGCGCGCACCCCGGCGCACAGGTCGCACAGGGTCTGGTGGTCCAGGTCATGCGGGTTCCCGCTTGCCACCAGCTTGGGCAGGGCGTACAGCACGGCGGTTTTCAGGCCGGAGAAGGAGAAATCCAGGTGCGGCTCATGCATCATGGGGCGCGGGAAATCAAAGCGCTCCGGGTCCCCCTGCTCCGCCAGCTTGTCAATCTCCGGGCCGCCGGGGTACGGCAGGTCCAGCATCTTGGCCACCTTGTCGAACGCCTCTCCCGCCGCATCATCCCGGGAGCGGCCCAGCAGCGTGTACCTGCCCGCCCCCTGCACATCCACCACTAGGGAATGCCCGCCGGAAACCACCAGGGCCAGGTGGGGCACCAGGCCGCCGGGGCGCAGCACAAAGGGGGAGAGCATGTGCCCCTCCAGGTGGTTCACGGCTATAAAGGGCTTTCCGGCGGCCAGGGCCAGCGCCTTGGCCGCGGTGTTGCCCACCAGCAGCGCGGCCACCAGGCCGGGGCCGGCCGTGCTGGCAAACACGTCCACCTCTGCAATATCCCGCCCGGCCTTCTGCAGGGCCTCCGCCAGCACGGCGGGGATATTGGCGGAATGGTTGCGCGACGCCAGCTCCGGTATCACGCCGCCGTACATGCGGTGCAGCGGAATTTGCGTGGAGATGACGGAGCTGAGCAGCTGCACGCCCTGCGGGGTTTCCTCCAGCAGGGAAACGGCTGTCTCGTCGCAGCTAGACTCTACACCCAGTACCAGCATGGCCTTACGCGGATTTCTTGCTGCTGCGCTTGCGGGTCACCTTGGCCTCCGCCTTGCCCAGCACCTGCTCCTCCGTCACCGTCACGGTGTCGATGGTCTTGTCGCTGGGCACGCGGTACATCACGTCGAGCATCAGGTTCTCGAAAATGCCGCGCAGGGCGCGGGCGCCGGTGCCGCGCTCTATGGCCTGGCGGGCCATGGCGCGCAGGGCGGCATCCTCCACGCACAGCTTCACGCCGTTCATGGCCAGCAACTTGGTGTACTGCTTCACCAGGGCGTTCTTGGGCTGGGTGAGCAGCTCCACCAGCTGGTCCTCCGTGAGCGTGGTCAGCGGGGCGAAGATGGGCAGGCGGCCCATGAGCTCCGGTATCATGCCGAAGAGGAAGAAATCCTCCGGCATGGCCTTGGCCAGCACTTCAGCCTCCGTGTATTCCTTGGTGTTGTGGTCCTCCACAATGGAGGCGAAGCCCATGGAGGAGGAACCCAGGCGCTTGCGGATGATGCCCTCCAGCCCCACGAAGGCGCCGCCGCAGATGAAGAGGATATTCTCCGTGTTCACGCGGATGTACTGCTCGTTCGGGTGCTTGCGGCCACCCTTGGGCGGGATGTTGCACTCCGTGCCTTCCACAATCTTGAGCAGGGCCTGCTGCACGCCCTCGCCGGAGACATCACGGGTGATGCTCACGTTCTGCGTCTTGCGGCCGATCTTGTCAATCTCATCCACGTAGATGATACCGCGCTCCGCCTTGGCCACGTTCATATCCGCAGCCTGCAGCAGGCGCAGCACGATGTTCTCCACGTCCTCGCCCACGTAGCCGGCCTCCGTGAGCGTGGTGGCATCCACAATGCAGAAGGGGACATCCAGGATTCTGGCCAGTGTCTTGGCCAGCAGGGTCTTGCCGCAGCCGGTGGATCCGGCCAGCAGGATATTGCTCTTCTCAATCTCCACGCCGTCCTCGTCCTTCTGCTGGCGCAGGCGCAGGTAATGGTTGTACACGGCCACGCACAGGGTGCGCTTGGCATGCTCCTGGCCGATCACGTAGTTGTCCAGCATGCGGTGCATTTCCTCCGGCGTGGGCAGGTCGTCCTGCTTGCGGGTCTGCACCTCCAGCACGGGGGAATCGTCATGCTGCTCCTGCGGCATGATTTCCGGGTGGGTCCCGCGGATGAGGGAAAGCAGGCGGTCCGCCGCCACATCCCCCATCTCAGAGGTGAGCATGCGGTAGTCCAGCCCCTCCACGCACTGGTAGCATACGTGTATATCGTCCAGCTTCAGCATGGGGCGCCCGGCATTGCCGGTCTGCCCGCACAGAAAACACTTGGCCATCTTTCTCTTTTCTTTCAATAGTTCATGCAGTGCGCCCTCCGGCGCACCGGTATCAGTTCATCTTCTTGAGAATCTTGTCCACCAGGCCGTAGTTCACGCTCTCCTCGGCGGTCATGTAGTTGTCTCGCTCCTGGTCGTGCTTCACCACGTCGAACTCCTTGCCCGTGTGCTCTGCCAGGATGCCGGTCAGGCGCTTGTCCAGGCTCATCATGAAGTTGAAGGAGCGCTCCACATCCGCCGCCGTGCCCTGGGCGCCGCCGCGCACCTGGTGAATCATCACGTGGGAGTTCGGCAGGCAGAAGCGCTTGCCCTTGGTGCCCGCCGCCAGCAGCACGGAGGCCATGGAGGCCGCTATGCCGATGCAGTAGGTGTTGATGTCGCAGGAGACGAACTGCATCGTGTCGTAGATGGCCAGGCCGGCCGTCACGGAGCCACCGGGGGAGTTGATGTACAGGTGGATATCCTTCTTGGGGTCCGTCATCTGCAGGAACAGCAGCTGCGCCACCACGGAGTTCGCCACGGTGTCGTCTATCTCCGTGCCGATGAAAATCACGCGGTCCAGCAGCAGGCGGGAGTAGATGTCGTACGCGCGCTCTCCCTGGCTGGTCTTTTCAATTACGGTAGGTATGTAGTAGTTAGAAGGTGTTTCCATCATGCCCGTATTATAGCACCCGCCCCTGCCCCCGTAAAGTGGGTATGACCCGATGAAGCCAAAAAAAGCGCCCGCACCTTTTTTTGCCATGGCGAATTTTGCTCTTTTCTCCCATGGCCGCTTCCGCTATAATACCTCCCGTGCGCGCGTCAACAGCGTTGCCCTGTAACAGAAAATGAAGATTGTTCTTGCATATTCAGGTGGCCTTGACACATCAGTCCTGCTGGTGTGGCTCAAGGAGAAGTACAATGCGGAAATCATCGCCTACTGCGCAGACGTAGGCCAGGCGGAGGAGTTGGACGGCCTGGAGGCCAAGGCCCTGGCCACCGGCGCCTCCAAGTGCATCATCGGCGACCTGAAGGCTGACTTTGCCGCCAACTACATCTACCCCATGTTCCAGGCAAACGCCGTGTATGAGGGCCGCTACCTGCTGGGCACCTCCATTGCCCGCCCCTGCATCTCCAAGGCCATGGTGGACGTGGCCCTGGCCGAGGGCGCGGATGCCATTGCCCACGGTGCCACCGGCAAGGGCAACGACCAGGTGCGCTTTGAGCTTTCCATCAACGCACTGGCCCCGCAGCTCCAGGTCATCGCCCCCTGGCGCATGAAGGAGTGGCGCGACCAGTTCCCCGGCCGCACGGAGCTTATCCAGTACGCCGAGAGCCACAACATCCCCATCCGCCAGAGCGTGAAGAAGCCCTACTCCATGGACCGCAACCTGCTGCACATCTCCTACGAGGCCGGCATCCTGGAGGACACCTGGTACGACGCCACCAAGGAGGAGGACCGCCAGATGTACCTGCTCTCCAACGCCCCGGAGGACGCCCCGGACAAGCCCCAGTACCTGCAGTGCCTGTTCGAGAAGGGCAACATCATCGGCCTGCAGACGGAGGGCTTGGAGGACGTGATGGCCAAGGTGGGCACCACCGCCACGGGCGAGCGCGACGGCTACACCCTGCTGGACCCGCTGGGCGTGATGCTGGTGCTCAACTACCTGGGCGGCCTGCACGGCATCGGCCGCGTGGATATTGTGGAGAACCGCTTTGTGGGCATGAAGAGCCGCGGCATCTATGAGACCCCCGGCGGCACCATCCTGCTGGCAGCCCACCGTGATATCGAGACCATCACCATGGACCGCGAGGCCCAGAAGGTGCGCGATTCCCTGATTCCGGACTACGCCGCCATGGTGTACAACGGCTTCTGGTTCGCCCCGGAGCGCGAGGCTATCCAAGCCCTGGTTTCCAAGACCCAGGAGACCGTGAACGGCGAGGTGCGCCTGAAGCTCTACAAGGGCAACGTGATGTACGCCGGCCGCAAGAGCCCGAACTCCCTGTACAGCTACGCCATTGCCACCATGGAGGGCGACTACACGGACGAGGACTACAACCAGGATGACGCCAGCGGCTTCATCCACCTCAACGGCCTGCGCCTCAAGCAGTTCGCCCGCGTGAACAACAAGTAACCTACCCCCCGGGCCGCCCCGCTCCCCCATGGGCGGGCGGCCCTTTTCCCCCTTTCCATGCCCACGCTCCCCAAGATTTCCTACGTGCTGCTCTCCCACAACCGGGAGAAGTACATACGCGCCGCGCTGGAAAGCGCCTTTGCCCAGGATTACGAGGGGGAGCTGGAATACATCATCTCCGACGACTGCTCCACGGACCGCACCTTTGAAATCATCCAAGAGTGCGTGGCCAGCTACAAGGGTGGCCGCCGGGTGGTGGTTACCCAGCCAGCCTGCAACTGCCGAACAGCGGCCAATTTCAACCATGCGCTTTCATTTGTGCAAAGCGACTGGGTAGTACGCGCTGATGACGACGACTTGTCTGCCGTGGACCGGTGTACCGTGATTGCCAAAGCCATTCTCCAAGTTCCCGATTGCATGTACATAGCCACGTGTTCTCCTTTCATGTTTACGGACAAGGAAGAGGAGCAGGCCCTGGCCCGGTCGCGCGTGCCATGCGGAAATAACGCATCCATCCAAGTGATAGATGCCGGAGAGACTGGGATTCCCCCCATTCACTTCTCCTGCGGAAAGTACTCATACAAGGCATGGAGCATGAAGCCATACAGGCTTTTTGGCAAATTGCCGGATGACGGGTACTATGCCGACGACTATATCTTCTACTGGCGCGCTTCCGTTATGGGCAAGGGACTTGCCTTGGACAATGCAGCCGCTGTCCTAGTGAGGAGCGGCAGCCTGAACCAGTGCCGGGGCAAGGATGACAACACAAACCTGATACAAGCCATCATACGGCAGGAATTGTTCAGCCAAGAGTACCAAAAGGCTACTATCAGCCCCCTTTCTGAAACACACGCCATGTTGGCAAGGTACGTTCAAGGAGAGGCAGAAACAGGAAGACGAAACAATCTGCTGGCTTTCCTCTCATCTTTGGAAAGGAGTTTGGGCAAGAAATCCCGCCTGTCCGTGTTCTGGTCTCTGGCACCATGGGAACGCTACAAAATAAACAGGGAACAGGGTATGGGAATTGCCATGGCCATCCTGAGAGCTTGTCCTCTGCGGATATACGCCGCAGTATTGGCCATGTACCGGATTATTGCAAAATAGTTATTTATGGAGACTACTTATCAGCCTCTGTTTTCAGTCGTCATTCCTGCATATAATGCAGAGAAATATATTCAGGCTACCATCCGCAGTATCTTGCGCCAAAGTGTGGGAGATTTTGAAATAGTGGTGGTGAATGACGGTTCCACCGACCGCACCCGTGAAATACTGGAAAGCGTTCATGATGCGCGCCTGCGCATCATCAATCAGGAAAACGGTGGAGAATGCGTGGCGAGAAACAGGGGAATGCAGGAAGCACGGGGCAAATACCTGGCCTTTCTGGACAGCGATGACGTGTGGCACTGCAACCACTTGGAGCAGGCGCGCGACTTTTTCTCAGCAAATGAAGAATGCGTCTGGTTCTGTTCCACGCAGACCATGGTTTCCGATATATCCGAGGACGATATCACAACCATCAATCTGAGCGCCCAGAAAATTATCATCACCAACTGGTACCTGGAGGCCGCCCCCAAGGTACTACCCTCCAGCGTGTGCATACTTCGTGAAGCGGCTATGGCAATTCCCCACCTTTTTCAGGAGGGCTTCAAGATGTTCGGGGACAACCTGGGCTGGTGCAAGTTCGCCAAGATACACCCGATGATTGGCTTGAGTGATACCTCGACCGTCTTGTACCGTTTCTGGCAGGGCAATGCGTCCACCACGCACAATGTGTACCGCCACGGCCTGCGCACGGAGGCCGTGGCCATGGCCTTGGCCAAGCACGCAGCGTTTTTCAATGATGCAGATTGCCCGGAAAGCGCCCGCCTGTATTACAGGCAATTTGCCCTGAGCCACTGGTGGATCTGCATCACCTCCACCCTGATACCTCGTGATTGGGATGCATATCTTCAGGGGAACCGCACATTAGTCGGGCTCTTGGGAACAGGTTGGATTAAGCTGTTGTATATGGCCGTCAACGGCATCTTGCACTTGATGCGGTGGGGTATCCGCAGAAAAAAACTCTCTATCCTGCGGAAAATGGAAAAGCTCGCGAATCAAACTAGGACAACAGCCCATTCCCACCATGAGTAGAGCTCACACCATTGCCATCCTGGCCAATTTCCCCGCCTGGCTGTACACGGACAAGCTGCCGCGTTTTTCCGGCCACTATGCCGTGTGGCTGGTGGCGCTGCATGAGGCATTCGGCCAACAGGATGAATTTGACATCCACTGGATAACCCTGAGCAAGGACACCAAGGCCCCTCTGCGCTTTGATTCTCACGGGCAACATATTCATGTACTGCCGCGTATCAGCCGCACCGTGGGGCAATTCACCTTTTATATGCATGACAGGCGGCAGGTGGCCGCAGAGCTTCACAGGATTGGGCCGGATATGGTGCACTCCTGGGGCACGGAGGACTGCTATGGCCTATGCGCCAAGGATTTCAAGGGTCGCAAGCTCCACTCCGTCCAGGGAGCCCTGCGCGCCTACATGCAGCGTGCCAGGTTCCCCCGCTTCATGCATATCCAGAGCTGGTACGAGCCCGGCGTGTGGAAGGCATTCCGCCACATGACTGCGGAATCCCCCTGGGCGGCAGACCGAGTGCGGGAAATATGCCCACAAAGCAAGCCTTACATCTGGGAGTATGCCGTGGAGCAGCGCTTCTTTGACGCACCCCGGACCATCACAGACAATCCCCTGTGCCTGTATTCCGGGGCGGACAGCCATGTCAAGAACGTGGATACGCTCATAGCGGCGTTCTCCCGGCCGGAACTCTCCCATGTAACACTGAGACTGGCAGGAGTGGATCCAGTCGGCAGGCCGGACCTGCCGCCCAACATCATTGCCCTGGGCCGCGTGGGAAGAGATGAAATGGCCCGCCTGCTTTCTGAGGCCTGGGCCCTGGTACACATGAGCCTGGCGGATACGGGCCCCACCATAGCCAAGGAGGCACGCGTGGTGGGACTGCCCGTTATCATCTCCGATGAATGCGGCAGCACGCAGCACGTGGAGGAAGGCAAGTCAGGCTTTATCCTGGCTCCGCATGACGTGCAGGGGCTGGTCAAGTCAGTCCTGGCTGTAACCAAGGACAAGGAAACAGCCCATGCCATGGGGGCACACGGGCATGGGGAATGCCGCAGGGCGCTCTCTGCGGAGACCATGGTGGACAAGCTGATACAGATTTACCATACCGTACTTGCAGATTAAGTATATGTTGACCCGAATCAAACTGGCAGTATTACGCGTTCTCTCCGCATGCAACCGCCTGCGTCTGGGGCGCCGCTGCTTCAGCTTCGGCTCCGGCTGCATGGTGAACGGCATGCCGTTCACCAAGATGGCACGCGGCTCACGCGTGGAGCTGGGAAACGAGGTTACGCTCATCTCCAACCCGCGGCACAATCCCCTGCTCTCCCACCCCATGAGTTTCCGCACCCTCACCCCCTCCGCCCGCATCCGCCTGGCGGACCACGTGGGCATGAGCGGCTGCAACCTTGTATGCTGCAACAGCATTTCCATCGGTGAATACACCATCGTGGGCCCGGATACGCTCATCTATGACTCCGAGGGGCACGACTACTCCCCGGAAATAGGCTGGAGCGGCCGCGGCACCCGTACGGGCCGCCCCATCACCATCGGCAGCAAATGCTTCATCGGCGCGCGCTGCATCATCCTCAGCGGCGTCACCATCGGTGACAACTGCGTGGTGGCTGCCGGAACCGTGGTCACGCAGGACATACCCGCCGGCCACCATGCCAGCGGAAACCCCGCCACCTACAAGCCTCTGCCGAAAATGCTGGGCGGCCCCGGCAGGAAAAAAGCGGGCACAGTTGACACGGCCGCCGCAAATTGATAGACTTACAGCCATGAGCAGTGATGAATTCTTAGCAGAGATACAGGAAGCCCTGGAGCTGGACGACCTGGAAATGGCAATCACGGACAACTTCCGCGAGTACGAAGAGTGGGACTCCCTGACCTTCCTCTCCCTGATGACACTGATGCGCAGCCAATACGGCGTGAACGTGGATATAGACACATTCAACGCCGTGACCACCTGGCAGGACCTGTACAACCTGGTGCAGAAATGAGCCCCTTCTGGCAGCATTGTGCAGACCCGCACGCCCCGGCCTTGGTGAAAGGCCCCGGGAACGCGGTGGATTACGGGCAACTGCACGCAGCGGCAGATACCTTTGCCGCTGCACTGCCGCACCGCAGCCTGGTGTTCATACGCTCCGGAAACAATGCGGAAACCGTGGCAGCCTATCTGGGCTGCCTGCGCCACGGCCACGTATGCCTGCTCATCAGCCGGGACCTGGGGGCAGACATGCTCACCCGCCTGGCAGACACCTACCAGCCGGATTACATCTACGGCCCGGGGGAGGACGGCGCATACCGCTTGGAGAAACGTGAGGGTTCCCCCCTGCCCCTGCACCCGGACCTGGCAGTTCTGCTCTCCACCTCCGGCTCCACCGGCTCCCCCAAGCTGGTGCGTCTCACCGCCGCCAACTTGCAGGCAAACGCCGCCGCCATAGCGGAATACCTGCAGCTCACCCCGCAGGAGCGCCCGGTGACCAACCTGCCTTTCTACTACTCCTACGGCCTTTCCATCCTGAACAGCCATCTGCTGGCCGGGGCAGCCCTGCTGCTTACGGAGGAATCCATCATCAGCCCCGCCTTCTGGCAGCTGTGCGATTCCTGCGGTGCCACATCCATGGCCGGCGTGCCGTACACGTATGATATGCTGGAAGCCGTGGGATTCCGCCGGCGCAACATGCCTGCCCTGCGCAGCATGACCCAGGCAGGCGGCCACATGAGCCGTGAAATGGTGGAAACATACGCCGCCTGGGCGCAGGAGCGCGGCATACGCTTTTATGTGATGTACGGGCAGACGGAAGCCACCGCCCGCATGAGCTACCTGCCGCCCCACCTGGCGGCGCAGCACCCGGATTCCATCGGCATCGCCATCCCCGGCGGCTCCTTCTCCATAGATGCAGCAGACGGCTCTGCAGAAGGAGAGCTGGTGTACCGCGGGCCCAATGTGTGCATGGGGTACGCGGAAACCCGCGCAGACCTGGCCCTGGGGGATGTGAACGGCGGCGTGCTGCACACCGGGGATGTGGCCGTTTGCGGGGCGGATGGCCTGTACCGCATTACAGGCCGCCTGAAGCGCTTCTTGAAGATAGCCGGCAACCGGTTCAGCCTGGATGAGCTGGATGCCCATTTCCACCGCCGGGGCATAGAGGCCGTGTGCGGCGGCACGGATGGCAAGCTGCTGGTGGCCATTACGGATGCTGCCCAGAAAGCCGCCGCAGCCGCCTACCTGAAAGACACCTGGCACCTGATGCGCACGCAGTTCAAGGTGATGGTGGTGGAGCGCATACCCCGCTCCGCCACAGGCAAGGTGCTTTACCGGGAGCTTTTCGGCTGAATCTGCTGCAGGATAGCGGTGACCGCCAGGCGGTTGAACGCCCATGCTACTGTTGCCATAAGCGCACAACATCCGCACACAAGCAGCGGCCCCCTGCGCGTCATCAGCGGGGATTGGAGCATATCTGCAAATAGGGAAATGGCAATCCCCTGCAGCAAATACATCTCATAGGAAATCCGGCCCAAGAAGGACACCACGGGATTAGGCACGCATACCACTGGCCAAACCAGGTAGACCATAAGGCACGCCAGCGGGCAGAGCAGCAGGCTGAACCTCGCCAGCTTGGCTTCCAAGGGCATGCCCTGCCCCGCCAGCATCGCCACGGCAAACAGTACTGCGGCTATGACGAACAGCGGCAGGCGGCGGTCGTCCATCCATTCCTGCATGTACACGGCTGCTATGCCGCAGGGGAACACCAGGCTTGAAATCCACCAGTGCGGATTCCACCCCAGGGCAATGAAAGTTCCCATCATCCCCAGCGTACCCAGGAAACACAGCACAAGCGCTACCCGGCAGCTGCAAAAGCGGTATGCCAGATAGAACAGCATATAGAACAGCGCAAGCTCTTCCACAAAATACGCGTATGGTACGAGT
This sequence comes from Akkermansia sp., assembly GCA_030536145.1. Taxonomy (GTDB): domain Bacteria; phylum Verrucomicrobiota; class Verrucomicrobiia; order Verrucomicrobiales; family Akkermansiaceae; genus Akkermansia. The sequence continues at coordinate 33,888 of JAUNQN010000011.1, forward strand.
GTCTCCCCCGTGCGCCAATTTTCCAGTACCGTGTGTATGCTGGCCTGGCAACCGCCCCACAGGTAGTACACCACCTCCGCCACCAACAGCGGCAGCAGCAGCTTGGTGAAACGCTTCACCAAAAAACCTTGCATCACCGCCTCCCGACCCCGTTCCGCATACTGCGTCATCAGCCCGTAGCCGGAAAGGAAAAAGAACAGCCCCACGGCATACCGCCCGCAGCCTGATTGCACGAGTTGGCAAAACTCCGGCCCCCGTACCGGCAGGTGGTGGAAGATGACCAGCAGCACCAGGATACCGCGCAGGCAGGTACCCTCCTTCTGCCCAAATCCCGCGGCATCACGCTCGAATTGCCGCAAGCAGGAAATCAGCAGGCCCAGAATGGCGATGAGCAGCTTGGTCATGGATTGTCTAATCAGCCATGGATAATGCGGCGGGCTTCCTCTCTCGCGGCGGCGTCATCCTCCAGGATGATGGAAAGCTCCCCGTGGTAATCACGGGCAGAGACGTTGGAGAGTACCTTCTCCACCGTGTGCCAGATGCCCGGGAACGTCAGCTTGCCGTCGATGAAGGCCTGCACGGCCACCTCGTTGGCGGCGTTGTACATGGCGGGCATGGTGCCGCCGGTCAGCCCGGCGTGGCGCGCCAGGTTCAGCGCAGGGAAATCCTGCCAGCGCGGAGCCTCGAAATGCAGGCTGGCCAGCGCAGCCAGGTCCAGGTGCGGCAGGGAATTGTCGATGCGGTCCGGCCAGGTCACCGCGTACTGGATGGGGAAGCACATGTCACTGCTGCTCAGCTGGGCCAGTATGGATCCGTCTCGGTACTCCACCAGGGAATGCACGATGCTCTGCGGATGCACGATGACATCCACCCGCTCCATGGGAATGTTGAACAGCCAGCGGGCCTCTATCATCTCCAGACCCTTGTTGAAGAGGGAGGCGCAGTCGATGGTAATCTTGCGGCCCATTTTCCAGGTGGGGTGCGCCAGGGCCTGCTCCAGGGTCACGCCGGCCAGCTTCTCCACCGGCCAGGTGCGGAAGGGGCCTCCGCTGGCGGTCAGGATCAGGCGGTTCACCGCCTCCGCCCCGCCGCGGTTGCCCTGCAGGCACTGGTAGATGGCGTTGTGCTCGCTGTCCACCGGCAGCACGTTGATGCCCTTCTCCGCCGCGCGCTGCATCACCACCTCGCCCGCCATCACCAGGATTTCCTTGGAGGCGATGGCCAGGTCCTTCCCGGCCGCTATGGCCGTGAGCGTGGGCTTGAGCCCCGCCGTGCCGATGATGGAGACCAACACCATGTCCGCCTCCGGCATGCGGGAAAGCTCGCACAGGCCGTCCGGCCCCGTGTACACGGTCACGCCCGGCAGCATCTGCTGCAGCTCTGCGGCCTTTGTATCATCGTAGATACAGACCTGTTTCACGCCGAATTCCCGTGCCTGCTCCGCCAGCTTGGCGGTGCTGCCGTGGGCGGCCAGGCTCACCACCTCCATCCGCTCCGGGATATCACGCGCCACTTTCAGGGCGCTGGTGCCAATACTGCCTGTGGAGCCAAGGATAACGACGCGACGCTTCTTCATATCTGTTCTGGTTCGGTTAAATCTTTCAATCTGGCATGCATGTCTTCCCCGTGTGAGGAAAAGAGCTCCCGGTGCTCACGTATCCAGGCAGGGTCCTTGTCCCACCAGCGGAGTCCCTGCAACCGGCGGCACACATCCTCCGGGTGCCGGTAGCGCAGCACCTTGCCGGGGCACCCCGCCACAATGGCGTAGGGGGGCACGTCCCTGGTCACCACGCAGCCGGCGGCTATCACCGCACCATCCCCCACGGTAATACCCTGCATGATTACGGCATTGTTGCCAATCCACACGTCATTGCCTATGCGGGTGGGCTGTTGCTCCGGGAAATCACCGCCGGATTCCCCCAAGGCACGGATGAACACCGGATACGTGGAAACGCGGTCCAGGTAATGGTTGCCGGGGCCCAGGGTCACATTCTGGGCAATGGAACAGTATTTGCCTATGTACACCTTGTCATAGACAAAGCCGGAACCAAGGTAGGAATAGTCTCCGATGAAGCCTGTCTGCACGCCGCAAAAATGCACGTTCCTGTTAATCAGCACATGGCGGCCGATGCAGTTTCTCATATACGCCAGTGGTACGTCTCCGGCATTCAGCACATAGGATTCGTGCGTAGAGCGCATTCTGCGGGCTGCAACGCACTTGAGCAAAGGCTCGAAAACCTTGGACGACAATCTGCTGATAACTCCCATGCGCGGCTATTATATGCCCTGCGGCAGGTATTTGCAAGGGGAAAAGCGATATTTGACTTGCAATCTGCGCGGCGCGGGTGTAAGCTGGCGCAGCCGCACGGGTTCGGGCGGCCGCTGCCCCTGCAACACGGGGTAGAGGAAAGTCCGGACATCACAAGGCAGCGCGTCCTGTGAAAACGGGAGACGCCCGGAGCCAATGCCGGGTGGACGGACAGTGCCACAGAAAACAAACCGCCCGCAAGGGTAAGGGTGAAAAGGTGGGGTAAGAGCCCACCGCTCCGGAGGCAACGATGGAGGCATGGCAAACCCCGCGCGATGCAAGACAAACAGGGGAAGGCCCGCCTGGCCGCCCATAATCCCCGGGTATTAGTTGCACCCCGCTATAAACGCGGGGCACGGCCCTGCGCCGTGAGAAAAATGGCCGCACAACCCCGCAAGGGGCGGACAGAATCCGGCTTACAGAACCCGTTCGGCACCTCCTGCGCCCGCAGGCCGCACCAAGCGGCCGTGCGGGCGCAAGTGCATTCAGGGCTTGGCTTCCCCCTCCCCGCGCTTCTCACGCCCGGCCATGGCCAGCTGCAGGGCGTTTGCCGTATTGTGGCAGAACACATAGAACACGGGGCCTATGTAGGCCAGCGGGGTGGCATAGTCCTGCCCCGCCATGTACAGGGTGAGCACGGTGTTCTTCTGCCCCAGGCACTGGGAGCATTCGCGCTTCAGGCGGGGATATCCCAGGCGGTAGCCCGCCACAAATCCCGTGGCACACACCACCAGCGCGCCCAGCGCCATGGGCCACATCTCCCCCAGGCTGTAGCCGCGGGCCAAGATGCGGTCCACCCCGCAGGCGGAAATGATGGTCAGGTTCCCTATCCAGAAACACAGGGAGACATCCTTCAGCTTGGGGGCCCACAGGCGGCAGGGCGGATGCACCAGCCGCAGCAGCACGGAGAGCACAGCCGGCACCGCCAGCACGCTGGCCAGCTGCTGCGCCACCAGCTGCACCAGCTCCAGGTAGCCCAGGTCCGCCTCCGGCAGCACCAGCGGCAGCACAAAGGGGGAAAGCACCGCAAACACCGCATGGCTCAGCACCATGGCCGTGGTAGTGAACTCTATGTCCCCCTTCAGCAGGTTCACGATGATGGGGCATGCCGCCGCCACGGGCGCCGCGCCGCAGTAGTACAGGGATTCCGCCAGCACCGGGTAGCCCGCCAGCCGCGCCAGCGCAAAGAATCCCAGCCCTATCACCTCTATGCCCAGCAGCACCCACAGGTGCATCCACCGCGGCTTGAGCCTGGCTGTGTCTATCCCTATGAACGTGATGGTGAGCATCACCGCAATACCCACGGGCAGCCACCACTGCATTTCTGCTATACGGGTATGAAAAATGCCGCCTATGATAAAGGCGGCAATCATCCCTGTACTCCTAAACCGTTGAATCATAATTGTTTCTTTCTGCGTTCCACAAGTTCTGCCGCGGCATCCGCATCCGGCTTGGGGTAGGCTATGCGGCTGTGGTGCATGGTGCGGATATGCACAAAAAACGTCTCCTTCAGCTTCTCCAGGTCGCCCAGCGTCAGCTGGCAGTCCCTCAGGTGGCCATCCAGGATACGCCCCTTGAAAATGCTGTCAATCATGGCGCGCACATCCTCCTCCGTGGGGTTCACCAGGGAGCGCGTGGCGCTCTCCGTGGCATCCGCCAGGCTGATGATGCCGGACTCCCGCGTCTGCGGTATCGGCCCCTTGTAGGAGAACTGGGCCACGTCCACCGGGTCCGGGCAGGTGTCTATCTGCCCCTCCTCGTACTTCCTCTTCTCCTGCTCGTACTGGTCGCGCGCCTTGTTGTAGAAGAAGAAGGCGGTGCCCACGCCGTGGTGCTCACGGATCACGCTGACAATGCGGGAGTTCAGGCCGTACTGGTTGGCCAGGGCCACGCCGTCCGTCACGTGGGCGGTAATGATGCGCACGCTGGCCTCCGGGGTAAGCTCACGGTGCGGGGAGCGGCTCTGGTCCGGTATGTTCTCTGAGAAATAATCCGGCTTGTTGATTTTGCCGATGTCATGGTACAGGGCGCACACCCCGGCGCGCGTCACATCCGCGCCGATGGCCTCCGCCCCGGCCTCTGCCAGGCGCTGCACCACCAGGCAGTGGTGGAAAGTGCCCGGGGCGGCCATCTGCAGCTTCTTGAGCAGCGGGTGGTTCATATCCGCCCACTCCAGCCAGGTGATGGGGGTGGTAATGTTGAACAGGCGCTCCAGCGCCGGGATAAGGCCGCCCACCAGGGCGGCCAGGATGAAATTCAGCCCCACGGTCACACCCAGCTCCATGGCAAAGGCGGAGGTGTTGAATCCCTGCGCGGAGATACCGGCCAGCGCCACCCCCTGCTGCGGGTGCATGTACTGGCGCAGCGCCACCAGGATAAACACTGCGGCAAAGGTGGCCGCGCCCGTTGCCAGCCCGGCGCGCAGCACCTGCTCACGCTTGTGCGCGCGCCCGGTCATCAGCGCTGCCAGCATGCCGGATACCATGCCCACCACGCCGTACACCAGCATCAGCGCGGTATCCTCCCCGGCGGGGAAAAGGGCCATGCCGAAAAGGGAGGCGCACCACGCCGTGACAAGCCCCAGGCGGTGGCCGGACATCACGGATACCGCCATGGGAGCCAGCATGTACGGCAGCCACAGCAGCGTCTGCCCAGCGTAGGCATAGCCCGCCACCCCGCCGCGCATGCTGCCTATGCCCGCCATAATGAGCAGTTGCAGCAGCAGCATCACCACTATCAGCAGCGTGCTGCGCAGGTTCAGCTGCAGGAAACTGCGGAACACGGAGCAGAACACCAGCAGGGATACCGCATCCAGCAGCACCCACGCCATGCGGTAGGCCGCGTCCCACGCATCCTGCGCCGCCATGCACGCCATGCAGCATACACCGGCCACCCCGGCCAGGGCGGCCACCAGCATCATGCCCGGGCTCCTGTCCCACTTTCCGGGGCCGGAAGGGGTGTCGCCGCGCAGGAACTGGAGTATGCTGAACATGGCGTGCTATCGCGTTGGCCGGCGGTTACTTGGCAGGCTTCACCACCACGGGCACCTGCACTTCCGGCAGGCCCTCCGCCTTCACGGTAATGGTGGCTGTGGCCTCCGCATCCGTGCGCTTGGAGCGCACCACGGCTAGGATGCGGCCGTTGAAGAAGCACTGGCTGAGATCCTGCATGCAGGTCCAGTCGATGGGATTGCCGTTGCAGAAGCCGGCCAGCACAGCCGGGCCGCTGATGCTGAACTGCACCTTGCGGCAATCCGTGGGCACCACGTTGCCGTCCTTGTCCACTAGGGAAAGCTCAATGAAGGAGAGGTCCTGGCGATCGCCCACGATTTCCTTGCCGTCCACCACGGGCTTCACGGCCACGGACTCGCCGGTGGTCACGCGGGTGGCGCGTGCCCATTCCTTGCCGTCCTTCTTCACCACCACTTCCAGCTTGCCGGGCTCGTACTTCACTTCCTCCCAGGTAAAGCGGTAGGCATTGCGGCCGATTTTCTGCTGGCCCTGGTTGAAGGTGCCGCCATCCATGCCGCGCTTGCGCACGCCCAGGCTCTTGCCGTTCAGGAACAGCTCTGCCTCGTCTCCGCTGGAGAACACCATCACCGGCGTCACCTCGCCCTCGCGCCCCTTCCAGTTCCAGTGCGGCAGGATGTGGGCCTGCGCCAGTTCCGGGCGCCAGTGGCTCTGGTACAGGTAGTACGTGTCCTTCGGGAATCCGGCCAGGTCGATGATGCCGAAGTAGGAGCTGCGGCTGGGTGCCTTGTCGCCCATCTCCTTCATCTGCTTCATCAAGGCATCGCGCTCTTCCTTGGTCATATCCTTGGTGTTGCCGATGTTGGAGGCATCCTGGTTGTACGGGGTGGGCTCGCCCAAGTAGTCGAAACCGGTCCACACATACTCGCCGGCCACCTTGCCGTTGTTGTCCTGCGCGGTGAACTCCGCATCCGGGCAGTAGCCCCAGCCGGGGGCGTACAGGCCGTAGGCGCTCACCTGGAAAGCGCGGGCACCGTCGCCCAGGCCCCAGCGCACCGGGAAGAAGTACGTGTCTCGCGTACCCACGCAGGAAGCCGTCTCAGAGGCGTAGAAGGGCTTGTCCGGGCGCTTCTCGGAGTACTCGTTGTAGCAGAACGGCTTGTAGTTGTAGCCGTACACGTCCAGCACATCACCGAAACCGTTCCAGGCACCGCCGGTAGCATTCACGCCGCAGGTGTAGGGGCGGTTGTCATACAGGCGGAACTCGTCACGCAGGGCGGTGTTGATTTCCACGCCATCCTTGGTGGTGATTTCGGGAATCTCGTTGCCGCCGCTCCATGCAATGATGCAGGGGTGGTTGCGGTCGCGCAGCACAAAGTTCTTCACATCCTTCTTCCACCACTTCTCCCAGAGCTTGTGGTAGCCGTTCACCTTGTCGTACTTCTGGTGCTTCCAGATGTCGAACAGCTCGTCCAGCACCAGGATGCCGTGCTTGTCGCACAGGTCCAGCACCTCCGGCGCGGGCGGGTTATGGGTCATGCGGATGGAGTTGCAGCCCATCTCCTTCAGGATACGGATCTTGCGCTCGTATGCCTTGGAGTAGAAGGCGGCACCCAGGGCACCCAGGTCGTGGTGCTCGCACACGCCGTTCAGGCGCACCTTCTTGCCGTTCAGGTAGAAGCCGTCCGGGCGCCAGTCGATGGTACGCACGCCGAAGCTGGTGGAGGAGGTATCCACCACGGCGCCGCCCTTGGTCACCTCGGTCTCCACCTGGTACATATTGGGGGTCTCACAGCTCCACAGGGCGGGGTTGGAGATGGTAATCTCCTGCTCCACCACGGCGGAGGAGTTGGCGGGCACCTCCACGGTCTTGCTCACGGCGGTGATGCCCTTGATGCTGTTCTTCACCGTCACCTCGGCATCCTTGCCGGTGGTGTTGTCCACGGTGGTCTGCACCTTCACGGTGGCAGACTGCTCGGAAACCTGCGGGGTGGTCACGTACACGCCCCAGTGGGCCAGGTGCACGGGGCCGGTCTTCTCCAGCCACACGTTGCGGTAGATACCGGCACCCGGGTACCAGCGGGTGGAGGCGGGCTTGTTGCTGGCCTCCACGGCAATGAGGTTGCTCTCGCCCGCCTTCAGGAAGGGGGTGATATCCACGCGGAAGGAGGCGTAGCCGTATGCCCAGCCCCCGGCCAGCTTGCCGTTCACATACACCTGCGGATTGGCCATCACGCCGTCAAAATCCAGGTAGTAGCGGTCCTTGGCCGGGTTGAAATCTGCCGGCACCTTCATGCTCTTGCGGTACCAGCCGTAGCCGTTCCAGGGCAGCTTGCCCGTCTCGTTCGGCTCATCCTTCAGGAACGGGCTCTCAATGGCCCAGTCGTGCGGCAGCTGCACGCTCTTGAAACCGGAATCGTCATACTCCGGCAGCTGCGGGGCGGTCACGCCCTTCTTCTTGGGCGTGCGCAGCTTGATGGGGCGGCCGTCCTTGTTCAGGAACTCCACCTCGAAAATGCTGGCCCAGGCGTGGTTGGCCTCGCCTTCCACCGTAATCTTGAGCTCTGAGACAGAATGACCGCCGATGGAAATCTCCGTAATCGCGTCACGGGCCTCCAGGGTCTGCGTCTCCTTCTTACCGTCGGCAGTGTAGTCCACCTTCACCTTGCGGTGCTTGCTGTTCTCCCAGCGGATGAACACGCGCTCCACCTTCTCCTTGGTACCGGTGGTGATGGACAGCCAGTGGCCGTTCTTGGCATTCGGGGCGCACCAGCGGGTGTTCAGGTCGCCATCCACGGCATCCCGGGCCTCGTGGCCGGGCTGGTAGGCATCGCACTTGGCAGGGCTCACCGGGGCGTTCGGGTCCTCCGGGCCAAAGTACTTGAACTTCCAGCCGTAGTCGAAAGAACTGCGGTCACCGGCCTGTACGCACGCCAAGCCCATAATCAAGGGGGGAAGAATCTGATAGATTTTCATAAGAGATACGGCGCTTCTTCCATGAAGCGGGCGCAGTATAGCAAATGCGCAGCGGCATTTCAAGGAGAAACGTAGGCAGCCCCCTGGCCCCGGGCGTTTCACTGAATCCCCAGCTGCCACCCGCAGTCCCCGTGGTAAATCATCTGCCGCGTCATCCCGCCGTCTATGCAAATGTTCTCCCCCGTAATGAACCCGGCCTTGGGAGAGGAGAGATACAGCACCATCTCCGCAATATCCGCCGGCGTGCCCACGCGCCCCGCCGGCTGCTGGGCGGCATCCGCCCCGCCGTGCTGCACCCCCTGCGTCTCTATCCAGCCTGGAGAAATGCTGTTCACGCGCACGCGCCCGGAGAGGGATACGGCCAGGGCGTGCGTCAGCGCCGCAATCCCGCCCTTCGCCGCCGTGTAGCTCTCCGTCTGCGCCTGGCTCATGCGGTCCCGTGAGGAGGAGATATTCACAATACTGCCGCCCGGCGCAAAATGCGGCGCAAACAGCTTGGCCAGGTAGAACGGCGCCGTCACCCCCACCGCCAACGCATAGGAAAACTCCTCATAACTGCAATCGTCCAGCCCCTTCATCAGCGGCAGGGCATTGTTCACCAGCACATCCACACGCCCGTGCCGCCCCAGCACCGCAGCCGCAAAACGCTCCAGCACTCCCTTGTCCGCAATATCTCCCGTAAAATGCTCCCCCGCCTGCCTGTCTATCATGCACACCTCCGCCCCCTCCTCACGGAACCTGCGGCATATCTCCGCCCCTATTCCCTGCGCACCCCCGGTCACCACTACTACCTTTCCCTTGAACATACGCCCATTCTACCCCATATCCGCCTTGCGGTCAATGCAAACACTGCGCGCGGCCCCCCCCCGGCAAACAGAAAGGGCGCTTACCCCGGATGCGGGATAAGCGCCCTAACGGACAGGGAGGGATTCGAACCCTCGGTACGCTTTTGGCGCACACACGATTTCCAATGGTAAACAAAATCCGCGTAAGCGGTTGATTTTTCAATATCGGCGTTTTTTCTTAGCGGTTAATTAGCGGCTATAACGCCGCCTTTTTCTGTTGGGCGGGAAATTGTATACCAAGCATCCCGGCGCGCCGCCGGGGGCCTGGCGGCTGCGAAAAAAAGTTGCGCTTTATGCAAGATTTCTCTCGAATGTTACGACAGGTGCGCTATAATCCAGGACGTACAAGGAAACCTTGTAAGCAGCTAACAGCGAGACAACAACAAAGCAATATACAGGACCGGGGACAGCACTACCGCATCACAGAGTTACGCCATTATTTGGAAGGACAGCGAGGCATTGGGGGCCGTGCACACCCCCGGTAATAATGCGAGGCTGGTATTACTTGGAAAGAAGACGGATTCTGGTGAATAAGTAGGGGACGCTTGGCCGACTTGCGGCGCTGGCTGTCCGCTTTAGCTGCTTATTATTTCCTTGCCTATGAACAACTAATTAGAGTAGTATCAGTCAGTTTTGCGGGGCTTGCACAGGACGCGGGGTTTATTGTCCCCTGTCGGGATCGCCCACCAGATTTTCCACGTCAGTCTTGTTTTGGTCAGCACAGGGGGCTGGGGTGCTTGCGTTTACTTCCAGGTAGTGTTTGTACTTTTTCAGGGCTTTTGAGACTTTGAGCTTGAAGCTGATTGCGCTGATGACCAGTGCGAACAGGTAGAAGAGTACGGGCAGGAGGAGGAGCAGGTTCCAATAACCGAAATGGGAGCTGCATGACAAGTAGAGCTCTGCCAGGCCCGGCAGTACGAAAAGGGCGGCCAGGATGTAGTATGCTGTCTCAATCCAGCCTTGAACCGCGGCTTCCAGGCATTTTCCTGCTTCACTGACGGCGGTTTCCATATACTCCCATTTGGGAGCGTTACAGGGGTTTTTCGTGTCTTTTACGCCTACGATGTCTTCTTTTAGCTTCCGGATTTTGTTTTTTGCATACCCGTTCAGGCGTTTCAGGGCCCAGGTTTTGGGCTTGTCCCAGATGGTTGTGCAGAGTAGGATGGCGATGGCAACGGAGACGAAGGCTGACATTTCCGTGTGGTCTGTCACCACTTCGGTGTTTATGTTGATGGTCATGGCTCAGGCTTGCGGGTCAAGCAACCTGGGTTGCGGTGGATACCCGGAACCATCTGACGAGGCGGTCTGAGATTGTGGGGTCGTTTGCGCAGACGAAGGCGGTGCCTTTCTGCTGGTCACGCTCCAGGCGGTAGCGCCTGCTGTCTACGACGCAGAAGTCGTTTCCGAGGGCGTTGCTGTTTGCCTGGATGCCTGCCAGGTATTCACAGTTTTCCGGGCGGCATGTTTGCAGGCGCACGAAGAATTCTGCGGCTTGGGGGAAGTTGTCACGCACGGCGATGTGGACGGCGACTCCGCGGTTGATGGCATCTGTGATGGCGTTTTGGATGGCGGGGTCGTCGTACACGGTGCGGGAGAAGTGTGTGCAGAGGATGTGTACGGATTCTTGCGCGTGGCGGACGAGTTCCTGGATGATGATCCTTGCGTGGGCCGGGCTGTTGTTTTGGATGACAGTCGGGTCGTTGGTTTCGATGAGGTTGACAAAGAGGTCGCGGTATATGGAGAGGTCCAGCTTCATGTGAGAGTGGCAGGGGAATGCGGTATGATAGTACTACGGAGGGCTGGCGCGCGTCAAGGCGAATTTGCGCGCGTAGGGGCGTTTTCCGCGTGCGCGCGCTGTGGCGGTGGATGGTTACTTGCGCCGAGCTTGCGCCTGGTTGCGCCGGGGCGGAACGGAAAAGCCCGGCGGGTTGGGCCGGGCGGGTTTTGCGTTTCTGGCGCGGTGGTCAGGCGTAGGGGCGGGCGCGGTTCAGGGTGTGGAGCATGGCTAGGAGGTGCCGGTCTCCTCTTTTGCGGGGTGGGCACGGCAGTAGTCCAGCAGGAGCTTGCGCGCCCAGGTTTGCAGGTCCAGGTGCTCTGCGGTGGCGGCGCTCACGCATTCGGCGTATTCTTCCTGCGTGAGCAGGATGGTGATGTAGTTCACGCTTGACGTGTCCAGCGGCAGGACGACCGCTGCTGTCTGGTCGGGGGCCGCGCTGTTCTGCATGAGTAGTTCGATGGCAGTTTGTTTGGCGGCGTTTATTGCACGAGCTCCCGAAAGCCATATGTCCACAGTTCCCTTTGCTACGCCAAGGCGCGCTGCGAAGTCCTGGCGGCTGATTCTGTTTGCTTTCAGCCAGGCCTTTATTTCTTCTGGTGTAGTCATGGCAGGAGTGTACAGCGGAAACAGGATTCTGACAAGGATTTTTTACGGAGCGTATAAAAAAGTTTTACGGAAAGTAAAAAAACACTTGACTCTGTTTTACGCTGCGTATAAAATGTCCCTGTTCCCGCGAGGGGGCGGCAAACGAAAGACAAGACCATGAAAGAGAACAAGCACATACTGAAACTGGAGCTGGGGGCGGAGGAGCTCTTCGAGGGTGGCCGGGTGGCCCAGGCCGAGGGACACGAGAGCCTGCCGGCGCTGTTCAAGGCGGCGCTCAGGGCGCACATTGAGGCGTTCCGCAAGCGCGCTGAGGCCACGGCGGAGGAGCCTGCGGCCACGAAGTGACGAAAGGAGGGACCCACGATGGATGAGTCAAACAAAGTCCTTTGTTTCCGTGCGGAGGTAAAGAAGGGCATCATGAGTGAGCGCAAAGCGGCGCGTGATGGCGAGTGCAGCATCCGGCACGATTCCTGGTCCGATGTCTTGCAGGATTCCGAGTGCGACAAGGTTTTGGACGTGCTGGCTGGTGTGGTTAAGCTCACACTGTGCGAGGTGGCGGGTTACAAACCCGGCGACGATTTCGCGCTCCTGACGTGTGAGTTCCTGGAAAATGCGCTTTACAGCGGAGCGTTTTCCAAGGCGCTGAACCTTTTTGCCGATGAGATGATGGAGGCGGAATGCAGCGTAATAGATTACCCGGGCGGCAAGGAGAAGCACGCCAATGCCAAGGTAATCCCGGTAGTCATTTGCGAGGCGGGCGAGACCGAGGCGGGCCAGGTGTTCCTGCGGGCATGCCAGGGCAAGGGCGCAGGCTATGCAGGCTATGGTTGCGGCGTGGCGCGGTTTCATGGCGTGAATGAGTTCGACGAATGTATTCATGGCGTGCGTGATGGTATCACGGCTATGACAGCCTGACAAGAAAGGAGGGACATACGATGGCGACAATGACACAGAGGGATTTGGCGAAGCCTGTATCGCTCTCGGTTGCGGAGGCGGTGCTGGGGGAGAAGTACCCGCAGTGGGCGCATGACCGGCACTACCTGCGGCGGCTGTGCCTGAACGGGGCGGTGCGCTGCCAGATTTCACACAGCGGGGTGGTGCGGCGGCAGCGCATTACGGTGCGGGTGGCTGACCTGGTGGCGTATTTCAAGGCGTGCGAGTGCGAGCCGGTACGTGACAGGAGCCGGGCGAAGTTCCCGAAGGTGGCGGTGCGCACGGCGTTCACGCTGCAGGTTAGCCAGAGCGGCGGGGCTACGCATGCCGGTGAGCATGCGGTGAAGAGCTGGACTATGTGATTTTAAAGGTTATGACCGGAAGAGACAATACGGAGTTTATGCGCGGGGCGCGGACGATGGCGTGGCTGCTGGATGCGGAGCGCCGGATGGAGGCGGCCAGGCGTGTGCGGGCGTGTGTGTGGTGCGGCGCTGTGACGGTGCTGTGTGTGCTGGTGGCCTGGGCGGCGTGGATGCTGGCCCCGCTGGCTGCGGGTGCGGTGCTGGAGGAGGGTGCGCGGGTGGACAATGAGCAGGCGGCGCTGGAGGCGTGGTATGAGGAGTCGGCGCTGTACGAGCACGAGTGGTATATCCACAACAGCTTGCGGCCTACGGAGGAAGGGGAGGCGGAATGAAACTGATTCAAGGACTGATTTTATGAGCAACAATATGAGCAAGGAACAGATGGTGGCCGCCTTTGCGGCCGAGGAAGCCCGGCACCGCCCGGTGAACAAGGGCGGCAAGGCTGCGGGGAAAACCCTCACGGCATCCGTGCGGGCGGCGGAGGCGGCGCGTGACGAGGCGCGGACGCTGCGCGGGGATGCGCTGCGGGCGTGCGAGCGGATGGAGCGCATGCAGAAGGGTGCGGAGGATGCGGCGGTGCGGGCGCTGACGGATTGCCGGGTGGTGTGCGGGCGGGCGGTTGCGGTGTGTGTGGCTTGTGCGGGGTGTGCCCTGCTGCCGTGGGCGGTGTGGCTGCTGCGGGGGCTGCTGTGATTTACCAGGTACGATGTACTATTTACGATTTATGAATAATGCGCGCCCTGCGGGCGCGGGTGTTTCCAAATTGTACATAGTCATTAGTACGTAGCAAATGCTATTGCCTCGGGCATGGTGCTATGCTGCCGAAATGCCGCCAGTATACCGGGTTCGATTCCCGGCCGAGGCTTCCCCATGGGGGGAGCAACAAACCTAGAAAGACACGTTATGAACATTGAATACGGAAAACAAGCACGCCCGCAGAGGGTGGTGATTTACGGCCAGCACGGCGTGGGAAAGAGCACGCTGATTGCGGGGCTGGAGAAGCCGCTGATCCTGGACACGGAGGACGGCACGGCGCACCTGGACGTGGCCCGCGTGCGCATCGGGAACCTGGGCATGCTGCGCGAGGTACTGCGCGAGCTGTGCGGGGAGCTGAAGGCGGGCACCTGCCCGTTCAAGACTGTGGCGCTGGACACGGCGGACCGGCTGTGGGACATGTGCGCGGAGTCCATACTGCAGGAGCAGGGCAAGCGCAGCATGGAGGACCTGGGGTACAACAAGGCGTATACCCTGGCCACGGAGCGGTTCAAGATGGTATTTGCGGCGTTCGATACGCTGTGCCGCCTGGGGGCGCATGTGGTGATTAGCTGCCACGCGAATGTGGAGAGGATGAACCCGCCGGATGCCCCGGAATATACAGCGTACACCCTGAAGGTGGCCCCGCCGAACAAGCAGGCGCAGGCGGCTGCGGCGTTCCTGACGGAGTGGGCGGATGCAATCCTGTTTGCGCGCATGGAGCACACGATTGATGCGAAGGCCCACAAGGCGGTGATGGGCGGCGGCGGCCCGCGCCGCGTGCTGGAGACGCAGCCGAGCGCGGCGTGGACGGCCAAGGTGCGGTGCGCCGGGATGGATGGGCAGTTGCCGCTGGAGGCGGCGGCTATCATGCCGCTGTTTGATGGCGGTACGGCTGCCAACAGCAGCGCCAATACGGGCGGCGTTCCTGCACAAGGCGACATGGGTAATTCCATGCAGCAGAGCATGCAGGGTGGTGACAGTTATGGTGCCAATGCAGCTGCCAATATGAACGCCAATGTGGAAGGAGGCCAGGCATGAAGAATGTGCTGCAGGTGAAGATTGACGTGAATGCGGAGGACAACGGCTCCGAGCTGTGGCTTGCCACGGGTGAGGTGTTGCCTATCATTGGCCGTACAGGCCGCAAGGGGCGAGCGCTTGGGCTCGAGGCCGAGGAGGTCATCGTATCATGGCAGGGCAAGGTGTGGTCCCTGTTTGCGCCCGTGGGTGCGGCTATGTTCAGCACGGAGACTGCGGCGATGTTTGCCGACAATCCGCTGGATATGGTGGAGGTGGAGCCTGTGCGGAAGCTGGCCACGGTATACCGGGAGGTGGAACGCCCGGTGGAGCCGGGGCGGTTTGACCTGCTGCGCCCGTCCAGCCTGCCGAAGCTGGCGCAGTGCCGGTGCTTCATGGGCAGCCATGGCACAAGCCCGGCGGCTGCGCGCGGCACGCTGCTGGACGGCATTATCCGCCAGAAATGGGAGTATGGCTGCTGCGACGAGGTTCCGGCTCCGGAGGATGCGGAGGCGGTGGACTGGGCGCTGAAGACGCTGCACATGCTGTGCGGGGAGGGCGCGTTCGAGGTCATTACGGACGAGGCCCGGCTGCGCGTGGGGTGCCCTGTGCCGGGTGTGGCGGTGGGCACCATGGATGCGTGCTGCCCGGAGGGCGGCTGGCTGGCGGATTTCAAGACGGGCCAGGTGCGCGGGTACAGGGAGCAGATGGCGGCGTATGCGCTGGGCTGCATGCTCCAGTACGGGGAGGACGAGTGGACGGCGCACCTGCTGTTTGTGGACCAGAAGCTGGTGGAGAGCATTCATTTCACGGCGACGGAGGCGCAGGAGCTGGTGCGCGGGATTGTGGCCGCGCCGCGTGAGCCGAGGCTGTGCGAGTACTGCGGGTGGTGCGCGAACCAGCATCTCTGCCAGGTGCAGAAGGCTGCGCTGGCCGAGGTGGTGCAGGCTGCGGACGAGCTTCCGGCGATTACGCCCGCGCTGAAGTCACGCCCGGAGGAATGGCCGGCATCCATCCGCACCATGATGGATGAGCCGGAGAACGCCTGGAACTTCCTGCGCCTTTACGGCGTGGCGAAGGGGTGGGCGGAGGCTGTAAGCGCGCAGCTGAAGGCAGGCGAGCCGGATGAGCGGTATTTCAAGCGCATCATGGTGAGCGGCACGCGGAAGGTGCTGCCGGGCAAGGTGACGGATGAGATGCTGGACGGCTGGGGCCGCGCGGGGGTGAAGGCGCTGCTGGGTATTATGCCCGCCGTGGCGCTGAAGGACTTTGAGGCGGTGTGGAAGGAGCTGGAGGGCGACAGGCCGGTGCCGGAGGAGATGGTGGGCACGTTTGGCGGCAGCGTGCAGCTGCGGCTGAACAAGGCCCCGAAGGTGGAAGGGGGTGCGGCATGACTATTTCCGAACTCATCAACGACCTGATGGGGCTGAAGTGCGAATACGGCGACATGCCCGTGATTCTCGACGCGAAGGGCGTGGCCGTGGCGCTGAAGGTGGCAAGGAACGATGCCGGTATCCTTTCCGTGGTGATTGAGGGCGAGGACGATTCCGAACCTGTCAATGATATTGACATGTTGGAGGACGGGGAGCCTGTGACGCTGGTGGAGCTGGACGCGGGCGCGACGATGCCGCGCCGGGCGCATGCGGATGATGTGGGGTATGATGTTACGGCGTGCAAGGTGGAGTACGAGGACTACTGCGGCAGCCCTATGGACCGCGAAGACGGGGAGAATGTGCACAGGGTCGTTATTGACACGGGTGTGCATGTGAGGCCGCCGAGGGGATACCACTTTGAGCTGCTGGCCAACAGCCGCCTGGCGAAGCTGGGCTACTGCATACCGAACGGCGTGGGGCTGATTGATCCCGGCTTTACTGGTGCTATGAAGATGGTGCTGCTGGGGGTGAATCTGCTGCCCAGGTACGACGTGGAGCGTGTATTTGCCCCGGGCAAGGTTTGCGGGCAGCTTGTGCTGCGCAAGACGTACGGCACGGAGTTCCGGCAGGTGGCGAAACTGCCGGAGACGGAGCGCGGGGATGGCGGGTTTGGTTCAACGGCGAAAGGAGGCGAGGCATGAGCATGAAAGCCATCGATTTTGCCTGCCGCCTGCTGGCCCGCCTGAACCGCGACGACATGCCCGCCGCCACCCGCCAGGTGCTGCTGGCCGTGGCCGCCGGCCTGCCGGAGGCCCGGGATATTGCCCGGCTCACGGGTATGACGGCGCAGGTATGCAGCAATCTTCTCACGGCCCTGGAGAGGCAGGGGTATATCCGCTGCCACGACATGGCCCACCGGGGCTTTTCCCTTACCCCGTGCGGCAAGGAGCGCGTGGCGAGCCTCTTTTCCTTCCTGCCGGATAGAAAGGAGGAGGCATGAGCGGTATATACTACTACCCCGACTCGTATGAGGTGCGCAAGCCGCAAAGAAACGAGGACCTCATTGCCATTGACGCTATTGACTGTCTTATGTCGGCAGCCGTCAAGGCTACCAAGTCGGCAGCATATATGCAGGCTTGCATAGGACGCAATGTAGGAGGCTACTCATACGATGCCAAGGATCTATGCTTGCGCGTGAGCAGCATATTGAGCAATTACCTGCGCATTGACAGCATGCCTGTACCGGTGGAGCTGCAAAGAGACCGATACAACGTCCTGCGAGATATGGGCGGTTGCTTTGGCCAAGACGTAGAGGGGAGCTGACATGACTATATCTGAGCTAATCGTAGACCTGCAAGCACTCAAGTGCCAGCACGGGGCGAAGGTGCGGAGGGGGAAGGGCCCGGCTTCGTCGGATGGGCGAACCCCATCCTCCTACGCCGAGGCGAATTGCCTCCGAAACTCCGGGGAGTCGGAAAGGAGGCGGCATGACTAGCGCGCTTGAGATTTGCAACGCCGCGCTTGGCGAGCTGGGGCTTGCGCCTATACCCGGGATTGACGCGGAGGGGAACGACCGCCAGCGCATGTGCGCGAGGCTGTACCACCCTGTGCGGCGGGACAGCCTGTGCCGCGCGGTGTGGCGGTGGGCGTGCGGGGAGCATGTGCTGCGGGCCAGCGGTGCGAAGGACGGTTGCGGGCGCGACAGGTTCCCGCTGCCGGGTGATGCGCTGCGGGTGCTGGGGGTACACCAGGTGGTGGAGGGGCCGTGGTGCGTGCAGATGCGCGCTATCATGTGCCATTCCCTGGACGGGACGCTGAAGGTGGACCTTATCCGCGATGCGGAGGACCTGGAGGCGGCTCCGCCGCAGTTCCTCCGCCTGATGGTGGTACGGCTGGCGCTGAAGCTGGCCCCTGTGCTGACGATAGGCACGCCGCCGGAGCTGCTGGAGCGTCTGAAGCGCGAGGCGGAGGGCATCGTGGATGCGGTGCGGCCCACGCTGGCGGAGTACCGGGAGAGCCTGGCGCAGGAGATTGCAAACAACTTAACCCGCCGCCCGCGCGGTTAATCGCGGGCACCAACAATATGCCATATATATTCAAGACACAATACAATTCGGACCCTGTGCAACAGGGTGTAGCCCCGGGCCTGTACTATGCGACGTGCGTGAGCACGGAGGAGAAGCAGGACCGGAACGGGAACATGGGCCTGGTGGCGACGTGGCAGTTCCAGTACCAGGGGAAGCCGCGCGAGATGAAGGAGTGGTACGGCTATTCCGCCAACATGGCCTGGAAGATGGAGAGGCTGGTGCGCTGCATGGGTGCGACGTATGATGCGGGCGCGCAGTTCGAGTTCGGCCCGGCGCTGGTGCAGGGCCGCAAGGTGTGGCTGGTGGTGGGCAAGAGCTGGCGGCAGGACAAGGGGCGGCTCCAGTCTGCTATCCTGCGCCCGGCGCACATGAACGAGCTGCCGCAGGGGGTGACGGTTCCCGGGCGCGAGCTGACGGAGCAGGAGATTCTGAACATCGGCCTGAACAGCGATGCGACGGACCCGAACGACAAGAAGACGCAGGATGCCCTGCTGTACAAGAACACGCCCACAGCATCCGCCGATGGTGGCGGCTGGGGTGATATGGCCAACAGCGCCCCGGCCCCTGCGCCAGCGCCCGCACAGGGTTGCCAGCCTGCGGCTCAGGCGTGGCAGGGCCAGCCTGCACCGGCCCAGCCGCAGCAGCATGTCGCAGGCGGATACCAGCAGGGGCAGAATACCGGCTATGTGCCGAACATGGCGGATGACGATATCCCGTTCTGATATCATGAAGCTGGTGATTGAACTGCCGCCGCCGCCCAAGGCCCTGGACCGCAACCACGGGACGGGGAACTGGAAGGCCAAGACCGGCAAGGTGCGCCAAGCCCGCAGCAATGCGGGCCTGGCAGCCCTGGAACAGCTGCGCCGCGGCCCCCGCCTGCCGAAGGGCTGGAAACCGGCTTACCTGCATGTGACGACGTACTGGTACGGGCACCGCGTGGACGTGGACAACGCCCTGGCGAATGTGAAGGCGTACCAGGACGGGATCATGAAGGTGCTGGGGGCTGATGACCGGGAGCTGCAGGAGGGGCATTCCGTGGTGATGCACTTGCCGCAGGAGCTGAAGGAGTACCACCGCTGGGTGCGGTATGTGCTGACGGATGACTGGGGCGAGTTTGACCTCGAAATCAGGGGGGCGCACACGGCGGGGAGCGACAACGGTCTGCGAGACGCCGGGCGGGTGCTGCACCTGCTGTGGAAAGCGGCGCAGGATAAGCGCAAGCATTAAGGATTATTTAACACTTGAACAAGAAACCTAGCAAGCAATATGACAACAAAGACACTTAATATCGACAAGGCGGATGGAAGCCCCACTATAGAGGAGGACCTTGATGCCCTGCCCACCCGCGTGCCGGAGGAGCAGTACATAACGGCAGAGCTTGAAGCCGTGAAGCAGGCACTCATGGAATCTGTGGACCGCGAGGTGTACGAGCGCCTCCGGGAGGGGTCCGATTACGTGATAAAGCTCTCGTTCAGCGTGACGGTGGACCGCGGGCAGATGGAGGTTGACGCCAAGATGACCGGGGCCTTGAAGATGGAAAAGCGTGCGCAGAGTTTCATCACTGACCCGGCGCAGATGGAGCTTGGACTGTAAGGAGGAGTCATGGCAGTAGAGTTCATAGACAAAGGCAAGCACGGACGCAACAACTACGTCATCCTGCGCAGGTTCGACAGCAACGGCGAGTGGATTGGCTACGAGCTCATGGTATGGGGTGAGGACCGAGTGGCAAGGTTCGTCAAGACCGAAACGATAGCCGGAGCCGAGAATATCGCGGGCGAATTCCTGAGAACAGGAAAACTGCCTGAATGGGCAGTAAAGGAGGAGTTATGAGCGCTGATATCGACTATTTCGGCATGGACGAGGTGCTGGGTGTGGCGGGGGGAGAATTATCTCCCCGCCACCGCCGACGCCTGAATGAACAGACAGGGCTCCCGCCCGGGTTCGTGGTGGCCGAGGAGTGGCGCAAGGCCAAGGGGCTGCATTCCGCGTACTTTGCCGGGCGCATGCGCCGCATCAACGCGGAGGAGTTTACCTCGTCACGCGGCGCGGCGTACCCCAAGGCCGCCCTGGAGGCACACTTCAAGGACGTGCTGCCGCCGGGCGGGTACACGGACACCCAGGGCGCGTGCGCCCTGCTGGGCGTGGACCGCTTGACCGGCAATGTGAAACATGCCATCAAGGCGGGCAACTTGGCCACGCGGACAGCCAGTATTTCAGCCTACGGATACAAGCGGCTGTGGTACTGTGTGGCAGACCTGCTGGCGCTCCGTGATGCGCGGGAGGCGAAGGCAAAGCCTGAGCACGTGAAGGCGGCAGGGCACATGGATGCGCTGGTGGCGGCGGAGGCCCCGCTGGAGTATGATGCGGAGAATGACCCGTGCATGCATGCGCGGCGGGCGCAGCTGTGCCGCAAGTACGGGGTGCTCATGGATAAGGTGCAATAACAACAAAAATCAACAATCATAAACTATCAACGATATGGACGAGGAAGAAATGAAACATTTTATGGCGCTTAAATGCCCCGTGTACAACAGGGAGGGCATGAAAGTGTATCACAATGCAAGAGGTGGCATTACAATCATGGATGACATGGGCAATTTTGTGGCGTTTGCGACAGGGCAGGCGAATGAGATTGCGGATGCCATCAAGCTGATTGCCATGTGGCAAGAGAAAAATCTGAGCATTATGGATTTCATAGATGAAAAAGAACAGGAGGACTGACGATGGCTAACAGCAGGGTAATCAGGAAAGGCTTTGTGGATTCCGACAGGGTGAACGGGCTCAGTTGGTTTGCGGAGTGCCTGTTCCACCGCCTGCTCCTGGTTGCGGATGATTTCGGGTTCTATGATGCCCGCGTACCGTATTTGAAGTCTCAGCTCTTCGGCATGAAGCCGAATCCTGTGAGAGATGCCGATATTCAATGTGCCCTTGCGTCTGTCGAGGGTGCCGGGCTTATCCGTATCTACTCCGTTGACGGCAAGCCGTACCTGCAAATACTCAATTATGGACAGCGGATGCAGAACAAGAAGCCCAAGTATCCTACACCGGAAAACTGCGGTGATT
>JAUNQN010000011.1:54977-63258 GCA_030536145.1 Akkermansia sp.
GAGACGGAGACGGAGACGGAGACGGAGAGAGCCCCGCGCCGCCGGTTGGCTCCGCAACCGCCGACGAGGAGGCCGTGCAGCCGCCGCGGGGCGGCGGGGCGCGCCCGGCTGGGGCCGGGGAGGTGCTGGCCGTGCTGATGGCGGACATGACCATACCGCTGAACGATGCCGCCAAGGCAGAGGTGGCGGCGGCGTTCTTCGACTCGATGGAGTCCGTGGGGTGGGTGGATGCCAGGGGGCGGAACATCTGGGCATGGGAACCTGCAGCCCGGGCCTATGCCCGCAAGTGGGCAGCCAACGAGGCCAGGCCCGCCACGGGCAGCGCCAGGCGCACAGCGCCGCAGCAGTACGGCGTGAGGGTGGATTCCAGCAGGAAGGGAGGGTTCGATGACTGACGATATCCTCATCTGCCTGCCCGGAGACTCCGTGGCTATGCTCCGCGCCATGATGAAGAAGCCCTTCAACTCCGAGGAAGCGGCGCAGGAACGCGCCGCCGCCATGGAGATGTGGAGGGCCAGGCTGCGCGACCTGGACATACCGAGGCCGGAGGAGTACGTGACCGAGGGGCTGGAGCCCGGGCGGCTGGCGATGCACGAGGCGGCGCAAGCCTTCACCAACGCGGCCCTGGGGCGGGCCACGCCGTACTGGCTGACGCTGGCCGGGCGCTGCGGCTGCGGGAAGACGCTGCTGGCCCGCTGGGTGCGATACAACCTGCTCCGTGCCAGGAGGCCCTGCACATGGGTGCACTGCGGGGAGATGGTGGCCAGGGCCAGGGAGGAGGGGCAGCGGTGCATCCAGGCGCTGGCGGGGGATGCCGTGCTGGTGCTGGACGACTTCGGCGCATGGCACGACAGCACGGGCTGGGCGGGCAATGCGTTCTCCACCATGCTGAACGCACGGCTGGGCAAGTGGACGCTGATTACAACGAACGCCAGGGGGCGTGACATAAAGGCCATAGACGAGCGTCTTTTATGGCGGCTCCGGGACAGGGGCAACACGCTCGTGGATTTTTTCTAACCTGCAACACAAAGATGGACACGAAACGAGAAAAGCGCCAGAAAGGCGCAGGAACGGCCCGCAGCATGCGGGATGGTAAAGTGTACCCCGCGGCGGCAAAAACGCCCGCAGCGGGCCACCAGATGGAAATGGCGGGCTATTCCGCCGCAACACAGGAAGGAGGTGCAGCGTGAGCTACATTAAATGCCTGCAACAGGCGGTAGACTACCGCACCATGGCCAAGAGCAGCAAGCCGTGGCTGGACACGCCGGACTTTGTGCACGCCTACGACGAGAAGAACGACATCCTGACGTGCTACTCCAGCCCCTACATGGACTGCGACCTGCTGTGCGGGGTGTTCGAGTTCTCGCCCGCCGGTATGCGGGCGTACTTAACTGTCCCAGCATCCTACTACCAGGGCGGCAAGCCTATCCTCAAGGCCAGGCTTGATGCGGTGAAAGGAGGCAAACAATGAAAGCTACGCTAGAAATGCGCTTGACGCTCAAAGAAAAGGGAATCACCATCAAGGAACTTGCACCAGTGATAGGGTATTCATACAACTACCTAAGCGGCGTGTTAGGCGGGCGGGAAAAAATGCCGCAGGGGTTCGCCGTGCGATTTGACGAAGCTGTAGCGCGCGTGCTGAACTCGCGGCGCAAGCCGAAAGCAGCATCCGCTGCCTTGGATCTGACGGAATGGCAGAGGGAATACCTGGAGGGGCTTATACAAGGCGAGATTGAAGACAAGGAGACGTGGCTTAAATACGCAGATGGCGAAGATATAAAATATTCTATCAAGCTGAGACTGGATGCGCTGCGGAAGCTGAAGGCGTTCCTGGAGGAAGGAGGCAAACAGTGAAAACACCCAAGAGAACGAAAGTCTGCCCGGCATGCGGAGAAACTACAACCCAGCAATGGAAAAAATACAGGAACCTCTGGGATGAGTTTAGCGATTATGCCGTGTGGACGTGCCCTAAGTGCGGGCGGGAGATAGACATCATGTACAAAGCTTTTGCCCGCTTTCACCGCAAGAACAGAGAGCGCCAGCTCAAGCACACAATAGCACGGCTGAAAGCGTTGGCAAACAGGGAAAAGCCGTTTGACGAAACATGGTGGGAAATACTAGGCAGAGAGGACGAAATCAGGGCAAAATACCAAGCCCGCGTCGCCCGCTGGAAATCCGCCGCCAAGAAGTACATGGAGGTAATTCAAGAACAGGAAGCAGACAGGCAAATGCTTGTGAACGCGTCATTGTGGGCGAGGGCATGGAAAGCTGCTGCAAAGAAGTTCAGGGCCCTGACGTTCAAATTCTGGGTGGCGCGCAGGTTGGCGAGGGCATGGAAGGAGCGCGCCAAGCATTACAAGACCGAAAGCCAGGCGCGCCTGGAAGCCGTTCGATGGTACATGAACCATTGGAGAAAGGCGTGCGCTGAATTGGAGGCTCACGGCCTTCTTCAAGGTTTCTTGGATAAGCTCAACAATGATGAAGGAGGAAAGGAATGAAACCTTGGCAGAATTGCATTGACTGCGCGGCCTACGACAAGGAAACAGGCAGCTGCATAAAAACGGCTTTTTTCATACCAGACCCAAGCGGCGGCGCGATTGCATCAGATGATTGCTTTTGCGACAAAGCGCCAAAATACGCGCTGCATGCCCGCCGAAGCGGCTATGAGATAACCCGAACGAGCACGGGCAAGCGTGTCGCTTTTGTCGGGCAAGAGGGTTTTGAATGCTGGGAGGATATGTGGTTGGAAGCGTGCCGGGTGCGCGAGCAAAAGGAAGGAGGCAATTCGGAAGTAGAACGGTTACAAGGTGGTTTTCAACGAAAATAAGGACGGGTTGAGAATCAACACTTTACGAAACATGGACGTTATGAGCGAAAATAAAACGGCACAGGAGGCTCGTGAAGGGGTGCGCGAGCAAAAGGAATGGGGGGAAATATGAACACGGATGCCTTCTTCCTCCAGAACAAGCAGGGCAAGCGCGGGCTGCCGGGCACGTGGAAGCTGCGCGTGTGGGTGCGGGACCTCCCGCACCTGAAGCCCCGCCGCATATCCCTGGGGCTGGGGCGGGCGCGCACGCGTCTGGAGGCCCTGCTGGCCGCCGAGGTGCTGGTGCGGGCATTCCTGATCACGGGCGTGGGATGCGACCGCGTATCATTCCACGCGCGGCAGGTACTGCCCCGTGACTGGGAGGCCCTGCTGGCGGCCATCCGCCAGGCGATATGGCGCGCGCGGAGATCCCGCGGCAGGAAACTAGAGCCAAACAATCCGGTGGCACGCTCTGCCCCGCCGGGTGATAATAGCGGGCATGCCTGATGCTGACATCGTAAACGAGGTGCTGGACCGGTTCCGCGAGCTGGAGCCGGTGCCTTCACCCATGCGCACGGAGGAGTGGGCCATGGTTGAACCGGCAGCCCGCAACGGCGCGTTCTTCTCCGCCGGGGTGGAGGAGGCGCACCTGTTGGATGCGCTGCACGGGTTCATGGACCAGGCTATATCGGAGGGCCTGTCGCAGCAGGAGTTCATTACCCGCATGAAGGAGTGGCTGTCAGAGAACATCAACCCGGAAACGGGGCGGCCGTACATAGACCCGGAGGAACGGGAAGCAATGACGCCGGAGGAGCGCGAAAAGTACGAGCGGGACGTGCGAAACATTGACAGCGCGGTGCGCCTGAAGCTGATTTTCCGCACCCAGGCCGAAATGGCGAGCGGGTGGAAGCAGTTCCGGGACGAGATGGCCCCGGAACGCCTGCAGAAGTATCCGGGGTGGGAGTTCTACCGCAAGCCGGGAGCAAAGACGTTCCGCAAGGACCATGTGGCACACCAGGGGGAGATACGGCTGAAGACGGACTTCGACTACTGGATGGCGCGCAACAGTGCGGACCAGGGCGGGTTCCAGAATCCCTTCCCGCCGTTCGGGTTCAACAGCTTTATGTGGGTGCTGCCCGTGGACCGCGACGAGTGCGAGGAGCTGGGCTTGCTGCAACCGGGTGAGCCTGCACCCATGCCGGACGCGCGATACGAGCCGTGGCTCGGCACGGCGGCCCAGCCCGCAGGACAGGCACAGCCCCCGCAGCCGCCCGTGCCCCCGCAGCCGCCAACGCCGCCGGTGAAGCCTGTGCCGCCTGTGCCGCCTGTGAAGCCTACGCCGCCGCCGGGGTTGTACCCGCCGGAGGAGGTGCCGCAGCCTGAGTCGGAGCCGCAGCCGGTGCCGGAGGAGGTGGTGAACCCGCCGCGCAGCACGAAGGGCTGGGGGCGGCGCGCGCTGGACTGGCTCACGGATTGGCTGAAGCGCCACGGGCTGGTGGCCACGCGCGATGACAACGGAGAAACACGTCTGGTACAATGAAGTTTGATATTACAATTCCCGAAAATCTCCTGGAAGCCTTCGGAGCTCTGGGTGCTGGCGATTTTTTCGGGCCGCTGTCTACGCGGATGCAGCGCCGCATAGTGAAGTGGTATGCATCGAAGGGCGAGGACTGGTTCGATGGCCCGAACCACATGGATGCTCCCGGCGGGCGTAAGTTTATGCGCGGTATTGCGGATCCGAACAAGTGGGAGCCGCAGTATGACGCGCAGGGGTACAGCGTGGGGTTCAGCAACAAGCGGCCGGATTCCTCCAACTGGGGCCTGCGGTTCCAGCATTACGGCGGGACAGTGCGGCCCAAGCGGACGAAGTACCTGGCGATACCGCTGGAGCCGATGGGGCGCAATGTTGGGCCGAGGGCGTATCCGCACAAGCTGCGGTTCATATTCAACCGCAAGAATACGACACCGGGCTACAAGGGCTCCCTGTGCTGGGCGGATGAGGCCGGGCAGCTTCACGCCGCCTTTATGCTGCGGGATGAGGTGACGCTGCCGCCGATGAAGGAGCGCAACGGGCACGACGCATTGCCGCCGGAGGACACGCTGTCAGCATGGGCTGCGGAGGATATCATCAACAAGCTGAAAAAACTATGAGCAAGGACAGGGATAAACAAGGACGCCGCAAGGGCGGGGGCAAGGGCGGCAGAAGTGGTGCGCCGAAACGCCCCAGGGGCAGGCAGAGCCGCTATACCGTGGCGGCTGGGGAGCGTATACTGGAACTGCTGCGCGGGGGGGTGAGCTTGCGGAAGGCTGCGGAGGGCGAGGGGTTGACGTGCCAGACGGTGCAGCGGTGGTGCGCGGCGCATCCGGCATTTGCGGAGCAGTACGCGCGCGCGAGAGAGGCGGGGTATGCTGCGCTGGGGGAGCGGCTGCTGGAGCTGACGGGTGTGGCGCATGATGCTGCGCGGGATGAGGTGACGGGGCGGATGAGGATTGAGGCGTGCCGGTTTGAGGCTGATGTGCTGAAGTGGACGCTGGCGCGGATGCTGCCGAAGGTGTACGGAGACCGCAAGGCGGTGGAGGTGAGCGGGCCTGACGGCAAGGACCTGCTGCCGCAGCATTCACGCGAGGAGATGGCGGAGTTTGCGGCGATGCTGGCTTCTGCCCAGGCGGAGGTGGCGCGGTGCACGGATGGGCTGGAGAGTAATTACGATGGCGATGGCGGGTCTTGCGGCGATGAGTGAGGAGCGTGTGCCCGGGCCTGCGGAGTTTGCGTTCCGTATGCTGGGGATACGGCTGTACCGCTGGCAGGCGGTAATGCTGGAGGCGGCGGTGCGGCCGCATTCCCGCGCGGCGCTGGTGGCGGCGAACGGCAGCGGGAAGACGGCGGCGGTGAATGTGCCGCTGCTGCTGTATTTCCTGTGGCGGTGGCCGCGGGGGCGCGCTATGGTGACGAGTGGTTCATGGAGCCAGTTGAAGAACCAGCTGTGGCCGAACTTGTGCAAGCATGAGGGGCTGTTCCTGCGGATGGGGTGGCGGTTCGGCGCGGAGCGTATTACCACGCCGGAGGGCGGGTTTATTGCGGCGTTTTCTACGAACGACCCGGGGCGCGCGGAGGGTGCGCACGAGGACCTGCCGGGCAATGCGCCGGTGCTGCTGATGGTGGATGAGGCGAAGAGTGTGGGGGAGCCGATTTTCGAGGCCCTGGGGCGGTGTACGCCGACGTTTTTTGTGCTGACCTCCAGCCCGGGTGCGCCGACGGGTACGTTCTTCCGCGCGTTCCGTGACCCCGACTGGGCGGGCATGTACTACCGCGTGCGGGCCACGTTCGACGACTGCCCGCACCTGCCGGAGAGCCGCCGCAAGCGTGCGCGGGTGCAGTATGGGCCGGATTATGAGCGGCACCCGGTGTACCGCAGCATGATCCTGGCGGAGTTTACCGAGGGGAGCGACGCGTGCATTATCTCCCGCGAGCTGCTGCTGGAACAGATAGCGCACAAGCCCCTGCCACGCCCCGGTGAGGCGTACGCCGGGGTGGACTGGGCTGCGGGCGGTGACGAGACGGTGCTGGCCATACGAGAGGGCAACATGCTGCGCGTGGCATGGCACGCCCGGGAACGCAACACGCCCAAGGCGGCGGAGCAGATTGTGGGCCAGCTGCGGGCGCTGGGGGTGGACGAGTCCAACGCATGGGGTGATGCTTGCGGCCTGGGCACGGCGGTGATGCAGGCGGCCAAGGAGATGCACGACTGGCGCTTCACCTATTTCAACGGCGGGCTCCCGGCGGAGGACAGGGAGCATTACCAGGACTTGAACATCGAGGCTTGGATGTTTTTCCGCAGTTCCCTGGAGAAGGGTGAGGTGTGCTTTGCCGACGGCCTGGACGAGGAGTGTATTCGCCAGCTCACAGACAGGTACTTGATGTGGGATAGCAAGGGCCGCCTGCGCTGCGAGCGCAAGGATGAGATGCGGGAACGCGGCGTCCACTCCCCCGACCGGGCAGACGCGCTGGTTATGGCGTGGTGGGCCGGGCGCTACATGGCATACGGGGATGACGCTGTTGAGGAGGCTGCGCCCACGCTGGCCGTTCCCCGCGCTGGGGTGTTCCCGCGCGGCGGTATGTTTTAGAGCCAAGCTGCCCCGTGGCGCGCAGCGCCGTGCGGGGGTATCATGCCCGCATGGAGCATACGGATTTAGAACTGCGTGAAGGCCAGACCGGACGCCTGGTGTTTACCATCACCGCGCCTGAGGGTACGCCTACCGATTTGACGGGTGCGGTGTTTGCCGACACGCGCGAGCTGGTGCCGCTGGCGATGGCCGGCGATGGCGACAATGCGCTGCTGATACCGCCCACGAAGGCGGGATACCACCATTACGAGGTGCGATGCGGCGGGGCGACTGTGCTGTACGGCACGCTGCGCACGCTGCCGAGCCCGCTGGCTCCCCCGGGGGCCGCCGGGTGGGATATTGACGTTGACCTGACGCAGGAGCTGCCGCATGTGGACGTGAGCCTTAGCCAGGGCCCGCAGGGGCCGCAGGGTATCCAAGGGCCGCAGGGTGAGGTGGGCCCCGCCGGCCCCAGCGCCTATGATGCCGCCGTGGCCGCCGGGTACGAGGGCACGGAGGCCGAGTGGATGGGTGGTGTGGCGGACATCGCCGCCATGAAGGATGCTGCCGCTGCAAGCGCCAACGCCGCAGACCAGGCCAGACAAAGCGCAGACACCGCCGCGGGGGATGCCCAGGCATCCCTGGCCGCTGCCAATACCGCCGCCGCCCATGCTGCCGCCAGCGCCTCCACCGCCGCCGCAAGCGAGGCGAACGCGCGCGATCATGCCGCAGCTGCAAACACCGGAGCGGCCAATGCAGCCGCCAGCGCCACAACTGCCGGGGAGGCCGCCACCGCAGCAGCCTCTTCCGCCGATGCCGCAGCGGCTTCAGCCGAGGAGGCTTTGTCTATACTCGGCAACACCCTGCAGGCCGACAAGGAAAATACCTTCACCGCCGCACAGACATTCCACGCCCCGGTGACGGTGGGTGTGCCACGTGTAGCAGCGGTATGGGCCAGCAAGTCTCAGTCTATATCTGACGCCAACATGCGAAAGGCTGGAACCATCAGTGACAACGATGGCCACACCCTGGAGATACCCGAGGATACAACCAGGACACAGAACCAGTTTGCCGCATTGGTGGAGGCATCGGAGCTTGGACTCAAGGTGACTCACGTCGGAACTACCTACTATTTCTATGACGTTGCCAGCCCGGTAGGGCAGGAGGGCACAGTCGGCAATACCAGGCGCCTCTATGTGAATGGTCTAGGATGGACCAGTCAGCAGACCTGGGCCCTGGCAGGCGGTAAGGACGGCGTGGCAGAGGTAGGGCACCCCATGATGCTCAACGGCAATGTCTACATCGGCCACGGGCCTGAGGGCGTGAAGGCGCGCTGCTACTTCGGCATCACCGCCGCCTATCTGGCGAAGG
>JAUNQN010000046.1 GCA_030536145.1 Akkermansia sp.
GCGGGGGCGGCCACGGGGGGGGGAGCTGCCACGGGAGCCGGGGCGGCGGCCACGGGGGCGGCGGCGTTCGGGTTCTCTTCCACGGTGACGTCAAAGGTCTGGCCGGCAACGGTAATACGGAGTTGTTTCATAATGTTTTCTATGGTGTTTGTGAGTGTTTGAGAGGTGGGGTGTGCGCGGGAATCAGCGGCGCACGGGGAAATGGGAGTTCATAATCTGGGCACGCCCGGACTGGCCGTAGGCGGGGTCTGCGGGCTGGATGCTCAGGATGCGGGCGTCGCTGCCAATCGTGTACCGCACGGCGGCGGCGATGGCGGCCACGAGTTCCGGGGTGATGCTGCTGCTGACGATGTTGTACACACCGGCGGCAATGGCCGCGACCTGGGCGGGCGAAAGCTCCGGCTGGGCTGCGGGGGCAGCCGCGGCAGGAGCCGCCTGCGGGGCCGCCACGGGGGCGGGGGCCGCAGGCTTGGCCGGCTGCAGGGCCGCCTTGGCGGCGGCGGCCTGTGCCTGGCGCTTGGCCTCCAGACGCTGGGCCACGGCTCCAGAGACCGTCAGGATGAGGCTCAGGAAACCGAGGCAGCAGCACACCACACACATGCCGGTCACCTGGTAGGTGATGGCATTCATATCGAGTGCGGCTAGTATCTGCATGGGTTGTTCTTGTTGTATTGAAGCGGGTTACAGGGGCATGTTGCCGTGCTTCTTGGCCGGGCGCGTCTCACGCTTGCTCAGCAGGGTGCGCAGGGTCAGGGCTATCTTGGCACGGCTCTCCTTGGGGTTGATGATTTCCGTCACCTGGTCGGATGCGGCGGCAGCGTACGGGTTGTAGAAGGTATCCATGTACTCTGCCTGCAGCTCCTGGCGGCGTGCCTCGCGGGCGGCCGGGTCCTCGATGGCCTTCAGCTCGCGGCCGTACAGGATCGGCACGGCGCCCTGGGCGCCCATCACCGCAATCTCTGCGCAGGGCCAGGCATACACGGCATCCGCGCCCAGGCCCTTGCAGCACATGGCAATGTACGCGCCGCCGTAGGCCTTGCGCAGCACCAGCGTCACCTTCGGCACCGTGGCGGAGGAGTAGGCGAAAATCATCTTGGCACCGTGGCGGATGATACCGCCGCGCTCCTGCTGCTTGCCGGGCAGGAACCCGGGCACGTCCACCAGGTTCACCAGCGGAATGTTGAAGCTGTCGCAGCAGCGGATGAAGCGGGCAGCCTTGTCGGAGGCGTCGATGTCCAGGCAGCCGGCCTTCACGGCGGGCTGGTTGGCGATGATGCCCACCACCACGCCGCAAATGCGGGCAAAGCCCACAATCACGTTCTGCGCAAAGCCGGCGTGCACCTCCATGAAGCTGTCCAGGTCCACCAGGCGGTCGATGACCTGCTTCATGTCCAGCGGCAGGCTGTTGTTCTCCGGGATGATGGCGTTCATCTGCTCGTCATCGCTCACATCCAGCGGGAAGGACAGGTTGTGCGGGGGATTCTCCGCATTGTTGGACGGCAGGTAGGTCAGCAGCTTCTTGGCGATGGAGATGGCCTCCTCGTCGCTGTCGGCCACAAAGTGCGCGTTGCCGGAAACCGTGGCGTGCACGTCCGCAGCGCCGATTTCATCCATCGTGCACTTTTCATACGTCACCTGCTCAATCACCTTCGGGCCGGTGATGTACATGCCGGCGGCACCGCCGCGGCGGATGATGATAAAGTCCGTAAGGGCCGGGGAGTAGGCGGCACCGCCCGCGCAGGGTCCCAGGATCAGGGAAATCTGCGGCACCACGCCGGAGGCGGCCACGTTGTTGTAGAACACGTCCGCAAAGCCCGTCAGGGCCTCCACCCCCTCCTGCAGGCGGGCGCCGCCGGAGTCGTTCATCTGGATGACCGGCATGCCGGCCTTCAGGGCGTAGCGCTGGGCATCACAAATCTTCTGGGCGTGCATATAGCCCAGGGAACCGCCCTGTGCCAGGAAATCGGCAGACACGGCAGCCACGGGGCGGCCGTCCACCAAGCCGAAACCGGAAACAATACCATCGCCGGGAATCTCCTTGTTCTGCATGCCGAAGTTGCTGCAATGGTGGCGGGTGTGCATACCGATTTCCGTGAAGGAACCGCTGTCAAAAAGGGAACCCAGGCGCTCGCGGGCCGTCCAGTCGCCGTTGGCGTGGCGCTTGTCAATCTTCTCCTGGCCGCAGCCGTACGCAATCCGGTTGCGGCGGTTTTCCAATTCTTCCAAAAGTTTGGGATTAATAGGCATGGTGACTAGTTACGTTGATACAGGGGTACACCCCTGCGTCCGCGCAGTATACCATGCAATACACCGCTTGGAAAGCAAAAACAAGCGCACAGACGCATTTTTACAAGGGAACATCCACAAGTGAAACGTCGCTTAACTGTAAAACAAGACCATAACCCCTCCGTTCTCATGTAAAGAAAATGCGGATTTTTTTACATGACACCTGCTCTCATGTAAAAAAAATCCCGTTTCTTTTACATGAGAACCCTCTCGTGTCAAAAAAAAGGCAAAATGCTGCCATGAGCCCGGGCAGTCAGGCCCGCAGCCGTCACGCCCCCTCTGCGCCCGGGTCCGCCTCTGCGCGCTGCAGTTCCCGGAGCCACAGGCGGGCGGGGCGGGAAAGCGGGCGGGATTTCATCCACGCCAGGTGCACGGCTGCATGCAGGGGCGGGGAGAGCGGGCGGAACACCAGGGGGGAATCCCCCGTGGTGTTCACGATGCCCTGCAGGGTAACGGCATAGCCCATGCCCTGCTGCACCATCAGGGAAAGGTTGTAGAGCAGGTTGCCGCGGGCCACGATGTTCCGGCGGCTGATGTCCTCCCCCAGCCAGGCGGAGAGCATGGAATCCACCTTGGATTGCGAGGAAAGCAGCAGGGGCAGGCCGCGCAGCTGCTCCGGGGTGATGCCCGGTTGCGCCGCCAGGGGAGAATCCGCCCGCATCAGCACCCCCCATTCATCCCGGTGGCGCAGGGTCAGGCTCATGTAGCGGCCCAGGTCCACGGGGTCTATGAACAGGCCGAAATCCAGCACGCCGCGCTCCATGCGCTCCTCCACATCATTGCCGTTTCCGCTGTACAGGTGGAAGCGCACGCCGGGGTGCGCGGCGCGGATGCGCTGCGCCGCCGCTGCCAGGGCGGCAAACGCGGGGCTTTCCCCGCCGCCTATGAACACATTCCCGTGCACCGTGCCGTCCTGCCCGCGGAATTCCGCCCGCGCGGTATCAGCCAGGGCCACTATCTCCTCTGCCCTGCGGCGGAAATACACCCCGCTCTCCGTGAGCGTGGTCATGCGGCTACTACGGTGGAAAAGCGTGGTGCCCAGCTCCGCCTCCAGGTCCATCAGCTGCCGGGAAAGCGTGGGCTGGGTCACATGCAGCCCCGCCGCCGCGCGGCTGATAGAGCCCTCGTTCGCCACCGCCAGGAAATATCTCAGTACGCGCAGTTCCATACCGCCCCATTATATATGCCCGAAAGGCATATTGCAATATAAAACAAAAGTATTTGCCATGACCGGAGGGGCGGGGTACAATAGCCTGATATCCGTACACCATGCCATGAGAAAATCCCTGTTCCTTTCCCTGCTGGCAGCGCTGCCGCTCTTCTCACAACCAGAAACCACCACCGTTATGGACCATATCAGCCAAGACACCCGCGTGTTCCGCATAGACCCCGCCGTTCCCGCCCGGGACGTGCGCTTTACCAACCGGTTCGGCATAGGGCTGGCCGGCCACCTGTACCTGCCGCCCGCATTTGATGCCGGCAGGAAATACCCGGCCATCGCCGTGAGCGGCCCCTTCGGCGCGGTGAAGGAGCAGTCCTCCGGCCTGTACGCGCAGGAGCTTGCCCGCCGCGGATTTGTGACCGTGGCGTTTGATCCCTCCTTCACCGGGGAGAGTGCCGGCACGCCCCGCTACGTGGCCTCCCCGGATATCAACACGGAGGATTTCTGCGCCGCGGTGGATTTCCTGAGCCTGCTGCCGTATGTGCAGGCAGATGCCGTGGGAGTCTGCGGTATCTGCGGCTGGGGCGGCCTGGCGCTGAACGCCGCCGCTTCAGACCCGCGTATCAAGGCCACCGTGGCCTCCACCATGTATGATATGCACCGCGTGAACGCCAACGGCTATTTCGATGCCGACGACAACCCCGAGACCCGCCACGCCACGCGCACCCAGCTGGCCGCCCAGCGCCTGAAGGATGCCGCCCTGCCGGCACCGGAGACCGCCGGCGGCGTGCCGGACACCCTGCCGGCGGATGCCCCGCAGTTCCTGAAGGACTACCACAGCTACTACAAGACCCCGCGCGGCTACCACCCCCGCTCCCTGAACTCCAACGGAGGGTGGAACAAGACCTCCGCCCTGTCCTTCATCAATACCCCGCTACTGGCCTACGCCGGGGAAATCCGCTCCGCCGTGCTGCTTATCCACGGTGAGCTGGCCCACTCCCTGTATTTCAGCAAGACGGCGTACTCCCTCCTCCGCGGCAACAACAAGGAGCTGCTCATCATCCCCGGTGCCAGCCACGTGGACCTGTACGACAACTTTGCGAAGATTCCCTTCGACAAGCTGGAGGCCTTCTACAAGGCCAACCTGCGCTGAACCCGCCGGAACCGCGCCCCCGGAAAAGAAAAAAGGCCATGCCCCTTCTGCGGGGGCATGGCCTTTGGGCAAAAGCGCTCAATGGTGGTCGCGCGGCACCTCGCGGATAACCTTGGCGCGGCGCACGGTGGAATAGTCCACGGTACCGCGCTTCTTCAGGAAATCAGCAAAGGCATCACAGCATTTCACCTTCAGGGAGCGGCCGGGGTCCGCGTGCTTGAACTGCGTGGAGGAAGCCACAAAGCTGCTGGTCACCACGGTGTAGGTCTTGGCGGGGTCTATGGGTGAGCCGTCCTCATGGTGCATCTCCACCAGGGAGGCCTTGTTGTTGCGGTCCAGCTTGGCGGTATAGCCCATGCCGGATACGCTGGGCATGCCATGGTGGTCTATCAGGGATATGTTCGTGATCAGGTCCGCCAGCTCCTCCCCCGTCAGGCGGAAAAGCACCATATCATTGCCGAAGGGGTCTATGCGGAAGACATCGCTCATGCGCAGGGGGCCTGCCGGCAGGGTATCCACGCGGATGCTGCCGAAATTGGCCACGGCAATATCACACCCGGCCTTCTCCCGCTGGGCATCCGCAAACAGGCAGCCCACACCCTCCCGCTCCGTGATGTCGGC
This sequence comes from Akkermansia sp., assembly GCA_030536145.1. GTDB lineage: Bacteria > Verrucomicrobiota > Verrucomicrobiia > Verrucomicrobiales > Akkermansiaceae > Akkermansia. Next base: position 5,223 of record JAUNQN010000046.1, read on the forward strand.
GGCGTTCACGGCAATCTGCTCCTGCAGGTAGGGGTCGTCCTTGAACTGGTCCACCATCTCCTGCGCCTCCGGGTCTGCGGCGCAATCCGCCACGGGCAGCAGCTTGGCCTCCTTGGCGGCCACCCTGCCCTCCTGCACGTCAAACACCAGGCGCGTCAGGTACCCGCAGCGGCAGCCCGCCTGGGTCACCATCACATTGCCCTCCATGTGGGCGCCGTCCACCTTGGTGTGCGTGTGGCCGCCGATGATGGCATCCACCCACGGGCACTGCCTGGCCAGCTCCACGTCATCCTCAAACCCCAGGTGGGTCAGGAAGATGAGCACATCGCACTGGTCCCGCAGCCACCTGTACTCCTGCGCCACGGCAAAGGGATCCCGGAAGGTGAACCCCTCCCCCTGCTCCGGCAGGATATCCGGGATGCCGTTCGGCCCCAGCTGCAGCAGCCCCAGCACGCCCACCTTCACGCCGTTGCGCTCAAAGATGCGGTACGGCTGCAGCAGGATGCGGTCCTTGTCCGCCGCGCTCACGTTGGCGCACACCACGCGGAACTCCGCACCCATGATAAGCTCCCGCATGGCATCCATCCCCGCATCAAAGGAGTGGTTGCCCAGCGTGCTCAGGTTGAACCCGATGCGGTTCATGAGCGCCACCATCGGCCAGGAGGGCTTGGGGTACATGTCGTTGAACGGGTTGCCGGTGCGGTTGTCGCCGGCGGAAAACAGCAGCGCCTGCGGGTCACGCGCGCGCTCCTGCTTCACCAGCGTGGCCAGCTTCGGCATATTGTCTATGCTGGCGTGCATATCGTTGATTCCCAGCACCGTCACCTGCCCTGCCCAGCCAAGCGGGGCCAGCGCGCCCAGCGCCAGCGCGCAGCAAATCTGTCTCAGCGTTCCCATGTCACTTCTTCGGGTTGCGGGTGAATATCTTGCGGCCGGCCTTCATCGGGCTGTCGCCGGCTATCTCGTTGCCGTATGCATCATACAGCACGGTGCCGCCCTTCTCACCGCCGCCTGCCACGTAGGCGCGCACGGCATCCGCGGCCCTCGCGCCGTCAAACACCTCTATCTCCTTGTTGTCTACGTATACTTTCATGATGCTCCCATCCTACCACACCGCCCCATGCCTGTCAACGCCGTTGCGCGCCCCGCGCCCGAGCCGCGGGAACCGAGATTTATCACGGAGACTGCGTACACGGGGAGGGTTTTTGCATTCTCCTTGCAGCCGCCGGGCTGCCGGAGCACTGGGCCACGCACCCCCTGTGGGTGTAGCGCCGCGCCCTCCCGAACCGCCGGGCGGGTCACTTTTCCCGCAGCAGCAGCCCCACCCCGTACGCCACGCCCGCGGCCAGGGCCGCCAGGGCAAACAGGGCATTGGGCGCCAGGGAATAGTAGAAGAAGAAAAACTCCGGGTCAGCGAACCGGGTTCCCCTCAGGCACGGCAGGCATGCATCAAAATGCCCGTAGGCGGCGGCAGCCGCCAGCGTCACCGTGTACCCCGTCTCCACCAAGGCAAAGGCGTACAGTACCGCCGGGCGGAAGACCGGGGACTCCCGGTTGATATGGCTGAACAGCACCACCGCCTGAATACCGCCGTACAGCACAAACGGCACGGGGAACATCACCAGCAAGTACGGGGAAAGCACCTCGACCCCCAACACAGACAGCACGTGGAGCACCAGGTAGGTGCTGACTATTTTCCGCAGGGTGGGGACCATGCCGGCAGCCATGTTCGTGCGGGTTCTCATACCCCCTTATAATACCGAGCGAACCGGGGATGCACAAGGGAAAACGGTTATTTCCGCTTCCCGCCCCGCCGTTCCCGCCCGATTTGGCTTGAAAATCAGTCCGGCGGGGGTACAATGGGGGCATGAGCCAGTTGCATTGCCCCAGTCTTTACCAGTACACCCGCCGCATCACGCGCGAGGTCACCGTCGGCAACACCGCCATCGGCGGTGCCAATCCCATCCGCATCCAATCCATGCTTACCAGCGATACGCTGGACACGGCGGGCTGCGTGCGGGAATCCCTAGCGCTGGCAGAGGCCGGGTGCGAGATTATCCGCCTGACCGCGCAGACCAAGGTGTATGCGGCCAACCTGGAGCACATCTCCCGCGAGCTGCGCAAGGCCGGCTGCCACGTGCCGCTTGTGGCGGATATCCATTTCAAGCCGGATGCCGCCATGGAGGCCGCCAAGTGGGTGGAGAAAATCCGCGTGAATCCCGGCAACTTTGTGGACAAGAAGAAGTTTGTGGAGCGCGACTACACGGATTCCGAGTACGAGGAGGAGCTGGAGAAGATACGCACGGCCTTCACCCCGCTGGTGCTGTTCTGCAAGGAGCACGGCCGCGCCATGCGCCTGGGCGCCAACCACGGCTCCCTGTCCGACCGCATCCTGAACCGCTACGGAGACACCCCGGAGGGCATGGTGGAGAGCGCGCTGGAATTCGCCCGCATTGCCCGTGAGCTGGACTACCACCAGCTGGTGTTCTCCATGAAATCCTCCAACGTAAAGGTGATGATTCAGGCCTATCGCCTGCTGGTAAAGCGCCTGGCAGAGGAGGGCGCGGACTGGAACTACCCCATCCACCTGGGCGTGACAGAGGCCGGCGAGGGCGAGGACGCCCGCATCAAGAGTGCCTGCGGCATCGGCTCCCTGCTGGCAGACGGCATCGGCGACACGCTGCGCGTCTCCCTGACAGAGGACCCCGTGTACGAGGTGGCCCCCGGGTTTGAGCTGGCCGCCCCCTACCAGCCCGGCACCGCCGGCCACGGCTCCGCTCCGCAGCAGGAGCCCGCCCCGGTCATAGACCCTTTCTCCTACACCAAGCGCAAGGCGGATGTGATTACCCGCGGGGGCATGAGCCTGGGCTGGAACGAGCCCGTGCGCGTGGTGCTGCCCGCTGCCGCCTGCGCCGCGCTGGATGCCGCCCGGATGGGCGATTTCATGCCGGAGATTTCCTATGAGGACGCCGCCCCCGTGGAGCTGGACCCGCAAGATGCCGCCGCCTGCGCCGCCCTGCAGGAGGCCCCCGCCACCCTGGTGACGGTGAAGGACGGCGTGGACATACCCGTGATGCAGGCTTTCCGCCTGCTGGCCGCCGTCATCCCCACCCGCCACCCCATCCTGCTGAAGGACACCCTGGGCGGTGAGAGCCCCCTTTCCGCCCCCATGGCCGCCGGGGTGAACATCGGCTCCCTGCTGGCAGACGGCATCGGCAATGCGGTGCTCATCCGCCGCGAGTCCGACCCGGAGAAAGCCGCCCGCCTGGGCTTCAACGTGCTGCAGGCCGCCGGCGTGCGCGTGAGCAAGACAGAGTTCGTCTCCTGCCCCTCCTGCGGCCGCACCCACTACAACATCCAGGAGGCCTCCGCACGCATCCGCGCCGCCATGGGCCACCTGAAAGGCGTCAAAATCGCCGTCATGGGCTGCATCGTCAACGGCCCCGGCGAGATGAGCGACGCCGACTTCGGCTACGTGGGCGGCGCCCCGAACAAGATCAACCTCTATGTGGGCCACACCCCCGTGGAAATGAACATCCCCCAGGAGGAGGCCGTAGACCACCTCATCCAGCTCATCAAGAGCCACGGCAAATGGGTGGAACCCAAGTAAGATTCAGAATTGGGAAAATACCCGCGCCCTCCGGGCGCGCGACTTCTAGTCGCCTTGGCGACGTCACCATTTCAAGGCCATAGCGCAAGCTATGGTGGTGACCCGCTATGCAGGCGTGAGAGGGGAACCCCGCTTTGCGGGGTGGTCCCCCGCATAACCGCACACCCCACCCATGCCGCCCACGCACCATTCGGGGAAAACGATGAGGCACTCCGCCTGTTTTTCCCGTTTCATGTCTGCATTCCCGCTTGCACGGGCGGGCAAATGTGGTAGGATAGGCGCATGAGATTCTCATCCCTTTCCCTTGGAATTGCAGCCGCCGCGTGTGCCTGCTGTGTGTGCCATGCCCAGCAGGGCGAGGCCGCCCGCTCCGCCGTGGAGGCCGCCCGCAAGTACGGCACGGCCGTGCGCAACTGTGACATGCGCTGGGCGCTGGAGTGCATGTACCCCCCGCTGCGCAACACCTATGCGGAAATGCTGGCCAACCGCAACAACCCCGGCGCAGAGGCCCAGGCCGCACGCCGTATCATGGGCCTGGACAAGAAGGCCAACGAGACCCCGGAGCAGGCACGCCTGCGCAAGGAGGCGGATTCCAAGCGCCTGGCGGAAAGCAACAGGGCGCTCTGCAACCAGTACGTGAAGATGGGCGAGGACATGAAGAAGCAGGGAATCAAGATTGAGAGCTACACCCTGGGCACCCCCACCGGGGAATACATGGTCACCCCCGCCATTGCCACCGCCGCCTCCGCCCGCAAGGACACCAAGGGCACCGGCCAGTCTGCGGACGTGTCACGCATTGTCATCATCCCCACCACCACCGTGGTGAGCGCACCCGGCAAGAACGGCGCCCGCACCCGCGCAGAGCGCAAGAGCTACATCTACGCCGTGCGCGACGAGGTCATCTCCGAGAAGGGCGTGGACCGCGGCACCAAGAAGAACGAGTGGTACTTCATCGACGGCAACACCAACATCAGCACCCTGCGCACCTTTTTCCCGGACCTGCCGCTGTACCTGGACCGCCCCACCTGCGGTGAGCGCGTGCTGAACTAACCCCGCGCCCCCATCCCCCGCCCGTGGGCTGGCTGACAGAACAGACCCTGCAGGATTTCTCGGAAAGCGGCCTGCTCTCCGGCGCGCGCGGTTTCGAGTACCGCCCGCAGCAGCAGCAGATGGCCGCCGCCGTGGCAGGTGCCCTGGAGCAGAACGCCCCCCTGCTGGCAGAGGCCGGCACCGGCGTGGGCAAATCCCTGGCCTACCTCATCCCCGCCATCCGCTTCGCCCTGCAGGAAGGCCGCAAGGCCGTCATCTCCACCCACACCATCAACCTGCAGGAGCAGCTGTTCCACAAGGACATTCCCACCGTGAAAAAGGCCCTGGGCACGGAGTTCCAGGCCGCCCTGCTGAAAGGCCGCGCCAACTACCTGTGCCGCACCCGCCTGCGCCGCGCCATGGAGCAGGCGCGCGACCTGTTCAACCAGGACGAGGCCCGCCAGCTCCACCAGCTGCTGGAATGGTCCGCCCACTGCGGGGAGGGCTCCCTGGCGGAACTGCCCGCAGACCTGGACATCTCACCCAAGGTATGGGCTCAGGTATGCAGTGAGAACCACGTGTGCACCCCCCGCAACTGCGGCCAGGACTGCCCCTACCAGGCAGCCCGCCGCCGCGTGCAGGAGGCCCAGGTGGTGGTGCTCAACCACACCCTCTTCTTCGGCCTCTTCTCCGTGGCAGAGGCCATGGCGGAGGAAAAGGACGACATGGAGCGCCCGGACGGCTTCATCTTCCCGGGGGATTTCGTCATCCTGGACGAGGCCCACACCATCGAGAACGTGGCCGCCAACCAGCTCGGCATCTCCCTGCATGAGGCGGAGCTGAAATACGACCTGCTCCGCCTGTACAACCCGCACACCCACAAGGGCAGCCTGCGCCACCTGGCCACCCCGGACCTGCTCCGCCTGGTGGACGAGGCCCAGACCGCCACGGATGAATTCTTCCGCATTGCCCGCGCAGACTGCCAGCTGGAGGAGCACCACGGCACCGTGCGCCTGCGCACACCGGGGTGGACGGACGATATCCTCACCCCTGCCCTGAACAACCTGTACGTGGAAGTGCGCAAGATGGTGGCGGACCAGGAGAACGAGCTCACCCGCGCAGAGCTCATGGACACCGCCACGCGCCTGGCGGGCTACTGCACCGCCGCGCATGAGTGCGTGCAGCTCAGTGAGCAGGAAAACTCCGTGTACTGGGCGGAAACCGCCGGGGCAGAGGGGCGCTACACCTGCCTGCGCTCCGCCTTGGTCAACGTGGCGGATATCCTGCGTGAGAAACTCTTTGAGAGCGGCCGCTCCTGCATCTGCACCAGCGCCACACTCTCCGGCAACGAGCGCCGCATGACCTACTTCGCCGGCCGCGTGGGCGCGGAATCCGCCCCCGCCATCCAAATCGGTAGCCCCTTCAACTTTGCAGAGCAAATGCGCGTGGTGGTGGCCCGCAGCATGCCCCCGCCCCCCCCCGCCAGCCAGGACGAGGACTACCAGCCAGCCCTGGCAGACTGGATTATGCGCGCGCTGGACGACACCCAGGGCCGCGCCTTCGTCCTCTTCACCAGCTACAACCTCATGCGCGCCCAGGCCGCACGCCTGCGCCCCTTCTGCCAAGAGCGCGGCTGGCCACTCCTGGTGCAGGGGGAGGACCTGAACCGCACCCAGATGCTCAACCACTTCAAGCAGAACATCGGCAGCGTCCTCTTCGGCACGGAAAGCTTCTGGACCGGCGTAGACGTCCCCGGCGAGGCCCTCTCCAACGTCATCATCACCCGCATCCCCTTCGAGTCCCCCGGAAACCCGCTCATCGAGGCCCGCATCGAGGACGTGACCTCCCGCGGCGGAAACGCCTTCAAGGACTACTCCCTCCCGGAGGCCGTGCTCAAATTCCGCCAGGGCATCGGCCGCCTCATCCGCTCCAAGACAGACCACGGCATCATCTACCTGCTGGATTCCCGCATCACCGGCAAATTCTACGGCCAGCAGTTCATGTACGCCATCCCCGCCGCCGCCAAGCGCCAGTTCCTCTAAGGGGCGCCGCACCCATGCCCGCCCCCCCCGGGCAGGCCCCCGGCAAAAAATAACTATTCAATCCATAAGACGATGAATAAATTGCCCGAAAATCCAACAAATTTCATTTTTTCCTGTGCATCCCGCGTGCGGGCGTGTTATATGTACATGAAGAGCATGAAGCACACCGCCACAGCACCGCCTGCCTACCCCTCCCGCCGGAGGGGAGGGCGGCGCTTCGCCATGGACTACCACCGCGGCGATACCCTCGTGGCACAACGCACCTATGCCTACGACCAACTCGGCCGCCCCACGGCCCGCACCGTCACCCGACAAGGCTCGACGAGGACCGACGCCTACACCTACAACAACCTAGGAACAGGCAGCGCACGGACGCTTATTTTTTAATTATGTTAAAAAAACATATAAAGACTTTAATCCGAATACTGGTCGCATTCTCCATGTCCTCCAGCTTTTGGTCGTGTTCCTCTTGGGCATGTGGGCGTCGTGTTGTCAAAGCGGAGGACAACATGTTCTATTGCGTTAAAAAGGGGGACACGGCGAGTGTTTGCAAACTCCTGGAGCAGGGACAATCCCCATATAGCAGGTGCGACGGCTCTTTGTATCACGCTCTTGGAGAGACCGAGAATAAGCAAATGATCGACTATGTCCTGTCTTTGCCTCTGGATGTCGAATACGAATCCCTGTCCGGGGTGACAGCCATATTTGTTGTGTCCGGGGATGTACTGGAGCAATTGTTGAAAAAAGGAGCTAATCCCAATCACCTTGATGATAACGGCAGGTCTGCGTTCGATTGTCACGTTGCTGCTGCCATCATGGCTGCCAATGAAGAAGAGTTGCAAAAACAATTCAACAACTTAGATTTGCTGCTACGTTATGGATATGATATCAATAGTACCCACAACCAAAAAAGTATGGAGGATATTATCTTTAATGACGGAAACGTAAGGAAAAAACTTTTATGCGGAATGGACATGTCTAGATTTTACCTAAACAAGGCTAAGCTGATCAATTTCTTACGTGGTAGAGGCATGCGAGGCATTCATTGGCAGTGAGACGAATGGAGAAGCATTCTATAGAGCACTTAAGCACTCATGTTAAAAATCATATAAAAAGCATTTGATATATGTTAAAATCACACTTAATAAAAAACACATCAATACTATTATGTTTAGTTGCATCGTCATTTTCGCTGTATTATTGCGATTCAAAAATTGAAGAGGAACTGGATAATGAAAACGGCATAATATATCGCCGCATACACACCACAGAAACACTAGAACAAATTACAGGCTTTAACAAGCCTGACATGGTAGACACCTCGGAATTCATTTATGATCTTCACGAACGTATATTTGGTTTTTCGTTATCTGAAGCGGAGGCAAATCAACTGATTTATAGATTCAAGCTGCAATTTTGCGAAATAAATTCATTAAAAAATTTAACGAATACAATTAATTACAAAAAAAATCCCACTTGTTTGCAATTCAGACAAATCTAAAAACGATTGGGCAATTTACAATAAAACATTCACCAAAGACGAGTTGTTTTCCATTGTTCATGGATTCGATTCTGACCATGGGGCCAGAAAATACTGGATAGAACTTTTAGTAAATAAAAAGATTAACTACGGTTTCCTTAAGATAAAAAGGCTTCAATAAGGACGGCTTAAACAGTACACACTGTACGCAAATCACATCCTAAGATTGGGAGGTGATTCATGGTTCGCAGCAACCTCTCATCCTTACCTCGCCCTACTGGATGGGGTGGCGTGCCGCCTACCACCCATCGGTTGGACTTCCCCCACGGGGGGCGGCTTTCTCAATCTCATGCAGAAGGATTCTTCTCGCAGTCACTCAACGAAAACAAATGCAAAAAAATCACACTTTTTTTCATTTTTCCTTGTGCATCCCCCGTGCGGGCGTATTATAGGTGGGTAGGAACAGGCATCGCACGGATGCCCCGCACCAATCCATAGACAGCCGTGAGCAACCACACATACAGCATCGACAACGGCCTTCCCCCGGGGACGGCTCCTGCCCTTTGCCACAACCGCCTGGCCACGGAGACGGACGCTCGCGGGCGCGTCAAGACCTGCTCCTACGAACAGGCGCGCGGCCTCCTGCTGGAGATTTCCTACAGCGACGACACGCCCACGGAGAGCTTCGCCTACAACCACCTTGCCCAGCTTGTCGTAGTAGCGGACAGCGCGGGCACACGCGCCATCGGCTACAACGAGTACGCGGAACAGGATACGGATTCCCTGCTGGCCGGAGGCAAGACCCACCTCGTCACGGAAACCCGCGACTCCTTGGGCCGCTCCACGGGCTACACCTACGCCAAGGACGGCAATACCGAGCAGACCGTTTCCACCGCCTACGGCACAGATGGGCGCATTTCCAGAGCAGGCTTCCTCCATGGCAGCCAGGAAAAGCTGTTCGCGTATGGATACTTGCCAGGCTCCCACCTCCTGCAAACATTCACCAAGCCCAACGGCATGACGCTTACCCAGACATACGAGCAGCACCGCGACCTCCTCACCCAGATGGACTACAATCGCGGCAACACCCTGGTGGCGCGCCGCTCCTACCAGTACGACACCCTGGGCCGCCCGACTTCCCGCACGCTCGCGCGGCAGGGTGCCACCCGCAACGATGCGTTCACTTACAATGACCGCAGCGAGCTGATAGGAGACGTAGTGGACGGCACCTGGTACACCTACGGCTGGGATTTGACCAAGAACGTGTGGGAGGTATACGGGACTACCGGCTACATTGGCTCCGCCTACACCTACTCTGCCTACGGTCAGGTTACGGCAAGTGGCAGCATCACCCAGCCCATCCAATGGAGCAGCGAGTATAATGACACGGAGCTCGGTCTAGTGTACTACAATTACCGGCATTATAATCCAATCCAGTCAAAATGGTTAATGCGCGATTTGCCTAACGGCAAAGCCTTAAATCTCTATGATTTTACTAAGAATAGCCCGAGTCGTTATATTGACTCGATGGGGCGCTTCGAAATTAATCCCTTCTTTATCAATTGCATCGGTCACGCCATGGGATTATCTTTTGCCATTTATCCAAACGAAGATTCTCTTTCTGATATACTGACGAAGTTTGGTTGGAACTGTGAAAAAACAGAAAAAAAAGATTGCGAATGCAAATGCGGAGATAAACACATTCTATATTTAGAGATCCATATTGTCATCGAAAACATTAGAAGTTATTTACGCGTTTCTAATCAAAACGATCCAAGGAAATTGATAATGGAACACATTAACATTGTTTTTGGTGACACTAAAGATATATTTCACAAAAAACACTTCTGGCGACATATTGGCGATAGTGTGGATTTTCATGGAATTAAAATTGAATGCGAGAACAGAAAAACACGCAAAGTGACACAAATACCATGCAATATGATAAAGAAAGCATTGGTTGACAATATGAGTTCTCAAATTCAAGAAGTACATCCCGGCTATGCTTCCGCATTCATTCCAGGCATCTTTGTGATGGAACGGTACTGCTGCAGAAAACGCAACCAATAGAATTACATGTTATTAAAAATCACATTATTTATGTTATACATGGCTGCATCAAACTTGGACGCAGCTGCCCCTACAATTACGCAAACAGAAAATCCAGAAACATCAATAACTGGGAAGATTCTATCGCCGATCTCGATTGATGCATATGAATTATGTAAACATGGGGATCAAACCTCACTACACGTTAAGGTGAGTATTACAAATTACGCAGTGGATGAAGACCTCGCCATGGATACCAATCCATTGTACTATTCGCTTGACACGCATCCTGCGATTGTATTCAACGCACAGACCACGGCCAACCTCAATCGAACAGTCCGCACATTGGGACCGGGCGAGAGCATCAGCTTCTGGTTGTTTTTCAAGACGACGGATACCTTGCCACCCCAATTCTCTTTCAGGGTATTTAGCCTTTACGGCATCTCAAATTCATATATTGCCTATAATTCTCTTTAACGAAACAGAAACAGAATCAGCTCTTTAAAATATCACCAATAGAATTTTATCCCCTCGCGACAAAGGTATGAAAATCTGGACTTTCCTATCTCTTTCTATTACCCTCACTGGATTAGTGTTTGCAAATGATTATACAGTGGAGGAAATCAGATATGAAAAAATATTACGCACGCTAATAAAAAACAATAATATTCCCGAAGATAAAAAAGACGAGCTCTTGTTAACTGTAGCAAGACGTGAAGGTACACGTTTGTATTATGGATGGCAACATGTGGCTCTCTTGCGACTCTTGTTGGAATCCGGGGCTAATCCTAATGCCCAAGATTCAAGCGGAAAAAGCGCCTTGCATTATGTTATTGATGGTTATGATGATAGTGATTGCATTGCCTGCATAGATGTTCTCGTCAAGCATGGGGCCGATATCAATATACAGGATAAAGAAGGTCTAACGCCCCTGATGATTGCCTGTTCTAGTCCAGAGCTTCGTCTAGATAACATAGAACATCTTTTGTCGCTAGGAGCAGATGGTAATCAACAAGACAACCATGGAAAGAATGCTTCTCAGTATGTTCCTATCGCATGGGGCGCATATCTATTAGGAGAAGGTTGGGCCCATAGGTGTATGGGGGCATATAGACTATTAGATTCCTATGGTTATATGGTCGATGTGAGCGGGAAGATGGTCCTTTATTTTATTTTTAGAACTATAACTGAACTCGAGGATGGCGATTGTTATTGTTCAGAAGATGAGCTTCGATTTCTGTTGAACCATGGCGCGGAAATCGAGTTTGAATGTGATTTTGAAAATAAACATTTGAAATGGTCTATGCTTGATTATATAAGAAGCCACCCTAAATATCCTGATGGGAAAGTACTGCCCAGATGGGATAGTATTGAGGGGCATAGGAAGAATGTTGAAGCAGGCAACTACATCACGCTAAAAAGGATTGAGGATATATTGGTAAATTATAAGCGTAAATCAACAGACGTCCCCAAACCAAGAGATAAGCACACCGATGCGGGGTGAACGCGTTGATGATTCTGTTCCCCGATGCTTTCGCACCTCCAGCATTCGCTCGCTATGCCCCATCACCTCTGCCGCCTGACTACGCCCCATCAGTACGCAAAGGCAGGATGCCGCCGTGTAGCGCAGACAAATTCTAAGGAACCCGCAACCCTCCTCCTTGGGAAGCCCAATCGGAAGGGGTGGCATACTGCCACCCCTTCCGCTGACACCGCACCCATCGGTCGAACTTCTCCCTTGGGGGGGCGGCGCAGCTTTCTCAATCTCAAGCAGCAGGATTTTTCTCACAATCCCTCCCCCTCCCCGCACCCAGATTCCCCCACCAGCCCCAATGACTGCGGCGTGATGCCCAACAACTCCTCCGCTTCATCCCGAGTCATAGCCTGGTGGTAGCGCTTCCCCGGCAGGAAGTCGCCTCAGATTTGCCGCGTCTTGATATCCACCTCAGCCTTCGGCATGGTGGCGGGCAGCAGGCCTTCAAAAACTCCCCGATGAACAGACAGTTCTTGCGGCCCAGCGTCACCACCCGCTCCTTGTACACAGCGGGAGGCTAGCCTCTCCGGCTCTCACCAGGCTGTGCCGTGTTCGATTCCCATTTCATCTAGTGGGTGGTATTGGCGGACGAGGCCGTGCGGCAAAAAAAATCCAACTAATTTCATTTTTTGCTGTGCATCCCGGATTTTCACGTGTTATAACTACATGAAGACCGCGCATGAAGCACACCGCCACAGCACCGCCTGCCTACCCCTCCCGCCGGAGGGGAGGGCGGAGCCTTGCCGCCTATGGATTCCCGTATCCTCCCACCGCCCGCACCATCACCCGGCAAGGCACTACCCGCAACGATGCCTATACCTACAGCAACCGCAGTGAGCTGATAGGAGACGTAGTGGACGGCACCGGGCTTATCGGATGGGACTATGACCTCGCCGCCGCTGCAAGCAGCTCCGGCGTGGCAAGCAAGCGGCAACTATCCCCCAACCGGCTCAACCAGTACAC
>JAUNQN010000047.1 GCA_030536145.1 Akkermansia sp.
ACTGTTACCTATGTGGTGGAACTTTTCTGTTACCTATGTCCTGGGTGTGCACCATGCCGCATTCCCCCCCCCTACCGCCACCGGTTCATCCCAGGGTGGGGGAAAGCCGTCTGCATGGCAAAGCCACCCTATTCCTCCGCGCCGTGCTCCCGCAGCAGCTTGCAGGTTTCCGTGCTGCCGTGAAGTACCGCGCTCTGCAGGAGTGTTCTGCCGCACTTGTCCCTTGCATTGACTTCCGCTCCGTGCTCAATTGCCGGGGATTCCTGCTGCTCGGGGGTGCCTGCGGCGGGCATGGAATCCGGGACCGCAGGTGTGCAGGCTGAGGGAAAAGCCAGCGTCGCGGCCAGGAAAAGGGGTATCAGGCGTGGGGTGTGTTTCATGTGCATCTCTACCCCCTTATAAATACGCCGGGAACAGGAATGTACAGGAAAAATGGGAAACGACGCGATTTTCGAGGCGCGGGGAGGGAATAGGGGGTGATGGGTCGCATGGGTAATGCGGTGATGTAGTTGAACCACCCCGCCGTAGGCTGGTGTGGTGCCGCACCGATGGTTGCATTTCCCCGAGTGCATTGTGGCCTATGGCCGCAGGGCAAAACAAGGCGGGCATTTGCCCGCCTTTGCCAAGGCTCCATTCAAATCCTAATCCTTAATGATTAATTTGTTACAGCCTAATCGCCTTTCCGGGCTCCGGGATGATGACCTCTGTCTGCGGGAGCTCTGCCTGAATAGCCTGCCGCATCCATTCCAGGGCGGCGGGGTCGCCGTGGACGAGGATGACCTTGCGGGGGGCCAGGCGGCGGGCGTAGTCCACCAGGGCGTGGCGGGTGGCATGGCCGGAGAAGTCGAAACACTCCAGGCGGCAGTTGCGCGGGTAGGCCTGGCCGCCTTTCTCACGCAGGCGCACCAGTTCCCCGGGGGCGGAACCGCGGATTTTGCCGGCGGGGGAGTCCGGGTCACTGTAGCCGACGAGCAGGATGGCATCCTTGGGGTGGGTGACAATCTGCTCCGCCAGCACGTGGGAGACGGTGTGCTCACTCATCATGCCGCTGGAGACCAGGTAGATGTTGCCGGGGGAGGCCACCAGGGGGGCCTTGCCCTTCTTGGGCAGGCCGTGGGTTTCCACATGCTCCCGCAGGCGGTAGCCCGGGAACATGCGCGGGGTGGAATCCGCCAGCTTGTCATACAGCTCCGTAATCTTGGAGCTGAGCCCGCCGAAGTACACGGGCACGTCCGGAATCAGCCCCTGCTCCTTGAACCGGTTCAGTTCATACAGCAGGGCCTGGCTCTTGCCCAGGGCAAACACGGGGATGAGCACGGCACCGCCGTTCTCCAGCACCTGGCGGATGGTGGCGGCAAAGCGTGCCAGCTCCTTCTCCCGGGTGTACCCGGCGGCGCGCTCCGTGGCGCCGTGGGTGCATTCCGTGATGAGGATATCCACGCCACCCTCCGGGAAATCCGCCGGGGGAATGAGGGTCTGCTGGTCAAACTGCACGTCCCCGGTGTAGAAGATGGTGGTGCCGTCTGCGGTTTCCAGGTGCACGCCGCAGGAGCCCAGGATGTGGCCGGCATCATACAGCGTGCCCAGCACATCACCGCCGCGGCCCAGGCGGAAGGGGGTGTTGTACGGGCGGGGCATCCAGCTGCGCACGGCGCGGTCCACCTCCGGGTGGGTGAAGAAGGGGTACTCGTAGATGCCCTCCTGGGTGCGCTTGGAGGTCATCACGTTCACGGAGTTGTGCAGCATGGCCTCTGCAATCACGCTGGTGCCCTCTGTCATGATGACCTCTGCCGCCGGGTATTCGTCCTGCAGGCAGGGCAGGGTGCCCAGGTGGTCCAGGTGCGCGTGGGTCACAAAGATGGCGTCCGGGTCTGCGGCACCGATGAGTTCATACTGGGGCTTGCTCTCATTGCCCTCCTTCTTGGGGTGCATGCCGGCATCCAGCACCACGCGGGTGCCGTCCAGGTCAAGCAGGTAGCTGTTGGAGCCTATTTCCGAGGAGCGTGAGAGGTTGGTGAAGGAAAGCATAGATATATCGCGCGCGCAAGTCTGCCGCAAAAATGCTGAAAAGTCAATGCAATAACGCGTCCTATCTGCCCCGGGGAGGTAAGATAGGATGGCTGCCAGGTGTCGGGCTGCTGATAATCAGCGTGTTAGCGCATCCAGCCCTCCATGAGGTAAAGTTGCTCTGAAATAGTCCGGGGCTGCTCCTCCGCGTTGTCCGGGGTAAAGATGATGCGCCAGCGGCTGCCGTAGTATTCCCCCCAGTTGCCGGGGGAGACCATCACTCTGTCGAAACGGGTGTCTGCCGCCGGCTCGCCATCGCGGAAGCGGTGTGTGAGCTTGTCTGCGGTGCGGATGCTGCGGCCGGTGGTGTACTCCACGGCGCGTATCTCGTAGGTGCCGTCTGTGCGGGCACCCTGGGGCAGGCGCATGGTCATGGTGTAGATGCCGGGATTGAAGCTGTCCCGGGCCTTGATATGGATACCCGGGGCGGGTATATCCAGCTTCCTGCCGCGGGATTCCTCATGCAGCTTGCGCACGCCGGCCGGGCGCGGGGCTGCTCCCAGCTCGTCCGCATTGTCGAGCGGCTCATAGCCTTCCGGCACCAGGAATGGCACACCCTCCGGCACCTGTACCTCCGGCGTGTACTCGAAGTGGTCCAGCCCGGCCTCCTCCAGCAGGCTGCTGAGGGCGGCGGAGCCGTGGCAGTCCAGCGGTATGCGGTTCACAAAGCGGTGGATGTACACGTCCATCGCCTCCAGCCGGTCATGGTAGAGCATGGAGAGCAATAGGGTGGCGGGGGACATTTCCGGGGCGGGGCGGCGGGTGGAAATGGCCTTTGTCTCCGCCAGTACCGCGCGGCCCTGCCCGGCGGCGGCATCGGCAGTGGCCTTGTCCTGCACGCGGGCCAGTTCCGTGGCAGCGTATTCTTTCAGCATGAAAACCACCTCCTCAATCCCGCGGATATGGTCTGCCAGGGCGGGGTCTGCCGCAGGATACTCGCACGCCACCATGGCCCACATGCCCGCCGTATTGGCCGCCACGGCCAGGGGCTTGCAGCCGTAGGCGTTTTCCCGGTCCAGGCGGTCCAGCTGCTTCTTGAGCACCATCCAGCCCTCTGCCGTGCGGGACGCCCCGTCCTGCCCCTTGCCCAGCTCACCCCAGCGACTGATGGCCTTGGCGAGCGATTCCTCCAGCCTGCCGGCAGCGGACTGCGCCGCAGCGGCATCCTGCACTCCGGCCAGGAGCTGCGCCGTTTCCCGGCACCAGGCATCCACATCCGCCAGCAGGGCGGTGCGGGTATCGGCGCCCGCCTGTGCGGCGGGGGCAGGGGTATTATCTCCGGCGGCAAGTGCGCCTAGGGGCGCCAAGGCCGCGGCCACGGCAATCATACAGGTGTGCGTTCTCATACTTCCTGTTAGACACCGGTTGCGCGGAAAGTGTTCAATCTCGTCTTGTTTGATTTCCGCAGCCTGGAATGGGGGCCTGTCCTCCTGGCTCTCCTGCCCGCTTGTAAAGCACACTGAAGCCGTTTCTGCCATTTTTTCCTAGGAAAAATGTGTGCATTTTGCCATTTTTTCCTAGGAAAAAATGGCAAAATGCTTGACAAAAATGCTCTAAGATACTAAAAAGGAACGCAGGAGAACAAAATGAAGCGGTACGCCATAGAGAAACTGCGGGAATGGAAGCGTGGGAGCCGCCGGAAGCCGCTGCTGGTTCAGGGGGCGCGGCAGGTGGGCAAGACCTGGCTGCTGAAGGAATTCGGCCGGCAGGAGTATGCCAACACGGCCTATATCAACCTGGCGGAGAACGAGGATGCCGTGGCTGCATTCTGCGGAACGCTGCAGGTGGAAAGCCTGGTGCGCAAGCTGTCTGCTGCGGCGGGAGAGCCGGTGCGGGCAGGGGAGACCCTGCTGGTGCTGGATGAGATCCAGGTTTCCGAGAGGGCACTCAATGCGCTGAAATTCTTCCGTGAGAACGCGCCGCAGTACCATGTGGCGGCAGCGGGCAGCCTGTTGGGCGTGGCGCTGAACCATAACCGCATGTCTTTCCCCGTGGGGCAGGTGGATTTCCTGGACCTGCACCCGCTGGGCTTTTGCGAGTTCCTGGAGGCTACCGGGTCCGGGACCCTGTGCCGCTACTTGCAGGAGGGGGATTGGGAGAGCGTGGAGGCGGTAAGCGCGCGCTATATAGACCAGCTGCGCCTGTATTTCTGCACCGGGGGCATGCCGGAGGCCGTGGCCGCCTATGCGGAGACCGGGGATTTCAACCAGGTGCGCGCCATTCACCGGGGAATCCTGCAGAGCTATGAGAACGACTTCGGCAAGTACATCACCCGCAAGGATTTTTCCAATATCCGCGCCGTGTGGAATGCCGTGCCGGGCATGCTGGCCCATGAGCGGAAATTCAGCTACGGCAAGGTGAAACCCGGCGGGCGCGGGCGTGATTTCGAGGGCTCCATCCAGTGGCTCTGCCGCAGCGGGCTGCTGCACCGTATCTCCCGTGTCACCAAGCCCTCCCTGCCGCTGGCGGGGTATGAGGACAGCGGGGCGTTCAAGCTCTACATGCTGGATTGCGGGCTGCTCTGCACCATGTCCGGCCTGGAGCCGGACACTATCCTGAAAGGCAACACCCTGTTCACGGAGTTCAAGGGCGTGCTCACGGAGCAATATGTGCTGCAAACCCTGAAACTGCACGGGGATTTGCCGGTAGCCTACTGGTCCACGGAGAACAACAGCGCGGAGGTGGATTTCATCTACAGCCGCAAGGGGGCGGTGATACCGCTGGAGGTGAAGGCCGCGGCCAACCTGCGGGCCAAGAGCCTGCAATCATACCGCGCCCGCTATGAGCCGCCGTATGCCGTGCGTGCCTCCCTGGCGGGCGTGGGGAATCATGACGGCCTGTACAGCGTGCCGCTGTACGCCATGGAGCAGCTGTTCAGCCTGGTGCCCTGAGCCCGCGCCTGATTGTTATTGAACCGCAGGCGCGGGTGCGGGGTCTGATGATGCGTGGGCAAAGGCCCTGCAGGCATCTATGAAGAACAGGAACATTACGCGCTATACGTATGAGAACACGGATTTCCAGGGCTGGAGAGTGAGTATCCAGCGCTGCGGCCGCATTATCACCCGCTATTTTTCAGACTTGCAGTGCGGGTCTGAGGAGGAGGCCTACCGCCAGGCGGTGGAGTACCGTGACGGCATTTTTGCCCAGATGGCCAGCAACCGTGAGAACCTGCCGCAGTTTATGGACAACGAGCTGCAGCATGTGCAGGAGCTGCTGCGCGAGAAGGACCACGGGCTGAACCAGGGGACTACTCCGGAAGGGGAGTAGGCGCAGCGGCGTTTTGCAGCTGCGGGCGCAGCAGGTCCGCCAGCTCCGCGCAGCCGAAGAAATCCGCCTTTTCCAAGCGGGTGAACTCTGCGGCGGTGCGCTGCAGGATTTCCACCAGGCGGGCCTTGGCCTCTGCGGAGTTGTCGATGTAGGTCCACAGGGCCTTCTCCGCCTCTGCGGCGGTATCCATGGCAGCCAGTGTGCCCAGTGTGGCCTGCAGGGGCTGCAGCGCGGCGCGGGCGGTGGGCGTATCACGCACGGAAACCAGGGAATCCAGCTGCTGCTGCAGGGCGGCGGTGAGCGCCGCGCAGCGTGCGGCGGGGCTGTCCCCCTGGGCAAGGGCGGGAGCGCACAGGCATACGGCCGTGCCCACAAGCAAGTACCTGGCTGTTGTCATACGCCCCCATCTTACCGCGCGGGCGGTGGAGTGTCAAGCCCGCGGCAGCGGGCCCGGCTATTTGATAGCCGCTTGCAGGTGCATGATGACATACATGCAGCGCAGGGAGTACAGCGCGGCCACCGCCAGGCAGCGCGCCCATGTGCAGCGCAGCACCAGGCGCATCATGCCAAGCAGCATCAGCAGCTCCGCCGCCGCAAGCAGGCATTCCCGCTGTACGGCGGTAAAGTGCAGGCCTGCCAGGTGGGCCAATGCGTTCTCCGGATGGGCCATCCGCAGCATTTCTGCGGCATACAGCACCAGGAACACCCCGCAGTACGCCGCGCGGAACCGCGTGCGGGAACCTGCGGAAACCAGCAGCGCCGGCAGCGCAGCCAGCCCTGCCGGCAGTGCCGCCGCAGGCAGGTTGCGGATGATGCCCGCCGTATCCAGCGCCCGCAGCTGCCAGCCTATCCACGCATAGTACACCACAAAGGCGGCCACGCCCGCCGAAAGCACGGCGCGGCGCAGCCCGCAGCGGCTCAGCAGCAGCCCTGCCGCCACGGCCAGGGCAGGGGGCAGCCCCAGCATAACCGCCTGCGGGCACGCGGGCAGGCAGCCCAGGGCCTGGCACGCCATGGCGGCGGCTGCGGCCAGCATGCCCGCGCAGAGCGTGCGGCCCAGGTGCAGGCTGCCGCCCCGCTGGCAGCATACGGCTGCAGTCAGGGCCAGGATGGCGGGATAGGTGAACAGCGGATTCGGCATGCCCGCAAGCATACGCAAGCCGCGGCACCTTGTCAAGCCGCAACGGCTTGCTTGACAAGGGCTGCGCCCGGTGGTATAAGGAGGGCGTGGACGATTTGATTCTAGAACACGTAGTGACCAGTTACGAGTGTGGCGCAGACCACCTCCTGAAGCCGGAATGTTTCATGATGCTCTGCCAGGAGATGGCGGAGTGCCATGCGGAGAAGCACGGTTTCGGGTTCGACTGGGGATTCTCCCACCATGTCATCTGGGTGGAGGTGCAGGCTAATTTCGAGTTTGTGCAGCGGCCCAAGTGGAAGGAGAAGGTGCTGCTGCGTACCAACACGGGTGTGGCCACGCCGTTCAAGGCCCGCCGCTTTGTGGAGATGACCACCCCCGCAGGTGAGGTGCTGGGCCGCGCGGACATGTACTGGGCGCTCATCGACATCACCAGCCGCGGCCCCGTGGCGCTCAAGAAGGTGGGGCTGGATATGGTGGGCGCCTGCCCGGCCATCACCGCCCCGCTGCAGCGCCAGGCCTGGGATTCCCCCGCAGAGAGCAGCCCGGAGTTCCCCGCCCCCAAGCGTGATGTGGATTTCAACGGCCATATCAACAACTCCGCCTATCTCATCTGGGCGCTGGAGCATGATGCGCAGCCGCTGCCCGCATGCCCCTTTGCGTACCAGCTCAAGTTCAAGCATGAGACCATGGCCGGGGAGCCGGTGCGCGTGGACCGCCAGGTGCAGGGCAGCCAGCGCCGCTACCTGGTGGGGGGAGACACCCTGCGCGCAGAGGTGCTGATAGAGGCCCGGTAAGGTCCGGGCCCCCGTGCAGCGCGCATCCTATTTGCCGTGGTGGTCCACCTCCACGGTAATGGCCAGCAGGCAGAAATCCAGCAGGCCGTCATACGCCAGGTGCATGGATTGCCCCACGGCGGCATCCGGCATTTGCGGCAGGCGCACGGACCCGGTGAAAGGCGCCTGCTCCCGTATGGTTTCCGGGCCGCTGAACTCCTCCCAGCGGGGGGAGGCCGTACTCTTGTAGCGGAAATGCGGGTCGCTCTCCAGCAGGCGCAGCCGCATGCGGCTGAGCTGGCGCACGGAGTTGAAACTCAGCTCCCGCTCCAGCGGCATGGTGCGCAGCTCTGAGCAGTACGGCAGCCCCAGGGTGTAGCCGGCTCCCGGCTCCAGGAAATCCGCGGGAATGGTGCCGCAGCCCTCCGCATCCACCTGCACGGCGCGGCTGTCTTCCGGCTTGCCCGTGCGCCACACGCGCGCCGCCTGGTTGGCCAGTATCTCCGCCCCCGTGAACGTGCCGTCCGCCGCGGGGCGCAGCGTGCAGCACAAGTCCGCAAACACGGTCTCGTCCGCGCGTATGCGCTCCAGCATCACCGCGCCGGTGGCGGTGCCCTGGGTCACAAACCATATCTCATCCTCCGTGCCGGCGGTGCCGGGCAGGGCGGCCAGGTGCAGGATACAGCGGCCTGGCAGCTCCACGCGCTGCCAGGCGGTCACCTGCTGCTCCATGTTCATGGTGAGCACGGCCAGGCTGTCATCCCGCATCAGCAGCCAGATATAGGTATCCGTGCCGCGCTGCACGCACCATTCCCGCACCCCGCTGCGCAGCAGGTGCTCCGCCATCAGGCTCAGGTCCACGCTGGAAAAGCCGTCTGATTCCAGCTTGTAGGATATCTCCCGCAGGCGCTTGCCCCCGCGCTGCACAAACAGCACGGTATTCTCCACCGCGTGCACGGGTATGTCCTCGCTCCCCACGGCAGATTGCCGCCGGTACGCCGCAGATGTGGCGCTCAGCGCCCCGTTGTCTGATGCCACCAGGGCCCATTCCCCCTCTGCCGTGCCCACCAGCAGCTCCCGCGTGGCGCACATCCAGCAGATACGGCTCTGGTCGTCTGATGCCAGGGTGAGGTGCAGCGCATCATCCGCATCAGACCCCACGCGGAAGGAGGTGAAGTCATCCGTACAGCTGCCGAAAAGCGTGGTGGGCAGTCCGCGCACCCCGGAGAACCACAGGCGGTTCTGGTAATAGGAGCTGAATGCGGGGTAGCCGCAGCGCTCCCCGAAGGCGCCGAAGCTCCAGCTGGTGGTGGAGAGGTAGGAGCTGTCAGACAGGTGGCGCTTCAGCACGGTGGCGCGGGCATCCGCCTGGCCGCTCACGGAATCAATGCGCATCTTGTACTCCCGCACGCCGCCCAGGCTCTGGAAACTGAGCATGGGCGCCACCTGCGCCCCGGAGCTGGCCATAAGCACCAGCACCATGCGGCAGGGCTCCTTCTCACTGCCGGTGAGCGCCCAGTTCTTGCGCTCTGAGTAGGCATCCTGGCTGAAGGTCTTCACCGTCTCCCAGTTCCAGAGGCGGTAGTAGATGCCGTGCTCCTCCACCGTATCATAGCTGCGGCGCAGCTCCCAGGCGGCGTTCCACTCCCCGTATGTCTGCAGCTCCCAGTCCCCGCCCACCTCATACGGCTTGCCGGAGGGCATGATCATCACCCCGGGGGAGAAGAACAGGGGGTAGGCGGCCGGGTCGTTGCTCCCGGTGTAGTGGATGGCCGCCACGTAATCTGAGATACAGGTGTAGTACACGCGCATGCCGGTGGCGGCATCCGTCACATAGAACACCGCGCCGCTGGTCAGGATGGCAGAGGCCAGGTTGGGCGGTGCAGATGCATTCGGGCTGAATGTCTGGTTCTTGAACAGGGTGTAGCCGGGGTCCTCCACATCTGCCAGCAGTATCTCCCTGCCCTCCATCCGGGGGGTGAACGGGCGGCGGTACGGCCGCATCTGGTGCAGCTCCGCCGTGCCGCCGTCCTGTGAGAGCCGTATCTGCAGCACATTGGCCTGCGCCGCATAGTTCTCCCGCGGGTAGGGATCCAGCTCCGGCTCCTCGCAGCTCCAGTCCGTATCCCCGTGGCGGCTCAGCATCACCACCGGGTAATCCCCGCACGTGGCGTACAGCGTATCGTTCACCTGCGTAATCCTCAGCTTCCGTATCCGCGCCGCCGTATCCCACGGCACCATCAGCATGTACGGCTCCCCGTCTGCGTACAGCAGCCGCCCCTCCCGGTACACCCGCATGCACCCCGGGGAAAACTCCAGCATCAGCACGTCCTCCTCTGAATAGCGGAACGGAAACAGCCGCGTGGCACCCGGTATCTGGCTCGCCGCATGCCCCACATACTCCGCCCCGCGCCGCCGCCGGATGCCCCCATACGGCAGGATGGTGAAATTGCTCATCAACGCCGCCCCCCGCTGGTACGCCTGCAGGTCCAGCCGGGAATCCAGCCAGGGGGACAGTTCACCCGCGGTGAACCCCAGTACAATCGGTATTTCTTGCATAGCTCCCCCCTTCATACACCCCGGCCCCCCGCCGTTCCAGTTTTTTCCGGGCGCCGCCACTCCTTGCCGCCCCGCAGGGCAAGGCGGGGCAGGGGGATTATTCCTGCCCCTTGTCCTCTTTCAGGTAGTCCTGCTCCTGCGTCAGGGGAACTCCGGCCTGGCGCAGCATGTCTGCCAGCAGGCGGTCTATCTCCCGCGCCACGGGTAGCACGTTGAAGGTCGGGTCTTCCGTCCATACGCCCACCGCCGTGTTGCCTCGGGTGAAGTAGATGCTGCGCTTCTCGCTCCCCTTCACGGGCAGTCCTTCCGCATCCATCAGCTGCCGGAGCCGCACGGCACTCTCCCCCACCGGCGGCTTGCGCAGCACCTCTATGCGCTCTGCGATTTCATCCGGCGTGAGAATATGTTCAGAATTGGAATACTTCTGGCCCGGCTTAGGAGCATCCGGTTCTGTCAGGCAATCCCCGTCCCCATTCTTTTGAGCACTTAGGGCAAGCATGACACGGGTAGCCTGGGAGGCATCATACATATCAAACGCCAGATAGACATGTACGTTAGTTTCTCCTCTGGAGAATATGCCACCAAGGTCGTTGATAGGACCCTTTCCCTTGCAGTATTCAAACCGCCCACCCTTTTTGCCTGGAGTATTCAGGACAGGCAGCAGCAGCTTGCCCAAATCCCACTCTGTCAATATATCACGGTGAACGTTGAGTACGGAGGGAGTACCGCGCGGCAAATCCATGCCCAGCTTGGCCGCCACTTCCCTGCCTATCTTCAGGTAGCCGTTGTACGGCAAAAGCTCATCGGCATACCCCGGCTCCTTCTCCAGGCGCTCCTGCTTCTGCCGCAGCTCCTCCTGCTTTTTCTTTTCACGCAGGTCGGCTTCCATCTTTTCATACAATACCATGCGGGTTTTCAGTTCTTCTTTGTTTTCTCTGATGTGTAATTCCCCCGCCTGCTCCCGCAGTGCCATCTTTGCCCACTCCACACACTGCCTTGCCTCAGGCAGCCTGAAGTCGGGATGTTGCGGATCTCGCGACAGCATTTTCAAGTGGACCACTTGATGCCCGTAGGTTTGAATGAACATACCGTTGTTTTTGTAATAGGCCTCTGCCAAGATGTAACTGGAACCTTCGGGATTGTTCAGCGTATCATGGACGGGGATCAGGAAAAACTGGAAGCCGTCTTCCTTTACAACCTTTCCAAGGTGCAGGGGAGGTCTGCTATCTGCAGCGCCTCGTACGCGGTTGGACAGGTTTTTCCCCGTCCTGATGAAGTAGCTCATGACGATACATCCCCGGGAGTCCACGAGGACATGACGGGAATGCCCCATCATGCCGTGAACCAGATTATCTGGCAAAACTACGGGCTCTTGTTTCTGGTTCGGCTCTGCCGCTATCAGCGCACCACATGTGGCGACAGCGATGGCAAATAGACTGGATAATTTGGTGTTTGTTTTCATGTTATGCAAAAGTAGCGGGGGCAGGGGGTTACTTTTGCTTCTCTTTCAGGTAGTCTTGCTCCCTGGTGAGCGGTTCGCCCGCTTTGCGCATGCCCTCCACCAGCAGCTTGTCGATGGCGCGCGCGGCTGGGAGAACGTTGAACGCGGGATTGTCCGTGAACACGCCCACCGCCGTGTTGCCGCGGGTAAAGTAGATGCTGCGCTTCTCGCTGCCCTTCACGGGCAGGCCGTCCTCGCCTATCAGTTGCCTCATGCGGATGGTGTGTTCTCCTGCCACGCCTTCGGCAAACTCCAGCATATCGGGCAGCTGTTCGCAATTGTACTTGTGATCCAGGCCGATTTCCCTGGACAGGCCGCCGAAATTGTCGTCAAAGAAGCGTTCCGGGTAGGTGTACATCATTTTCATGGCTTGGGTGATGCTGTATGCATTCGCCATGCTGACATGGACACGGGACTTGTCGCCGAGGCAGAAATCCCACTCTACAATTTCCCCGTTGTCAACGCATTTATGCAGATGGACAACTGCGCCGGACTGTTTGGCGATGAGGGTTTCCAGTTGTTTGCGAAGCTCCTTGAATCCTTGGGCCCGGTAGTTTACATTGGGCACCCGCCCCGGTTTCACAAGGGGGGCCACCCCCATGGCTTTCATGGTCTTACTCGGGTTGCCGTAATACCCGGACCATTGCCACTTCCTGTCCAGCCAGTTTTGGTTTTTCCACAGTTCCTTTTTCCGCAGGTCTTTAAGAAGTTCCGTGCGACGTTCCATTTCGGTAAAATTATACGTTAGTGAAACATTGTCTCCGTGGTAAACATGAAGCAACAGCTTGGCAAAGCCCATACAGTCTGCATTGGAAGGAAGAACACTATCTTCAGCAGGTTGAAATCTCCCGCGTGTCACGGGTACGCCACCCAGCATCAAATACTGCATTCTAGCTCCTCTATAATACACAGAAGGTATGATAAATTTAAACCGTTCTTCCGTTTGCTTTGTTTCGCACGGCATTTGAATATGCACGTAACCATCACTTCCCTTGATTATGTGGCAGTAGTACCAAGGGTCATTCCATGGTAAAACACGGAACGATGGTTCATCTACCTCTATTAGGGCTTTTTTTTCATTTTGGTTCATTTGACTGCGCTTGCAGTGCATGGAAAGCTCGGCTTCAAATTCATCCAATGAAAAATCACTAATGTTAAAAGATGCTACGCATTGACCGCTGCTGTCTAGCAACATCTGATTAAATACTATATAATCTTTATATTCAACTCCGTTAAGGTGTTCCAGGCTATCTCTCCCCTGAGAAAAGCAGAAAAACATAGCTGTGAGTGCGGGTATGGTGCTGATGATATTCATTGTATTTTTTCTATATTTAATGTTTTGGTGGAGTATAAATAAATATATTGTCTACGGGCTTGCACGGTGAGAGTGTCAAAAGCGGGGGCAGGGGCCAAGACGGCCCCTGCCCGGAGTTTGGAGTTTACTTTTGCTTCTTCTCCTCTTTCAGGTAGTCCTGTTCCTTCGTGAGCGGCACGCCGTGCTCGCGAAGTCCTTCGGCTAGCATCTTGTCTATCTCCCGCGCAGCGGGGAGCACATTGATGGCCGGGTCTTCTGTAAAGACCGCCACCGCCGTATTGCCGCGGGTAAAGTAGATACTGCGCTTCTCGCTCCCCTTTACAGGCAGGCCCTCGTCACTGATGACATGGCGCATGCGGATGGCGAACTCGCCCACGGCATCCCCGGCACTTTCCGTGCAGGCTACCACCTCCTCCGGCTTCATCCAGTGTGATTCGTGGCCGGTTCGAGGCATGAACCGCTGGTGGCAGGCGGCATCACCGAACGACGGGAAATGGCATGCCAAGCGCGTGGCCTGGTCCCGGTTGTACGCGTGGGCTATGTACGCATACACCATGGACTTGCCGCAACTGATCTCGTAGCTGGACAGCTGGGGCTTCGTCCGCACTGGAATGGCGCTTGCCTTGGACTTGGTGGCGTCAGCCAGCCCGCGCTCCAGTTTGTAGCGCGCATTCGCCCAATCCTGCTTGCCCTCGTTTACATTGGGATATGCCGGAGTACCCAAGCCTGGCTTGAGCCCTAGCAGGTCCACCACCTTGTCACCTATTTCCATATAGCAGTACGTCCAAAGAGAATCCGCGTTAGAACTTGCAGCAGCCTGCTGCTTTTGCTGTAGCTCCCTTGTTTCCTTATCCTTGAGGATTTTCTCGAAAATCTGCCTTTCCCGTTTTGCGTCCCTCGGCAGGTTTTCTTCTCCTGTACAATGCTTCAGCAAAGCCTTGGCTAACATACGCGCTGCCTGCTCATGGATTACGGGGTAACCGTCCTTGTTTACTGGCGCAATATGCCGGCGATTGTTTGGTGCGGGAGTACGCTGCTGACCATATTTGGAGAATATGAGAACAAGGTTCCTATATTCTGCGCTGTACAGGTAACGCTGTTGTTTTTTTCCTCCTCTCATTGAAAAAAAACGGTAAGATATACCATCTTCGTCTTTTTCGACCCAATCTGCCATACCACTGGTGTAGCTCGGGCGATAGATATCCGATTCCGATTTGATTCCATCCAGGGATAAAATAAAGAATTCTGCAACTGATTTGCCAGAGTGGTCGTATATTTCAGGCCTGGCCAAGCGGTTGCCACTTAATATGTATTCTCCGATAACCGCTCCCCTGAAGAAATCGTTGTTCCGGTCGTTCGGGGGATAAGCCTGAGCGAATGATAGGGCGATTGCAATGTTTGCTATCATGTTTATTATAATCGATTTTGTTTTCATTTTTCTGTTTTCTGTGTTATAATATGAGTTCCTATATGAATAAAACTAGAGCTTGTTGTTCTAGGAATGTTTACAGAATCTTCCTCGCTTTTCAAATCTTCTTCGACTGGCAATTGGTCTTTCAAAAACTCTCTCACCTCTTGGGTGCCGTATAGTTCAGGGCTTATGATATTCCACGCCCCGCATTCTTTATCAGATTCCGGCGTCGCGTCATAGTAAAACGCATCGTAAGCTTTTTCTCCACTAAGATAAGAGTAAGCATTATCTTCCTCGTTATGTGGCTTAAATCGTTCTCCTGTATCTGCCATCGCATTGAAGCTATTGAATTCGTGGCCAAGGGATGAGTCTTCCGATGGAGCTAAGACTATATGGTATATAATCTCAGGGAATCCGCATATCCTAGGAACTATGGACAACACTAATGAAGCATCGACACAAATAATCTCGCGTACTCGCGTCATGTATGAGTTAGCGATGGTATTGCCTTCCCCATCTTCTATATCTTGAAGGAAATTTTCAAGATCGAAATGAACAAAACGGTCATAATCTAGAGATGATTCATACAACGAAAACCCCGAACAAGTTAACAAGAGATTTTCATATTCCGGCATATTGTTATCATTATTATAAGTCGAAGTACTCAGCGTCACGTCAGCAGGATGTTTGTTCTTGTCCTTAGCCTGCGAGTATACAGAGGTTTTATTTACACCATGTGCCATTGCTGCCAGTGCGTTGGCATATTTCCTAGGGGTGTTATTCCTGACAACTTGCTTAACGTAGGGATTATCGTCACACAAACAAAGCCTAGTCAAATAGTTCAGAAGCCTTGGCCACGGCAGGATAGCGTCTTTGATAGAAGGGCTGATGGACGCCACCTCACCAGACTTGTCCCATGTTGAATCCCCGAAGATGGTATAAACCTTATCCAATCTCATGCTAGCCCGTTCAAGAGGTTCGTCAAAGAGCTCAAGTTTCTTATTGTCTGTCTCTGTCTTCAACCTTCTGCGGAACAACCATTCCATATGCATCTCCCCGGATGCGATGCGCGAATCGACCGGATCTTCTGCCTCCAGCTCCACCAGGAACAAGTCGTAATTCTCAAGCCGTTCAGGTTTATCACCCTGGTTCCCCGCAATTACGGTTAGCCCGGATGCGAACTTGCTCATGGAACACATTTTCCAGTCCATGCCCATATCCTTGGGCTTGCATGGCGCCCAGTCCTCGGGGGGATTCGCTCCGTCAGAAAAAGCCTTTATAGTTCCTTCCTCGAAATGTTCGGCAACAGCGGAGATAGACCAAACTTTCCCTGTCTCATCCTGCGATTCCGCTGGCAAGGCTACGACTGCCTTGATTATTCGCCTGGTACTTCCCGCCGGATAGGCCACGTGGCTTGTCTCCATATCATCGACTAGACACAATTCTGTTCCTCCCTTCCATGTTACCCGAGCCTTCAGATCCTTTTCATGGAATTCGGTATGAAGATATCCGTGGCCGGAAGATGTGAGCTGCTCCGGACTCAAGGCGACCCGGCTGAATTCCGGTACTCTGACTCCATGGCCTAGCCACCCTCCGCTAGGATTGAAATCCTTGTTGATTGTTATGGCATCCTCTCTGCTGCCCGACCTGTCCCAGTCTGCGAGAACGGCAACAAGGAAACAAGGCTTTCGTGACTTTGCTTTTGTCGAGGAGGCTATGACTGCCCTCAACTCTCGGTCCGGCTTTTGTTCGATTGTGCCGCTGGCGGAAAACTTGGCAACGTGGCCCGAAAGCGGTAAGAAGTTAAAGCTTGTCCCTGCCTGCTCAATCTTTGCGCAGTCCCATTTGAAAGTCGTGTAGTCCTTGAGGCAAAGCCAGCCGTCAAAGCTCCCTTTCGTCTTGTTGAGAATCTGGTATGGTTCATCTCTCCAGTACAAGAGAAGTTCCTTGCGTTTGCCATAGTCTCGCCGGCTTCCTGCGCCAATCGTCACACCCCAATAGTTCATCCATTTGGAGTTTTTGTCAAGCTTTTTCTCTTTGGCCAGGTTTGCCAAGGATGTTAGATGATCTGTTACATATTTAATGTCGGCAGATTCATTTACTTTGGTCTTCTTCCGTTCCAGCATGTCACCCCAAGGGCAGGAATTGAAATCAAGATTGCCGTACATGCCCGGTTTGTCATTTTCTCCTTTCGGTTTGCCGCGGAAAGGGTCTTGGATATTCATAGCCTTTTTCTCGTGCTCCCCCATCGTGTTATAGACGGACGCAAAACTATCTTTGTTCCCTTTATTTGCATCCAAGAAATAGTGGTAATCGCGGAAATTCAGGTGCAGCTTCTTGCCCTTCTCCTGCTTTTCATCATACCGGCAGGGAGACTGGATGGCAAAGAGCGATGTGGTGGGACGCACCCAGTATTCTGCCTCCTTAGGGATCTCACTAGTGTAGAGAAGGTTCTCCAGCCTGCCCCAGCAGAACCGGATTTCCTTTCCCTCCTTTTCCTCTTTCTCTGTGATTTGATAGGGATGGACAATCCCCATTTTTGCACCTACGAGAGAAGGAAGGTGCAGATTTCCCTTGGAGCCCTGCTCCGGGAAGGCCCAGAAGAACTGGGCTCCGCCCAAGGCTTCCACGTTATCCATGATTTCGCTTGCATCCGCTTCACGGAAAATGTCAGGCGTAAGGCTGACAAAACGGGCCTCTTCCTGTTCTGCTGCGATTGATGCGGTGGAGAGCAGGACCATAGCGTATGGTCTTAGTTGGTGTATCATTTGATTAGTGTATGCTGGAAGGTGGTTACTTGCGGGCGGCCCTTTCCTTGAGCTCGCCGATGGGGATTGCGGGCTTTTCCTTGCTGCCCTTGGCATAGGGTTTCCAGGGAATCTTGTTCCACTCGGCATAGTCCAGCTCCTTGGCAGAGAGAGGGACGACATTTGGGCTGTGGGGCCGCCAGGAGGCGGAGCGGGCGTATGTGTAGAGGCTCTGGACACGCTCCCACGAGAGGGCTGCCAGTTGCTCATATTCCTGTTCCTTGTCCCCATTCCAGAGCTGGAGGCGGGATTCCCATTTGGCGCGCAGGGGCTCGTCCTGTGCAGCCTTGCTTCCTGTTACCAGGCTGCGCCACGCGAGCAGCCCGGCGCGGCGGGACAGGAATGGAGTTTCCTGCGTTTCCGGGTGGATATGGCAGCGCCAGCAGTCGAACTGCCCTCGTATCTGGGGCGTTGTCAAGACGGGCGGTGCCTGGATGATGCTCTGCGGAGCCGACAAGGAGGGAAACGCCCAGTTTGGCTGGGGTGAGAAATCCCCCTTGGCTTCCTGCATGGCGGAGAGGAACACGCCGTTGAGGATGGTGTTGAAGGAGTTGTTGCCGCCCACGCGAATAGCGTAGCTGGCGGGGCCCTGCACCACAAAGTGCTTCCAGCAGCCGGAGCCCGCGAAATCGTACACGCGGGTGCGGGCCAGCACGGGGGAGGTACGGGTGTCCTCCGGCACCTCGCCTTGGAACGGTTCCAATGCGCGGCGCAGCTCTATGTGGAAATCTCGCCAGCCGTTGCGGTTCTCTTGGCCGTTGGGGTTGTAGAAGTACAGGGAGAGCATGTGCCAGCCCTCCGGCACGGTGGCGCAGG
>JAUNQN010000048.1 GCA_030536145.1 Akkermansia sp.
TGCCTTGGCAGCCACGCCATTCCCCGCGCCAAAGGCGCGCTAATCCTAGTCGCCTTGGCGACATCACTATTATGAGACCACGGTGCAAACCGTGGTGGTGACCCGGGTGGTAGTCTTTAGAGGGGAACCCCGCGCAGCGGGGTGGTTCAACTACACGACCGCACCACCCTTGCCGCCAAACAGCACCCTCCCCCGACATGGCCTCAAAATAAAAACGCCGAAATACAAAAACGGCGCTTTTGTACTGGCGCAGGGCGGGGTGGATGGGTATAATGTAGGAAACACGAGAGACTATGGATACGGAATACGACAAGCTGATGCAGATGATGAAGGCTGTGGAGGACGGCAAGGTGGCGGAGGTGAAGAAGTGGCTGGCGGCGGGGGTATCCCCGAATGAGCGGCACTACTTTATGCGGGAGCTGGAGGGCAACGGGGAGGTGATGGATGCGCTGCGGATGGCGATGCTGGAGGATATGGCGGAAGAGGCCGGGAAGGATATCACGGATTACTGGGTGACCCCGCTGCTTTCCGCTATCATGACAAAGCAGAAGGTGGCGATGGTGAAGCTGCTGGTGGAGGCCGGGGGCGATGTGAACCTGGCGGACGACGAGGGGGTGACGCCGCTGATGCACAGTGATTGCAGCGCGGTGACGGAGCTGCTGCTGCAGCGTGGTGCAGATGTGCATGCACGGGATTGCGGCGGCCGCACGGCGCTGCTGTATGCGCGGACGGCGGGGCAGGTGCGTCTGCTGCTGGCGGCGGGTGCGGACCCGAATGCGGTGGATAAGACGGGCAATACGGCGCTGATGTGCGTGCCGGATGCGGAGATTGCCGGCCTGCTTCTGGCTGCCGGGGTGGATGTGAACCACCGGAATGCCACGGGGGAGACGGCGCTGCTGCTGGCGGAATCCCCAGATGTGGCCAAGGCCCTGCTGGCGGCGGGTGCGGATGAGACTGCGTGCGATGCCGAGGGGAACAATGCCCTGCACGTGGCCGCCATTCTGCAGAACAAGGAGCAGGTGCGTTTCTGGGCGCGCTGCGGCATGCCGCTGGATGCCGTGAACGAGGAGGGCCTGACAGCCCTTGACCTGGCGGAAGAGGCTGGCAACGAGGGGATTGCAAAGATTCTGCGCGCTGCCGCCCGCAGCAAGTGATTTAACGTAAACGCATGTTTCACCGGGTTGATGCGCTGCGCCGCAGCCCGGGCTGTGCGGGGTGCGCGCCGGGGGGGTGCGGTGCGCGTCTCCCGCGCGTACGCGTGAGCCCCACGCGCGTTTAAAATGGGTGTAAGGCGCGGAAAAACCTTGACTTGGCGTGGGGCGGCGGGTAGGATTCCCGCATGATTACGGCCCATTCCCGCTGGAAACTTGTACTGACCACCCTGGCATTCACGCTTACGGCGCCCGCGTTGGCGCAGGATGCGGCGGACGACCCGTTCCTGCAGGCCATGATGCAGGATGAGCAGAAGGCCCAGGAGGAGCAGGCCGCAGAGGCCCGTGCCAAGGCGCGGGAGGCTGCGGAGCGTTCCCAGGCGTTCAAGGAGGAGGCCCGCAAGGCTGCGGAGGACGGCATTCGCGCCCGCAAGGACGGCGAGGCCGATGCCAAGAAGGCCGCTGCGGAGACCGCCACCCAGCTGGCACAGGGAGACAGCACCCCGCTGCTGGATGATGCCGTGGTGAGCCGTGAGCTGGGCCCGCAGACCGGCCTGTTCCACAATGATGCCGCCTTCGACGGCAAGAAGGTGACGCGCGTGGTGTTCCGCTATGCGGGCAACCGCACCCTGCCGGACAGCCGCCTGCGCGACGTGGTGCAGACGCGCGAGGGCAGCCGCTATTCCGCCACGCGGATCAACGCGGACCTGGAGCGCCTGATTTCCCGCGGCATGGTGGATTCAGACACCCGCGTATCCGCCACCCCGGAGAACGGCGGCGTGGCCGTCATCTTTGATGTGCGCGCCTCCAGCGTGCTGGCCGGCGTGGGCTTTACCGGCAACAAGTTTTTCAAGGACAAGGAGCTGCGAGAGGCCGTGGGCCCGGACAAGGACACGCACAAGCCCGGCCTGGGTTCCGGCGTGGTTATCAACGACAAGTCCCTGGCCCGCGCCAAGTCCGACCTTATCAAGCACTACCAGGAGGCCTGCTACCCGGATACCCGCGTGGACTGGTACACGGCCGCCACCTCCAACGGCTCCTACAAGGACGTGGTGTTCCGCATCCAGGAGGGTGAGCGCCAGGTGATGAACCATATCAAGTTCAAGGGCAACCGCGCCTTTGATTCCAAGCAGCTGCGCAGCATCCTGGAGACCAAGGAGAAGGGCGTGTTCACGTGGCTCACCTCCTCCGGCCGCATAGACCGCGAGACCGTGGAGGACGACCTGCAGAAAATCGTGAAGCACTACCGCAACTACGGCTACCTGCGCGCCCGTATCAAGGACGTGAAGTACTATGCGGAGGGCAAGTCCCTGTGGTACACCGGGGCCAAGGAAATCCGCATGGATGTCACCATCGAGGAAGGCCCGCGGTATGAAATCCAGAACGTGAGTTTCGGTCCTATCAGCGTTTTCACCCCCAAGGAGCTGGAGCGCGGCCTGAGCATGCTGGGGGGTGACATCTACTCCCTGAAGAAGGTTTCCGACGATGTGGAGATGATCCGCAAGTACTACGGCTCCAAGGGCTATGCGGATGCGGATGTGCGCCCGGACATTACGGAGGTGGGCGTGAAGCCGAACGGCACGCACCTCATCAACATCCGCTACGATGTGAAGGAGGGCGGGCGCTACCTGGTGGGCCGCATCAACGTGCGCGGCAACACCAAGACCAAGCAGCACGTCATTCTGCGCGAGCTGCCGCTCAAGCCCGGCCAGAACCTGAACTCCGTGGACCTGGAGATAGCCAGGAAGCGCCTGGAGAACCTGAAGTACTTTGACCAGGTGGAGGTGAGCGAGGGCTACTCCGGCAACGGCGGCTACCGTGATATCAACATCAACGTGCATGAGACCACCACCGGCAACGCCTCCTTCGGCGTGGCGTTCTCCAGCATAGAGAGCGTGTACCTGTACACCACGGTCACGCAGTCCAATTTCAACCTGGGCGGCCTGCTGGGCGGCTCCTTTGTGGGCGGCGGCCAGCGCCTTACGCTGAACGGGCGCTTGGGTACGGAGTACCAGAGCGCCTCCATCTTCCTGCTGGAGCCGTGGTTCCTGAACCGCCGCCTGCAGCTGGGCAATGAGGCGTACTTCTCCAGCTCCACGTACATGAGCGACTACTACCGCCAGAAGAACTACGGCTATGCCGTCTCCCTGCGCCGCGCGCTGGGTGACCTGCAGTCCGTGAAGTTCGAGTACCGCATAGAGCAGTTCAAGCTGGAGCAGCAGGGCAATGCCCCCGTATTCTTCCGTGAGCAGTGCGGGGACTACACGCGCAGCAAGTTTGAGCTGAGCTACGAGTACGACTCCCGCGATGCGGTCATCACCCCGCGCAGCGGCGGCAACCTGGAGCTGCACGGCTACTACAGCGGCCCCGGCAGCACGGTGCAGACGTACGGCATGGGCATGTCCGCCTCCTACTACTACAACTCCTTCTGGGATTCCATCTTCAGCCTGAACCTGGCGGCAGACACCGTGAAGGCGGTGGACAAGAACAAGGAGGTGCCCGTGTTTGAGCGCTGCTACCTGGGCGGCCCGAACAACCTGCGCGGTTTCCGCTACCGTGATGTGGGCATGATAGACAAGGAGCTGGCGGGAGACGAGACCATGGGCGGCAACTCCAGCGCGTACGCGCAGCTGGAAATGACCCTGCCGCTGGTGGATTCCATCCGCCTTGCCGTGTTTGTGGATGCGGGTTTCGTGCACAAGGACAGCTTCGACTTCCGCATGAACCAGTTTGCGGCAGACTACGGCGTGGGCCTGCGCCTGAACCTGCCCATGGGCCCGCTGGCGGTGGATTACGCCATACCGTTCAAGACGGCCAACGCCGCGGACGACAAGGGCCAGTTCCAGTTCTACGTGGATTACAAGTACTGACAGCTGCCGCGCGGCGCAGTACCGGTGGCGCGGGAGCGGGGCGGGTGCCCTGTTGCCGCGCCGCTGCCGTATAGGGCGCCGCAGGCAGGGAATACATACCGTGTGTGCCAGATACAAAGCGCCGGACCCCGGGGATGAACCCGCAGCCGCCATGCGGGGCAGGGGGGCTGTGCGCCCGCAGGCGCCGCCGCGCTCCCGCGTGCAGGCCACCCGCCCCGCAGGGCAGGAGCCGCCCCCACCGCCGGAGCCCCCGGAGCCGGACTACCCCGCCGCCGCAGAGCCGCCGTACCCCGTGCACAGCAGCCGCCCGCGCCGCGTGCCCCCGCCCGCCCGCCGCCGGGATTACGAGCCGCCGCAGGACCCCGCCCCGCAGGAGCCCGTGGCGGATGCCTTCGGCATGCCCGGGCCGCCGCGGGAGTACCGCCGCCATTTTCCCATACCCTCCCTGCCGGAGATGGACAAGGACAACCCGCTGCAGGAGTTCCGCCGCCCGCCGGAGAAAGGGCTGGGCTGCTGCGGTGCGGCGTGGCACATGCTCACGCTGCCGTTCCGCCTCATCGGTTTCCTTACGCGCGCGCTGCCGCGGCTCATCCTGTGGCCCATCCGCCTGCTGGTAAGCCTGGCCTTTGTGGGCGGCGTGGTGGCGGTGCTGCTGGCGGTGGTGTACGGAATCAAGGCCGGGCGGTATGATATCACCCAGGTCACGCGCATGCCGGAGCGCAGCATTGTGCTGGACCGCAAGGGGAACGAGATAGGCACCCTGCACGGGGAAAACCGCCGCTCCATCGCCAACCTGCGGGAGGAGGTGCCCCCCTACTTCATCGATGCGCTCATCCTGCAGGAGGACCGCTCCTTCTTTGAGCACCACGGCATCTCCTGGCGCGGCCTGGGGCGTGCCGTCATGCAGGTGTACAAGCACCACCGCACCACCCAGGGCGCCTCCACGCTCACCATGCAGCTGGCCAAGAACACATACAACCACCGCGTGCGTGATTTCAACGCCAAGCTCACGGAAATTGCCCTGGCCCGCCGCATAGAATCCACGTATGACAAGGAGACCATCCTCTCCTGCTACGTCAACCGCGTGTTCTGGGGCCACACCTTCCTGGGGCTCAAGCAGGCCGCCTACGGGTATTTCGACAAGCTCCCGCGCGACCTCACCATCGGTGAATCCGCCATGCTGGCCGGCATTGTCTGCAGCCCGAACGAGTTCTCCCCCTACCGCAACCCCAAGTTTGCCCGCATCCAGCGAGACAAGGTGCTCAAGCTCATGTTCGACCACGGCAAGATCACCCGCAACCAGTACGAGGCCGCCCTGCGGGAGGAGATAACCACCCGCCGCCCGGAGCGCCGCGGTACGGACAACTACGCGCTGGACCTCATCCGCAGCGAGGTGGACCACATCCTGGAAATGCTGGACTCGTCGGAGCAGCGGCTCAAGTCGGAGGCCATCCTCTCCGGCGGCCTGCGCGTGCGCACCACGCTGGATGTGGACCTGCAGGACGACGTGATGCGGGAGCTGGACCGCCGCCTGGTGGACATGTTTGAGAAGAACAAGAAATACCCGCACCAGACCCGTGCGCAGTACCGCGCGCTGCGCGCCGCCGCCACCCCGGAGCAGGCAGAGCGCATGATCCCCAAGTACCTGCAGGCCGCCTGCGTGGTGATAGACAACGCCACCGGCGCCCTCATTGCCGTGGTGGGCGGGCGAGACAGCTCCGAATCCCCCCTGAACCGCGCCGTGCAGAGCCGCCGCCAGGTGGGCTCCATCTTCAAGCCCATCGTCTATTCCACCTTCTTTGACAAAGGCGGCAGCCCGGATTCCATCCTGTCAGACAACCGCCTGGCCCCCGGTGAAATCAAGGGCGCGCGGAAATGGAACCCCGGCAACTCCGACGGCCGTTTCACCGGCAACCACCCGGCCTCCTGGGGGCTGCTGAAGAGCCGCAACACCATGTCCGTGCGCGCGGGCAACCACGCCGGCCTGCAGAACGTGGTGAACGCCGCGCTCATGGCCGGGTTCCCCCGCCCCGCACGCACCCCCGGCCCCACCATCTACCTGGGCACGTGGGAGGCCTCTCCCCTGGAGGTGGCCGGGGCCTACACCGCCTTTGCCAACGGCGGCGTGCGCCCCACCCCGTATATCATAGAGTCCATCACGGATACCGCCGGCCACGTCATCTGGCAGAACGTGCCCTCCGCCCACCGCGTGTTCTCCCCCGGCACCACCAGGGCCACCGCCGGGATCCTGCAGGAAATCACCAAGCCCGGCGGCACCGCCGGAAACATGCAGAAACTGGGTTTCACCCACCCCTGCGGCGGCAAGACCGGCACCACCAACGGCTACACCAACGCCTGGTTCTGCGGCTTTACCTCCAACCTTACCGCCGCCGTGTGGGTGGGGTTTGACCGCCCCGCCAAGATTGCGGACAAGGCCTACGGCGGCACCGTGGCCCTGCCGCTCTGGGTGGGCGCCATGCAGTGCGCCGCCGTGCGCGGCTACGCCATGGGGGAGATACGCACCACCCCCGCCAAGGGCCGCACCGGCGGCGTGCGCCTCTGCCGCGTTTCCGGCATGCTGGCCCACTCCGGCTGCGAGTACGAGGGCAAGGCCTACACCGAGACCATGGCAGACCCCGCCAAGGAGCGCGCCTTCTGCAACGTGCACGAGGAACTGGCGGAGGAGGCCCCCGCCGAGGACGTGGAGGACGCCGAGGAGGTGTACGACATAGACGACACCGCCGAGGAGGTGGAGGAGGCAAGGAATTGAGGATTAGGGATTAGTATTAGGATTTAGCGGGAATTCCGCGCATAAGTCAATCCGTTTCCATCCGTTTGCGATTATGCGCTTGCCAAGGGCTTGCGGGTGTGGTACAATGTGCGCCCGCAGGTGCGGAAACACCACATCGTCTCCCATGAAAGTCACACTTATTGAAAAGGCTGCCGAGATTGTCGGCGACAACCAGCTCTTGGTCAACATCGTCTCCAAGCGCGTGCAGCAGCTCAACCACGGCTCCGACCCCTACGTCCCCACCACCCCGGAGATGCAGAGCGGAGATATTGCACTCACGGAAATCATCGAGGGCAAGATTATCTGGCATGAGATGACGCCGGAGGAGTTGGCCGCCAGCCGTGCAGAGGAAGCCGCTGCTGCGGATCCCTTCGAGGACCTGGCGCAGAAGGCGGCGGAGATGCCGGAGGGCGCGGA
Organism: Akkermansia sp.; assembly: GCA_030536145.1. GTDB lineage: Bacteria > Verrucomicrobiota > Verrucomicrobiia > Verrucomicrobiales > Akkermansiaceae > Akkermansia. The sequence goes on from JAUNQN010000048.1 coordinate 7,230, forward strand.
GGATGACCGCGTGATCACCATTACCCCTGATTTCTCCTAAGCAAGGAAACTTTACAGCAGAGCGGCCCGGCCCCCGGCAGAGAACGCGGCGCCGGGCTGTTCTTTTACCAGAACCACCATACAGACAAAGATACCCTATGAGCAAGAAGAAACCCGCCCCGCAGGGCAACCTGATAGCCAGCAACAAGAAGGCCGGGCGTGATTATGAAATCCTGGGCCGGTACGAGTGCGGCATAGAGCTGCGCGGCACGGAGGTGAAATCCATCCGCGAGGGCCGCGTGAACGTGGCGGATGCCTTTGCCCGCGTGGAGAAGGGCCAGCTGTTCCTGTACGGCTGTGACGTGCAGCCGTGGGAGACCGCCGGCAAGTGGTTCCAGCATGAGGCCAAGCGCCCGCGCCGCCTGCTGATGCACAAGAAGGAAATCCTGAAGCTGGAAATCCAGCAGGCGCAGAAAGGCTTTGCCCTGCCGCTGCTGCGCCTGTACTGGAAGAACGGCAAGGTGAAGGCGGAGATTGGCGCCGGGCGCGGCAAGACCCACCGTGACCAGCGCTATGACCTGAAGGCCCGCGTGGAGATGATGGAGGCCCGCCGGGAGGTCACCCGCTTCAACAAGGGATTCTGACCGTCTTTGTCCCATCCGTAGGAAGGCACACCCATGGCACGTATCCTGGTAGCACTCAGCGGCGGGGTGGACAGCGCCGCCGCCGCCGCGCTCCTGGTGGAGCAGGGGCATGAGGTGGTGGCCGCCTACATGAAAAACTGGGTGAATGAGGAGAACATACCCGGTGAATGCCCCTGGGAGCGTGATATAGAGGACGCCCTGGGCGTGTGCCGCAAGCTGGGTATAGAGTTCCGCGTGGTGGACCTGATAGAGCAGTACCGCGCCCGCGTGGTCAATTACCTGATAGAGGGCTACCGCAGCGGCTCCACCCCCAATCCGGATGTGCTCTGCAACCGTGAGATGAAGTTCGGCGTGCTGCTGGATTATGCCATTGAGCAGGGTTTCACCGGCGGCGTGGCCACCGGGCACTATGCCCGCCGGCTGGATGTGCCGGGGCAGGGCAGCTATGTGCTGCGCGGGGTGGACGGCAACAAGGACCAGTCCTACTTCCTGGCGCTCATGCGCCCGGAGCAGGTGGCCCGTGCCGTGTTCCCCGTGGGCGGCATCACCAAGCCGCAGGTGCGGGATATCGCACGCCGTTTCGGCCTGCCGAACGCGGAGAAGAAGGATTCCCAGGGCATCTGCTTCATAGGCCAGGTGAAGATGAGCGATTTCCTGCGCCACTACCTGCCGGACAACCCCGGCGACATTGTGGACCTGCAGGGGCGCGTGCTGGGCCGGCACAGCGGCCTGCACCTGTTCACCATGGGCCAGCGCCACGGCCACCGCGTGGCCTCCCCGCGGGAGGGCGTGGCCTACGTGGTGGTGGGCAAGGACCTGGAGCACAACCGCCTGGTGCTGGGCTACGAGGACCAGGAAACCCCCGGCCTGTACGCCCGCAGCGCGGTGGTGGGCTCCATCACCAATACCCTGCACCCCCTGCCGGAGCGCGTGTTTGCCCAGCCCCGCTACCGCGCTCCCGCTGTGCCCGCCACCTGCACCCACCTGGGCGCCGGAAAGGTGCGCCTGGACTTTGATTCCCCCGTCCGCGCCCTGGCCCTGGGCCAGGTCTGCGCCTTCTATTCCCCGGAGCAGCAGCTGCTCGGCGGCGGGTTCTTTGAGAAATGCGGCGGGGATCCCATGTAATTCCCCACCCCACTGAACGGTGGGGTGACTAGCTCCGTAGCCACGGTGCGTCAGCCCGTGGGTGTGGCGGGTTGCACTGCCAATTCGGGAACCCCGCCCTTGCGGCGGGTGTGGTGCCGCACCAACACATTTTTTCACAATTCTCTTGACAATTTTCTGAAATTTCAGAAAATACAGGCATGCAGTTGAGTGCCACACAGGAACGCTTTGTCCGCCGCTGGGGGGATATGGGAACGCGGTGGGGTATACCCCGCTCCACCGCCCTGCTGCACGGGCTGCTCTATATTTGCGACCGCGCGCTGACGCCGGAGGAGATATGCGAGACACTGGGGCTGGCCCGCTCCAACGTATCCACCTCCCTGCGGGAGCTGGAGGACTACCGGCTGGTCACCCGCACAAGCGTGCCGGGGGACCGCCGCAGCTATTTCAGCGCGGAGACGGATGTGTGGGAGATAGCCCGCCGTATTCTGGAAGAGCGGCGCCGCCGGGAGACGGAGGGTGCCGTGCTGGCCGTGGAGGAATGTCTGGATGCCGCCCGCGCAGAGGGAGATGCGGTGCTCACGCGGCGCATGGAGGCCATGCAGGAGCTGCTTTCCGCCGCAGATTCCATTGCCGCCGCCGCGCAGCACTACCCCACCTCCGTATTCAGCCGCGCCGCCCGGATGGGCAGCAAGCTGCTGGTCCTGCTCAGCAAGCTGTAAGCCCCGTACACGCATTGGAACCGCTTTCTCGCATAATAATTTCTCAAATTACAGAAATCATGAAAACAATAGCCATAACAGGAGTCTTGGGATACAGCGGGCGCTACATAGCCGCGGAGGCGGTACGGCGCGGGTACCGTGTGATAGGGCTCACGGATTCCGGTTCCCGCCTGCCGAACCCGCAGCAGTATGAACTGCGGCCCATGCCCTGGAGCACGGGGGAGAACGTGCTGGCGGGGGTGGATATCCTGGTCAACACCTACTGGGTGCGCTTTACCTATGCAGGGGCGGGGCATGCGGCATTCAGCCACGCCACGGCGGTGGAGAACACCAAGAAGCTCTTTGCCGCCGCGCAGGCGGCGGGGGTGCAGCGCATTGTCCACACCAGTATCACCAACCCGGATGCCGGTTCCGGCTTGCCCTATTTCCGCGGAAAGGCGCAGCTGGAATCCGCGCTGGCGGCCACGGGGATACCGCACAGCATCCTGCGGCCCGCCATCCTCTTTGGTGAGACACCCGCAGAGTCCATACTCCTGAACAACATGGCGTGGTGCCTGCGCCACCTGCCCGCCGTGGCCACCTTCGGGATGGGGCATTACCGCCTGCAGCCCATCCATGTGCAGGATTTTGCGGAACTGGCGCTGCGGGAGGCAGGGCAGGGGGAACCCTGCCGCATTATCCAGGCCACGGGGCCGGAGACCTACAGCTTCCGCCGGCTCTGGCACCTGCTGGCGCAGGGCATGGGTGTGCGGCGCCCCGTGCTGCCCGTGCCGGCGTGGTTCGGGCTGCTGGCGGCGCGGCTGCTCGGTGCCCTGGTGGGGGATGTGATGCTCACGCGGGATGAGATAGCCGGGCTTTCCCAGGACCGCCTGGCGGTGGATGCCCCGCCCGCCGGGCAGCGCAGTCTCCGCGCCTGGGTGCAGGCGCACGCCGCGGACCTGGGCAGGAGCTATGCCTCTGAACTGGCGCGGAGGAAATAATGGAAATACCGGGGAATTCCTTGGTTTGCCATATGGAAAACCCCTCCTGCAGGAGCTGCGGGAGGGGTTTTGTCAATGAACGGATTGGTTCAGGCTGCGGTTCTTAGAACTTGCGGCCCACGCCCAGGCGGATGCCGTGGGAGAGCTGGCGCTTGGACTTGATTTCCTCGCCCATGTGGTTGAATTTGGTGCGGGCGGTGTTCATGGTCACCTGGTAGGAGCAGAACACATTCCAGCAGGGGTTGATGTCATAGGTGAGACCCAGCTCCAGGGAGGCGGCAAAGCCCATGGTGGACTTGCTGGAGGTGCTGGTGACAGTCTCCGTGCCGATGACTTCCGGCTCTGCAGGCTGCCCGCCATTGTACTGCATGTTGGGGGGCAGGAACTGGCCGTCCGCGCTGTTCTGCAGGTAGTAGATGTTCTCGTCGACCGCCGGGGTGGAGTACACGGGCATGGTGGTGGAGAACCGGGACTCGTCGGAGCGGTTGGTGATACCGATGCTGCCGCCCACATGGTAGGACAGGCTGTCCGTGATCTTGTGGGACATGCGGTAGCCGGGCATGATGGAGAAGTTGCCGGCGCTGAACTTGGTGTTCAGACCCTCGCCCAGGCCCCAGGTGCGGTCACCCCAGTTGTAGCCGATGCGGAGGAACAGGGCGTGGTTCTTGAACCAGCCGTAATCCGGCAGCTGGCGCACCACGGTCACATCGGCACCGTAGGTGTTCACCTTCTTCTGCGGCATGCCGTCGGCATCATCGTAGGGGTTGTTGGCGCCCCAGCTGTAGGTGCCGGCCACTTCCCAAGACCACACGGAACCCTCGCAGGGGTTGGTGATGGTGGGATTGGTGACCACGGGCGTGGGGGCGATGACAACCTTCTGGCCGGCGAAGGTGGGCAGGGCCATCAGGGCAGCGAGTACAAGTGCTTTCTTCATATACGTATTTGGCGTAACAGGTTGATGTGTTCCGGCGGGGAAAGTGCCGCCGTGCCCGCATTCTACAGGGCGGCACGCGCCGAGTCAAGCCCAAAGTCACAATGACATGGGTGATTTGCGGTGAACATGGGGTAATTGTTTACAAATATGTAACGAATCACTTTTTTTATTTACAATAGCCCGTTCCCGTGCTACCTTCATGGCGATATGGGAGGGGTATCACCGTTAAACAATGTGCTTGACCGGGTTCTGGGGTGCGATTATCTGCTAAGCGATAGCCCGGAATCCCTGGCGCAGGTCCGCTATGTGCGCGCCTTGGACAAGCGGCGCTTCTATCTGGTGGCGTTTGCCGGGGTGCAGTTTGCTCTTGTGGCCGTGAGGGATGATACTGTGGTGACACCTCCCATGGTGCAGCATGAGCTGCGGCGCGTGGCGGCAGCAGCCGGGCAGGTGCCCGTTGCGGTGTATTGGGAACATCCGTCAGCGGCGCAGACAGAGGAAATGCGGCGGCTGGGAATCCCTTACCTGACGGCGGCGGGCGGGTGTTTCCTGCCCTTCCTCTGGCTGAACATTCCGGCATCCGAATGGTCCGCTGCCCCGGCATGCGCGCCTGTGGAAGAGAACTCCCCCCTGTCTCCCTGTGCCCAGGTCATCGTGTTGCGCCAGCTGCTTTTCGGGGATGTGGCAGGGGGTACCATCCGTGCCCTCTCCCGGGAGTTGCCCTACAGTGCCGGCTTGCTGAGCAAGGCGAAGGACGAGCTTGTTTCATGCGGATTGTGCTCCTACCCGGCAGGAACGCGCAGCGGCCGGTTCATCTTCCCGGAGGATAGGCACGATTTGTGGCTGCGGGCGGAGCCCTGGCTCCGCTCCCCTGTGCGGCGCAGCTTTGTCACGCGGTCTGCGGATGCCCTGCAGGCTTGCCCGGCTGCAGGAATCAGCGCGCTTGCCATGGCATCAGACCTGGTAGACGACCCGGTGCCAACTTGCGCCTTTTACCAACGTTTCAACGCGGATTGCCCGCAGCCGGCGCGGCGCGGGGAAGGGGGGGTATGCCTGCAGCAGTGGATTTATCCGCCCGCCGCGCTCATGCATGGGGGCTCCCGCCGCGTGGATGACCTTTCCCTCTACCTCTCCCTCCGCTCCAACCATGATCCCAGGGTCCGCCTGGCACTTGAATCGCTTCATCTCCCATGAGCCTGAAAAATTACATCATGCTGCACTCCTTGCAGAACTTTGCCCGTGAGTTTGAACCCTATCAGGGGGAGTATGTCGTTATCGGCGGTGCGGCCTGCCATCTGTGGCTGGCAGAGGAACAAACCCATTTCCGCAACACCAGGGATGTGGATATGGTCTTGCTGCTCCAGTCCCGCTCCATGCCCTTCATCAAGGCTTTCCTGGATTTTGCAGCGCGTGTGGGGTACCAGGCTGATAGCCGCCTACAGCCGGGTGGGGATACCAAACGCCGGCTTTACCGTTTCCGATTGGCGGATAACAGCGATTTCCCTGAGATGATTGAGGTCTTGGGAGCTGACAGCGAGGCCATCCGGCATACGTTTGAGCAACGGAGCATCCCGGTCAAGGTGGCAGATGAATACAGCGGTCTTTCCTGCATGCTGCTGGATGATGCGTATTACGGCTTGCTGAAGGGGAGTTGCACCACTGTCCAAGGCATTCCCGTAGTGAGGCGTGAGGGGCTTATAGCCCTCAAAATCAAGGCGTTCCTGAATATCCAGGGATTGCACAGGAATGGCGCGGTTCCGCCCCATGGCTCTGACGCAAGCATGGAAAACGCACGCAAGCATCGCAAGGATGTCATAGCGCTGCTCTATCTGTCCAGACTCCGTGCCACTCCGGTGGGGCCCGGAATCCGGGAGGATATCGTGCAGTTTGCCAACCAGCTTCTTCACGAACAGGCAGAGCGGGATTCCCTTATACGCTCTGTGACGTCGACCCAGAGCCTGCGGCATATCCCGTTTGATTCTGCCATGCTGACGGAAATGATGGAGGGTCTGCTGGAATTGTTCCCGCTCCGCTGACCCACTGGCCGCTATGCAAATGCCCCTGCCCTGGAAAGTTGCAGCCAGGGCAGGGGAGTTGAAAAGGAAGCCCGATTGGGTTGGGGGGGATTACTTGTCTGCGGATTCCGGCCAGCCCACGGTTTGGTGGGCAATCACGCGCTCCTCACCCTGCAGGCCCAGCTCCTTGGTGAGGCCGTCGGCGTCGATGAGGCCGCGGATGACGGTGGCCATGCCCTTGGAGGCGGCGTACAGGTACACGTTCTGGTAGGCGGAGCCCACGTGGCAGCGGCCCCACTTGTCATCCTTGGCGGCATACAGCAGGTGCACGGGGGCATCATTCACGAAATCCTGCTGCGCGCACAGGGGAATCAGGTTCTTGCCGTTCACCTTCTCCAGGGTGTTGGCCTTGCCGTCGTACTTCCAGGTGCCCTCCTTGGTGAGCACGTACAGGCTCATGTTCTGCAGGTTGCGTGCGGTGGCAATGGTGCGCTTGCCCTGGCTGTTGGCACCCCAGGCCACCCACAGCACCTCGCTGAGCGTCTGGTCGTCCACCGGCTTGGCAGGGTCGTAGAAACGGCCGGACTCGCGCTGGTCTATGGCCTCCATAAGCGGCATGCCGCCGGTGATGACAGGCTTGGGCAGCTGCTTGACCTCCCCTGCCATGGCGGGCAGCCCCAGGGCCACCAGCCCTGCCGTCAGAATTGCCTTGTATGTGTTGTTCTTCATATTGGAATGGATTATGCAGAATCTACCGCAGGGGGCGTGCCGTGTCAAGCGGGAAGCGCCTTTTTCTCCCCTAGTTGATTTTTTTTGCAGAAAATGCAATTTTGGTCTTGCCAAAACGCCCTGGGGCGTGTATACTCCGCTGCACACCCCTGTACGGTGTACCACGGCAGGATAGCTCAGTGGTAGAGCAGAGGACTCATAAGCCTTTGGTCGCGAGTTCAAATCTCGCTCCTGCCATCAGAAAACCTTGTTCCCCACGGAGCAAGGTTTTTTTGTGTCCGCGCGGCAGGCTGCACTTCCCTATTGACTCCGGCCCCGCCGTGGTATAGGATGGTGCGGTACAAACAACCATATTACAGACCATGGGACTTTTCGACAGCCTGATTACATCGTTCATCGGCGGCAACATCGGTGATATCCTGAGGAAGAACTGCCCGGCGGCCGTGCTGCCGGCGCTGGAGAAACTACTGGGCAACAGCGAGGCCGTGCAGGCCATCACCTCCTACGTGGGCGCCTGCATGCAGGACCCCGCCAAGCTGAGCGCGGAGAACCTGAAGGGCCTGCCCCTGCCGGATGCCGCCAAGCAGCTGCTGGCCGGCAACCCGGACCTGGTGAGCCACCTGATTGCCACCGCCAAGTCCCGCCTGGGGCTCTGATACCCGCGCGCTTTTGCATTCCCCCGCCTGCGCATGCCCCCGCGTGCGCAGGTTTTTTTCATCCTTTCACGGTGATTTTGGTTGACAATCGGCGGGTTGGGGAGTATCCTGCCTGTCCCCGCTGATGCTGCAATACCAACAATGGAGGGCTGGGGGCGAAAGCGCAGCACCTTCCGCAAATCCGCGAAGCCTGATACAAGGCACGCACAACACACACAAATACAATGATCGACGAACTCATCACGAAGATGGTGGAAGCCGGTGTCCATTTCGGTCACCAGACCCGCAAGTGGCACCCCAACATGAAGAAGTACATTCTTACCCAGAAGAATGGCATCCACATCATCAACCTGGAAGAAACCGAGAAGTGCCTGGACAAGGCCGCCTCTTTCGTTTCCGAGCTGGCTGGCAAGAACAAGAAGATCCTCTTCGTGGGCTGCAAGCGCCAGGCCCAGGAGGCTGTCAAGGAAGCCGCCGAGGCTACCGGCCAGTACTATGTGAATTTCCGTTGGCTGGGCGGCATGCTCACCAACATGGCCACCATCAAGAAGAGCATTGCCCGTCTCGACTACCTCGAGAACCTCGACAAGCAGCCGGAGTACAAGTCCATGTCCAAGAAGGAGCTGGCTGCCCTGGCCCGCGAGCGTGAGAAGCTCCTGCGCAACCTGCAGGGTATCCGCAACATGGGCGGCGCCCCCGATGTCATGATCGCCATCGGTGCCGACCACGAGGACATCGCCATCCGCGAGGCCCACAAGCTCAACATCCCCGTCATCGTGCTGACGGACACGAACGCCGACCCGGAGAGCGTGGATTTCCCGATTCCCGGCAACGACGATGCCGTGCGTTCCATCCGCCTGGTGCTTTCCGTGCTGGTGGAGGCTATCAACAAGGCCAAGCCCGCCAAGTAAACCCCCAAGCAACCTACTGAAATGGCTGATATTACACCCGCAATGGTGAAGGAGCTGCGCATCATGACCGATGCCGGCATGATGGACTGCAAGAACGCCCTGGTGGCCTGCGAGGGCAACATGGACGAGGCTGTCAAGTACCTCCGCGAGAAGGGCATCGCCAAGGCTGCCAAGAAGGCTGACCGCGAGGCCAAGGAGGGTATCGTCTCCACCCTGGTGGAGGGCAACGACGGCATCATCTACGAAATCAACTGCGAGACCGACTTCTGCTCCAAGGGCGACAAGTTCAAGGCCCTGGTGGCCGAGGTGGGCCAGGCCCTGAAGGCCTCCACCGTCACCACCCTGGAGGACGCCCAGAACGTGGCCATCAACGGCACCACCGTGCAGCAGTACATTGCCGAGCAGTGCGCCGCCATCGGTGAGAACATGAAGTTCCGCAAGTTCGGCCGCTACACCCAGGAGGGTGCCGGCAGCATCGCCTCCTACATCCACATGGGTGGCAAGGTGGGCGTGCTCCTGCAGGTGGCCTGCGGCAACGCCGCCACCGCCGACAACGCCGACTTCCAGGCCATGTGCAAGGACATCACCCTGCACATTGCCGCCTGCGCGCCCAAGAGCGTGGACAGCAGCTCCCTGGATCCCGCCTTCGTGGCTGAGGAGCAGGAGATTGCCAAGGCCCAGCTCATCGCAGAGGGCAAGCCCGAGGCCCTGCTGGAGAAGATTCTCCCCGGCAAGCTGAAGGCCCTGTACAAGCAGAGCTGCCTCATGAGCCAGGAGTTCGTGAAGGACCCCTCCATGAGCGTGGAGAAGTACGTGGCCGAGACCGGCAAGAAGGTGGGCGACTCCATCCAGATCGTCTCCTTCCACCGCTTCCAGCTCGGCGCCTAAGCGCCCCCGCTGCATAAGATTCCAACCGCCGTACCGCTTTCCCGCGGTGCGGCGGTTTTGTGCTGGCGTATGCGTGCGGACTGTGGTAGAGTACCGGGTATGCTCCGGAAATGCCTGATACCAGTATGCGCAGCACTGCTGCTGGCCGCCTGCCAGCAGCATGGTTTCCAAGACTACAAGGGCTACAAGATGAGCCCGTACACGCTGAAGGGGAACCGTTTTGTACCCATGGGGATTGAGGAGGCGCTGCGGTATGACCAGGTGGGGCTGGCCTCCTATTACGAGGCGGACGGCGCCAGGGGTGCCATCGGCCAGCGGCTGTACAGCGACCAGCTGTACGCTGCGCACCGCACGCTGCCGCTGCCCTGCGTGGTGAAAATAACCAATTTGGCGAACGGCAAGAGCTGCAAGGCGCGCGTGGCGGACCGCGGGCCGTTCATTGCCGGGCGGCTGATAGATGTGAGCAGCCGCGTGGCCGGGGAGCTGGACTTTACGCGGCAGGGGCTGCAGCAGGTGCGGGTGCAGGTGATTTCCGTGGGGGATGGCGCGTACCGCCGCACGCGCTGAGCCGCAGCGGCCTACAGGCGCGGCACGGCCGCCAGCAGCGTTTGCGTGTAGCTGTGCTGCGGGTGGTGGAACACGTCGTCCGCCGTGCCGTATTCCACTATCCTGCCCTTTTGCATCACCGCTATGGAATCCGCCAGGTAGTGGACCACGGACAGGTCATGGGAGATGAAAATCATGGTAAGCCCCAGGTCCCGCCGCAGTTCCGTGAGCAGGTTCAGGATCTGGCTCTGGATGGAGACATCCAGCGCGGACACGGGCTCATCCGCCAGCAGCAGGGCAGGGCGCGGGGCTATGGCGC
>JAUNQN010000069.1:0-1920 GCA_030536145.1 Akkermansia sp.
AGCGGCGGGCATGTTGCGGCGGGGGAGCTGGGGAGCAGCACCGGGGGTGCCGCCGCCCAGGCCGGGAAGGTTCATGCCCTGGCCGCCCATCATGGAACCCATCAGGTTCTGGAGCATGGGGGCAATGGACTCGTTCAGGCTGGTGGAGCCGTATCCGCCGTTCATCATGAGCGGCATGACGGAACCCATGAGCTTGGGCAGCACGCCCTGGAGCTTCTCCGTGGCCTGGGGGCCCACAAGGTTCTGCACCTCCTGCATGACCTCCGGGGTGAGCTCCGGCATGCCCTGCAGCTGCATGAAGATGCCCAGGCCGCGGACCACGAGCTTCTGCACGCGGGGGGCGGCGGCATCTGCGCTGTCCTTGTCCTTCACGTTCGCCATGATATCCGCCAGTTCATCCACGCAGCCCAGCATCTGCTGGACCATGCCGGCGTACATAAGGGCATCCCCGGAGGGGGTGGCAGCGGGCGCGGGGGCCGGTGCGGGCTCCTGGGCGGGGGCGGCTTCCTGCGCCATGAGCGGGCAGGCCATCAGGGTCAGTGCAAGAAGAGTTTTCTTCATGCTTGGATTGTGGACTTTCCGCCCCGTGATGTCAAGGCAAAAAAATCCCCGCCTGCGGCACGCGGGCGGGGATGGGTATGATTGATACGGCTGGAGTTAGGCATCCTGCGCGGGAGCCTGGGGCTTGGGTGCATCCGCGGCGGGCTTGCCCAGGTAGTCCGGCAGCTCCACGCCCACGCTCTTGGCCAGCTCATGAAGCGGCAGCGTGCCGGTGACGAGGTTCTGGACAAAGCCGCCGACGGAACCGCTCTTGGAATCCCCGCCGCCCATGACCACCACCTTGTCGAAGGAGAGGCCGCGGACTGCGCTTGCCTGGGTTTCCACAATCTGGGGCAGCTGCTCCGTGACGAGCAGGCCGGAGGCGGCACGGGCATCCCCGGCGGCTTCCACAATCTGGCGGAAGCCCTGGGCCTTTGCCTCCAGGGCGGCCTGGATGGCCACGGCCTGGCCGCGGCCCACCATCTCCAAGCCCTGGCTTTCTGCGCGCTTCTTGAGGAGGAGTGCATCTGCCTCACCCTTGGCCAGGCGGGTGGCGGCGGTACCCTCTGCCTCCTTGGCAATGACGAGGGCATCTGCCTTACCCTGCTGCTCCTTCACGAGCACGGCGGCGGCGGCCTCTGCGGCAATCTCCTGCTTGCGCTTCTCAATCTCCGCCTTCACGATTTCATTGGCGGTCTGGGTGGCGCGCTCCAGTTCGGCACGCTTCATTTCCGCCTCACGGTTGGCGATGTAGCCGGCGGCCTCTGCCTGGGCGGCCTGCTCCTTCTCCGCCACCTGGGCTATGCGCTGGGCCTCTGCCTGGCGCACCTTCAGGCGGGCGTTGGAATCCGCCACCTTCATCTGGGCCTCGTTGTTGCCTTCCACGGCGGCGGCATTGGCCATGGCCACCTGCACGGTCTGCTCACGCAGGGCCTCCGCCTTGCCGATCTCGCCGCGGCGGGTTTCCTCGGCCACCTTGATCATGGCGTCGTTAATGGCGCGTGCGGCGGCCTCCTGGCCCAGGGCGGCAATGTAGCCGGATGCATCACGGATATCCGTAATATTGGCGTTGATGAGGTACAGGCCCACCTTGTGCAGCTCCACGTCCACACCGCCGGTGATTCCCTTGATGAGCTTCTCGCGGTCGGCGTTGATTTCCTCGATGGTGAGGGAGGCGATAACCACGCGCATCTGGCCCATGATGATTTCAGAGGCCAGGTCACGGATATCCTGGCGGGTGCGGCCCAGCAGGCGGCTGGCGGCATTCTGCATAATCTCCGGCTGCGTGCTGATGCCCACAATGAAGGAGGAGGGCACGTCCACGCGGATGTTCTGGCTGGAGAGGGCGCCCTTCAGCGGCACGTCGATGTTGATGGGGTT
>JAUNQN010000069.1:1930-4598 GCA_030536145.1 Akkermansia sp.
GTCCATGAACGCATAGCTCTGGATCATGGGCATGATGAACGTGGCGCCGCCGTGGATGCACTTGGCGGTGCGCCCGGCGCCCACGTTGCCGTAGACGATGAGAATCTTGTCCGACGGGCACTGCTTGTAGCGGCTGAAGAGCCAGGCGACGGTACCCAGCAAGAAGATGACCAGGATAACGACGGCGACGATGGGGAAGCCGTCATTCTCCGTAGCGGAACTTGCTGCCAGCATGGTGTATGGGTATGTGGTTATCATGGTTGTACAGGGTGTTTTGGTTTGGTGTTTGGGAAGGGGGGGGGGGAATCAGTCCTTGGGGTTCCGGCCCAGGGGGCGCACGGTCACTAGGTAGGAGGTGGCCTCCACCACCTCTATGCGGGTCTGGGCGGCCAGGGGCGTATCACCATCCTGCACGGCGGCCATGGTGATGAGCTGGTTAGGGTGGGCTATCTGCACCTGCCCGCCCGGCTCACCGTGCGGGGGAATGGTCACGTACACGGTGCCGGTCAGGCCCACCAGGGTCTCATGCTTCAGCGTGCCGTCTGATTTCAGCCCGTAGATGAGCTTCATCATCCATGCCACCAGCAGGAACATGACCACGCCCAGCCCCAGGCCCACCAGCACGGCCTGCAGCACGCTCGGCGCACAGCGCATACTCATGTAGCCACCCCAGCCGAAACCCAGGATGAAACCGATGAGCGCGCGGATGGAGAACAGCCCCGTATCCGCACCGCCGCCATCGCCGTCCACGTCTGCGCCGTCCGCATCCATGAACATGGAAAGCACGAACATGCCCAGCGCCAGCAGCGTGGCCACCCAGGCTATGGCGCAGAACACGCCCTGCGCCGTGGTGAAATCAGGCATCAGCTCAGCCGCTTTCAGGAAGCGGGTGATTATGTCGAGTATTCTCATGAAGGTGTCCATATTGTATGCTGTCCAAGCTCCAGTGTTGGTGCCAGTATACAGCATGCCGCCCGCAGGAGTCAAACAGAAAGGGCGTTTTATACCCGTACTGTCATTTTTTTACACTGCCCATTCAATTTAGCCTTGATTCCTGCCGTTTTCGTGCTATCATCCACCCACCTTGTAGGTCGATTGCCGCAGCCACGAAAATCAACCACTAAACAAGATACACACAACATGAGCGAAATCAACGTCAACGACTTCCGGATCAACGACAAGGACACCGGTTCCACCGGCTTCCAGGTCGCAGTGCTTACCAAGCGTATTGCCCACCTGACCGGCCACCTGGCCGAGCACAAGCACGACCACGCTTCCCGCCGTGGCCTGCTGATGATGGTGGCCAAGCGCCGCAAGCTCCTGGATTATGCCAAGCGCACCATGCCGGACCTGTACAAGGACCTGCTCGTGCGTCTCTCCCTGCGCCACTAAGCACAGGGTGCGGCACCCCGCACCGGGGTCGTACCAGAACGCTATTCCCAGAACACCCCCGCTGCCTGCAGCAGGGGTGTTTTTTTGCACACCCGCGCGTATAGGGAAAAGGGCGGCTGCATGGCACGCATGTAGCCGCCCCTGTACAAGCCTGCCGGGCAGGTCTTTACAGCTTGTGGCGGAAATCGTCCTTCACCTTCAGGGACTTGATGAACGCCACCAGCAGGTCCACGCAGGCCTGCACGTCATCCATGTCCGCCGTCTCCACCGGGCTGTGCATGTAGCGCAGCGGCATGGAGAGGTTGGTGGCGGGCACGCCCATGCGGGAGCGGAAAATCTGGTCCGTATTGGTACCCGTGGTGCGGCCGGAGGTCTCACGCTGCATGGGGATGCCGTTCTCATCCGCCACCAGCTCCAGGCGGGCGTTGATGTTCGGGTGGCAGGCGGGGCCGAAGCACAGGCAGCCGCCCTTGCCCAGGCGCACATCGCCGTAGCGGCCCTTGTCCAGCCCGGGGGAATCCGTGCCGTGGGTCACATCCAGGCAAATGGCGGCATCCGGCTGCAGGCGGTAGGTCAGCATTCCGGCGCCGATGCAGCCCACCTCTTCCTGCACCGTGTTGCAAAACACAATGTTCCACTCCGGGGAAACCTTCTGCTCCTTCAGCGCGCGGGCCACCTCTGCGGTGATATAGCCGCACAGCTTGTCATCCAGCGCGCGGCACACCAGGCGCTTGCCGTTGTTGAGCATCAGCGGGCCGTCGCAGTACACGCCCACGTCACCCACGCGCAGCCCCAGGGCCTCCACCTCCTCGCGGGAGCTGCAGCCCAAGTCCACGTACAGGTCCCACACCTTCGGCGCCTTGTCGCCGTCGTCGCGGATATGGATGGCCGTGTTGCCGGTGATTCCGTACACCTCGCCGTCCGTGCCGAAGAAACGCAGGCGGCGGCCGCGGCCGATGGCCACATCGGACCCGCCCAGGCGCTCCACGCGCACAAAGCCGTTGTCGTCGATATAGCGGATAGTGAAACCGATTTCATCCGCATGCGCATCCAGCATCAGCGTGGGTGCATTCTTCTTCTTGCTGTGCAGCACAGCCCAGGCAGAGCCGTAGGCATCCACCTGCTGCTCATCCGTGTACGGGGCAATATAGCGTGCCCAAATGCGCTGTCCCTCCATCTCATGCCCCGTGGGAGAAGCATTGTTGAGGTAGTCCTCCAGGAATTCCTGTTGTTCTTTGTTCATATTGTCGGTTGGTTTGGTAAAAAAGTTTACAGT
>JAUNQN010000049.1 GCA_030536145.1 Akkermansia sp.
ATCGCCAAGTTTATCGCCGGAGTCCTCGGTATTCGCGCAGGCTTGACAACCTCCCCGTTATCCATACAATAAGCCACGGCGGCGTCTCCCTATCTCCCAAGCAGCGACACAACAGGGCGCCCCCGTATACCACACCATGAAAACACTATTCATCATGCTCACAGCCATGACCGCCGCCCACGGGTTCACCGCCACGGAAACCACCATTGCAGACGGCACCCTGACCATCAAGACCCCGGATGCCGTGCCGGCGGAAAACGCCCCCGCCTTTGAGGTGGCAGACAAGCGCTACGGCCGCTTCATCCCCGCACAGGCATCCTGGCAGGATGGCTCCGTCACCCTCACCTATGAGAGCCACGCACCCCTGAAGGAGCAGCAGGAAAACATCGTCTGGCGCTGCAGCGACGGCACCAAATCCTACGGGGGCGACATCACCTTCCGCGCCGTGCAGCCCGGCCAGTACCCTGCCGTGGGCAAAATCAAGGTAGCCTGCGTGGGAGACAGCATCACCTTCGGCATGGGTATCCGCATGGCAGAGAACAAGTACCCGGAGCAGCTGCAGCGCATGCTGGGAGATGCCTTCCAGGTGGGCCGCTTCGGCAATTCCGCCAAAACCGCCTCCCGCGTGAAACCCGGCGTGTGGTACGGCCTGCAGAAGGAGCACAGGGATGCCCTGGACTTCCGCGCAGACCTGTATGTCTCCAACCTGGGCATCAACGATGTGAACCGCGGCACCTGGAACCCGGAGAACGTGCAGGCGGACTACGCAGAGCTTATCCACGCCTGGCGCGGGCCCCAGGGTGCCACTGTGATGATGTGGACCAGGCTGGCCCCGGATTTCCGCAGCCATGAGCGGGAGGCCGGATTCCCCGGCAACGTGAACCCCGCATACGATTTCCGGCTCAGCGAGATGGAGACCTCCACCCACCGCCCGGCCATGGAGGCCATCTGCGCCCGCCTCGCCAAGCAGTTCCAATGCCCCACCCTGGACATGTACACCCCGCTGAAGGACCACCCGGAGCTTACCGTGGGCGACGGCCTGCACCCCAACCGCGACGGTGCCAAAATCATCGCCACGGAAACCGCAAAGGCCATCCGCAACCTCTGGCCGGAACAGCCCGCCAAGTAACGCCCGCTTCTTGTCACATATTACCCCGCTCCGCCGTTCGGCGGAGCGGGGATAAACAGGTGGTTCCGCGCGCCCGCAGGGCGCGGGAATTCTCACTACATTCTAAATCCTAAATCATACATTCTAAATCCCTTTTATCCTCCCCGCCTCACTTCTTGCCCTTGCCGGACTTGGCCGCCGGTATACTGCTGCCAGTCCTCCAGCACATTCTGCCCGTTGATGCTGCCGGGGCCTTCGTGAACCAGCTTGCCATCCTTGTCCACAATCACAATGTGGGGCGGCAGGGCCAGGATCATGCCCGGGCCGTTCTGGTTCACCTTCTGAATCACCGGCACGCCCGCGGCGCGCACCTCCGTATCCGTGGCAGCGGCAAAGGGAGCCTTGAACTTGGTCAGGAACCCCTGCGCGGCCTGGGCATTGTCCAGGTTGGTGAGCGTCACCAGCATCATCTCCACATCACCACGGCGGCGCATCTCCTTGTACAGCTCCACGTTCCGGGGCATGGCGCGCATGCAGTGCGTGCAGGAAGAAGTGGAAAACAGGAAAATGTAATACTTGGCATCCAATTTCGGCTTGGCCGCGGTAAAGCACTTCAGCTTGCCAAGCGCGGCACCCATGGGGGATTGGGCCTTTGCCTTCTTGCCCTTCTTCCCCTTCCCCTCGTCCTTGCCCGCCTTCTGGGCAGCGGGCGTGCCCTCGGCGGAATCAGCAGCAACAGCAGTGGAGACGGACCATGCCGCCAGGCACGGTATCAGCAGGGATGCATAGAGACTTGCGCGTTTCATGGGCCGTAGGATACAGGTTTTGCGCCCGCCTGTCAACCCTCCGCCCGCAATGCACACAAAATTGCCTCCCTTGTTATTTTCTTATTGACGTAGTGGGTTGGTAGGTATATCATGGCGACGCTTCTCCGATTTTCCATACCATGACCGAATACCGATTTGAAACCAAGCAGTTGCATGTGGGGCAGGAGAGCGCCGACCTGGCGAGTGATGCCCGCGCGGTGCCGATTTATGCCACGGCGTCCTATGTGTTCCATGATGCGGCCCACGCGGAGGCGCGTTTCGGCCTGCAGGACCCCGGCAATATCTACGGCCGCCTGACGAACAGCACGCAGGATGTGTTCGAGAAGCGCATGGCGGCGCTGGAGGGCGGCACGGCTGCCCTGGCTGTGGCCAGCGGTGCGGCTGCCATTGCCTACACGGTGCAGGCGCTGGCTGCCAACGGCGGCCACATTGTGGCGCAGCGCACCATGTACGGTGGCACGTACAACCTGCTGGAGCATACCCTGCCGCAGTTCGGTATCACGGCCACGTTTGTGGATATCCACAACCCGGCGGAGGTGGAGGCTGCCATCCGCCCGGAAACCCGTGCCCTGTTTGCAGAGACGATGGGCAACCCCAACTGCGATATCCCGGACCTGGATGCGCTGGCGGAGCTGGCGCACCGCCATGGCCTGCCGCTGGTGGTGGACAACACCTTTGCCACGCCTTTCCTGCTGCGCCCCATTGAGCACGGCGCGGATATCGTGGTGCATTCCGCCACCAAATTCATCGGCGGGCACGGCACCACGCTGGGCGGCGTGGTGGTGGATTCCGGCAAGTTCGACTGGAAGGCAAGCGGGAACTATCCCGGCATTTCTGCGCCGAATCCCAGCTACCACGGGGCGGTGTTTGCGGATGTGGCGGGCCAGGCGGCCTTTGTGACCTATATCCGCGCCATCCTGCTGCGCGACATGGGGGCGTGCATTTCCCCCTTTGCTGCGTTCATGCTGCTGCAGGGGGTGGAGACGCTCTCCCTGCGCCTGGAGCGGCATGCGGCCAATGCGGCGCGCGTGGTGGAGTTCCTGACCAAGCACCCCAAGGTGGCCCGCGTGAACCACCCCAGCCTGCCCGGCCACCCGCAGCATGGGCTGTACAGGCGCTATTTCCCGAACGGGGGCGGCTCCATCTTCACCTTCGACGTGAAGGGCGGCAAGGAGGAGGCCCACCGCTTTATCGACAACCTGGACATCTTCTCCCTGCTGGCCAACGTGGCGGATGTGAAGAGCCTGGTCATCCACCCGGCCACCACCACCCACAGCCAGCTGACGGAAGCCGAGCTGGCGGAACAGGGAATCACCCCCGGCACCATCCGCCTCTCCATCGGCACGGAGCATATAGACGATATCCTGGCCGACCTGGAGAAGGGTCTGGCCGCCATCTGAAGAAAGGGGACCTGAACAATGCCAGCCCCCACATGCCAGCTTGCCGCACGGGCGATAGAGAACGGCGGACTCTCCCGCGCGGAGGCGGAAGAACTGCTCACCCTGCCGGAGCCGGAGCTTTTCGCCTCCGCCACTGCGGTGAGAGAGCACTACTTTGCCAATAAGGTACAAGCCTGCTTTATCATCAATGCCAAGAGCGGCAACTGCAACATGAACTGCCGTTTCTGCTCCCAAAGCGGCTTCAACAGCACGGAAATTGAACACTACCCCTTCATGGACGAAGGGGAACTGGACAGCATTGTGAGCGATTGGGAGCAGTACCCCATCGGGCGATGCGGCATCGTCACCTCCGGCGGTGCACTCAGTGACCGGGATGTAGAAAAGCTGGCCTGCTTCATTGAAAGGCGCGCGTCCTCCGGCAAGCGGCACCCGCAAATATGCGGGTCGCTGGGACGCCTGAAAGGCTCTGCCATCGAGCGATTGAAGCAAGCCGGGCTCACCCGCCTGCACCACAACCTGGAGACAAGCGAGCGCTTCTACCCGAATATCTGCACCACGCAAACCTGGCGGGATCGGCTCGACACCGTACACCAAGCCATGGAACACGGGCTCTCCGTCTGCTCGGGAGGGCTCTTCGGCCTAGGGGAAAACTGGGGGGACCGCATCGATTTTGCGTTCCAGCTCAAGGAAGAAGGCATCCGCAACATCCCCATGAACTTCCTTTACCCGCACCCCGGCACTCCCCTCGCCACCCAGCCGGTCATGCCCGCAGAAGAGGCTCTGCGCATCATCTCCCTGTTCCGCCACCTTATCCCAGATGCAACGCTGCGCATCTGCGGCGGCCGCACCAGCGTACTCAAGGAGCGCCAGTACGAGATGTTCGCCGCAGGAGCCAATGCCTTCATGACAGGCAACTACCTTACCATCGCCGGCGCGGGTGTCGAGGTTGACCTGGCCAAGCTGGCGGAGCTTGGGCTGGAAATAGATGAATAAGCCTGCCATGTCCACGCACCCTCCAATCGACCTCAGCCTCTACTTGGTAACAGATGCACCGGAGCGCTGCGGCCACGGGCTCCTGGAGACAGTGCAGCGCGCCGTGCGGGGCGGCGTGACCGTGGTGCAGTACCGCCGTGAGAACGCCGGCTACGCCGAGATGCTCCAAGAGGCACGCCCCCTGCGGGAATACTTGCGCAGGGCGGGCATTCCCTTCATTGTGAACAATGAGGTGGAGCTTGCCTTGGAGCTGCAGGCGGACGGCATCCACGTGGGCCAGGCAGACATGCCGGTGGAACAGGTGCGCCGCCTGGTGGGCCCGGGCATGGTAGTGGGCATCTCCGTGAGCAACGCTGGGGAAATGCGCGCGGTGGACCCAGCCGCGGCGGATTACGTGGGCTGCGGACCCGTGTTCACCACCGCCACCAAGCCGGATGCCGCTCCGGCCATAGGGCTGGAGGGCTGGGCAGAGCTCTCTGCCCTGTGTCCCCTGCCCCTGGTGGCCATCGGCGGAATCACGGCGGCACGGGCACGCGCCATCCGCGCTGCCGGGCGGTGCGACGGCTTTGCCGTGGTTTCCGCCATTTGCAGTGCGGCAGACCCGGCCGCCGCCGCTGCCGAGATTCTTTCAACCATACACCAACCATGAACACCGAACAAGACGACATACGGCAAGGGGCGGCACGCGTACTCTCCTCCATACGGGAAACCCGCCCCCTTGTGCTTTCCCTGACGAACAGCGTGGTGCAACCCATTACAGCCAACATGCTGCTGGCCGTGGGTGCGGCTCCTGTCATGCTCTGCGATGCAGAGGAAGCCGCAGAGCTGCTGGGAGCCGGCTGCAGCGCCCTGCTGCTGAACGTGGGCACGCTCTCCCGTGCGCAGGAACCGGCCATGCGCAGCGCTGCCCGCGCCGCCCGGGAACACGGCGTACCCTGGGTGCTGGATCCCGTGGCAGCGGGCCTGCTGCGCTACCGCACGGATTTTTGTGCGGAGCTCTTGGGATTGCACCCAACCCTGATACGCGGGAACGCATCTGAAATCCTGGCCATGGCCGGAGAGGGGAATGCCGGACGCGGCACGGACAGCACCGCCGGCAGCGCAGACGCCGTGCCCGCCGCGCAGAAGCTGGCCCGCAAATTCGGGGCCGCCGTGCTGGTGACGGGTGAGGTGGACTACGCCACCGATGGGGAAACGGTGGAAGCCGTTCACGGCGGGCACCCGCTCATGACCCGCGTAACGGGCGTAGGCTGTGCCATGGGTGCGCTCTCCGCAGCGTGCCTGGCCTGCGCGGAAACGCCCCTGCAGGCAGCCGTGGCCACGGCATGCATCTTGGGAGATGCCGGGGCTGCAGCCGCAGCACGCGCCCCTCACCCCGGCTCCTTTGCCGTGGCCTTGCTGGATGTACTGGACTCCTTGTGGAAATAGGCCGTGCGGCACGCTTGCCCGACTCACCAAGAAAAGCCTTGCCTTTCCTGCGGGCTGCGTTATAATCGCGTGCGCGCGCGGCGCATCGCCGTGTGCAGAACCCTGTGGAGGCGGCGGGAAGCCGCAGGAAATAGGTGGGGAAGACGGTGCAAATCCGTCGCTGTGCCGCAACCGTGAACGCGCCTGCCGGGAGCAGGAGCGCAGCCGGAATACCAGCCAGGGGGTTCGCCAAACACCGGGGGCGGCGGAACACTGCCCCCCAACCGGCAACAACGATGACACAGAGAACATACGCGCCCTACAGGGGCGTTTCCAGGATAGTGCTTGCCCTGGCATGGGCAGGCGGGTGCGCCGTGGCCCAGCAGCCGCAGGCGGTGGAGACAGAGCTGGAGCCCGTGACGGTCTCCGCCAACGCAGGAGCCGCCGTGGCATACGACCGCACGGGCGTGAGCGTGGAGGTGATGGATGCGGACGAGCTGCGGAGCCGCGGGATAACCACGCTGAACGAGGCGCTGGCCACTGTGCCGGGCGTGTACGTGCAGCCGGGCGGCGGCGACAACCAGCGCGGCAATATCACCGGGATCTGCATGCGCGGGTTCAAGGGCAACGGCACCGTGCTGACCATGGTGGACGGCATGCGCACGAGCAGCCTTTCCGCGGGGTTGGACATCACCGGCAACACCATGGCCCGCGCCCATGCGTACGACCTGGGCAACATAGAGGTGCTGCGCGGCAGCCAGGGTGCCATGTACGGCAACGGCGCACAGGCCGGCGTGATTTTCATGGAGACCCCGGAGGGCACCGCGGACAAGCCGCATGTGCGCCTGACGAACGAGGCGGGCAGCTTTGACACCTACACAGGCAACGCGGTGTTCCAGGGGCGGCAGGGCAAGCTCTCCTACTACCTTTCCGGCACGTACGAGCACACCAACAACGACCTGAAGTACCTGGACGGCTCCCGCCCGCAGGCCAAGCACGCCGCGCGCTACCAGAACTACTCCGAGGCGGTGCGCCTGGACTACCACGCCAACGACACCAACACGGTAACGGCCACCTACCGCCGCGAGGATGCGGAGTACAACTACAGCTCCGCCGCCTACGGGCAGACCCCGTACGACTTCCGCAGCAACCTGGCCACCCTGCGCTGGGATTCCAAGCTCACGGACAAGTACAGCTCCCGCGTGATGGCCGGCTACTACGGCGCGGACTACATGCTGGGCCACGGCTACTACTACAACCTGCGCAATGTGCAGACGGAGTGGCGCAATGCGTACAAGTGGAACGACAAGAACACCACCGCCGCCACCTTCGGCTGGCTGCGCAGCCAGTTTGGCGTGAAGTACGGCAGCGACCGCCAGCCCAACGAGGGCAACCTGGACAACACGTACAGCGCCGCGCTCTCCCACGCCTACTCCCCCGCGCAGAACTGGGATACCAATATCTCCCTGCGCCTGGACCACAGCACCGTGTTCAACAACCTGTACACCATGCGCGCGGATTCCAGCTACCGCTTCAACGGGGACAAGAGCCGCATCACCGCCTCCGTGGGCCGCGGCTACCGCGCCCCCGGCTCCTTTGCCCGCAGCAATGCGGAGTATGTGGACCCGCTGTGGGGCAGCACCTACCGCGGCAATCCCAACCTGAGCTGCGAGACCAGCTGGAGTGCCGACCTGGGTTTTGAGCAGACGATTGCAGAAAACCACACGGCCGGTGTCACCCTCTTCTGGCAGCGCAAGGAGAAGGCCCTGGCCACGGACTACCTGGAGGACTGGTCCGCCACCACGGTGAACGCCCCCGGCCACTGGACCGCCCAGGGCGTGGAGCTCACCCTGCGCGGCACCCTGGAGAAGGGCTGGAATACCGGCTACTCCCTGGGCTACACCTACACCCGCCCCCTGCAGCAGGACCACAAGCAGGCGCCCTGCAGCGCCCGCCAGGTCTGGAGCGCGGATATCCACACCTCCCCCACGGAGAAGTTCACCACGGGCTTCGGCCTGGCCGCCGCCGTGGGGCGCTCCGGTTTCGGCACGGCCTACCAGCCGTACATGAACGACAACTACTACACCCTGCGCTGGTACGCCCGCTACACGGTGAACGAGCACCTGAGCCTGAACCTGCGCGTGGAGAACCTGACCAACCAGCGCTTTGTGGCAGAAAGCGCCTACACGGTGTATGATGCCGAGGCCTACGGCCAGTCCATCCTGAGCCCCGGCACAGCCGTGTACGCCGGCTGCGAGGTGAGCTTCTGATCCCCGCACGCATACCTGTCCGGCGGTGAAACCGGTGTACAAGACTCTGCTCTCCCTGGGTGCCGCAGCTGCGGTGCTCACGGGGGCGGTACACCTGTTTCCCGCCGCGCAGGAACCCGCGGCAGAGGCGGCGGACACCGCACCCGCCCCCTACCCGGCGGATATGGCGGCGCGCCTGGGGCGGGTGGCCGGCATGCAGCTGGCCGCAAGTCCCGCCCCGGCGCAGCTGCCGGAGCTCAACTGGCAGGATGCGGCCGACCTGCCGGACACCGGGGATCCTGCCGCGAGGAAGGGCGGCACGGTGCGCCTGTGCAATGTGGGGCCCTACCCCGCCAATTTCCTGCACTTTGGCAGCACGGCAGCCCAGTTTTTCCATTACAACCTCTTTACCATGCTGGAAATACACCCCGTGGAGCGCCACCCCGCCACGGGGGATTCCATACCCGGCACCGCCGCGGCCTGGTCCGTGCAGGGGCGCACGGTGTACTACCGCCTGAACCCTGCCGCGCGCTACACCAACGGACGCCCGCTGCGCGCCGCGGACTATGTGCTGGGCGCCCTGCTGCGGCTGGAATGCGGCAGCACGGAGGGGGCAGCCCTGCGCGCCGCCGTGGAGCGCGTGGAATCCCTGGGGGATACGCTGCTGGCCGTGACCCTGCGGCAGGAGCGCCCGCAGGCGGAGCAGCTGGCAGCACAGCTCCTGCACCCGGCGGAGCCGGGGTTCTATGCGGATTTTTCCCCCGGCAACTACCGTGAGCTGTACGCGCAGCGCATTCCCCCCACCACCGCAGCCTACACGGTGGGCCGCACGCAGCGCGGCCGCCTGGTGGAGCTGCGCCGCGTGCAGGACTGGTGGGCGGCAGGGCTGAAATACTACCGCAACCGCTTCAACCCGGACAGGATAGAGCACCATTTCCTGGTGGACGAGGCGCAGGCCTGGGAGCTGTTCCTGCGCGGCGGGCTGGATATGCAGCAGACCCGCAACCCGGAGGCCTGGGAGCGCTACCGCGCCGCCGCACCGCCCGCCATACGCTTCCGCGAGTTCACCGCCCGGTACCCTGTGCCGCCGTACGGCATTGCCCTGAATTCCCGTACCATCCCCCACGCGGAGCTGCGCCGCGGCCTGATGCAGGCCATGGATATGGACCGCGCCGTGGCCATTGCCTTCCGCGGCCGGGCGGAGCGCCTGCACACCTTCACCACCCGGTATGCCCGCATCTCCCCGCAGGATACCCCGGAATACCGCTACAGCCCTGCCGGAGCCCGCGCCTGCTTTGCCGCGGCGGGATTCACTGCACAGGGGCAGGACGGCATCCTGCACCGCGCGGACGGCACCCGGCTGAGCGTGCGGCTGGCCTACACGCCGTCCGACAAGATTTCCGCCATCATCACCGCCCTGGTGCAGAGCGCCGCCGCCTGCGGGGCGGAGATAGTGCCGGAGCCCCTGCCCTGGCAGGATGCGGCCCGCCGCCAGCAGGAGGGCACGCATGAAATGGTGTTCTGGGCCACCGTGCCCGCAGAGCCCGTGCCGGACTATGCCCGCTATTTTGCCGCCGGGGCCACGGGGTATGATGCCCCGTTCCGCCTGGACGACCCGCAGATGGAGCGGCTGGTGGCGCAGTTTGCCGCCGCCCGCACCACGGAGGAGCAGGCCGCGCTGGCCGCGCAGGTGGACCGCCGCGTGCAGGAGCTGGCCATCTGGCTGCCCGGCTGGCAGGAAAACCGCGTGCTGCTGGCGCACCACCCGCGCATCCGTTTCCCGGATTGCCCGCAGTGCCGCTTCTCCACCCCCGCGCCGTATGATATAGCGGAGGCGCACCTGTACTGGGTGGAGGATGCACAGGGGGAAGGAGGAAAGCACCCGTGACGAGCTGCCGCCACCGCAGCCGCCCGCACCCGCACACCCTGCGGCTGCGCCTGGCCTGGCGCACCCTGGCCCTGGTGCTGCTGCCCGCCCTGGCGGCGGCACCCCTGCTCCTGCTGGGCATCCGGGTACCCTGCGGCTGGCAGGAGGGCCCTGCGCTGTTCACCCACGCGGAGCCGCCCCTGCCCGCCCAGCCGCGGGAAATCCCCCGCCCGGCGGACTGCCCCGCCATGCACCCGCCCGTGCCGGAGATTCCCTGCGCTGCGGCGGAGCCCCTGCCTGTCTTCCCCTGCACGGCGGGGACCCTGCCCGCATGGGAGCCGGAACCCGCCCTGCCCCTGGCTTGGGCAAATGAAGATTTTGCGCCAGAGGAACAAGCACCCGCGCCGACCCGCCCTGCCGCCAGGCCCACTCAGCGCACTGCGGCAACAACCAAGCCCGCCGCCAAACCAGCCAAACCCGCAGCGCCCCCCGCCGGCCCCGCGCCCGCCGTGGCTGCCGCCACCCCGCCCGCCTACCGCAGCGCCCCCAAGCCGCCCTACCCCGCCGCCATGCGCCAGCGCCGCATCCAGGGCAGCGTGGGCGTGCGCATCTCCATCTCCCCCGCCGGCAAGCCCACCGCCGTGGCCATCACCGCCCCCAGCGGCCACGCGGAGTTCGACTCCGCCACCCGCAGCTGGATACTCAGCCGCTGGAGCTTCCACCCCGCCACCCGTGCAGGCACAGCCGTGGCCGGGGTGGTGAACACCACGGTGCATTTCAAGCTGTAGGCAGGCCAGCCACTATATCTCCCATATCCCGCCGTTTTTCAAGGCGGCGGCCAGGGATTCCATCACCTGCGCCGGGGAAAAGCCGGACTGGCGGAGGGATTGGAGGGAGCGGGCGCCATCCCGCTTGGCCAGGCGCTTGCCGGCATTGTCGCGCAGCAGGGTGTGGTGGTGGTAGCGCGGCACGGGCAGCCCCAGCACGGCCTGCAGGGCGCGGTGGATGTGGGTGGCATCAAAAAGGTCCTCCCCGCGGGTCACATCCGTCACCCCCTGGGCGGCATCATCCACCACCACGGCCAGGTGGTAGCTGGTGGGAAACTCCTTGCGGGCCAGCACCACATCCCCGTATTCCGTGGGCACGCAGCGCTGCGTGCCGCGGTAGGAATCATGCCACTCCGGGCAGCCGACGAGATCCAGCACGCGCTCCATATCCAGCCGCCAGCTGTGCTCCTGCCCGGCGGCCAGGCGCGCCTGCACCTCATCCGGCGGCAGGTACTTGCAGGTGCCGGGGTACAGGTAGCCCAGGGTGGCGTGCGGCGCGCGGCCGGATTCCAGCACATGGGCGCGTATCTCCGTGCGCGTGCAGAAACAGGGGTACAGCAGCCCTATGCCGCGCAGTTTCTCCAGTGCGGCGGCATACACGCCGAAACGCTGCGTCTGCACCATCACCTCCCCGTCGAAGCGCAGGCCCAGCCAGGCCAGGTCCTCGTACATGAGCGCCAGCCATTCCGGCTTCTGCGCGCGCGCGTCGATGTCCTCCACACGCAGCACGCAGGAACCGCCAAGGGCATCTGCAAGGCGGCGCGCTTCCAGCGCCGCCAGCAGATGCCCTACATGCATGGGTCCGCTGGGCGAGGGGGCAAAGCGGGTCACGACCTGCCCTGCCGCCTGCATCAGAACTTGGATTTCAGGATGATTTGGGACACGCGGTCAATGCCCTCCTTGGCCATGCGGGACTTGGGGTACAGGCACTGGGCGCGGTAGTAGTTTGCCAGGGCGGAGCCGTATTCCCCGCGGGATTCCTGCTCCTTGCCGTCCTCCAGGGCCTGCACAAAGTCGTGCGCGCCCAGGGAGAAGCGGGTCATGGCATCCTTGAAGGCGGAGTCCTCGCCGTAGCGGGCATCCTTCTCGCGCTGGTCCACCAGCATCTCGTATGCCATGCAGGGGCCCATCTTGCGGTCAGTCTCTGCGGCAATGTCCAGCTGCTTGAGCATGCCGTCGATGGTGCTGATGAGGGTGATGCAGTCCTTGTACTGCTGCTTGAGGTCCTTGTCGAGGGCCACCACCTCGAACTTGTCCTGCTCGTTGAAGATGTGGCGGTACTCCTTGCGGCCCATCAGGGTCTTGAATTCGGCCATCACGGGGTCGTTGTTGTCCAGCTTGACAACCTCCTCCTCCATCTTGTCCAGATTGGGGTTGCGGGGCCAGATGATGGCGGCCTGCTTGGCGTACTCGTTGGCGGCCTCCTCATCCCCGGCCATGAAAGCCTTTTTGGCGTTGCGCAGGCACATGTCGCTCTGGCGCTTGCGGCCGGAGATGTAGCTGCGCAGCATGGAGTCGTCGAAGTCGGAGTCCAGCTCCTTCATCTTGTCGGCCACTTCCTCCAGCGTGCCATAGTCACGGGAGTTCAGGGCGCTCAGGCTGCGCTTGCGCAGGGTCCAGTACTCGGCAACGCGGCGGCGGCCCTCCGTGGGGAAGGTGACCACGCTCTCCATGTACTCGCCCAGGATCACGGCCTCGATGAGGTGCTGCGTGGCCTCTCCCAGCTTGTTCTGGGCCAGCAGGTTGCCCACGGACTGCATGTGCTTGTCCACCTTCTGGCGGGTGCCGGCGGCAAAGCTGCTCAGCGCAGCCACGGTGGGGGGCATGCCGCCAATGCCCTCAAAGAGCTGGCTGGCCTGGGAATCCTTCTTGAGGTCCAGCTTGCTGCTGCCGTCGCGGAAGATGTGGCGGTACGCATTGCTGGCAATGACCACGTGGTCGAAACGGCGGTCCGCCAGCTGGGAGAGGATCATGCTCTGGAAGGCAACCTTGGCCAGCTCCATGGCGGCGGTGTTGGCGGCCTCGTTCTTGGTCTTGGTGCCCTGCATGGTGGCAATGTTGGCGGTCTGCTGGGCGATGAGGAACTGGTTGGACTTGCCCTGGTCCTGCTGGCGCTGGCGGTTGCGGCCGGAGCCCACCTCCTTGCTGGGGCGGTTCTCGTTGCGCGTCTGCTTGATGTTGGTATCGCGCACCAGCTTCTCGATTTCATGGTCCAGCTGCTGGTTCTGGCGGTCGCGGGTGCGGTTGGCATACTGCACGGCCAGGGCCGTGGCAATACCCTGGGCCAGGGTGTTGGCCTGGCCGCCGTCGCCGGGGTAGTCGCCGGCCTCGTACAGGCCACGGCCTATCTTGGCCAGCGTATCGCTGCCCACCTCGTTCTGCTTGCGGGCGTTGTTCTGCGTGAGCTTCTCGATGTCGGCCATGCGCTTGCGGTACTTCTTGGCCTCTGCGCTGTCCTCCGGGCTCTGGCTCAGGTAGGTCTCGAACATGGCGCGCACGGCGGCGTTGTTGCCCACGTCGAACTTGGCGCCGTTGTAGGTCATGGTATCGGAGGAGGGGTCCAGCAGCGGCAGCTCCATGCCCAGCAGGCGCGGGTTCTCCGGCTCGCCGTCATCGTCATAGTTGGTGGTGCGGGAACCGCTGCGCGCGGGCGGGTCGTCGTAATCGTCCTCGTCGTCCTCGTCCACATTGCGGGCAGACTTTTTGGAGCTGCTCTTGGATGAGGACTTGGCGCGGGAGTTGCCGTTGTCCGCCTTGGGCTGCGTGCCGGAGATATCCGGGATGACAGCGTAGTTGCCCGGCTCCATCTGGGCCGTGGCCAGGCTGCCGATGAGCGGCAGCAGAAGGATGGAATAGATGTTCTTCATTTACTTGGTTTCTACGTTGCGCACCACAAGCACGCCTTTGATTTCCTTCATATCCTCGTCACGCCCGGTGCAGCAGTCCACATCGAACACAAAGCTGTCCCCGCGGGTCAGGTTCACATTGCCCGCCACGCCGCTGCGCACCAGCAGCGGCAGGCGCTCCCGGTCGCTCCCGGGTATGGAGACGGCCACCAGGCGGTCGTTGCCCAGGGTCTCGATGTTCTCCACCCGGCCGGTGATGCGGTAGTGGTTGTTGGTGAAGCGGGAAGCGTTCATGCGGTAGTCCGCCACGCGGAAGGATTCCGCCGCCTTGTCGGCGTGGCTCTTGGAGCTGCCGCCGGAAAAGGCGATAAAGCCAACCAGGGCAGCCGCCAGCACACCGCCGCCCACGTAGAGCGGGGTCTGGGACTTGGCGCCCCCTTTCTTGTTGTTCTTTCTTCTGGCCATGGTTGATAGTCAGTTTGAGTGCAAATGATTAGTGGTAAGGGTTTCGGTGATTACTCCCAGCGCTCCCGCCTGGCGCCGATGTAGGCCAGGATGATGCCCACCACGATGTGGGCGCCCAGCACGATGTGGCAGAGGTTGATGGCGGAGAAGGAGGTCTGCACGATGCTGTTCACGGCCTTGAGCACGTCGTTGTCCAGGCCCTGCACGCTGCCGCTCCAGGCCCAGTAGGCGGAGATGAACGGCTGGGTCACGGTCTCTATCATGGTGGGCAGGGCCAGCACGGCGCCGGAAAGCGGCAGCTGGAAGCCCACCAGGTAGATGCTCAGCAGGGACGCCTGGTCCGGGGTCTTGCAATTGGCGGAGATACCCAGGCACACGGAGGTCATGGCCGCATTGGCCAATAGCAGGAACACCAGGTGGTTCATGGTATCACCGCGCAAGGGCCAGAAATACTGCACAAACAGGTACATCCACAGGCTCTGCACCAGCACCAGCACCGCCAGGTACACCAGCTTGGAGGACAGGTACGCCCCCGTCTTGGTGCCGGCAAACTTCTCCTTTTCCATGATGAGGCGCTCCCCGGCAATCTCTCGGGAGGCGTTGTTGGAGCCCATCAGCCCCAGCAGGATGACCTCGAACATGATGATGCCGGACTGCGCGGAGCCCACCTTGGCGCGGGTTTCCGCCATCTCCTGCTGGGCCTGCACCTCTGCGGCTATGTCGTTGGATGCCTGGTCCGTAAGGCTGTGCAGCTGCTCCTGCCCCTTGCTGGAGAAGAGCGCCACCAGGATGGGGAACACCACAATCATGGCCAGCTGCAGCACCAGCTGGGTCTTGTCGCGCATCAGGATGGCAAAGCGGCGCTTGAGCAGCGTGAAGAACTGGGTGAAGAAGGAGGGTGCCTCCTCCTCTTCCTCCTCGTCATCCGCTGCGGCAGGGGCGGGCGGGGTCTGGCCCATCAGGCGGTATTTCTCCACATGCTCCTGCTCCATGCGGCGGTAGTAGTCGCTGCGGTGCTTGAGCCAGCTCTGGCCCCAGGCCTGCGGGTCGCGCAGCGCCAGCTGCGGGTACACCTCCTCCACATGCGGCACGCCGAAGTAATGAATCATGGCCTGCGGGGAGCCGTGGTAGGCCAGGTTGCCGCGCACCAGCACCATAATGCTGTCGTACAGCTCCATCTGCGCCAGGCTGTGCGTCACGGAGATGACAATGCGGCCGTCCTTGCGGCTCAGCTTGTGCAGCAGCTCCACTATCTCTCGCTCGGAGCGCGGGTCCAGGCCGCTCGTCACCTCGTCGCACAGCAGCACGCGCGGGCTGGAAACCAGCTCCATGGCCAGGGCCAGGCGGCGTTTCTGGCCGCCGGAAAGACGCTTCACCTGGCGGTCTGCTATCTCTGCCAGGCCGGTCTCCTCCAGCACGGAATCAATAAGGTCGTTGATCTCATCCTCCGTACCCTTGACACGCAGGCGTGCGGAGCTCTCAATGCTCTCGTCCACGGTCAACTCGTCGTAGGCAATGCTGAACTGCGGCACGTAGCCAATCTCGTACGGCTTGAAATCGCCCTCCTCCGCCAGGTCTCGCCCCTCCCAGATGAAGGAGCCGGACGTGGTGGACATGATGCCGGCGATGCACTTGAGCAGCGTGGTCTTGCCGCAGCCGGAGGGGCCAACGATAGCCATGAAATGGCCCTTCGGCACGCAGAAGTTGATATCGTTGAGGAGGAAGAGGGGTTCCTCCCCCCCATCCACTTCCAGACAGATGTTACGTGTTTCAAGCATAGCAGATTGGGACTATCCTACCACCTGCCCCCGCCCCCTGCAAGCATAAAATCAGGCAGGCGGGAGAATAGGCGCGGGAACGGCGGCGGGGTATTTGTTAGCTAGAACGCACCATCCTGCCATTTTCTACATCCGGGCGCAAAACAGGCGCATTTTCACCCCAGCGGGGGCTTTTTCTGCCCCGCTGACAAAAAAAAATGAGATTTCGCTTGCAATTCTTGCCGCTTGAGGGTATAAACGGCGACCACCAATCCGCAGAGATGCGGAATCAACCTTTACAACACACACACAGATATGTCTAAGCACTCCACACTGAAAGCTACGGGTACCGTCGGCGGCAAGCGTTCCGTCCTCAAGCGTTTTGAACGCGTCAAGCTCATGAAAGAGCGCGGCCAGTGGAAAGAGGGTCAGAGCCCGATCGGCCTGCCCAAAACCAAGTTCGAGTCCTAATTGCCTCTCCCCAGAGGTCAGAAGTTTTACCGAGCCTCCCGGTTTACGGACCGCGAGGCTCCTTTCATACCACCACCCCCACCCATCCCCATACCTGCGATGACTGACGACAATTCCTATCCCGCCGCGCCGGAAGGCAGCGTGCGCCTTAACAAATTCCTTGCCTCCTGCGGGTACGAGTCCCGCCGCGCGGCAGACAAACTCATCGCCGAGGGCCGCGTGGAGGTCAACGGCAAGCGGGTGGACACCCCCGGCCTGCGCGTGATGCCCACCGACTTTGTGAAAGTGGACGGCCGCCACGCCGAGCCGAAGGAGGAGGTGACCCTGCTGCTGAACAAGCCGCGCGGCTTTGTATGCAGCCGAGAGGCCCAGGGCGCGGACGGCACCGTGTACGACCTGCTGCCGCCCAAGTACCGCTACACCAACTATGTGGGGCGCCTGGACACCGACAGCGAGGGCCTGGTGATTTTCACCAACAACGGCGCGCTGAGCCAGAGCGTGGCACACCCGCGCGGAGGTATTGAGAAGGAGTACTGGGTGACGCTGGACCAGGCCTTCGACGGCAGCGTGCTCATCCAGCTGCTGAAGGGCCTGCGCATCCCGGAGGGCCAGGCCAAGGCCAAGTACGTATCCCGCCTTTCCGCCCGCCGCGCCTGCGTGGTGCTGGAGCAGGGCCTGAAGCGCCAGGTGCGCCAGATGTTCGCCTGCCTGGGCCTGCGCGTCAAGAAGCTCGTCCGCGTGCGCATCGGCTCCCTGTGGGGCGGTGACCTGGAGCCCGGCCACTGCACCCTGCTCACAGAGGAACAGGTGCAGCTTGCCACCACCAATCCCCGCCGCCGCAAGGGCCTGATGGGCGCCAAGCAGGTGTTCAAGCCGCGTCCGGAATCCACCGGCTCCGCCGCTCCCGCCCAGGAGGAGGAAGACGACAACTACGTGTTCAACCCCGCCGATTTCGAGACGGAGGAGGAGGCCCTGGGCCTGGCCACCAAGTACAACGATGGCGAGGCCTTTGAGCCGGAGCGCGAGACGGGCAAGCGCCCCTTCGGCCGCGCTCCCTTCAATCCCCGCGTGCCGCGCACGGAGAACCGCGGCAATTTCCGCGGCGACCGCAAGCCTTTTGGTGAGCGCCGTTCCTTTGGCGAGCGCCGCGAGTTCGGCAACCGCAAGCCCTTCGGTGAGCGCCGCTCCTTTCGCGAGCGCCGCGACATCGGAGTCCGCTAGCCGGTCGGTGTTCGCCCGTGGATGGGCGACCGCCTCGAGTCGGGGGAGCGCAAGCCGT
>JAUNQN010000050.1 GCA_030536145.1 Akkermansia sp.
GGCGACCACAGCCACGAGGAGACCCACACGCACACCCACGCGGACGGCACGGTGTGCACAGGCGACCACAGCCACGACCATGCCGACCACGACCACGGCAGCAGCTGCTCCTGCGGGCATGACCACGGCCATGACCACAGCGGTGATACCGTGGTGGTGAAGGCGGATGCCCATTCCCGCCACATCCTGGCCATGCAGACGGAGCCCGTGCCAGCCGCAGGGCAGCAGCTGGTGGGCAGCGTGTACGGCACGCTCAGCATGCCGGAGCACTCCCTTTCCAGCTATGCGCTGCCCAGCGCGGGCCGCGTGACCCTGGCGGTGAAATCCGCCCAGGTGGTGCACAAGGGCGACCTGCTGTACACCCTGGTATCCCCGGAGGTGGGGCAGCTTTCCGTGGACCTGGCAAAGGCCCGCGCCGCAGTAGAGCGTTGCCGCGTGGAGATTCAGACCTTGGAGCAGCGCGTGGTGCGCCTGAAGGAGGCCGGCACCCGCAACAGCGAGCTGGAGTCTCAGCTGGTCTTCAAGCGCGCGGAGCTGGACCAGGCAACCAGCGAGCTGGAGAACACCCGCGCCCTCCTGTCCATGAAGTGCCTGGGCGCGGAGCTCAAGACGGACAACGGAATCCCGACCCTGCGCGTGTATGCCACGGCAGACGGCACCGTGCGCAACGTGGGATTCACCCAGGGCAGCTGGGGAGAGCAGGGCGCCGCAGTCATCTCCATGGCTGATTCCTCCGCCATGGAGGTGGTGGCCACCCTGCACGCCTACTCCGTGCCGGAAATCGGCAGTATCCGCGTCTCCATTCCGGAGGGCAGCGGCACCCATGCCTGCGGTGCCGCTTGGCGCCTGGACGACCAGGTGGACAAGGACACCCAGACCCGCACGCTGTACGTGAGCCCGGAAACCCTGCCCGCCGGGGCACGCGCGGGCAAGCTGTGCCGCGTGGACCTGTACGGCGGCAAGGCCGGGGCCAATACGGTGACCATCCCGGATTCCGCCATCGTGAAAGTGGGGGTGGATGACGTGGTGTTCGTGGAGGTGGCGGAAGGCACATACGCCATGGTGAAGGTACACGCCGGGGAGAGCCGCCGCGGCATGACCCCCGTGGAGGGGCTGGTGCCGGGCCAGAAGATAGTGGTGAAGGGCGGCTATGAGCTGCGCTACCTGCTGCCGGCGGACGGCCAGGCCAAGAAGGCCGGCCATTTCCACGCAGACGGCCAGTTCCATGAGGGAGAGGATTGATACGCCATGAACCGCATTATTGAATTTTGCCTGAAGAACAGGCTCACCGTCTGCGTCATTACCCTGGCGCTGGCCCTGTGCAGCCTGTATGAGGTCTCCGGCATACCCGTGGACGTGTTCCCGGAGCTGAAGGTGCCGCGCGTGACCGTGCAGACGGAAGCCAGCGGGCTCTCTGCCGAGGAGGTGGAGCAGTACGTGACCATCCCCATCGAGTCCGCCCTGAGCGGTGCCGCCGGGGTAAAGGGCGTGCGCTGCTCCTCCGGCGGCGGCCTGTCCTTCGTGTGGGTGGATTTCGACTGGGATACGGACATCTACCGCGCCCGCCAGATTGTGTCGGAGCGCCTGGCCGCCGTGCGTGAATCCCTGCCGCAGGGCGTGGAGACAGAGCTGGCCCCCATCGTCTCCGTGACGGGTGAGATCATGCTCATCGCCATCACGGGGGATGAGGGTACGGACCCGCTGGAGATGCGCCGCGTGGCGGAGTTCGGCTTGCGGAACCGCCTGCTTTCCGTGCCCGGCGTGGGCCAGGTCACGGTGCTGGGCGGCCGCCTGCCGGAATACCAGGTGCTGTATGACCCGGAGAAGATGCGCCAGGCCGGCGTGGGGCTGGATTCCCTGAAAAACGCCATCCAGGCCGCCCAGAGCACGGAGCCTGCCGGCTACCTGGAGCATGTGGCCGGGCAGGAGCTGCCCGTGCAGCAGTTCTCCCGCGCAGACAGCACGGAGCATATCCGCCGCGCCCTGGTGGCGGACCACCCCGGCGGCGTGCTGCGTGTGGAGGACGTGGCAGATGTACGCATAGACGGTGCGCCCCGCCGCGGCAATGCCGGGTTCGGCGGGCAGGAGGCCGTGATCCTGGCCGTGCTGAAGGTGCCGGGTGCCAACACCCTGCAGCTCACGGAGCAGGTGCAGAAGGAGGTGGACGTGTTTGCCAAGAGCGCGCTGCCGGCCAACATGCACCTGCATTCCGAGGCCTACCGCCAGGCGGACTTCATCAACCTTTCCCTGGAGAACGGCAAGCAGACCCTGCTGATAGCCGCCCTGGTGGTGATGATAGTCATTGTACTCACGCTGCTGAACCTGCGCACGGCAGTCATCACGCTCATCAGCATGCCCCTTTCCGTACTGTTCGGCATGGCATGCTTCCCCATGTTCGGCCTGTCCGTGAACATCATGACCCTGGGCGGCCTGGCCGTGGCCGTGGGTGATGTGGTGGACAACGCCATCATCTTTGTGGAGGTGGCGTGGCGCAACCTGAGCCGGAATGCCGCCCTGCCGCCGGAGCAGCAGAAGAGCCGCTTCCGCGTGCTGATGGATGCCAAGGGAGAGATTGTGAGCTCCATCACGTACTCCTCCGTCATCATCCTGCTGGTGTTCTCTCCGGTGCTGTTCCTGACGGGGCTGGAGGGGCAGTTCTACCAGCCGCTGGGCGTCTCCTACATGCTGGCCCTGGCGGCATCCCTGCTGGTGGCCGTGACCGTGGTGCCCGTGCTGTGCATGATGTGGTTCAAGCAGGCCAGGAACCCGCAGGACAGCAGTGATTCCGTGACCACGCGCGCCATCCGCGCCATGTACCGCCCGGTGCTGCAGTTCTGCCTGCGCCGCGCGGGCTGGGTGTTCAGCGGGCTGCTGGTGGTTACCGGGGCCTTCCTGTGGCTTGCCGGTACGTACGGCACCAGTTTCCTGCCGCCGTTCAACGAGGACTGCTACACCGTGTTCGTGAACACGGTGCCGGGCACCTCCCTGGCAGAGACGGAGCGCATCTCCAACCAGGTGATGCGCGAGCTGCAGAAGATTGACGGCGTGAAGAGCGTGGCCCAGCGTACCGGGCGCGCGGAGAACGACGAGCACGCGGAGCCTGTGAGCGCATCGGAGCTGCTGGTGCGCGTGGACCTGGCCAAGGACCAGAAGGCCATCCGCCAGGCCATGCATGATGTCATCCACGGCGTGCCGGGCACCAGCGGCATGATAGGCTACCCCATGGCCCACCGCATCTCCGCCGTGCTTTCCGGCTCCAATTCGGAAATTGCCATCAACATCTACGGCTCAGAGCTGCCCCAGCTGCGCAAGGCCGCCAAGAAGGCCGCGGAAATCCTTTCCGCCATGCCGGAGGTGGCAGACGCCCGCGCCAACCGAGAGGTGATGGTGGATACCGTGTGCGTGGACTACAACCGTGAAATCCTGGCCACCTACGGCCTGACCATGGCGGAGGCGGCAGAGCAGGTCTCCGCCGCGCTCAACGGCCTGAAGGCGGGCGAGGTTATCAAGAACCTGGACCACTGGAACATCATGCTGCGCCTGGACCCGGAGCTGCGCATGAGTGTGGACGACGTGCGCAACCTGCGCCTGGTGGGCCCCGGCGGAAAGGTGGTGCTGCTGGGTGATGCCGCCCAGGTGTACCGCACGGAGGTGACCAACCTTATCCTGCGCGACAACACGCGCCGCAAGGCCATGATTTCCTGCAACCCCGCCCCGGATTCCAACCTGGGAGAACTGGCCAAGGCCTGCCGCGAGAAGCTGGACCCCGCCATGCATGAGCTGGGCTGCACCGTGGATTACGACGGCACCATCAAGAGCCGCGAGGAGGCGGGCCGCCGCCTGTACATACTGGGTGCGGTGGTGTGCGTGCTCATTGTGCTGCTGCTGGCATCCTCCCTGGGCAGCGTGCGCCGCGCCATGGTAACGCTCATCAACATTCCCCTGTGCCTGGTGGGCGGTATCGCCGCCGTGTTCCTGGCCTCGCCGGATACCGTGTCCAGCGTGCTGGAGGGCGGCTACGTGGCTCCCATCCTCTCCGTCAGCTCCATCGTGGGCTTTGTCACCGTCATCGGCTTTGCCATCCGCAGCGGCCTGATCCTGCTGAACCGCTACCGTGCGCTGGAGCAGGGCGGGCTGGATACGCTGGATGCCATCCGCATCGGTTCCGAGGAACGCCTGGTGCCCATCATCATGACCTCCCTGACCACCATCCTGGGCCTGTTCCCGCTGGTGTGGGCAAAGGACCAGCCGGGCGGGGAGCTGCTGGCTCCGCTGGCCATCGTGCAGTTCGGCGGCCTGGTATCCGCCACCATCCTGAACCTGCTGGTGGTGCCTGCCACCTCCAAGCTGTTCTCCAAGTGGATTTCCCGCCAGGGTTGATCAGCTTGCACAAGACAAGGGGAGCCTGCCCGGCACGGTGCCGCGGCAGGCTCCCTTTTTCCGTTGTCTTAGCGGGGTGGCAACAGGGTGTTGCCGGGGCGGGGCGGCGGCAGGATAAAGACGCCACGCTCCCCGGCATCCTCCATCACGTCGCTGCGCATTTCCGCCTGCATGGAATCCGCAAAGCGCAGGCGTAGCACGCGCACCCCCATGGCGGCAAGCCGCGCCAGGTCCGGGGGCGCCAGGCGGATATTCAGCGTGCCGAAGGCATCGCCCGTCACCATCTTGCTGCAATCGATGCCGATTTCACCATCCTCCGCAGGAATGATATTCCTGGGCAGGGTGAGCGTGAGCGTCACGTTCTCCAGCTGCACTCCGGCGGGGGCGTGGATGCCGTATGCGCCGGAAAAACAGGCGTGCCGGATGAGCAGGGGCTGCTCCGCCGTAATGGCCACGTCGCGCAGCTGGGCCGGGGCCTGTGCGGCGGAGATGGCGTGGGGGTGTATCTCCGCACGGGCTATGGCGGCGGCGGCCTGCGGGTGGACGGGGGCCACGCGCAGGGAGCCCAGCTGCAGGGCGGCGCCGTTCTCCATGGAAACGCAGCCGTGGGTGGTGCATTCCTGCAGCTGCACGGTGCCCACGGAATCCAGGTCCAGGTAGCCGCCGTTCACTATGCGGCCGGACTGCACGGTCACCCCGGTGGCGTGGGCCAGGCGGCATTCGCCGTTGTTGTGCAGGGTGCCGAAGCTGAAGGCCCCCCTGCCGCCGGCCTGCATGCTGGCCAGGGCACCCGGCCCCACCTGGCAGGATTCCTGCACGGTGAGCGGCGCGGTGGTGGTGAAGATGGTCTGCCCCAGCTGCTCGGAGGCGAGGATAAGCAGGCGCTGCGCCTGAGCGGGGGCGGTGAGCTGGGTGTTGCGCTGCACGGTGCCGTCTGCGGGCAGGGAATCCGCCGGGGCGGTGCGGGTGGCCACCGGGCCGGGGGTGTTGATGAAGGAGAGCGCGCGGAAGATGTTGTACACCGGGGCGGTGGTGCTGTAGTTGCACGCGGGATTGTGGCTGGAGAGCACCACCGCGCCGCCCTGCTCATGGGCGTTCACGCGGAACACGGTCAGGGCGCGGTCGTCTGAATCCGTGAGGTAGAGCGCGCAGAGCTTGCCGTCCGGCCCCTTCTCATAGCCCCAGCAGGTCACGGCGTGCGCCCCGGTCTTGCCGCTGCCGGTGCGGTCAAAGTTCATGATGGCCAGCAGGCCGCCCTGGCCGTCCTTCTGCAGCATCTCGTCCAGTATGCGCTGCACTGCGTCCAGTGTGCGCGGGGCGGTCTGCAGGTCCGGGTCCGGCGTGGTGCCGTAGTCCACCACGCAGCCGCAGCTGCCGTTCTGTCCCATCTGCCAATCCGCGGGGTGGGGGAACAGGCCGGTGAAATAGCCGCCGCCCGCATGGTCCTCCCAAATGGAAAGCCCGCGCTGCGCCACCTGCTCCGGGGATG
The DNA here is from genome assembly GCA_030536145.1 of Akkermansia sp. Classification (GTDB taxonomy): domain Bacteria; phylum Verrucomicrobiota; class Verrucomicrobiia; order Verrucomicrobiales; family Akkermansiaceae; genus Akkermansia. The sequence goes on from JAUNQN010000050.1 coordinate 5,870, forward strand.
GCGTGTAGGCCAGCGTGCCCTGCAGCCACCAGGTGAGCGCGTTGATGTTCATGCCGCCGCCATCTGTCCAGTGGTTCAGGAACTCCCGGTAGATGGCCAGGTAGCCCGTGCCGCGCGGCGTGATGCCGTGGTTGTCCGCCAGCCCGTTCGGCACCGCCTTGCCGGCATCATGGTGCTGCAGGTAGGAATCCTGCCAGTGCTGCAGTAGGTTGGCCCCCGCAGCTATCCAGCACATGCGCAGGTCATCCCGCCGCAGCTCCGGGAACTGCGCCGCCTGCGGGCTGAAACTCAGCTTGCCCAGGTCATACACCTTGCCCGGAACCACCGTGGGTTCCCCGAATAACGGTGCCGCAGCGGCACCCAGCAGCACTATGCCATGAATTGGTTTCACGCGTAGAGCCTAACGGCCGCGCCCCGCATTGTCAAGCCCGCAGCCTGTCCCCGCCCCCTGCATGACGCTGCTTTTAGGGCGGTGCGGAAAGGCGCGGTACGCTACATGGAGCAGTTGGTGACGATATGCACCAGGGCGGCGGGGAGGTTGCGGGAGCCGTAGAACTCTGCGGCGGCCACGCGCTCCGCCTGGGACTTGATGCGGACGTTCAGGCGCTTGATGACGGGCAGGTACTTGTCCTCCATCTCCATGCGCTCCAGGTCTGAAAGCGGGGGCATGGCAGCGGTGGACTTGGACCAGCGGGTCAGGGCCTCCTCCAGGCGCATCAGGGGCGGCACGGCCTCCTCTGCGGTGTCTTTGTCCTGAATCTTGGCCAGCACATCATGCAGCTGGGCCAGCAGGGTAATCCCGGTGCGGACATGGATATCCGCCTGGGAGAGCTGCTCCTGCGCGGGAGCGGCGGACTGTGCGGCACCCGTGGCCGGGGTGGACTGCGCGGCGGCCAGGCCGCAGAGCAGGGGAAGGGCGGCGATGGTAAGGGAAGTGTACGTCATTTCTCCAGCATCAGGCACATGTATTGGAAATACTTGAAGAACTCCGCAGAGGAGTAGCACTTGCTCTGCTGCAGGCGGAATATCTCCTTGTAGAGCTTGCCCCATTCCTCGCGCATGCGTTTCTCATAGCGGGACTTGGCCTCTGCCGTGTCGGCGGGGGAAAGCTCCTTGATACCGGCCATGGCATCCCGTGCATCATACACCGCCGCCATGGCCTTCTGCAGGGCGGGGGCGGCGGCATCTGCGCTGGCGGTGTCCTGCGCCTGCCGCAGTACGGGCAGCAGGGCGGCAGGTACGGCAATGTATTGCTCAAAGGCCTTCTCCACGGCGGGCTCCAGGGCAGGGGCCTGCGCCAGGATGGCGGCGGGCAGGGCAAGCAGCAGGGCGCGTGCGGGTGTCATCACTTCTTGGCGGGTTTTGCTTGCTTGGCGGGGGCGGCAGGCTTCTTTTCCTCCGCCTTGGCATCGGCCTCCTCCTCGTCCCCGGAATCGGCGGAGTCGTCATCGGCAGACTCCTCCTCATCCTTGGCCTTGGCGGCTTCCTCCTCTTCCTCCTGCTGCTGCCTGGCGGCCGCCTCGGTCTCGCGGTCCAGGTCACGCAGCATGCTTTCAATCTGGCGCTCCAGATTCTCCACGGTGCGCTCCAGCTTGGTGGTGGCGCTGGTCAGGCGGCGGGTTTCGGACTGCAGGGAGCGCTCGCAGTCGCGGATGGCAGTCTCCAGGTCCTGGCGCTGTTCCTGCAGGGGCTTGCGGTACTTATCCGCAAACACGTTGCGGTTCAGGCGGGTAATGGATTTCAGGGCGTCGGACTTCTTCAGGATGTCACTTGCCTTCTTGGCATCGCCCTTGTCCAGGGCGGCCTTGGCCTTGTCCATATCATCCCAAGCCTTGCCGAGCATGTCGGAAACCTTGCCGGTGTTCTCGTCCTTCTTGTCGTTGTCGCTGCGGCGCAGCACGTCGGTCACGCGGTTCACGCAGTTCTCCAGCATCTTGGCATTGTGGGGGGAGGGATTGACCCAGGTGGTGTCGTAGTCCAGGTTCTGGTCCTTGAGCATCTTGGTCACCTTGGCAATCTCCTTGTCGTCCTCCTTGTCCATGGCCTCGCGGCGCTGGCCGGCGAGCTTGGCGCGCTTGCGGTCCTCGGCGTCGCGCAGCTTGGTCCACTTCTTCTGCAGGTCCTTCAGGGTCTCCAGGTACAGGCGGTAGGCATCCTTGTACTCAGCCAGGCCCTGGTAGCCCTCGCGCAGCTCCTCGAACTTGTCCAGGCCGCCGACCTTGCGGCCCTTCTTGTTTTTCATCTCGGCCACCATGGCATCGTAAAGGGCCTTGCCCTCCTTCACAAAGAGGTCGCGCTGGTCCGGGGTCACCTTGGTGAACTGGAAGGGCTCTCCCACCACTTCCGCCAGGTCCTTGCGGATTTCAGCCAGTTCCTGGCATTCCTTCTCGATATCCGGCAGGCGCTTTTCCACCAGCTCGTGCAGGCGCTTCAGGCGGCGCTCCAGGGAGAACTTGGGCTTGGTGATGGCGGCCACGCGCTGGTCCGCCTCTGCCAGCATCTTGTCCAGGTCGGCCTTGATTTCCTCGTAGCCCTTGTCTCCGGCGGTCTTCTTCTCCGGCTCTGCGGCGGGCTCCTCCCCGTCACTGTCCTCCTCTGCCGCGGCGGGGGGCTCGGCGGATTTCTCCTCAGCCTTGGGCTCCTCCTTGGGTGCTTCCGCCTTCTTGGCCTTCTCCGCCTTGGGCTTGGCGGGAATGGGGTCCATCTGCAGGATTTCGCTGTTGCTCACGGCCTTGGTCACCAGCTTGCCGGCGGCATCCTTGCCGCGGAACGTGGTGCCGGTGTCGCTCTGGATGGTCAGGGCGCATTCCGTGTACTGCTCGGAATTGGAAAGGGTGATATTGTAGAGCTGCTTGGCAGAGGCCAGCGTGCCCAGGCAGGCGGTAAGGGCCAGGGTGATAAGAGTGCGCTTCATGGCTTGTAGGTATGGTGATGCGTATTACCTAGTATGCTAGCATATAAAAGGCAGGACTGCAAACTCCAAATGCAGCAGCACCGCAAGTTTTTTCACACGCATTGCCCCAAAAAAACGCGCGCACCCCCGTTCTCCGTCATGCCGGGGGTGCGCGCCTGCATGCATGCCTTACTTCTGCGGTGTCATGCAGCAGGGCGTGCCCGTAATCCGGTGAATCACGCCATGCACGTATGCGGCCTTGGCAGCGCTGCCGGCACTGCAGGAGGCGGAGCCCAGCACACCCAGGGCCGCCATGGCGCCCAGGATAGCACCCGCAAGCACCTTGGCCCACACCTCCCGGATACCCCAGCCGCGGAGCATCCCTTCCAGCCATGTCTCTTTCTCTTCTCTCGTACTCATTGTCATTGCTGCCCGGGGCAGTTCCCCTCCGGGCAGGACCCAGCATATCTGCAACGTCCCGCGTCTGCAAGCGGATGCCTGGGGTGAGCCACCGCCGTCCCCCGGCAGAAAGGTGGGGTGCTGGTACGCAAAAAGCCCGGCGGGCTGGCTGCCTGCCGGGCGGAAAAAGGGGGGCTGGGTGCGGCTTACAGCTCCATCTGCTTGAGCGCAGCCTCGAACTCCTCGATGGCCTTCTTGAGCTCCTTGCACTTGTAGAACTTCTCATTCTCCACGCGGAGCTTGAGCGCCACGGCCTGCAGGGGGCTGGCACCCTTCTTGGCCTTGGCATCGGCCTCGATGATCTTGTGCACACGCTGCTTCTGGGCATCGGAGAGCTTGGAGTAGTTGGCGGCCAGGCGCTTCATGGCCTTGGCGGACTTGGCGATGCGCTTGGCGCACTCCGGAGCGTTCTCCTTGTTGCAGTCCTTCATGGCGGCTGCAAACTCGTTGAAGTTCTCGTTGTAGTTCTTCACGGCCTTGGTGGCGGAGCTGTCCACCACGTCGTCGGCGCAGGAGGAAACAATGGCGGGAACGGCAACCAGGGCTGCCAGGGCGGCGATTTTATGGATGTTGTTCATAGACAGAAAGCTTTCAGCTGCACAGAGTATACTCCTTTGGCGTGCGGTTTCAAGCATGTTTTCCACGGCATGGCGTGTTTTTGCCGCCGCTTTTTGCTTGCCAGTGCAGGGGGATGGGCGGTAGAATACGGGCATGAACATGCTGGCCATCCTGTCCTCCCCGCTGCAGTGGGGTATTCTGCTCCTGGTTTGTCTCTTGGTTTTCGGTGCCAAGCGCCTGCCGGACATCGCCCGTGCCCTTGGCCGCAGCATCGGTGAATTCGGCAAGGCCCGCCGGGAGTTCGAGGACGCGCTGAATGCCTCTACCCGTGAGCCGGAGAAGAAAGTGGAGACCTCAGAGGAGGATAAGCCGCATTCCTGATTATTGAGGAATTAGGATTTAAGATTTTGGATTTGTTATCCGCAGGTGGCGGGTCAGGCCAGGGCGGCGCTGAGTTTCTCCACCATGGCTGCCAGGGCGGGATTTTCCTTGATGCCCTGTTCCACCTTTCCTGCCGCGGCAATGACGGTGCCGTGGCTGCGGCCGCCGATGGCGGCGCCGATGTCCTGCAGGGAGCAGGAGGTGTGCTTGCGGGCCAGGTACATGGCCAGCTGGCGGGGCTGCACCACGTTTGCGGTGCGGCGCTTGCCTTTCAGCTCTGCCACGCGCACGTCGAACTCGTTGGCTATCATCTCCAGGATATCCTCCACCGTCACCTTGTCACGGCTGCGCTGCTCACGCAGCAGGTCGTGGATGTACTGGCGGGCCTCCTGCACGGTGGGGCAGCGGCGGGAGAAGGAGGCAAAGGTGACCAGGCGCACGCAGGCACCCACCAGCACGCGCACGGAGGAGCTTACGTTGCGGGCCACAAACTTGAGCACCTCGTCTGAAATCAGGTCGCTGTTCCACTGGCGGCACACGTTTTTCAGGATGGCCAGGCGCATCTCCGGGTCCGGGGCGGTGATGGATACCGTCATGCCCTGCTGGAAACGGGTGCTGAGGCGGGTCTCCAGGTTGGCAATCTCCCCGGCGGGGCGGTCGGAGGTCATCACAATCTGCTTGCCGCTGCCGAGCAGGGCGTTGAAGGTGTGGAAGAACTCCTCCTGCGTCTTGGAGCCGCGGCCCAGGAACTGCACGTCGTCGATGAGCAGCACGTCCGCCTTGCGGTACTTGCGGCGGAACTCCGTGATGGCGGTGGCACCCTTGGAGATGGCGTCGATGTAGTCGTTGGCAAACACCTCGCTGGTCAGGTAGAGTACGCGGGCGTTCTCGTTCTTGGCCAGGATGGCGTTGCCGATGGCGTTCAGCAGGTGGGTCTTGCCCTGGCCGGGGCCGCCATAGATAAAGAGGGGGTTGTAGGGCATCTGCTCCATGCAGGCGGCGCAGGCCTTGGCCGCTGCCACGGCAAAGCCGTTGCTGGATCCCACCACAAAGTTCTCAAAGCTCATGTTGGCGCTCAGACCGCTCACGAAGTTCTGCTTGCGCCTGGACGTGCCGCGGTGCTTCTTGGCCGGGGCAGGGGGCGGGCTGGCCGGCACGGGGGGCAGGGCGGCAAGCTGCTGCTGCTCCGCAGGGGCCTCCGCAGGGGCAGGGGTGCCCTCGCTCACGTACTCCAGCCTGCGGGGGGAACCCAGCACCTTGGTGGCGGAGAAGATGATGCGGTCCTGGTAGTTCATCTCCACCCAGTCGATGAGCATGTCCGCCGGGTAGGAGAGCTTGAGCACAGACCCGGTGTCCTCCACCAGGGAAAGGGGTTCCACATACGCGGGGATTCCATAGGACTCTCCTCCCTCCATCCTCTTCATGTCGCTGACAATATCCTGCCAGATGCGACTCAGCTGTTCCTCTCGTTCCATCGTTGCGTTGTTGTGTGGTCTGTTCTGTTTCTCTCTCCCCGTTCGGCGGGGTGCGGGGTGAACTATGCCACCAGACCGGGTTTTGCAAAAGGATTTTTTGCGCGGGCGTTTTTCCACCCTCCCTGTTTCCCGTGTTCCATCAGCGTTCCACAAAGAGAAAAAAAATCCGTTTGGAACGGCTCGATAGTTAACAAACCTTGATAGTTTCGTGAACTCCGGGCGGCGGGGTAAAAATCTCTGTGGAACATTTTTTAGCAAGCGCGTAAAGTATTGATTATAAGGTAACAAAACTATTTTTAACAATGAGTGCACAAGGGCGCACAGGGGTGCATCGGCATAGGAAAATCAAGGGGTTTCAGCGGGCGAAGTGCTGCCAGCCGGGGGCAAGTTCCACAGCCCCGCCGGGGGTCAGGAAACCGATGGAAGAGACGGGGGTGGGCCACTCCATGCAGCGTACCCGGGCATAGGTTTCCGGGCGGAAGCAGAGCAGCAGCTCATAGTCCTCCCCATCCCCTATTCCCTGCTCCGGGGTACAGCCCGGGTGCAGGGGCAGTGCGGCGGGGGCTATCTCAAACCCGCACTGGGAGGCGGCGGCCAGGCGCGGCAGGTCCGTGCCCAGTCCGTCGGAAAGGTCCATCATGGCAGAGGGTGCCAGCCCGGCCTCCATGAGGGCGCGGGCCAGGGGCACGCGCGGTTGGAAATCCAGGTGCCGCCCGCTGGGGAAGGAACCGCCCAGGCGGCCGCTCACGCAAATGACATCCCCCGGTCTGCCGCCGGAGCGTAGCACGGCGCGGCCATGCTCCACACGGCCCGTGAGCGCCACGGAGACGGCCAGACCGTCCTGCGGCAGGGAGGAGGTCTCTCCCCCGGCCAGGGAGATGCCGTACTGCGCGGCCAGAGGGGCCATGCCGCGGTACAGGCCCTCCAGCAGCTCCACGGGGCGGCCGGGGTGCACCAGCAGGGTAACAAGTGCATGCTCCGGCAAGCCGCCCATGGCGGCTATGTCAGACACGGCTCGGGCCAGGGCCTTGTGCCCTATGCGCTCCGGCTCCGTATCCGGGGTAAAGTGGATGCCCTCCACCACGCAATCGGTCTTCAGCAGGGTATCCCACGCGGCATCACGCTGCACCACGGCGCAGTCGTCCCCCGGGCCTGTCAACAGCGCGGGATTGGTGGGCAGGGAGCGCAGCAGGCGCTCCAGCACGGCATTTTCACCCAGCTGTGAGAGGGAGCTCATTCCATGCCCGCAAGCAGGGCCAGGCAGGCCAGGCCGTTGAAAATCATGTGGATGGCAATGGGCAGGGCCAGGGACCGGGTCTTCTCATACACCCAGCACTGCACCATGCCGAACACGGCCAGCGGCAGGAGCTGGGGCAGGGAGCAGTGGATGGCCCCGAAGAACAGGCCCGCCGCCACCATGGCACAGCCCCTGCCGGCATACCGGCGCAGGATGGTGTACAGGAATCCGCGGAAGGCGCACTCCTCGCACACGGGAGCCTGCAGCACGGCCATCAGGGCAATGGTGGCGGTGCGTACGGGCTTGCCGCCCTCTGAAAGCGCCTGCACCACGTCCTGGCGGTCCGGGCAGCCGGTCACGCGCATCAGCCATTCGTTCAGCCCGCAGGCTTCCGTAATCCCGGCCGCGGTGTACATGACAGCCAGCGCCCCGATGACCATCAGGGCCTTTGTGCCGGCACCCAGGGCAGGCCGGGGGCGGCGCGGCAGGGAGAAATAGCGGGCCAGCATGGGGGCGTACACCAGCACCTGGCTGAACAGCAGCAGCACGGCTGCCGTGATGGAGAGGTCTCCCGATTCCTCACCGGGAGCATCCTTGACCAGCACCTGGGCGGTAAAGAAGCAGATAAAGGCCAGAGTGAGCAGCTGGTCCCACACGTTCGGGAACAGGCTGCCGGGGAACTGGGGAACCGGGGGCAGGGCTGCCGTGCAGCGCTGCCACAGCGCACCCGCCCCCCACAGGGCCAGGCAGAACACCAGGCAGAAAAGCGTAACCAGCATTTCCGCCTGCGTGTGGGGTATCAGGATTTCCGTATCTGCTATCACGCGTGCATTATACGCGCAGCCGCCCCCGTTATCAAGGAAAAAGGTCAGGTCCCGGCGCTTGGTGCGCGGCTACTTTTCCAAGCGCGCGCGCAGGAAGGCGGAGTAGTTCCTGGCGGGAATATCATAGCCGGTGGCGGCGCGCTTGCGGAGCTGCGGCAGGGATTCCCCGGGGCGGGTCTGCAGGCAGTGGTGGTTGTACAGGATATCCACAATCAGGGAATTGTGCACGGGCAGGCCGGGGTAGTGCCCCTGCAGGCCGGGCAGGAACCGGTGCAGCAGGCTGATGAAGCCGGTGGAGCAGTTGGCGGTGAACACGTTGTACGCTGAGGGGGCGGAGTTGGCATCCATGGCCAGGTCCAGGGTACTGACCAGGAGGGCCAGGGCCTGGTCCGGGGTGATGTCCAGGGGGTAGAGGTACAGGTCCTCGTGCCGGTAGTTGGTGCGCAGGGCAAAGATGTCGTCCTCCGTGCCGATGACGTAGGTGAGGGCGTATTTCTTGTACAGGCCGCCCAGGGCGGATTGGGCGGTGCCGCGGGGCAGGCGGGTCTCCGGGGAGACGACGAGGTGGCTGCCGTCCGCAAAGGAGAAGCTGACCATGGTGTGGCAGATGGCGGTGTGGCCATCCCAGCGGCACTCTGCAAAATCCACGCCGCGCAGGCGGGTGAGGTCAAAGGTGCGGGTGATGTAGCGCGGGGTGTAGTCGTCCTCCGTGCGGTAGCGGAAATCCCGCATGCCCTCCACGGTGAGCAGTGTGCCGTCCAGCTTGCAGGTGGCTTGGTGCTCCCATGGCTGCTGCCAGGGACCGCGCGGCACGGGCAGCAGCTGGTACATGCACACGCAGAGCAGGAACAGCACCCACAGCCAGGCACGCAGGGGCAGCGTGCTGCCGGGGCGGCGGCGCCACAGCCACAGGGCCAGCCCCGCCATGGCTGCCACGGGCAGCAGGCACAGCGGCTGGTATACCAGCAGCCCCAGTGCCCAGAGCAGGCCTACGGCCAGCAGGGCATCCGCCAGCAGCCTGCCGGAGCGGGTGGTGATGCGGAGCAGGCGGTGCATGGCGCGGGGGGAGGGGGAATCAGTACCAGCGGATGATGACCGGGGTTTTGGGCGTGCTGCCGGGTACCAGGGCGCGCACGTCCTTGGCTGCCACCCAGCCGCGCACGCCGGTGAAGGTCTCCACATAGCTCCATTCCCCGCGCTGCGCCAGCAGGTGCACCGGGGTGGAGGCCGGCAGGGTAACCACCATGGCTCCCTCTGCATCCGCCGCGCTGCGGGCGGGGGTGGTGGTGATGACATAGGCCGTGTCTGCCGCCGGCAGGTAGGAGATATCCGGTGTTTCACGCGTGCAGTAGTACACCCAGTCTGCGCCGCAGAGCAGGCTCAGCAGGGCGGAGACCGCCGTGCAGGCGTTCAGCCAGGGCTTGTGCGGTGTGCTGCGGCGGTAGATGAGCAGCGCCACGCAGAAGGAAAGGATGGCAGTACAGATGACCGTGACAATCCAGAGCCGCCCGGCGGAGAGGAAGGTGAACACCTCGTCCGGCGCGCTGCCGAGGGGGAGGATGGCGCCTTCCTTGCGCTGGATGAAGCCCAGGTTGGCGCGGGCCTCTGCAAAGGAGGGATTGAGCTGCAGGGCGCGCGCGTAGTGGTAGGCGGCCTCTCCCGGGTTCTTCAGGCGGTAGTGGCAGTTGCCCAGGTTGTACTCCTGTGCGGCATCCTCTATGCTGTTCACCCGGTTGTTCAGGATTTCCATGCACTTGCTGTACTGGTTGGCCCGGTAGGCCTCCTGTGCGGCATCCGTGCTTTCTGAGGCGTGGCTAGGCGGCAGCAGGGCGGCCAGCAGCAGCACGGCCGTGGTGCCGGCGGCGGCCAGGGCCTTGCGCACGGCCTTCATCATGCGGCTGCGGTCCGCAGGGGTAAGCTCCGTGTGGGCATCCGGGCGGTATACCTCCACATCACGGCGGTTCAGTATATCCTGCAGGGCGGGATTCATGGCGGCGGAATCAATGCGGCTTTCAATGAAACCGCCCACGGCTTTCAGGAAGTCCAGGTTGTCCTTGCGGGCGGCAATGGCATCCAGCTCACGGTTCAGGGCGCGCTGGGCGGATCCTGCGGCAAAGCGGCGCAGCATGGCGCGCACGGCCATGGTGCCCAGCAGGGCCAGGGCGGGCAGGTAGAGCAGCAGCCACAGCTGGCGCGGCAGGCTGTACACGGCGGACCACAGGCTGCCGGAGGGCACGTAGCCGTAGATGTCCGTCATCTCCGCCACGGGCACGGTACCCGCAGGGGGCGGCTCTGCGGCGGTGGCCTGCATGCCGCTTCCGCTGGCCTCTGTCTCACGCCAGGGCAGGGCTATGGGCTGGCTGATGACCTGGCGGTACTCCAGCTCCGCAGGGTTGAAATAGCTGAAATGGAAGGCGGGAATGCCGCCCACCTCTGCGGTGGGACGCATGAGCTGGGTGAAGGTCACGCCGATGGTCTCACCGTTGGAGGAGAGGATGGGCTTGCGGGTGGCGGGCACCAGTTTCCAGCTGTCGGCATCCTCCGGCTGGGGGGCAGGCAGCTGCTCCAAGTTGCCCGTGCCGTACACGGTCACCTCCACCTCCACGGCCTCGTTCATGGCCAGGTCCTTGGCCTCTGTCCTGGCCTGCATGCGGTAGCTGCCCACGGCGTGGGCGTAGTCCGCCGGGGTGCCGGGGGGCAGGGGCAGGGCGCTGGTGGTAAAGATGGGCAGCTTGGCTTCTGCCTGTGAGGTGAAGAACCCGCTGGCCTGCACGATTCCGGCGGTGCCGGCAATGTCGGACTTGCCCTCGCGGAAGGGGGTGTAGCTGCCCACAAAATCCTCCGTGAGCCAGTTGTTGCCCTTGGCATAGGCCACCGTGTTGTCAAAGAGGGACTTGTGTACCAGTGAGGCCACGCCCTCCACCGGGTTGTGGAAGGTGCCGGTCTTTACGCCCACGGAGTGGAACTGCGGGGGCATGGGCACCATGCAGCCGGCGGGCAGCATGAACTTGAGCGCCACCTTCACCTCCTGGTCCACGTAGCCGTCCTTCTCCACATAGGGGTACCAGATGACACCGTAGTTGATGGGGGAGGTCTGCCACTGGACCTTGCTGGTGGGCACCACGGGCAGCTCCGGCACGTCCACCTTCACCTTGCGGCCGTTCTTGTATTCCACCTCCAGGTCCTTCACTCGTATGGTGCCCTGGGTATCCGGGGTGATGATGATGGGGTACACCTCTGCGTTGCGGCGGTGCTGGTCCAGGGGATTGGGGCCGGACTGCGGCTGGCGCAGGTCCACCTGGGCATGCTCTACCTTCGGCTTCTTGTGGATGAGGAAGAGGTCGTTCTCTATATCCGTGTCAATGAGGTAGAGCACCACTTTTTCCCCCGGCAGGGCCACGCCCGTGGACCACAGGGGTTCTATCTCTGCACACAGCCGGCCCGCCGTGAGGGCCAGCATTCCGGTGATGAGGGTGATGAGGTATCTGTACATGTGTCTTGGTGAAATGGTATCAGTAATCCTTGCTCGGGGTGCGCACCTTGTCTTCCGGCAGGTGGGGAATCGGGGAACCCTTCTCCTCGTCCAGGTGCATGCGCAGCACGTCTGCGGCGGATTGGCGGGCCTTGTCCTTTTCTGTCATCTTGGCCTGCTGCATCTGGCCGGGGGAAGGCTGCTGCTCCTTCTGCTGGTCGTCCTTCTGGTCGTTGCCGTCCTGCTTCT
>JAUNQN010000051.1 GCA_030536145.1 Akkermansia sp.
CGCCGAACTTGCGCCGAACCTACACCAGGGCAGCCAAATCATAGATACGGGTAGGGTCATGCACTTCCCCGTAACTCTTGACCAACCCCATCTCCATCAGGTTCTTGAGCCGCTTGTTCACCGTGGCGCGGTTCCTGCCCAAGTACTCCGCAATCTCCGCCGACCCGGCATGCAACCTGCCCGCAAGGAACGTGAGAATCTTGCGCGCACCATCACTCAAGCATTCCACGCCCACCATAGACTTGGCATAATCCTGCCGACGCAGGGCACGCGCCCCGATATTGTTGCCCAGGGTCAAGCGCACTGTCAGGGGCTTGGCCTCATACTCCGGCTGCTGCAGGAGAAAATCCTGCATCTCCGCATACATCCTGGGCACACCCTCATTCAGCTCCCGCACCCAGCCAAACTCCGTGAGCACGCGGGTCATGTGCGGATTCCGTGAGCCAGTACCATAAAAAAAAAGCCGCAGCGTTTGCTGCGGCCTTTAGTAGGGATATAGGGACTCGAACCCCAAATAGCGGTGCCAGAAACCGATGTGTTGCCAATTACACCATATCCCTGTGTTGCTTGGAACGCGCTCAGTATACACCCTACGGGCGGTGAAGTCAAGCCGTTTTTCTTATTTTTTGCATTTTTTTTGCGAAAAAGGTCAAGAAAGGGCGGCGGCGGCCTCTGCGCAGCGGCGGCCATCCAGTGCGGCGGAGACGATGCCGCCGGCGTAGCCGGCGCCCTCACCGCAGGGGAAGAGGCCTAGGAGGTCCGGGTGCTGGAGGGAGGCGTTATCCCTGGGGATGCGGACGGGGGAGCTGGTGCGGGTCTCGCAGCCGATGAGGAGGGCTTCCTCGCCGGCGAATCCGCGGAGCTTGGTGTTGAAGAACAGCAGGCCCTCCTGCATGCGGGTGGAGACGCTGCGGGGGAGGAGGGCGTGGAGGTCCCAGGGGGTGATACCGGGGTGGTAGCTGGTCTTGGGGAGGGATTGGGAGACGCGGTGGGCGAGGAAGTCCACCACGCGCTGGGCGGGGGCTTTCATCATGCCGCCGCCGGCTTGTGAGGTGGCAATCTCCAGCGCCTTCTGGTACGCGATGCCGGAGAGCACGCCGTGCTCCGGCAGGAAGGCATCCGTATCCTCCGGCTCCACGGTGACCACAAAGCCGGAGTTGGCAAAGGGGGAATTGCGGCGGGAGAGGGACATGCCGTTCACCACCACCTCGTCATTCTCTGTGGCGGCGGGCACAATGAAGCCGCCGGGGCACATGCAGAAGGAGTGCACGCCGCGCTCCCGTATCTTGGTGGCCAGCACATAGCGTGCGGCAGGCAGGGAATCCGGCCTGGGCTGGCCGGGGCGCAGGTGGTACTGGGCGGCATCCACCAGGCCCTGGGGGTGCTCTATGCGCACGCCCACGGCAAAGGGTTTGCGCTCCAGGCGCACGCCCTGCTCCTGCAGCATGCGGTACACATCACGCGCGCTGTGGCCGGTGGCCAGGATGACGGCGTGGCCGGTGAACTCCCGCCCATCCGCAGTGCGCACGCCCAGCAGGCGCTTGCCGTCCGCGGATTTGAGCAGGCCGCACACGCGGGTTTGGAAATGCACCTCTCCCCCGGCGGCGATGATGCTGGCGCGCATGGCCTTGATGATGTTGGGCAGCTTGTTGGAACCGATGTGGGGGTGGGCGTCCGTCAGGATTTCCGGGGAGGCGCCGTGGGCCACGAAAGTCTCGTACACCTCCATGACGGGGCCGCGCTTGGTGGCGCGGGTGAAGAGCTTGCCGTCAGAGAAGGTGCCGGCGCCGCCCTCACCGAAGCAGTAGTTGGAATCCTCCACCACGTAGCCGCGGCAGTTCACGGGCTGCAGGTCGAACCGGCGGGCGGAGACGTCCTTGCCGCGCTCCAGGATGACGGGGCGCATGCCGAGCTCCAGGCAGCGCAGGGCGGCAAAGAGGCCGCCGGGGCCGCTGCCCACGATGACGATGCGGCGGGCATCCTGCGCCACGGGGGCGTAATGGCGCTCCGGCAGGGGCACGGGGGGCAGCTCCTCATCTATACCCACGCGCAGGCGCAGCTGCTTGCAGATGGGGCGGCGGCGGGCGTCGATGCTCTCCTTGAGCAGCTGCATGCCCAGCACGCGCTTGGGAGAAATCTGCAATTTCTGGGCCACGGCCTTGCGCCGTGCGTCCTCACGCAGGGCGGCGGCCAGGGGCAGGTGGATATCCAGTTCCTGAATCATAAGCCTGAGGGTGTGGAAAGGCGCTGCTGCATGGAGAGTGCGGGCGCCTCCCCGCAGGGGGCGCCGGCCACGGGCACGGCGGGCACGCCGGCCACGGTGGTGTGCGGGCACACGTTGTCCAGCACCACGGAGGATGCGGCCACCTTGGCCCCTTCCCCGATCTCCACGCGGCCCAGCACCTTGGCCCCGGCGCCGATGAGCACGCCGCTGCGCACCACGGGGTGGCGGGCACCGCCCTTCTCCTTGCCGGTGCCGCCCAGGGTCACCTCGTGCAGCATGGATACGTTGTTCTCCACAATGGCGGTTTCACCCACCACAAAACCGGTGCCGTGGTCCAGCAGGATACCGCAGCCTATCTGCGCCGCGGGGTGGATGTCTATGCCGAAAACCTCACTCACAATGCTCTGGAACAGCAGGGCCAGCATGTAGCGCCCCTGCCCCCACAGGATATGCGCCACGCGGTACGTGGCCAGCGCGTGGAACCCCTTGAAGAACAGCAGCGGCTCCAGCATGCTGTGGCAGGCGGCATCTCGGTCCATGATGGCGGCCAGGTCCGCCGCCATGCACTCCACGGCCACGGGATTGGCTTTCAGCGTGGTGCGCAGCAGGGGCTCCAGGTCGTCCCGCCCCATGTCACGGCGTGAGAGCTTGCGCGCCAGGCGCACGGAAACGGCATTCGTCAGCGAGGTGCGGCTGAGCACCACATCATCCAGCATGCCGGCCAGGCGGGGCTCCTGTGCGGCGGCGTCCTGCGCGGCGGCATACACCTTCTGCCACACGTCTGCGGCCAGGCCCGGCTGTTCCGGCACCATCTTTTCAGGGCGTAGCATCATCTCTCTCTTGCGGGGAAAGGGGGCGGCGGCGGGTTCAGGGGCAGCAGTCCTCCAGCATCTCGTCCAGGCGGTAGGTCATCTCCGCCAGGGCACTGCGGGCCTCGCTCTCCGGCAGCATCCACAGCACCTCGCGCGCCTCTGCATTGCGGGAAAGGCCCTCTGCCACGGAAAGGCGGATAGCCTCTGCAAAAGCCTCCGTGTGGCGCACGCGGGAGAAATCAATCTCCTGCCGGGCGGCCACGCAGCCGTGCACATAGCCGGCCACGTCCTCGTTGCTGGCCTCCATCAGGAAGAATACCGGGAGCGTGAGCTTGCCCTTGGCGGCATCCGTACCCAGGGTCTTGCCGGCGGCGTCCTCGCTGCCGGTCAGGTCCAGGCAGTCGTCGTAAATCTGGTAGGAAATACCCAGCAGGGTACCCATGCGCTCCAGCTGCTCCACCATCTCCTCATCCAGCCCCTGCAGCATGGCGGAGCCGAACATGGCCAGGGCAAAGAGCACGGCGGTCTTCTTGCGGATAAGCTCATAGTACTCCGCGCGGGTCATGTCCATGTCCCACAGGCGGGTGCTCTGCTCCACCTCTCCCTCGCACAGCTCACGGGTGGCCAGGGCCATGCGGCGGATAAAGCGGGAATCCCCCAGCTCTGCGCCCATCACCATGGCCTGCGCCAGCATGGTATCCCCCAGCAGCACGGCCAGCTCATTGCCCCACAGGGCGTTCGGCGTGGCTATGTCCCGCCGCGTGTCAGCCTTGTCCAGCACATCATCATGCACCAGGGAGGCCATGTGCAGCAGCTCCAGCATAGCGGCATACGTGATATGCTTCTCCGTGATACCGCCCGTGGCGGCAGCGGTGAGCAGCACCAGGCCGGGGCGTATCATCTTGCCGCGGCCGCGGCACACGTGCTCCATGTAAGGGCGCACATGGGGGCCGAAGGGTTCAACCTGCCGCGCAATGACATCACGCACCTTGTCAAGCTCCTGCTTGATAAGCTTCAGGTGCTGCTTCTTGTTGCGTAACTTGTTGAAAAAGGAAAAGGCCATACAGACAGCGGGGTTCCGCAGGCGCGATTGTACCAGATACGCGCGGGCAATGCAACCTTAAATTCCCGATGAGCTGCAAGGAGGGTACGCGCGCAAAGTCCGTTCCACGGCAGTCGGTCATTTTTTTTCACATAATGGGCAGACGGGACATGATGGACGCATGGGTAGTGCGGTAATGTAGTTGAACCACCCCGCCAAACCCTTTCCCCGCGCCCTGCGGGCGCGCATTATTCCAAATCGTACCTAGTACCCGGTACATAGTAAATCCCCCCTACAGTTCCACCACGCAGAGCATGCCCAGGGTCTCCGCCTTCCTGCCGGGGATATAGCAGTGCTGCCACTGCTGCGGGGAGCGGGCGGGGCGGCGGCGGTAGGTGGCATACACCTCCCCCGTCTCACGGTTTACCACGGCATACCGCGGCGGGCGCGCCGGGTGCTGCAGGTGGGCGGGGGTAAAATCCGCGCAGCGGGTGGTGGCGCGCTCCCCCGGTATGCCCAGCTGCCGGCAGTAGTACTGCCACCAGCGGCCATGGCCCGTGCTGTGGCGGTGTACCCAGGCCAGGGCGTGCGCCAGCTCATGCAGCAGCGTGCGGTGTACCTGCGCGGGGTCCACAGGCAGGTAATATGCGGTGAAATACCGCGAAAGGGTGATTTTCCGCTTGCCGAAATGGCAGCAGCCCAGGCGGCGCACGGCGCGGTCCCAGCCAAAGGACCAGCCCGTGAGCTGCAGGGCCGCCAGGCATGCGGCGGCATACGCCGCCACATCATCCGCGCTTTCCCAGGCGCCGCGCGGCGGCAGGGACGGCAAGGGGGCAGGCCCCGCCGCTGCGGCGGAACCTGCCCCCGTATCCAGGATAAGCCCCAACAGGGCGGGGAGAGCGCCTTTAGGCTTCCGTGCCATCCATCTTGGCGCGCACCTTGGCCTCAATCTCCGCGTACAGGTCGGGATTGCTGCGCAGGGCCTCCTTGGCACCGTCTCGCCCCTGGGCAAGCTGGCCGCCGTTGTAGCTGAACCAGGAGCCGCGCTTCTGCACGATGTCGTACTCCATGGCCAGGTCCACCAGGCTGCCGGTGGAGGAGATGCCCTCGTTGTACATGATGTCGAACTCGCACTCCTTGAAGGGGGGAGCCACCTTGTTCTTCACAATCTTGAGCTTGGTGCGGTTGCCGCTCACGGAGCCGTCGCTGCCCTTGATCTGGCCGATGCGGCGGATATCGCAGCGCACGGAGGCGTAGAACTTGAGCGCGCGGCCGCCGGGCGTGGTCTCCGGGTTGCCGAACATGACACCGATTTTTTCACGGATCTGGTTGGTGAAGATGCAGACGGTGCGGGCCTTGGAGATAAGGGAGGTGAGCTTGCGCAGGGCGGCGCTCATCAGGCGCGCCTGGGCACCCACCGTGCTGTCGCCAATCTCTCCCTCCAGCTCCTGGCGCGTCACCAGGGCGGCCACAGAGTCCACCACTATCACATCAATGGCGTTGGAGCGCACCAGGGCCTCGCAAATCTGCAGGGCCTCCTCGCCGCTGTTCGGCTGGGATACCAGCAGGTCATCCAGGTTCACGCCCAGCTTGGCCGCGTACGCGGGGTCCAGCGCGTGCTCCACGTCGATGAACGCGGCCAGGCCGCCGGCCTTCTGCGCCTGGGCAATGACGGTGAGGGTGAGGGTGGTCTTGCCGGAGGATTCCGGGCCGAAGATTTCCACCACGCGGCCGCGGGGGAACCCGCCCACGCCCAGGGTGCGGTCGATGAGGATGTTGCCGGTGGGAATCACGTCCACCTCCATGGTCTTGTGGTCCCCCAGGCGCATGATGGCGTTCTCGCCGAAGTCTTTCTGGATCTGGAGCATGGCTGCATCCAGCGCGCGCTGGCGCTGGGCCATGGCCTTGTCTTGTTCGGGTGTTGTTTCCTTGCTCATGTGTATGCGTCATTCTATCCGTTCCGCCGCAGCAGGGCAAGCCTAAACTCTGCCCTTTTCCGCCCCTTCGCGCGCGAGGGAGAAAAAAGGCTTGCTTTTCCGCCGCGGATATGGCATATAGCTGCAAGTTTACACTCATCATGCCAAAAGATACCTCCATCAAGAAAATTCTCGTTGTCGGTTCCGGACCCATCATCATCGGCCAGGCCTGCGAATTCGACTACTCCGGCTGCCAGGCATGCAAGGCTCTGCGCGAGGAAGGGTACGAGGTGGTGCTGGTCAACTCCAACCCCGCCACCATCATGACCGACCCGGAGACGGCTCCGCACACGTACATTGAGCCGATTACGCCGGAATACGTGGAGAAAATCATTGAGCGGGAGCGGCCGGATGCCATGCTGCCCACGCTGGGCGGGCAGACGGCGCTGAACTGCGCCATGGCCCTGCACCGCAGCGGCGTGCTGGAGAAGTACGGCGTGCGCATGATCGGCGCCAATGCCGACGCCATCGAGAAGGGCGAGGACCGCCTGCGTTTCAAGGAGGCCATGATGAACATCGGCCTGGACCTGCCCGCCAGCGGCGTGGCCCACAACATGACGGAAGCCTGGGACATCGCCAAGAACGTCATCGGCAGCTATCCCATGATTATCCGCCCCGCCTTCACCCTGGGCGGCACGGGCAGCGGCGTGGCGTACAACAAGGCGGAGTTCGAGGAGATTGTGACCCGCGGCCTGGACCTCTCCCCGGTGTCGGAGGTGCTCATCGAGGAATCCCTGCTGGGCTGGAAGGAGCTGGAGATTGAGGTGATGCGCGACCGCAAGGACAACTGCGTCATCGTCTGCTCCATTGAGAACGTGGACCCCATGGGCGTGCACACGGGAGACTCCATCACCGTGGCCCCGGCGCAGACGCTGACGGCGCGCGAGTACGAGATCCTGCGCGACGCCTCCTTTGCCGTCATCCGTGAAATCGGCGTGCAGTCCGGCGGCTCCAACATCCAGTTTGCCCAGGACCCCAAGACCGGCCGCCTGGTCATCATCGAGATGAACCCCCGCGTGAGCCGCTCCTCCGCCCTGGCCTCCAAGGCCACCGGCTTCCCCATTGCCAAGCTGGCCGCCAAGCTCGCCGTCGGCTACACCTTCGACGAGCTGCACAACGACATCACCAAGGTCACGCCCGCCTTCTTTGAGCCGGTTATCGACTACGTGGTGTGCAAGGTGCCCCGCTTCACCTTCGAGAAGTTCAAGAAGGCGGACGAGCGCCTGACCACCTCCATGAAGAGCGTGGGAGAGGTGATGAGCATCGGCCGCACGTTCAAGGAATCCCTGCAGAAGGCCCTGCGCTCCCTGGAGACGGGCCGCTGGGGCCTGGGATTCGACGCCAAGGACCCGCAGTGCCCCTCCAAGGATGAAATCCGCAAGAAGCTGGCCATCCCGAACGCGGACCGCATTTTCTGGATCCAGACCGCCTTCATGAACGGCTTTACGCTGGACGAGGTGCAGGACCTGACCCAGATAGACCCCTGGTTCCTGGACCAGCTGCTGGAGCTGGTGGAGGCCGGGCAGAACCTGAAGGACCTGGACCTGAAGGAGGCCAAGAAGCTGGGCTTCTCAGACCGCCAGATTGCCATGGCCCGCGGCTGCACGGAGGACGAGGTGCGCGCCGAGCGCAAGGCCAAGGGCATTGTGCCCTGTTTCCGCCTGGTGGATACCTGCGCCGCGGAGCATGAGGCTTTCACCCCCTACTACTACTCCAGCTACGGAGAGGAGAACGAGGCCCGCATCAGCGACAAGAAGAAGGTCATGATCCTGGGTGGCGGCCCGAACCGCATCGGCCAGGGCATCGAGTTCGACTACTGCTGCGTGCACGCCTCCTTTGCCCTGAAGGAGCTGGGGTATGAAACCATCATCGTCAACTCCAACCCGGAGACCGTCTCCACGGACTTCGACACCTCCGACAAGCTCTACTTTGAGCCCCTGACCCTGGAGGACGTGCTCAACATCTGCGACCAGGAGAAACCCTGGGGCGTCATCGTGCAGTTTGGCGGCCAAACCCCGCTGAACCTGGCCGCCGCCCTGCAGGAGCGCGGCGTGCCCATCATCGGCACCAGCCCCCGCAGCATTGAGCTGGCAGAGGACCGCAAGTACTTCTCCGCCCTGCTGGATGAAATCGGCCTGAAGCAGGCAGAGGCCGGCACCGCCACCAATGAGGAGGAGGCCGTGGAGGTGGCCAAGCGCATCGGTTTCCCCGTGCTGGTCCGCCCGTCCTTCGTGCTCGGCGGCCGCGCCATGATGATTGTGTATGACGAGGCGGAGCTGCGCACCTACATGCGCGAGGCCGTGGACGCCTCCCCAGAGCGCCCCGTGCTGGTGGACCGTTTCCTGGAGAACGCCACGGAGATTGACGTGGACGTCATCGCAGACGGAGAGACCAGCGTCATCGGCGCCATCATGCAGCACGTGGAACCCGCAGGCATCCACTCCGGTGATTCCGCCTGCATGATTCCCGCCACCCGCATCTCCGTGGCCATGAACAATGAGATGCACCGCGCCGCAAAGGAACTGGCCGCACGCCTGAACGTGAAGGGCCTCATGAACATCCAGTTCGCCATCAAGGACGAGCAGCTCTACGTCATCGAGGTGAACCCCCGCGCCTCCCGCACCGTCCCCTTCGTCTCCAAGGCCATCGGCGTGCCCCTGGCCAAGCTCGCCGCCAAGGTCATGAGCGGCATGAGCCTGAAGGAGCTCGGCTTCACCAAGGAAGTCATCCCCCCCTACTACGCCGTGAAGGAGGCCGTGTTCCCCTGGAACCGCTTCCCGGGCATCGATGTGGTGCTGGGGCCGGAAATGCACTCCACCGGTGAGGTGATGGGCATCGACACCGACCCGGACATCGCCTACCTGAAGGCGCAGGTATCCTCCTTCAACCCCCTGCCCAAGGACGGCCTGGTGTTCATCTCCGTGAACGACCGCGACAAGGCCAACGTGCTCGACATAGCACGCAACATCGCCAAGGCCGGGTTCGACATCTGCGGCACCAAGGGCACCATGATCCACCTGCTGCAGAACGGCATAGAGTGCGAGCGCGCCTACAAGGTGCTGGAAGGCCACCGCCCCAACATCGTGGACCGCATCAAGAACGGAGACATCGCCTTCGTCATCAACACCCCCGGCTCCCACGACGCCCGCGAGGACGAGGTGGCCATCCGCGCCGCCGCCGTCAGCAACGGCATCTCCTACGCCACGGACCTCTCCAGCGCACGCGCCTGCGCCGCCGCCATCCTCCACAGCAAGGACAAGACCCCCGGCGTATGCTCCCTCCAGGAGCACCACGCCAGCGCCAAGTAAGCGGCCGGGATACCTGAAAGCCAATTCACGCTACCCGGTCACCATCCTGACCGGGTAGCTTTTTTCCCACTGACATGAGCGCACACATCCAGCAGCCGGTGTTTGTACTGGGGCCCACGGGCTCCGGGAAATCCGCCGTGGCGGTGGCGCTGGCGGAGCTGCTGGGGGATGCGGAGATAGTGAGCGCGGATGCGTACCAGGTGTACCGGGAAATGCCGGTGCTCACGGCTGCGCCCACGGCAGGGGAGCAGGCACGGGTGCCGCACCACCTGGTGGGCTTTATGGGCGCGGGGGAGAACAATGATGCCGCCCTGCACGCGCGGCGCGCGCAGGAGGCCATACAGGGCATCCACGCGCGCGGCAGGCGGGCCATTGTCACGGGCGGTTCCGGGCTGTACGTGAAATTCATCAGCCACGGCATATCCCCTGCCCCGCCCGGCGACCCCGCGCTGCGCGCGGAGCTGGCCGCCCTGCCGGCAGAGGAGGCCGTGCGCCGCCTGCAGCAGGCGGACCCGGAGGGTGCCGCCGCCACCAACCTGCAGAACCCGCGCTATGTGGTGCGCAACCTGGAGATAGTGCTGCTGGGCGGCAAGCCTCTCTCCTACTGGCAGCAGAACTGGCAGCACGGGCCCGCCGGCCCCGGGTTCTGCATTGTGCGTGATACGGCGGAGCTGGATTCCCGCATCCTGCGCCGCACCGGCTCCATGCTGGCCCAGGGGGCCATAGGGGAGGTGCGCGCCCTGGACCCGCTCTCCCTTTCCGCCACCGCCGCCAAGACACTCGGCCTTTCCCACATTCAGCAGTACCTGCAGGAAACAGGCGGTGAAAGTGCAGATTTCATCAAAACCCGCACCAGGCAACTGCGGGATGACATAGCGCTGCTGACCCGGCAGTACGCCAAGCGGCAGCGCACCTGGCTGCGGCGGGAGCAGTGGCTCACCCCCCTGCCCGCCACCGCAGGGAGCAAGGCGCCGCAACTGGCCGCACAAATAGCCGCCATGCTGGGCCGGTAGCGGAAAAATCACCGCCCCGGCAGGGCCGTTTCATAGAAAATGCTTCACATGCCGGGCATATTCTGCTATATTGTGCGTGCAGGAACGGGTACGCTCGTTGCCCGCATTCCAAAAAAATCTCAACCATATTCCTAGCACCATGCGCGTTATCATCGAACCTGATTACGACAAGCTGTCCGCTTGGGCTGCCGATTATGTGGCCAAGCGTATCATCGAAGCCAACCCCACCCCGGAGAAGCCCTTCAAGCTCGGCTGCCCCACCGGTTCCTCCCCCCTGGGCCTGTACCGTGCCCTCATCAAGAAGTACGAGGCCGGCGAGCTCTCCTTCGAGAACGTCATCACCTTCAACATGGACGAGTACGTGGGCCTGCCGGAGGAGCACCCGGAATCCTACCACTCCTTCATGTGGACCAACTTCTTCTCCCACATCAACATCAAGAAGGAGAACGTGCATATCCTCAACGGCAACGCTGCCGACCTCAAGAAGGAGTGCGAGGACTACGAGAAGGCCATCGTGGAGGCCGGCGGTATCGACCTCTTCATGGGCGGCGTGGGCCCGGACGGCCACCTGGCCTTCAACGAGCCCGGTTCCTCCCTCACCGCTCCCACCCACATTGAGAGCCTGACCACCGACACCATCATCGCCAACAGCCGCTTCTTCGACAACGACGTGAACCAGGTGCCCAAGCAGGCCCTCACCGTCGGCATCGGCACCGTCATGGCTGCCAAGGAGGTGCTCCTGGTGTGCAACGGCCACCACAAGTCCCGCGCCCTCGCCCACATCATCGACGGCAGCGTCTCCCACAAGTGGACCGCCTCTGCCCTGCAGATGCACCCCGCCGCCATCATCGTGTGCGACGAGGCCGCCTGCGGCGAGCTCAAGGTGGACACCTACAAGTACTACCTGGACAAGGAGCGCGAGAACCTGATCTGATTCCGCACTCCCGCCCAAACGGGTTTCAAGCGCACCTGTCTGCCCCGGCAGACAGGTGCCTTTCTTTTCAGGCCTGCCCTACCTTGCACGGGCCAGGCGGCAAAGGTGGCCGTATGCGCGGGAATCACCGCGGGAGGCGGCCTTGCGGTACCAGTACGCGGCCATTTCCGCGCTCTTGGGGGCGCCCGTGCCCTGCTCAAAGCATTCCCCCAGCTTGAGGGTGGCGCCGGCGTGGCCCAGGCGGGCGGCCTGCTCCAGGCAGCTCACGCCGCCGGAGGGATCCCGGCGGCAGCCCAGGCCCTTCAGGTAGCATTTGCCCAGCCGGTACAGGGCATCCGCATCCCCTGCCCTGGCAGCGGTGTCGAAAAGCTCCACGGCGCGCTCATAATCCCGCGCGGTGCCGCGGCCGCGCATCAGGCGCTTGGCCAGCTGCATGCAGGCGGGCACATGGCCGGCGGCAGCCAGCGCTTCCAGGTCCGGGGCATCCATGGGCGGGGGGGGCGTAGAACTTCACTTGTTCTCCGCGGCGGGGGCGGCAGCCTGCTGCTCCTCCGGGTCCGCGGGGGCCATGTTCTGCACGGCGGCGGGGTTCAGGGCGGGCTCACCCTTCATGAAATCCCTGGCAAAGGAGGTAAAGCCGTTCACCATCATCTGCACGGCCAGCAGCACCAGCAGCGTACCCATCAGGCGGGTGAGCGCCACGCTGCCGCGGTTGCCCAGCTTGGCCAGCATCTTGCGTGAGCACATCAGGATGACCGCCGCCACGCTCCACGCCACCACTATGCTCAGGCCGTTCTGCGCCAGGGTGGCGGAGCTGTGGCACTTGGCCGCCAGGATCATCACCGTGGTAAGGGAGGCCGGACCCACGATGATGGGCACCGCAATGGGCACCACCAGCGGCTCTGAGTTCTGGGAATCATGCTGGGAATCCCCGGAGATGACGTTCACGCGCGGGAACACCATGCCGATGGCGATGAGCATGAGCATGATACCGCCGGAAAGGCTCAGCGTGCTGTCGTCAATCCCCAAGTAGCCCAGGATATTCTCTCCCATGAAGAAGAAGAGCAGCAGCAGGAAGAGCACGATGACCAGCTCACGCCGCAGCACGCGCTGGCGGCGCTTGCGCGGCACCGGCAGCAGCAGGGATTGCACCAGCGGCGCCACACCCACCGGGTCCAGCACAATCATGAGCGCCACCGTATTCTTGATAAACTCGTTCCAGTCCATGGTCAAAATTCCTTTCGTTTGAACAGCCAGGTGGCCGTAAGCAGGTGCACCAGCATGTACCCGGCCGCCACCAGTGCCATGCCGCCCAGCATGCCCCACGGCAGCACGGCACCGCCTGCGGCGCTGTCTGACACGGTGAAAATGCTGAAATCAGGAACAAACACGGCAAACGTATGCTCTATGCCGCGCATAAAGGGGGTAATGCCCTGCCCGCTGAAGATGATGCTGAAGAGGTTTCCCTGGAACATGCCGATGATGTACGCCCCCAGGGCAAAGATGATGCTCACGATGGTGCCGCTGGTAAAGCAGGAGATGAGCAGCGTGAGGCTTGTGAGCACGCCGAAGTTCAGCAGCAGGGCCAGGATGCCGCGCTGCGTGTTCCAATCGTTCCCCGCGGCGGCCACCTGCTCCAGGTAGGGCTGCATGTCCTGCGCGGAATAGCCGCCCGCCGCCAGGGCCTGCGTGAGCTCTGCGGTTATGGCGGCCTCCCTCATCCCCACCAGCAGGCACATCATGCCGTCCATGAACAGCACCATCAGGAAAATCAGCCCCCACACCCCCAGCAGCTTGCCGCACAGGTAGTCGAACCGCGGTACGGGCTTGCACAAGATGGTGTAGAGGATGCGGTCCTCCGTATCACGCGGAATGAGCAGCGCCGTGGCCGCCACGCTGAACACCAGGCCGAAAAGCTGCATGCAGCCCAGGGCTATATCCTTCAGCAGCTCCAGCTGCGCCACCCCGCGGAACTCTATGCCCAGCCCCTCCTGGTACGGTATGAACTGCAGCGCCAGGAACAGCACGGAGAACGCCGCCGGCACCAGGAACAGCCGCATGCGCACCAGCTGGGTAAGGGTCACCCGTGCCACCGCGCCTATTCTGGCGGGCTTTCCCAGGAGCGCTGCGGCCATGCCGTTCATTTGCAGGGGCCTACTTCCTGTTGGCATGCTCACCGTCGTCGATGAGCTTCCAGAACGAGCGGGAGGCGCCCAGCTTCTGGTCCTCGCTGCCGGCACCCATACCGCTGCGGAAAAGGAAATCCTTCAGGGAATCCGCGTTCAGCACGCGCTGCACCACCACGGTGCGCTCCTCCTCCACGGTGAAATAGATGCGGTAGTCCTTGAACCGGAAACGGAAAATCTTGCGCCCGTCGCGCTCCACCACGCCGAAACGCCCCTCGCCGTCGGCATCCTTCAGGCTGTCTTCATCCACCTGGAAGGCAGAGAAGAGCTCCAGCTGCTCCAGCGTGGGAACAGCGGAGATTTCCGCGGCGCTTATCTCATTGAATACAATCTGGTGCACGGGAACAGTTTAAGGGAACACCCCGCCCCTTGGCAAGGAAAATGTGTGCCGCCGGGCGGGAAATCAGTAATCCGTGAGCTTGCCGGGGTGCAGCTTCTTGCCGCGCTCGATGTTCTCGAACATCAGGCGGCCCTGGCGGCTCTCCCGCCCCTCCTTCGTAAAAATGGAGACATACCTCTGCGGGTCGTCGTCGCTCTGCACGCGCTCCCAGTGCTCTATGGGGTAGGAGTGGTTCTCCTTGTACACCGTGGCCAGGTTGGTGCGCAGCAGCGGCATGTCCTTCCACCTGTCCATCAGGATATTCTTGCCGTGAATCACCGTCAGGCGGCCGTTCACCTGCCAGGGGTCCAGCACCACCACATCCGGCCACGCGCCGGCAATGGCGCGGATATAGAGCGCGTTGTGCTCCGTCTTCAGCCCCTCGTTCTTGGTGCAGCAGCCCAGGTAGAAAAACTTGAGCGGGCGGCGGCGCAGCTCCCGGTACAGGTCTGCCTGGTAGTGCCAGCACAGCCCGCGCTCCATGGAGTTGTTGGCCGTGTTCACCAGGCGGTTGTTCAGCCAGTTCATGTACTTGGGATTGTTGTGCCGGGCAATGGAGATGGACGCCTTGAACGCCGTTTCCGTGAGCCAGGTGGCCTCCTTCATGGCGGCGGGGTCATACTGCTGCTGCGGGGGCAGCAGGCCCAGCAGGTGCTTGAACAGGTCCTGGCGCTCCGCCTTCACCTCCCAGTCGTCATAATAGGAAACATCCGGCGCCTTCATGCAGGAGTTCAGCCCCAGGGCAGCCAGGGCACCGGCTATCAACAGCAGTTTCACTCTGTTCATGGCAGCAAAATCAGTAGTTTACAAGTGTTCCCGGGTGTTCCTTCTCACCGTCGGCTATATTCCGGAGCATGCGCTTGTACTGCTCCGATGCCTGGGACTCCGGCACCCAGAACCAGGAGTACTTGCCGCTAGCCGTGCGCACCATGCCCCAGAACTCCACCGGGTACGTGTGGTTCTCCGGGAACACGGACTCCAGGTCACGGCACACGCGGGCAGACTCATGCCAGCGGTCCGGGTCCGCCGCCGCGGCGGGGTCCACCTTCAGGCGGCCGTTCCACATCCAGGCATCGATAATCCAGGCATCCGGCCACTGCGCCCCCTTGGCGGCAATGAACACGCAGTTGTGCTCCGTGGCCTCCGCCTCGTCCCTCACGCAGCAGCCCACGCGGAAAAAGGAAAGGGACCGGCGGCGCAGCTCCCGGAACATATCATGCTGGTAGTGCCAGCACAGCCCGCGGTCCTGGAAACGGCTGTTGATCAGCGCATTGCCCGCCCAGCCGGGGAAATGGGAATCATTCACCCGTGATATAGCCGCCGCCGCCTTGTAGCAGGTATCCGCCAGCCAGGTGGCCTCTGCCACCGCCGCGGCACTGCCCCGCTGCTCCGCCGGCAGCAGGTTCAGCAGGTTGTCCCTCAGCGTGGCGCGGCGCTGCACCACAGTGGCGGTGTACGGGTAGCTGACCGGTGCCGGGGAACAATCCGCCAGCAGCAGGGCGGCCATCGCTATGCAGGCTAGTCTTTTCATGTACGGGTGCATGCAAATGCTACCACACCGCCGCCCCCTAATCAAGGCTAATCAATGCCTGCAACGCTGCACGGGCTTTCCCGGTGCCCCCGCACTCTATGGCCGCCAGGTAAAAGGGTATGGCATCCCGTGCCGACTTGTCCCTCACCCACCCCATGCGGTAGCTGTGCGCCAGCTTGTAGGCGTTTGCTGCCTTGCCCCGCCTGAACTCGTCTTCCCACCATCCGGCAGCCTCCTCCATATCATCCCCCCGCATGAACCCGTCCTCACCAAACAACCAGTTGACGGTTTGCCTTTCATGGCTACACTTGTTCCCCTCCGGCTCGAAATAATAGTCCATTTCCTTCGGGCTCAAAAACATCACCGCCTCTGCACACTGCTCATACGCGCTGCCGCCGCGGGGTATATATTAACCTAGACGCATAACGTGTCGCTAATCGGCTGCATATCTCACACTCTGTTTTTGAAAAAAGGCAGCGACCTTTTCCGGGTTCGCCTTGACCCCATCCATGTGCTCGCATACCTGCCGCTCAAGTTCCCTCCTGTCTTTAGCCGGCTCTCGCTGGCCTATGCCGATTTTCAGGTCGGCTTTGCATTTTGAGTAAAAACGGATAACAGAATCCCCCTGTGTGTCTACCGAAAAGAGTTTCCCTGAGATTCGCATCGCCTCGCCGCGCAGGAGCGCGGCGAGGCGTGCACCATTTAAGCACGTCTAAAACATCATTTATTCTTCCATGAAGGAATCATTTCGTATATGGTTATCAAATCTCTTTCTGATAAAAGATACTTAAAGTTATATATTTCTTTTCTGCCTGCAGCTATAGAAAATGGCATATTATTATAGAAAAATCCATAAACACGTTTGCCATCAGTTTTTTGTATACATATTCCATATCCATTGAGATTCTCGTCGTTCGCAGGACGGACACTAGCAATTCTACCATTAATATATCTTGGAATAGCGGCCATCTCTATTGCTTCTTGAAGCTCCTTCATATGTTCTTCTGACATATCTAGCCTCAACCTTTGCTGTCCGCAGTAGTCAATAGTTACAAGATTTTCACTTGGCTTACTAACGCAAGATGCGCTAACAGACAATGAAAGAATCAATAATATTATTCGGAACGTTTTCATAATGTGTTAATGTGGGTAACCTTTCATGCATTTTTCATAAATACCTCCCACACGTTCTTGGTGAGGTCCCAGCCGTAGGTGTACCAGGTGCCGTCCTTCTGGATGGCCAGGGGGCGGGTGGCGACATCTTGGGTCGGGTCCCAGGTGATGAGCCAGATGCAGGGATGGGCGGGACGAAGGAGGTCGCAGCATGCAACACGGCCGACGGCTGTAAGGCCGGGTGGACAACCCGCGGAGCGGTGTTGCCCCGCAGGGGTGAGCCGCCGATGGGGCGGCGGCGAATCAATTTGCAAGTAGCCGCGGTACAGGTAGCGCTGGTGGAGGGTAACGGTGCCGTTGGTTGTGACTTTCTTGGTGGCGCGGCGGCCCATGTAGTCGTAAGTGCATTCCACGCTCACGCTGTTGTCGTCCTTGGTAAAGAGGATGGGGCGGTTCTTGG
>JAUNQN010000052.1:0-280 GCA_030536145.1 Akkermansia sp.
TCTTCATGTAGTTATAACACGTGAAAATCCGGGATGCACAGCAAAAAATGAAATTTGTTGGATTTTTTTTGCCGCACGGTCAATTTTTCCATTTTTCCTTGTACATTCCCCCCGCCGCGGCGTATTATAGGAATATGAAACCACACGGGCATGTGTGACCACAGCAGAATGAAAACGACCATCATTACCATGACAGCCGCGCTCCTGCTCGCAGGCGGGCAGGCGACGGCAGCCTATTCCCCGGAGTTGCAAGCCAAAGCGGAACAGGGAGATGCTGCAG
>JAUNQN010000052.1:380-16943 GCA_030536145.1 Akkermansia sp.
CGCAATGCGAACTCGGCCGGTGCTATTACCACGGCCTGGGCTTAACCATGGACTTGCAGGAAGCTGCCAAGTGGTACCGCAAGGCTGCGGAACAGGGAGATGCTGCAGCGCAATGCGAACTCGGCCGGTGCTATTACCACGGCCTGGGCTTAACCATGGACTTTCAGGAAGCTGCCAGGTGGTACCGCAAGGCTGCGGAACAGGGGAATACCGATGCCATGGACAAGCTGGGCTGGTGCAGTCTTTTGGGAAAGGGTATGCAGCAGGACGAGCAGGAAGCCCGCAAGTGGTGGCGCATGGCTGCAGAACAGGGGCATACCGGAGCGCCGTACACCCTGGGCCTGAGCTACCTCCGCGGCACTCCCCGGAACGGGGCGGAAGGCGCGAAGTGGCTCCATGCGGCGGCTGAACGGGGAAACCCTATGGCCCTGTATGAGCTGGCGCAGTGCTACCTTTGGGGCCGCGGCGTGGAGCAGAATGAGCAGGAGGCCATCAAGTGGTTCCGGAAGGATGCGGAACTGGGACACGCCGCAGCGCAGTACACCCTGGGCCAATGCTATCTCTGGGGCCGCGGCGTGCCCCGGGATGGGCAAGAGGCCCTGGCATGGTTCCGCAAAGCTGCCGGGCAAGGCCATACGGAGGCGCAGTTTGCCCTGGCCGAGGCCTGCCAGTGGGCCGACTGCGGCACGCGGGGAGAGGAGGAAGCCGCCAAGTGGTACACCAAGGCCGCCGAACAGGGGCACCCCGATGCCCACTGGGGCATCGGCGATTGCCACCGCTGGGGCAACGGCGTGCCCCGGAACGAGCAGGAAGCCCGCATGTGGTACGAGAAGGCTACCCGGCAATGGAGAGAAAAGAAGGCCGCCGCGCAAGACACCCCGTAGCCCCATCGCCCCCGCCGCGCCCTACATTTCCGGCGATGGTCCCCCGGTACAGGAGGCGCGGTGCCCGGGCTGCAAATGAAAATGGCTGTGTCCTACCTTAGTGGTGAAAATATGGAATCACGGCCCGCCACTGATGCATTACGGAGCCGGCACCACACCCGCCGTTCGCCCGCCTTCGCGCCGCTACGGCGTGGCTAGGCGGGGTTCCCGGGTCGGCAGTGCGACTCGGCACACCCGCCATGCATACCAAAGACGGAACCCCGCCCTTGCGGCGGGCGTGGTGCCACGCTCCCGGAAGCTTTGCCCGTGTAGCTGTCTCCTTCCGTTTTTCAACACTTTGGTGTGAAACAGCCATAAAAATTCCCCTGCGCGAGAATACCGCGCAGGGGATGGGAAATGCAGGGGAGGGCGGGGGCTTACATGCACATGCCGCCATCACACACCAGCACCTGGCCGGTCACGTAGCGGGCGCCGTCGGAAGCCAGGAAGAGGGCGCACTGGGCGATGTCCTCCGGCTGGCCCATGCTGCCCAGGGGAATGTTGGCCAGCAGGGCCTCGCGCGCCTTCTCCGGGATGGCATCCGTCATCTCCGTGGCAATGAAGCCGGGGGCGATGGCGTTCACGGTGACCTGGCGGCTGGCCAGCTCCATGGCCAGGGACTTGGTGAAGCCGATGACGCCGGCCTTGGAGGCGGCGTAGTTGGCCTGGCCGGCGTTGCCGCCGATGCCCACCACGGAGCTCATGTTGATGATACGGCCGGCGCCGCTCTTCATCAGCGGGCGCATCAGCGCCTTGCAGCACAGGAACACGCTCTTCAGGTTGGTGCTCAGCACGGCATCCCAGTCCGCCTCCTTCATGCGCATCATCAGGCCGTCGCGCGTGATTCCGGCGTTGTTCACCAGGATATCCACCGCAGGGTGGTCTGCCAGCACCTGCTTCATGCACTCGTCCACGGCGGCGGCGTCTGCCACGTCGCAGGCGTAGGCCTTGCAGCTGCCGGGGAACTCGGCGTTGATGGCGTCTGCCGCGCCGTTGCAGGATGCCGGGTTGCGGGAGATAAGCGCCACCTTGGCGCCCTCTGCCGCAAAGAGGCGTGCGATTGCCTGGCCGATGCCGCGGCCGGCTCCGGTGACTACTGCTGTCTTGCCAGCTAAGGTATTCATACGCGCGTATATTACACTTTTCCTGCCCGTTTGGCAAGCCAACTCCGCACACTTTTTTGCCCGCGTTTTGCTTGTAACATGCGTTTCACTGCACGTTTCACACTTTTTACCGGGAACAAGGCACCGCACGCGCGGCATGTGAACGGAAAAAGTGTTTGACATGGCAGGGGCCTGCTCCTATAATGCGCGTAGGCACGTGACACGCGGAGTGCCGCGTACCTGCGTGCCGCCGGGCACGGAAAACGCTCCCCGCAGGCGGGGAGAACCACCCGGAAGGCACCGCAACAACCAGCAATACAACCGCTTACAACCTTTCCCATGCTCAGTTTCCTCAAGAACCTTGCCCGCATGTTCACGTATGACATCGGCATTGATCTTGGCACAGCCAACACGCTGGTCTACATCAAGGACCAGGGCATCGTGCTGCGGGAGCCCTCTGTGGTGGCCATGAAGGCAGACGAGGTGAAGGCCGTGGGCGAGGAGGCCAGGCGCATGGTGGGGCGCACCCCCGGCAGCGTGGTGGCCATACGCCCGCTGAAGGACGGCGTGATTGCCGATTTTGAGGTGGCGCAGCAGATGCTGAAGTATTTCATCAAGAAGGCCGGGCAGAAACGCAGCCTGCGCGGCCCGCGCGTGCTGATTGCCCACCCCTCCGGCATTACGGAGGTGGAGCGCCGCGCCATTGAACTTTCCGCCCGCGAGGCCGGCGCATCCTGCGTGCGCCTGGTAGAGGAGCCGCTCGCCGCCGCACTCGGCGTCGGCCTGCCTATTGCCGAACCCGTGGGCAACATGATTGTCGACATCGGCGGCGGTACCACCGAGGTCGCCATCATCTCCCTTTCGGGCATCGTCTACAGCCAATCTGAAAAGTGCGGCGGCGATGCACTGGATGACTCCATCATCCGCCACATGCTGGCCGCCCACAACCTGCTTGTGGGCCCCCGCACGGCGGAGGAAATCAAGATTCAGGTGGGCTCTGCACACCCGCTGCAGCAGGAACTGCAGATGGAGGTGAAGGGCCGTGACCGGGGTAGCGGTCTCCCCAAGACCGTCACCGTGCGCTCCGAGGAAATCCGAGAAGCGCTCAAGGACAAATTCGACATCATCCTCAATGCCGTAAGGCAGACGCTGGACCACTGCCCGCCGGAGTTGGCGAGCGACTTGTATGACCGGGGCATCGTGGTGGCCGGTGGCGGCGCGCTGATACGCGGCATTGCGGATTTGCTGCACGAGGAAACGCAGCTGCCGATTATCATAGCCGACGACCCGCTCAGCGCGGTGGCGGAAGGTACCGGCAAGTTCCTGCAGGAATCGGAGACAGTGTTCGATGCGTATGACTGACGCCCGCAAGGGTGAGGCAGCGTCCGCGCCCGGGGTGAAACCCGGCCGGCTCCGGTGCCGCCCCGGCCATGCGTGCCGCCCCGGCAAGGCGGTATCTCGTTTGTCCCTGGTGAAACCACAAACCAACAACACATAACCTTGTCCATTATTTCTAAAATGATTAACACAGTGAAGCACTTCTTCGGGTTCGGACAATGCAACCCGCGGGAGGGAACCACCATCGTGATCAATGCAGAGAAACTGGAACGCCGTGCTGCCCTGCTGGAAGACGGCGTGCTGGAGGAATACAGCATTGAGCGCGAGGGTGAGGAAAATATCGTCGGCGGGATTTTCAAGGGCCGTGTCAAGAACATTGAACCCGGCCTGAAGGCCATGTTCGTCGACATCGGCTATGAAAAGAACGCGTTCCTGCACTTCTGGGATGCCCTGCCCCTGGCCCTGGACTCCTCCCTGGAGGAAATCCAGAAGGAGGGGCGCCCCCGCAAGCAGCAGAAAAAGATTACCAGCAAGGACATCCCGGACATCTACCCCATCGGCTCCGAGATTATGGTCCAGGTGACCAAGGGGCCCATCAGCTCCAAGGGACCCCGCGTGACCACCAACATCTCCCTGGCCGGGCGTTACATTGTTTTAATGCCTTTCACCGACCAGTTCGGCATCTCCCGCAAGATAGACGACCCGAAGGAACGCCAGCGCCTGCGCCAGATTGTGCAGAAGCTGAACGTGCCGGAGGGCATGGGCATCATCATGCGCACGGTGGCTCAGGGGCAGCGTTTCCGCCACTTTGTGCGTGACCTGGCCATGCTGCTCACCCAGTGGCGGGAGGTGGAGGAGAAGTTCAACTCCCAGCCCACGGCCAGCTGCGTGTACCGTGAGCCGGACCTCATAGAGCGCACCGCCCGTGATTTCCTGACGGACAACGTGGACTACATCGTCTGCGACAACCAGGAGACCACCACCCGCATGCAGGAGATTGCAGGCAAGATATCCCGCCGTGCCAAGCGCCATATCCAGTACCTGCCCTGCAAGCAGCCCATCTTTGAGGAACTGGGCGTGGAGAAGCAGATCAACGAGGCCTTCCAGCGCCAGGTGCTCCTGCCCTGCGGCGGATACCTCGTCATCGACGAGACGGAGGCCCTCATCGCCATCGATATCAACACCGGCCGAAACAAGGGTAACAAGGACCTGGACAAGACCATCCTGGAGACCAACCTGGAATCCGCCAAGGAGATTGCACGCCAGCTCCGCCTGCGCAACATCGGCGGCCTGGTGGTGGTGGACTTCATCGACATGCGCCACCGCAAGGACCAGCTGGCCGTGTACAAGGCCATGAAGGAGGCCCTGAAGCGTGACAAGGCCAAGACCCAGGTGATGCAGATCACCCCCATCGGCCTCATGGAGATGACCCGCCAGCGCATCAACGAATCCCTGCTGGACTTTGTGAACGACCACTGCCCGTACTGCCACGGCCGCGGCCGTATCAAGAGCGTGATGACCATGAGCGTGGAAATCCAGCGCCAGCTGAAAGCCACCATCACCCGTTTCCATGATACCGTGGGGGATATGATTGTGGTGGTGAACAGTGATGTGCTCTCCCGTTTCAAGAACGAGGATTCCAAGCTGCTCATGGAGCTGGAGCGCCAGTGCGCCGGCCGCCTCATCTTCCGCAGCGACCCCTCCATCCACCGCGAGGCCTTCGCCATCATCGACCCGAGGAACAACAAGCCCCTCTACCAGGTGAACATGTAACCCAGGCCTCGACCCGCTCGCCAATTTCCGCCGCAGCATGCCCCGCATGCTGCGGTTTTTTTGCGGATGGGGACAGGGATGGGGCTAGCAGCCCCTGCGGCGGCGGGAGGCCAGGGCAGCCAGCGCCAGCAGGGAGAGGGTGGCCGTGGCGGGTTCAGGGATGCGCACGGCCGTGGTGGTGCGGATGAGGGAGACGTTGCCGATATACACGGAATTGTCATACCACACCTTGCCACCCGGCTGGGTGAAGGAAAGCCCCAGCTGCTCCAGGTCCCTGAATTCCGTAGTGGTGTGCGTATCATCCATATACACCTCAAACTCCACGGGCAGGGCACGGCAAGAGGCCGTAAAGAGGGATGCAAGGCGGTTGTAGCCCCCCTCCTGCCCCTCTGCGGGCTCCGCCTGCCCCACGGCCCCTGCGGCCTGCTGCTCGTCAAAGTAGCGCGCATCATCGGAATCCGTGAGGAACATGTGCTCCACCATCTGCGTCTCCTCGTTGAAATCAATGCCCCACAGGGTCACGGCATGCGCCATATTGTCGCCGTATATGCCCAGGCTCACGGCATAGCCCAGCTGCAGGGCGGCCTTGATGTAGCGGGAAACATAGGTGGCGGAGTTGTACTTCTCCATGCCGTCCAGTATAAGCTCAATCGGGTAGTCGTCGTAAATGCGGGTGATAGCCTCTGCAAAGTACCCGCCCAGGGCCTCTCCGCCCTCGTCGAAGGCGGGGAACATCTCCTCGTCATAGTCCCCCTGCAAGTACCAGAGCATGCCGTAGGCGGGTATGCCGCCGCCATTGGCAAACGCATCCTTGAAGCTCTGCCAAATGGCATCCGCGCTCTTGGGCGCATCCGGTGAGAGCTCCACATACTGCGGGTTGTGGTCCTGCCACCAGGCCATCACGTTTGAGGCGGAGGCGGCCCAGCACATCAGGGAATCGGCATCCGCCGACGTGAAGGTCTTGTTCACATCATACCAGCCGCCATCCCGGCTCACGCCCTGCACCCAGTACTCCGTGGCCAGGGCCGGGCACAGGCACAGCACCACCGCACACAGGC
This sequence comes from Akkermansia sp., assembly GCA_030536145.1. GTDB lineage: Bacteria > Verrucomicrobiota > Verrucomicrobiia > Verrucomicrobiales > Akkermansiaceae > Akkermansia. The sequence continues at coordinate 6,576 of JAUNQN010000052.1, forward strand.
AGCGCCGCACGGCAGGAAATGGAATGGTTGATCTCATGCTGGAACATTCCGCATCATACTCCCCTTCCCGCCGGAAATCAAGCCGCCTTTTCCAGCTGTTGCCAAAATGGGCAACGCGTGTTGCGGGGGACCACGGTGGTACCTCCCTGCCGGGAAAGAGAAAAGGGAGGGCAGCGTGTGCTGCCCTCCCTGAAATTGCTACACCAGTGGCGGGGATCAGGCCTCCGGGGACTCGGCGTCGGCGGAGTAGTCGATGCCGGCGAGGGCCTGGTAGAGGTTCCAGCGGCGCTTCACGTCGCGTTCCTCCAGGGAGATGAGCTTCTCAAAGCCGGCCTTGTTGTTGCGTGCCAGCAGGCGGAAGCGGTTCTCGCCGCCCTTGCCATCGGGGCCGACGAGGGCCTCGCGGACAGAGATCTTGGGAGCCTTGCTCTTGAGGGAGAGCGGGTTCTTGCCCTGCTTGATGTTGTCCGGGTTGTAGTTGTAGAGCAGCAGGCGGCCGCAATCCACGGCGGCTTTCTGGCGGTCCAGGCCCTCTGCCATGTTGATGCCGTGGTTGATGCAGTGGCTGTAGGCGATGATGAGGGCGGGGCCGTCATACTCCTCTGCCTCCACCAGGGTCTTCAGGGCATGCTCGTCGTTGGCGCCCATGGAGATGGAGGCCACGTAGATGTTGCCGTAGGTCATGGCCATGTAGCCGATGTCCTTCTTGACCTGGTCCTTGCCCTTGGTGGCAAACTTGGCCACGGCGCCGCGCGGGGTGGACTTGGAGCACTGGCCGCCGGTGTTGGAGTACACCTCCGTGTCCAGCACAAGCACCTTCACGTTACGGCCGGAAGCCAGGATGTGGTCCAGGCCGCCGTAGCCGATGTCGTATGCCCAGCCGTCGCCGCCGAGCACCCACACGGACTTGCGCACCAGGTAGTTGGCCTGTGCCTTCAGGGCAGCCAGGTCGGCGTCGTCTCCGCAGGCGGCCTTGATGGCGGCCACGGTCTCACGGGCGTTCTGGATGTCTGCCTCCGTCTTCTGGGGGTTCTGCTTGATGGCGTCCACCAGCTCCGCGCCGATCTTGGCGGCGGCAGCGTCCAGCAGCTCCAGGGCGTACTCCTGCTTCTTGTCCAGGGAGACGCGGAAGCCGAGGCCGAATTCGGCGTTGTCCTCAAAGAGGCTGTTGCACCATGCGGGGCCCAGGCCGTCCTTGTCATGGCTCCAGGGCGTGGTGGGCAGGTTGCCGCCGTAGATGGAGGAGCAACCCGTGGCGTTGGCCACCACCAGGCGGTTGCCGAAGAGCTGGGTGAGGGTCTTGATGTAGGGGGTCTCACCGCAGCCGGCGCAGGCGCCGGAGAACTCGAAGAGCGGGCGCAGGAACTGCGCGTCGCGCACCTGGGTGTTGGTGATCTTGGTGCGGTCCGGGTCAGGCAGCTGGTCGAAGAACTTCCAGTTCTCCGCCTCCGGCTTGAGTGCCTGGGCGGCGGGGGTCATGGTCAGGCTGGCCGTGGGGCACACGCGGGAGCACAGGGTGCAGCCCGTGCAGTCGGAGGCGGACACCTGGATGATGAACTTCTTGCCCTGCCAGTTCTTGTGCATCTTGCTGGCATCCGCGCACTTGAAGGACTCCGGGGCGCCCTCCAGGTCTGCGGGGTCTGCCATGGTGGCACGGATGGCGGCGTGGGGGCACACCATGGTGCACTTGCCGCACTGGATACAGGCCTTGGAGGTCTCCGTCTTCTCCGGGTTCCACACGGGAATCATGAGCGCCAGGTCACGCTTCTCATACTGCGTGGTGCCGCTGGGGAAGGTGCCGTCTGCCGGCATCTCGGATACCTTCACGTCGTTGCCGTCGCCGGCAATGATCTTGCCCAGCACGTCCTTCACAAAGGCGGGGGCATCCCCATGCACGCAGGGGGGGATGGCGTGGCCGGTGATTTCCGTGCCCAGGGGCACCAGGTACAGGTTCTCCAGGGTGGCATCCACGGCGGCGATGTTCTTGGCCACCACTTCCTCACCCTTCTTGCCGTAGGTCTTCTTGATGGCCTCCTTGATGTAGCCGATGGCCTCATCCGCGGGAATCACGCCGGAGAGCTTGAAGAAGCAGGTCTGCATGATCATGTTGATGCGGCCGCCCATGCCCGTGGCCTTGGCCACCTTGAAGGCATCGATGCAGTACACGGTGATATGCTTGTCGATAATCTGCTGCTGCATGCGGGCGGGCATGGAGTCCCACACCTTCTCCGGGGCCACGGAGGTGTTCATCAGGAAGGTGGCGCCGTCTGCCGCGTTCTTCAGGAAGTCCAGGATGTTCAGCAGGCTGGGCTGGTGAAGGGCAATGAAATTGGCGCTATGGATGAAATAGGTACTGTGGATGGGCTTGGGACCGAAGCGCAGGTGGGAGATGGTGGAGGAGCCGGACTTCTTGGAGTCGTACTCAAAGTAGCCCTGCACGTACAGGTCCGTGTGCTTGCCGATGATCTTGATGGCGTCCTTGTTGGCACCCACGGTACCATCGGAACCCAGGCCGTAGAAGAGGCAGCGGGTCACGTCGGCGCCCTCGGTGGAGAACTCCGGGTCATAGGAGATGGACTTGCCGGTCACGTCGTCCTCGATACCCACGGCAAAGCCGGTCATGGGCTCGTCCTTCTTGAGCTCGTCGTACACGCCCTTCACCATGGCGGGGGTAAAGTCCTTGGAACCCAGGCCGTAGCGGCCGCCCACCACCTTGGGCATCTCAAAGGGCAGCTTGCCGGCCACCTTGGCATCGTACAGGGCCTGCGTCACGTCCTGCAGCAGGGGCTCGCCCTGGCTGCCGGGCTCCTTGGTGCGGTCCAGCACGGCAATCTTCTGCACGGTCTTGGGCAGGGCGGCAATCATGTCCTCTGCCGGGAACGGGCGGTACAGGCGCACCTTCAGCACGCCCACATCCTCGCCCAGGGCCTGCACGGTCTCCAGGCAGGCCTCTGCGCCGGAACCCATGATGATGATGACGCGGGTGGCCTGCGGGGAGCCGATGTATTCCACCAGGTCATAGCAGCGGCCGGTGAGCTCGCCGAACTGCTTCATGGTCTCCTTCACAATGGCGGGCACGGCGTTGTAGTACTTGTTCACCGTCTCACGGCCCTGGAAGTACACGTCCGGGTTCTGGGCGGTACCGCGGATCACCGGGGCATCCGGCGTAAGGGCGCGGGCGTGGAACTCGTCCACCAGCTTCTGGTCTATCATGGCACGCAGCGTCTCGTCGGAGATGTCGGCAATCTTGCCCACCTCGTGGGAGGTGCGGAAACCGTCGAAGAAGTTCAGGAAGGGCACGCGGCTCTTCAGCGTGGCGGCGTGGCAGATGGCGGCCATGTCCGGGGCCTCCTGCGTGCTGGCGCCGCAGAGCATGGCAAAGCCCGTGGCGCGGCAGGACATCACGTCACTGTGGTCACCGAAGATGGAAAGGCCCTGCGCGGCCAGGGCGCGGGCGGCAATGTGGAAGACGCAGGGGGTAAGCTCACCCGCAATCTTGTACATGTTGGGAATCATCAGCAGGAGCCCCTGGGATGCCGTGAAGGTGGTGGCCATGGAGCCCGTCTGCAGGGCGCCGTGAACGGCACCGGCTGCGCCGGCCTCGCTCTCCATCTCCACAATGCTGGGCACGGTGCCCCACAGGTTCTTGCGGTCTACGGCGGTCCACGTCTCCGCCGATTCACCCATCGGGGAAGACGGGGTGATGGGGTAGATGGCGGCCACTTCCGAGCAACGGTATGCCACGGAGGCCACCGCCTCGTTGGCATCAATAGTGCTGTATGTCGTGTTCATAAGAAAGAAGAATGGTGTAGCAAGCGGCGGCAGGCGGGCAGTATACCCCCCTCCACGCCTAGTTGCGCTGCCACCATCCTACACCCTGCCCCACGCCTTTTCAATCATAAAATCACCCATGAAAGCCAAAAACGCTATTTTTTATAATAATTCCATAAAAACATTTCCTCCCCGGGGGCCGGTGCGCTCAAGGAATACATGAAAAAAGCAGGGCTCCCGAGTGCGGGAGCCCTGCCTGTTTCGTAGTATAGTACTGCGGAGAGCAGGTTAAGCTTGTTCCTCCTCCTTCTTCTCGCCCATCTTGCCGGTGGCGAAGTACTGCTCGATTTCCTCAAGCGTACGGCCCTTGGTCTCCGGCATGAAGAAGGCAGCGGTGATGAAGTAGACAACCGTGAAGGCGGCCAGGGTGAAGAACACCGTGGAGTAGCCCATGGCTCCCACCCAGGGCAGGAACACGGCTGCGATGGCGGTGGACACGCCCTGGTTGATGAGCAGGGCGATGGCCATGCCGTTGGCACGGATGCGGTTGGGCATCAGCTCGGAAAGGGCCAGCCACACGCACACGCCGGGACCGGCGGCATAGAAGGCGATGTAGATGATGAAGAAGATGGTGACAATCCAGCCGGTGGTGGCGGAGGTCTTCATGCCCACCTCAGCGCGGTTCACCTCCAGGGGCTTCAGCTCTGCGGTGTGCTCGTCGAACACGGGGGAGATGATGACGCGGTCGCTGTCGCTCTCCAGCATCTGCAGGGCGGCCACCACGCCGTCCTTGTCACCTTCCACGGTCACGTCGCCCTTGCGGATCTTGTCGGAGAGCTTGGTGGCCTCGGTGCTCTTGGCCTTCTGCTCTGCACCCAGGGCGGCCTTGGCCTCTGCCTGTGCGGCAGCCAGGTCCACGGCGGCCATGGAGTTGTCCTCATAGGTCAGGCCGGCGGCCTGCACCTTGTCCAGCTGCGGGGCGCGGTCAAACTTCTCTGCCACGGCCTGGTTGCTGTCAAACCAGCCGGTGCCCTGCTTGTAGGTCACAATGAGCTGCACGCCATCTGCCACCACACCGTCCTTCACCAGATCGGGGTTGCCGGCAGCGGCCTGCTTCACCACGTCCTCCACGGAAAGCTTGAGGGAGGCACCCTCTGCCACCTGGGCCTTCACGTAGTCGGTCACGTCCACGCGGCCCTTCTCCACGGAGAGGAAGGCAGCGCCCACGCCCACCAGGCCCACGATGATACCGGCGGTACCCATCTTGAGCAGGAAGGTGCGGCCCTTCTTGTCCACCAGGGAGACGGCCACAATGGTCATGAGCATGTTCACCACCTTGATGGCAAGCTCAGCCCAGTTGGCCATGGTACCCTCCAGGCCGGACTGCTGGAGCACCTTCACGCAGTAGTTGAGCACGGAGTTGATACCGGTAGCCTGCGTGCAGGCCAGTACCACCACGGCCAGGATGAAGGGGATTACATACTTGCGCTGGCAGAGGGAATCGCCCTTGGCGGCTTCCTTCATCTGGCTCTTCTTCTCCTCCTCTGCCTTGTCGGCGGCCTTCATCTCGGCCAGGATTTCCTTGGCGGCCTCTCCGCCGTTGTTTGCGGCCAGGGCCAGCAGGGCCTCGTCCTCACGGCCGCGGCGGTACAGCCAGCGGGGGGATTCCTTCAGCTTGAAGGCACCGAAGAACAGGAGCAGTCCGGGGAGTGCGGAGCACCAGAAGATGAGCTGCCAGGCCATGGTCTTGCTCTCTGCCGGCACCACCACGTCCGTGGCGGAACCCACCACGTTGGTGACAATCAGGCCGATGAGGGCGGCGAACACCAGGCCCACCGTGAGCAGGAACTGGAACATGCCCGTGCCCTTGCCGCGGGACTGGGCGTCCAGGCACTCTGCCAGGTACATGGGCACCACCACGCCCACCAGGCCGGCGGAGGCACCCTGCAGGATACGGCCGGCCATGAGCATGATGTACTCGTTGTTGGAGAAGCAAATCACCGGGATACTCAGGGTGAAGAGCAGGGCGGAGACGATGATGACCGTCTTGCGGCCCAGCCATTCCGCCAGCATGCCGGCAAAGAGGGAGGACAGCACGGAACCGAGCAACACGGCGGCCACCACAGAGGAAAGCTGGGCAGGCGTGTAGGTGGAAGTCTCCTGAATGTAGGGAAGTGCGGCGGAAATCACACCGACGTCGATACCATAGAGAAGACCGCCCAGACCTGCCATAAACATCAGGTACCAGGCATATCGCTTGACAGAAGCAGGAAGACCTGCTTGGGATGCATCTGTACTCATAACGCCCCCATTATATCATTTAGCCCCTGCGTTTCAATCCCAAAATTCGGGCCGGGCAAACTTGGGTGAAAAGGCAGGGGCCGATGAATCAGCGCTTGAGCACGCCGGGGGTGCCGCTCACGCCCGTGCCGGAGAGGGGGCGCACGGCTATGTAGTCACAGCTGCGGGCCACGTTGGCGGGTATCACCAGGCGGGTCTGCGCGCCGGGCAGCACATACATGGTCCACCACTGGCCGCCGTGGGCCACCTGCACCACCCACTTGCGCACATTGGACGCGCCGGACCAGGACACGGAGCAGCCCTGCGCTGTATCCACCGCCTGCACGGCGGGGCGGGCGGGGGCGGCGGAGCCGCTCCAGGGCATGGCGGGCGGCACGGCCACCGTGGTGTACAGTTTCTGCAGCTGGCCCTGTATGCCGCCCTTGTTGGAGGCCAGGGATTTCCAGCTCCAGAACAGCTGGCCGCTGCTCTGGCGGGCGTACTTGCGGGAGAAGGTGACCTGGTTCGCAATCTCCCCTGCCCCGCGGCCGCCGAATTCCTTGCCGCCGATGCGGGCGGTGGCAATGCCGGGCCACACGGGGCGGCCGGGGTTCTGCGCAGCCCACCACTGCATGAGCGCGGGGAAGCTCTGCGGGCCGTCACACGGCCAGTAGAGCTGCGGGGCCAGGTAGTCCACCCAGCCGTTGGCCAGCCACTTGCGGGCATCACAGGCCAGGTGCTCGTACGCGTTCACGCCGGCCTGCACCCCGGCGGGGTAGCCCGGCTGCCAGATGCCGAAGGGGCTGATACCCACGCGCACGTGCGGCTTGGCGGATTTCACCTTGCGGTACAGGGTGGAGACAAAGGAATCTATAGCAGCGCGGCGCTGGGCGGGGGTCTTGCCGTCTGCCACGTTGTTGTTCGGCGGGTAGGGGTAGAAATAGTCGTCCAGGTGCACGCCGTCTATATCATAGCGGCGCACCACATCCAGGATCACGTCCATCACATGGGACTGCGCGGCGGATGAGCTGGGGTTCAGCATGGTGGTGGAGCCGGCTTTCAGGATATGGCCGGAGAGTTTCTGGGACACGTGGCCGCGGCCCACGGGCTTGCCGCTCACGTTTGCGCGGAAGGGGTTGAACCAGGCGTGTACCTCTATGCCGCGCTTGTGGGCCTCTTGCACGGCCAGGGCCAGGGGGTCGTACCCCGGGTTCACGCCGGCTCCGCTCAGCCAGGTGCTCCAGGGCTCCTTGCCGGAGCTGTACAGGGCATCCGCCGTGGGGCGCACCTGCAGGATAATGGCATTCAGCTTGAGCTTGTGCGCCTGCCGGATGATGCTCATCAGCTCCGCCTGCTGGGCGGATGCGGCCAGCCCGGAGCGGGAGGGCCAGTCCAGGTTGAACACCGTGGCCACCCAGGCGGCGCGGAACTCCCGTGCGGGTTCCGGGGCGTTCACATTCACCGGCTGCCATGCCTGCACCAGGGGGCAGGCCGCCATCAGCATCGCTATCAGGAGCTTCTTCATGCCCTGCATCATACGCCCCCCGGCACGCCTGCGCAAGCGCAGAATCTGCCAGCCTGCGCTCCCCGCACGCTGTTTTTTGCCCGCTTTGGGGCCGCCCATGGCAATTTGCGCTTGATTTTCACACGCAAAAGCGTATGCTTATCCCCGCAGGGGTGTAAGCATTCCCCGTCATCCGCTATGTCCAACGACAATCTTCAAGAACTTGAGCAGAACTACATGTGCGACCCCGACGCCGACGGCGGTTTCGTATACACCACGGTAGAGGCGGCCATCAACTGGGTACACAAGTACTCCCTGTGGCCCATGCCCATGGGCACCTCCTGCTGCGCCATCGAGTACATGGCAGCCTCCTGCTCCCGCTACGACATTTCCCGATTCGGCTCCGAGGTGAACCGCTACGCCCCCCGCCAGGCGGACTTCATGTTCATCTGCGGCACCATCACGTACAAGATGGCCATGCTGGTGCGCCGCATCTGGGACCAGATGCCGGAACCCAAGTGGTGCATTGCCTGCGGCGCCTGCGCCTGCTCCGGCGGCATGTTCCGCAGCTACTCCGTGCTCCAGGGCGTGGACAAGATTGTGCCGGTGGACGTGTACATCTCCGGCTGCCCGCCCCGCCCGGAGGCCCTGCTCCAGGGCCTGATTACCCTGCAGGACAAGATTATGGCCACGGACCACCCGCTGAAGGGCTTCTTCAAGACGCACGACCTGCGCGAGGCCCAGAATGCCGCCACCGTGCCCACGGAGACCATCCTCGACTAACACCGCAAGCCCCCTTTTAGACACACCATGTCCAAACCCACCCTTACCGAACTCCAGAACGCCGCAGCGGACCAGATTTGCGCGCACTTCCCCCAGGTTGGCCGCAACGAGTTCCGCGGCGACATTACGCTGACCGTGCAGCCGGAAGACCTGCTGCGCGTGATGGCCTATGCCAAGGAAGCCTGCGGATTCAACATGCTGGTCTGCGTCTCCTCCGTGGACAACATGGGCCGGGATCCCCGTTTTGAGGTAAACTACACCATCACCCAGGCAGAGACCGGCGCCAACCTGCTGGTACGCTGCCCCGTGGGTGAGGAAAAGCCCGCCGTGCCCAGCGTGGTGCCCGTGTGGATTTCCGCCAACTGGCTGGAGCGTGAGCAGTATGACCTGATGGGCATAGAGTTCACCGGCCACCCGGACCTGCGCCGCATCATGATGTGGGACGGCTACCCCTACCACCCGCTGCGCAAGGATTTCCCCGTGCAGGGCAAGGAGTTTGAGCAGGCCGGCATGGCCTTCACCCAGGTGGCACCCACCGCTGGCGGCCCCTTCACCACCGCCCCCGGCAACACCGCCGGTGACCGTGAGCCCCACCCCCGCGCCTGATAGCACACCCGCTTTCCGGCCCGGCGCGCACCCTGCCCGCCGGGCCTTTTTCTTACACGCCCAAACCTATACTATACACACAATATGCAGCTTTCACCGGACCAAGACCCCGTGGCACGCGCCCAGGCATGGGTGGGTGATGCCGTGCTCGCCCTGTATGTGAGAGAGTGGATTCTCTCCTTCAAGGGGGAGATAGACGGCGATTTCTTTGTGGAGGTCACCAGCAACAATTTCCTGCGCCTCACCGGCAACGCCACCGGGGTGGAAGCGCAGATAGGCCGTATCTACAAGGCAGAGGGCCTGGCCGCCGCCAATGCGTGGATAGACGAGAACCTGCGCCCCAAGATGGAGCAGCGCCTGCACGCACGCCGCACGGTACACCCGCACCATCGCAAGCACTGACCCGCCGCGCGGGCCGCATCACTCCCCGCCGGTCACCAGGCGGTCCAGCGCCTGCCGCATCTGCTGCACCTGGGCGGGGTCTGCGTACTTGGGATCCAGCGCATCCAGGTCCTTCAGGATAGCGGCGCGCACCTGCTCCATGTCCTGCGGCTCAAACGCCTGCATGGCCATGGCATTCATCTTGATTTGCAGCAGGCACAGGGCGTTCTCCGGGAACAATTTGCGCTCATACTCCGCCACCAGGGCCAGCACCGCCTGCGGGCCGCCGGCCCCCTGCAGGGCGGCGGCGGCCTGCTCCACCAGCTCTGCGGCCTGGCGCTCCCCCTGCCGCTTGCGGGCCATGCCACTGCTGTCCTGCGGGTCCAGGGCGGCAATCTGCTCCTCCAGCGTGGCCGCGCATGACATCACGGCGGGGTGAAGACCCGCATACACCGCCTGCAGGGCGGCGCGCTGCTCCCCGGCGGGCAGGCCGTCCGGGTTCTGCAGCACCCTGGCCGCAGCCAGCGCCTTGTCCACCCAATCCTTCGTCTCCCGGATATCTGCATTGCCGCCAAAACCGCCCGCCACCACACCCTGCGGCGTAAGCACCAGCACCATCGGGAAACTGCTGATACGGAACAGGCGCACCAGGCGGCGGTTCTCCTCCAGCTGCTCCGGCGGCAGCTTTCCCTCTGCGCGCGGCACATCCACCTCCACGCACACCAGCCTGTCCTTGGCGTACGCCTCAAACTCCGGCGTATCCAGGGATATCTTGTGCAGCCGTATACACGCCCCGCACCAGTCGCTCCCCGTAAAATCCAGCAGCACGGCCTTGCCCTCCGCCGCAGCCTTCGCCTTGGCGGCCTCCAGGTCCGTCATCCACTCCACCGCAAACGCGGGCACGCACAGCGCCGCAAGCGCCGCCATTTTCCATATCATACGCCTCATGCACCCAGTATAACCGCCCCGCACCAAAGCGCAAGCATGAAATGATGGCGCTATACGACCGTATACAACCTCTATTCGACCGCTATTCGACCGCA
>JAUNQN010000012.1 GCA_030536145.1 Akkermansia sp.
TTTCCTCCACCTCTATCACAACGGGTTGCGGCTCATACTGCTTGCTGCTCCGTGTCTTGGCGGGCAGTTCCCGCATGGCGTCTGCGTACGGCTTGCCATCAATGAACAGGCGGAGGGGAATGATGCCGTCATCTGTGGAGCGGTAGGCCAGGTCCAGGGTATAGTCCGGGTGCCAGTTTTGCGGCAGGTTGAACTTGTCGGGCGTGGTGTCGTCCGATATGAAGTACTTGATGTGCCATCTGGAGTGGATAAAGCGCCCTTTGAGGATGAAGTGCGGGTCGGCATCGGAGTCGACCCTGGCCCAGCAATCCATGAGGGTGCGGATTTCGTCCTCGCGGGGGGAGTCCTCTGCGCTGCCGGGGTATTCTATGCGTGCGGGTACATGTATGCCGTCATCCCCTGCAGCCCAGAACACGGCCAGGCGGGTGGTCTCGCACAGGTTAATCTCCACGGCGCTGTCGGCCTTGGGGTGCTCCGGGAAATAGTCGGCGTACCGCTCCCATTCGTCGTTTTCCCCGTAATAGTGGACTTTCAGTTTTTCAAACTGGGAGGGTTCCCAGTACAGGGAGTTGCCGATGACGGGGGAGGAGAGGGGCACCTCCAGGATCTCGGCGTCGATGCTGCAGTAGTTGCCGCGGAACAGGTCGCGGGGGTCGTACTGCTTTACGCGCAGCTTGAGCACGGGGGAATTGGCCAGCACCTCCTCTTGCCGGAGGTAGCTGTACACCAGGTAGGCGGCTTGCGCTGCCACAATCAGGATAAGCAGGAAATAGCGGAAGATTCTCATTTGCTGGCGGGGGCAGGGGTTTCAGGTTCTGCGGCGGAGTCCTTCTTGGCGGCGGCGGGCGGGGGCGTGGGCACACCCGGTGGCATGGGAACGGCGGGTATGGAGCTGGTGGCGGGCTTGGGGGTGGCCGGTCTGGTGGGGGGCAGGGGGCTCACCACGGGTGCAGGCTCCTCCTTCTTTTCTGCCGCAGCCTTTCCGGCGGGAGCTTCCGCCTTTGCCGGGGCAGGGGCGGGTGCGGCCTGCCTGGCGGGGCTGGCATGGATGGGCTTGGGAATGTACGCGGTGCGGCGTTCCTGCCGCACACGGCTCACCACCTTGCGGCGGGTCCGCTCCAGCAGGATGAGCAGCAGCAGCATGAACAGGCCGCAGCCGATGAGCGCCAGGCCGGAATCCGTGAGGGAATCAAACACGTCCGAAACCAGCCCTATGGCCGCGCCGATGATGAAGATGACGCCGTAGTTGATCCAGGCGATGCGCAGGGCGCGGGAGCCGATGTGCATGAGGCTCAGGCCGTACAGGAAGCACAGCCCGCAGCCGATGATGCGGGTGGGCAGCTCCTGGTACTCCGGCATGCTGAACACGGCCGGCACGGCCACCATGACGGTGGTGGCCAGCGTGAGCATGAACCACGGGCCGCGCGGGGCGGCGGGCTTGAATACCAGCATGGCCAGCGGCACGCAGGCCACGGCTGCCAGTACGGCCATCCATGTATGCATGTTTTCAGGTGTCACGCTCATGGTGGTATAGTAGCTTTGCTGCGTGATTACCATTGCCATGCTGCAAAAGGCCAGGGCTGCCGGCACGGCCAGCCAGGCATGGTCGCGCATAAAGCATGCCGTGCCGCGGCAGCGCTCTGCCATCATCCACCAGCACACGGCCAGGGCGGGGAATGCCGTTCGATGGAAAAAATCCTTTCCGTCTCCCAGGAATTCACGGAAGCCCAGGAAGGAATCCGCATGGCGGGTGTATGCCATGCCAGACAGCAGCACAAAGCTGCCTACGGCCACCGCTGCCACCAGCACGCGCTGGCGCGTGAGCAGCGGCAGCAGCACTATGCCTGCCAGGAACAGCGCGCAGCCCTCCACCTCCGGATTCTGCAGCTGGAATATCTGCCCGTACAGCGCTATGTTGGCCAGCCACATGCCACCCCCCAGCAGGGAGAATACATCCGCCACCACCGGGTGCCGCGCATCCTGTGCCAGGTAGATGACCCAGAACAGCACCATCAGCGCTATGCCGGTGCCCATCTTCACCATTGGCGGTATGGTATCCCAGTTGGCGGAGATGAGCATGATGATTCCGGCAAGGATCAGCGCGCCCGCCAGGCTGCCCAGGCAGATGGCCAGCCAGGACCTGCTGCGGTTCCCCGCCAGGTGGAAATGTGTGATGATGGCATCCATCTGCGAGGTGGATATCAGCCCCGCCTCACGGATGCGCTCTATGTCTGTACGTTTCATGGTGAAAATGCCTCGGCAACCTGCCGCATTCCCCTTTTACCACGCCGTGCCCCCGCCGTCAAGTAAGATGTGAATCGCCGGTAGACGAAAAAAAGTTAGTGCAATCAAACAAAAATGCTTGACCGAACGGTTAGCTGGTGCTAACATTTGCCCGCCGAACCAAATTGAACCATGAACCATACTCTAACATTGAACCAAGTAAAGGTGGGGCGCGCGGTGCGCGTGTCCTGCGTGAAGGGTGGCGGGCCGCTGCGCCAGAGAATCCTGGATATGGGGCTGACCGCCGGGGCAGAGGTGACCGTGCGCCGCATGGCGCCGCTGGGGGACCCGCTGGAGGTGCGTGTGCGCGGTTATGAGCTTTCCCTGAGAAAGGCGGAGGCCGCGTGTATAGAGGTTCAATGAGCCGAATTTTTTTTGAGCTGTAAGTTAGTCTAACCGAACATGAAACGGACGATAGCATTGGCTGGCAACCCGAACAGCGGCAAGACCTCGCTGTTCAACGAGCTGACAGGCGCAAACCAGTACGTGGGCAACTGGCCCGGAGTGACGGTGGAGCGCAAGGGCGGGAGCCTGCGGGACCATGAGGAGGTGGAGCTGCAGGACCTGCCGGGCATCTACTCCATGTCCCCGTACACGCCGGAGGAAGTGGTGACGCGCCGCTACCTGGTGGAGGAGAAGCCGGACATGATAGTGAACGTGGTGGATGCCACGAACCTGGAGCGCAACCTGTACCTGACGAGCCAGCTGCTGGAGACGGGCATACCCGTGGTGGTGGCGCTGAACATGATAGACCTGGTGGAAAAGCGCGGCGGGCGCGTGGATGCCGCGGCGCTCTCCGCCGCGCTGGGCTGCCCGGTGCTGGCGGTAAGCGCCCTGCGGCAGACGGGGCTGGAGGAACTCATCTCCCTGTGCGCGGGAGAGCTGCCCGCGGCGGGCAAGCCGCTGGCATACCCCGCCGGGGTGGAGAAGGCCGTGGCGGAGATACGGGAGCTGTGCGCCTGCAACCGCTGGAAGGCGGTGAAGCTGCTGGAGGGCGATTCCGAGCTGGCCGCCGCGCTGGATTCCGCGCAGCGCGTGGAGGTGGACAGCCGCCGCGTGGCGCTGGAGAAGGCGGCGGAGACGGACATAGCCTCCATCATCGCCTCTGCCCGTTATGATGCCATTTGCGCCGTGACCCCGCAGGTGATAGTCGGCAAGGAGAGCCCGGCGGATGCCGTGTCCGCCAAGATAGATGCGGTGCTCACGCACCGCGTGTTCGGCCTGTTCATCTTTGCGGCGGTCATGTATGCCATCTTCTACATCTCCATCGGTACCGTGGGAACTTGGGGAACGGACTGGGCGAACGATGTACTCTTCGGCTCCGTGGTGGCCGGCTGGCTGGGCGGGTTTATAGGGGACACGCCTGCAAGCATGGAGTCCATGGTGATGTTCAGTTCCGTGCTGGGCATGGTGCTGGTGTTCGGCAGTGCGCTGCGGCGCCTGCATGACCTGGGGCGCAACGGCAGCTGGCTGTACCTGGCGGTGCTGCCCTTTGCCATGGAATACATGTGCCCGCACCTGCCGGAACCCGTGCACACGGGCGTGATGTGGCTGCTGTACGCCGCCAATGCGGTGCTGCTGCTGGCCTGCCTGCTGCTGCCCGGCACGCGCGGCGGCAACAACTACGGCACGGAAACCCCGCGCTTCTGCCGGAATCCCTTCCGCCTTTCCGGGCGCGGCGGCCGCGTGGAGTTTGCCGTGTGGCTGGTCCTGCTGGGGCTGGCGGCGTACGGCGCGGGGCTGTGCGGCACGCTCACCCTGGAATGCAGTGAGCAGCTCCAAGCCCTGGTGGGAGACGGCTGCGTGGCCGGCGTGGGCGCGGTCATCGGCTTCCTGCCGCAGATGGCGGTGCTGTTCTTCCTGCTCTCCCTGCTGGAGGACTGCGGCTACATGGCGCGCGTGGCCTTTATGATGGACCGCATCTTCCGCACCATCGGCATGTCCGGCAAATCCTTCATCCCGCTGCTGGTGGCCATGGGCTGCGGCGTGCCGGGGGTGATGGCCACCCGCACCATCGAGAACGAGAAGGACCGCCGCATGTCCGTGATGCTCACCACCTTCATTCCCTGCAGCGCCAAGCTGCCCGTCATCACGCTCTTCGGCGCCATCCTGGGGCAGGATGCCCTCACCGCCACCATCGCGTACTTTGCCGGCGTGCTCTCCGTCATCCTCAGCGGCTGCATCCTGCGCAAGACCCACGCCTTCGCCGGGTCCTACACGCCCTTTGTCATGGAGCTGCCGGCCTACCACATGCCGCGCGGGGCAAACATCAACCTGCGCGCCATGGAGCGCTGCAAGGCCTTTGCCCGCAAGGCCGGCACCATCATCTTCCTGGCCTGCGGCCTGGTGTGGTATGCCAGCCACTACACGTGGAACCAGAGCTACCTGCCGGAGGATGACCAGATTGAGGAATCCATGCTGGCAGACGTGGGCAACACCGTGGCCCCGCTCTTCTCCCCCCTGGGCTGGGGTACCTGGAAACCCGCCGTGGCCACCGTGACCGGCCTGGTGGCCAAGGAGAACGTGGTAGGCACCTTCGGTGTGCTGTACGGCACCGGAGACACCGCCGGGGACGAGCCTGCCGCCGCCGGGGAGGATGCCGCCGCAGCCGAGGAGGAGGACGAACTGCCCGCCACCCCCACGCTCTGCAAGGCCAACGCCCTCACCGCCGTGCCCCTGGCCGCCTACAAGTGCATCTGCGGCGTGCAGGAGCCGGAAGCCGCCGCCGGGGCGGGGGATGAGGAAGAGGAGGACGACGAGACCACCGGCGTGGCCGCCAACATCAAGTCCGCCGGGGCCTTCAGCTCCCTGGCCGCCCTCTCCTTCATGCTCTTCAACCTGCTGTGCGCCCCCTGCTTTGCCGCCTGCGGAGCCATACGGAACGAGATGAACAGCCCGCGCTGGACCATCTTCGCCATCGGCTACATGTGCGGCTGGGCCTACCTGGTGGCCTTCCTGACCTACCAGCTGGGCATGCTGGCCGCGGGCGGCAGTTTCTGCACCGGCAGCGCCGTGGCCATAGCGGCAGCCCTCTGCCTGCTGTATCTCATCTTCCGCCGCAACAAATACGCCAAGTAAGGCAATCAGACACAAACAGACAACAAATCGGTTAACTATGGGAAATATCATCGTCATTACCATACTGGGCGTATTTGCCCTGCTGGCCCTCCGCTCCTGCCTCCGCAGCAAGAGAAAAGGGTGCAGCGGGGGCTGCGGAAGCTGCGGGGGCAACTGCCCCTGCCACCGCAGCAAGCCCCAACTGCGGCACTGAACCGGCCTCCAACCTTTCCGAACCAAACCAATACACAACCAAAAACATACTCCAAGAAACATGAACCGCAACCACATACTCGCCATAGCCGCCGCCATGCTCACCCTGCACCCCCTGGCCGCCGATGAAACGGATGCCAAGTGGGGGGATATCCTGGACGGTATCCTGATGTTCACCCCGGAGGAGGGCGACCCCGCCTACAAGAAGGCTGCCAACGAGAAGTACGGCACCCAGTGGGGCGTGGACCTGGGCTATGCCTACTGGGGCACCCACCGCGCGCAGGGCGGCACGCCCAACCGCAACCACAACTACGCCCTGCTGCATGCCCAGCTCAACCAGCGCATCATCAAGGACGACACCAACGGCGGCACCTGGATCCGCGCAGAGCTTTCCGGCACCTGGGGGCTGGACAACCGCTCCGCCAGCAGCGCGTATGACATGGTGGGCGGCACCGGCGCCACCTTTGAGCCGCATGTGGATATCTTCGGCCCCCACGTGGCCGGCCTGCCGGAGCTCGCCGTCATGCAGTACCTGCAGGGCAAGCGCATCTGCTTCATCGGCGGCATGGTGAACCTCACCAACTACTTCGACGGCGTGAGCGTGGCGAACGACACCTTCTCCTCCTTCACCAACTCCGGCCTTACCAACTCCAAGGTGCTGCCGCTCACCTCCTGCAACAGCGCCTTCGGCGCCATCCTCATGGGTGAGCTCAGCCCGAACGACTACGTGATTGTGGCTGCCGCCCAGACCGGCGGAGACTTTGCCCAGGGCACCAACCCCTTCCGCACCGCCAACAAGGACGGCTACGCCATTGTGGGCGAATACGGCCATATCTTTGCGGACGGAGACGCCACCCTGCGCATCAACCCCTTCTACCGCCGCTTTGATTCCAAGCAGTTCGACGGCGAGGACGCCCGCAACCATGATTCCGCGGGCATTGCCGCCAGCATCGAGTGGAACGTGAGCGACCGCGTGACCGTGTTCTCCCGCGCCGGCTGGGCCGCCAAGCAGCAGTACAGCACCGCCGCAGAGTGCACCGTGGGTACCCATATCAAGCTCTTTGCCGGCAGGGAGGACGATTTCCTGGGCCTGGCTGCCGGCGTGGCGAAGGGCCAGTCCCCCTACGGCGAGTATGATGAGGAGACGGGCGAGCCCCTGGGCGGCAACAACCACCGCCGCGAGTACATGATGGAGGCCACCTACAATTTCCAGGTGAACGACTACATGCGCATCATGCCCCATTTCCAGTACATTTCCCGGCCTTCCTATTCCGCCCTTAGTGACGAGACGGTGTTCGGTGTCCAGACCGTCTTTTCATTCTGATAGATTTGCAGATACGTTGTTGTCATAGTGCTGCATTGTAGAAAGAGGAGGGGGCACGGGGCGATTCCGCCCCGTGCCCTTTTCCCTGTGTATGGACAGCAAAAGCCGCGCGGCCCTGTGGGCGGCGCGGCTTTGAAGGTATTGGCGGTGGACTTACACCCACTCCAGGCCCACGGCCTTGCGGATGCGGGTGAGGGTCTTGGCGGCTTCCTCGCGGGCCTTGGCGGCACCGGTGGTGAGCACGTCGTCCACGTAGGCGGGGTTGGCCAGCAGCCATTCGCGGCGCTCACGGGCGGCGCGGAAATACTCCCAGTAGGCCTCGAAGAGGTCTTTCTTGAACTGGCCGTAGCCCACGCCGCCGGCCAGGTGGGCGTCCACCATCGCCTGGTACTGCTCCGGGGTGGCAAAGAGCTTGTAGAGGGCCAGGATGATGGAGCCTTCCACGGGCTTGGGGTCCTCCAGCGGGGTGGCATCGGTCACCACTTTCTTGTTGATGAGCTTGCGGGTGGCCTTCTCCTCGCCGAAGATGGGGAGGGTGTTGCCGTAGCTCTTGCTCATCTTCTGGCCGTCCAGGCCGGGGACAACGGCGGTCACCTCGCTGATGATGGGTTCCGGGAGCTTGAAAAGCTCCTCGCCGAAGGTGTCGTTCATCTTGCCTGCCAGGTCGCGGGTAACCTCCAGGTGCTGTTTCTGGTCCTTGCCCACGGGCACGGCATCACTGTTGTACAGCAGGATATCCGCCGCCATGAGGGCGGGGTAGGCAAAGAGGGCGTGGGAGGCGGCGAAGCCGTGGGCCATCTTGTCCTTGTAGGAATGGCAGCGCTCCAGCAGGCCCATGGGGCACACGGTGGAGAGAATCCAGGCCAGCTCGTTCACCTCCGGCACGGCGGATTGGGCAAAGAAGACGGATTTTTCCGGGTCCAGGCCGCAGGCCAGGAAATCCACGGCCAGGCCGCGGGTGTTCTCCCGCAGGGCCTGCGCGCTCTCCATGGTGGTCATGGCGTGGTAGTTGGCAATGAAGTAGAAGCCTTCTCCCTGCTCCTGGAGTCGGACGGCGGGTTCAATGGCGCCGAAGTAGTTGCCGATGTGGAGCTGGCCGCTGGGCTGAAGTCCGGTAAGGAATCTCATGGTGTGTGTAAGGTGGTGTGTGGTTGTTGTTATGACTTGTCTCCCTGGGTGAGCAGGGCGTGCAGGAACTTGCCGAGGCTGTCGGCGGTGTAGGCTCCCTCGATGGTGCGGAGTTTCACGCCCTCCGTGTAGAAGATGGTGGTGGGCACCTTGGTGATGCCGAAATCCGTGGCCAGGGCGGGGTAGGCGTCCGCATTCACGTCCACTACCTGCACCATGCCTTTCTCTGCCTTGGCCAGCTGTTGCAGGGATTGTTTCATCTTGGCGCTGTGGGGGCACCAGGGGGCGGTGAAGCAGAGCACCAGGCTGCGGCCGGATACGCCGGTCACCTGGCGTATGTCCTCCCCCTTGTACTGGCTGTACAGCTCAAACTTGGGGGCGGTTCCCAGGCGCGTGGGGGCGGTGCTGTCCGTGCGCACCAGGGTTTCCAGGGACTCCAGCTGCGGGTTGGGCGCCGGCTTGGTGGAGGTGGTGAATTGGGCAGCACGGGCTGCGCGCTCCTCATCGGAATCATCACACCCGGTGAGCAGCACGGGAAGTACCATTGCCGCAAGAAGCAGTTCCACAGCAGCTTTCATGCGCGCTATTATGCCACACCGCAGCCCGGCTGTGAAGTCAAATTTGCGGAATCTGCCCGGCGGGGCGTCGGCGCGGGCGCCTGTTCTGCGTCTGTGCGTTTTTATTTTGAGACAATGCGATTGGAATCTGAAAGGATTGGCAATCAAGGATTGGGAATGAAAATGTCTGTGTCCTGAATCCTGACCTTTGACTGTTAATGCTTTGCTTTTTTGCCCTGCGCCTTTCCTGAGAACGGGACGGCGGGCAGGCCGTCGCCGTTCACCAGGTTGGGCTCAAAGTACACCTTCCAGCCGTAGCGCACCTTTTCCGGCTTCTTCACTTCCGGGCAGGTGAGGATGACCTTGTTGCCCTTGATTTCGGCATTTGCGTCATGGAACACGCCGTCCTTGCCGGCAATTTCAAAGCCGGTGGGAGCCTGGCCGTTGGTGGTGGCCAGGTCCTTGGCGTGTTTCAGGGAAACGGAGATGCTGCTGCCGGAGGGCTTGAAGCCGGAGATTTGCGGGCCGGTCCAGGCGGTATCCTTGCCGTACACCTTGGCGGCGGCCACGCGGCCCGCGCGGGTGCCCACCTCCACCTTGCGGTTGGGATGCACGTCGCTGTTGGTGGAGCCCAGGTCGATGGTGGTGGTGTTGTACACGCCGGGGATGCGGTCTGCAGCTTGCTGCTGCACCTCGCGGAACTCCGGCCAGTAGGCGCGCAGCTTGCTCTTGTCGTTGATACGGGGGAGCTGCACTTGCACCCAGGGCATGTCCGGCCTCTTGAACTCTGCGCGCCAGCTGCCGATGAGGTCGCTGAGCAGGGCGTAGTTCTGCTTCATGTCCTGAATTTCGGCATCGGATTCGCCCTGGTACCAGATGACGCCACGCACGGGGAAATCCACCCAGCGCTGCACGCCGGTCTTGAAAAGGTAGCCGGGCTTGTAGGGGTGGGGCATGGCCAGGTCCGCGCCGATGTTCTTGCGCGCGCGCCCGCGCACCCATTCGGACATGTACTTGCTGTCCAGCCATTTCTCCGTAAGGCAGTCCGGGTACTTGGCCTGCAGGGCGGATTCCGGAATCCAGGCCATCATTTCAGACCCGCCCAGGGAGGCGTGGATGATGCCGACGGGTACGCCGAGCTGTTTCTGGAGCTCCGTGGCAAAGTAGTAGCCCACGGCAGACATGCGGGGGGAGGTCTGCGGGGAGCTGACCGCCCACTTGCCCTGATACATGGCTCCGCTGTTCAGGGTGTTCTTTTCCTTTTCCCCGTACGCGGCGTTGTTGGTGTGCACCTGGGGTTCGCAGTGGAAGAAGCGCACGTTCGCGTTGCCGGAAGCGGCAATGGCCGCCTGCTTGTCCGCCGTCTGGTCCAGGCGGAAGAGCATGTTCGACTGGCCGGAGGCAAACCACACCTCTCCCACCACCACGTCCTGCAGCTCCGCGCGGTCCGTGCCCTGTGACGCGCACAGCGCCTTGCCGGCGGCGGTGGCCGCCTGCGGCTGCAGCACCGCCTGCCACTTGCCGTCCTTCACCTTGGCGGTAGCCGTGGCATCGCCGAAGGTTACGGTCACATCCGCGCTCCCGTCCGCCTCCCCGCGTACGGTGATGGGCTGCCCCTGCTGCAGCACCATGTGGTCTCCAAAGTTGGAATCAAAGCTGACGGCTGCCAGGCAGCAGCCGGAACTGGCAAGCAGTAGGGTGAGAAATGCGGTCTTCATGCCGTACACCATACCACACGCGTATGCGCGTGGCAAGCCCACGGTTGCATTTCTGCCGCTTTTTTGCCCCAAAATGCCAAAAAAGCGGGAAAAATTGTAAATTCTGCTTGACAATTCCATCCACTTGCTGTACATACCTCCCCCACAAAGTTATGGCTAAAAAGAGCTGGATAGAGAGAAACAAGAAGAAGGCAGCTGTCGTCGCCCGCTATGCGGAGCTCCGCGCCAAGCTGAAGGCTGAAGGTGATTACGTGGGTCTGACCATGCTGCCCCGCAATGCATCCCCCGTGCGTCTGGTGAACCGCTGCGAGCTTACCGGCCGCCGCCACGCTTTCCTGCGCCGCTTCCATCTTTCCCGTATCGCTTTCCGCGAGCTCGCCAACGCCGGCATGATTCCCGGTGTGACGAAGTCCAGCTGGTAAGCCCGGGTTGAACCCTGAATCCTTTTATTGCGGGCTATTCCCTGAATAGCCCGCTCTTTTCGTTATCACGGAACAGCGCGCACCATGCCCATCTACGAGTACATTTCCGAGAACCCGGAGGACCCGGAGAAGTCCTGCCCCGTCTGCCGGAAGGGATTTGAGCTGATGCGCCCGCTGGACCGCGCACCGCTGGAGCGCTGCCTGTACTGCAAGAACCCGGTGCGCAAGAAGATAGGCAGCGTGAATGTACCCAAGATAACCGCCCCGCTCTCCATCTCGGATGCCAAGAAGGCCGGATTCACCGTGCTGCAGAGGAGGGACGAGGGCGTGTTCGAGAAATTGTAAGGCACTGCCCCATGACCCTGTTCCTGACCCCTGAAGAAGCTGCCCGGGTACCCTGGGAGTACCCCAGCCTGTCCTCCATCATCCTCTTTGTCATCGGGATAGGCTTCTTCCTTTTCCTGAACGCCTTCTTTGTGGCGAACGAGTTTGCCAGCGCCCGCGTGCGCGAGAGCCAGCTGCAGGAGACGGAGGGCGACAGCCGCGCCCGCGCCAAGCGCCGCCGCACCGCCCTGCACATTGTCCGCCACCTGGATTCCTACCTCTCCGCCAACCAGGTGGGTATCACCATTGCCTCCCTGGCACTGGGCAACATGGGTGAGCCGTTCATCGAGAGCCTGATAGCGCCGCCGCTGGCGTACTACTGCCACCTGGCCCCGGCGGTGGTGAGCGTTATCTCCTACACGGTGGCGTACGCCTTCTTCACCTTTGCACACGTGGTGCTGGGTGAGCTGGTGCCCAAGAGCCTGGCCATACGCCGCCCGCTGGACATAGCCCTGCTCACGGGCGTGTGGATGAAGCGCTTTGCAAGCTGCACGCGCCCCATCGTGGCGCTGTTCAACAACACGGCCAACTTCATTGCCCACCGCGTGTTCGGCGTGGACCCGCACTATGTGCCCAACTCCACCCACAGCGCGGAGGAGATTGCCCTGATTGTGGAGGAGAGCGGCCGCAGCAACGAGGTGACCGAGACCGAGGCGGAGATTTCCAAGAACGCCCTGGAGCTCAACGACCTTTCCGTGCGTGATATCCTGGTGCCCCGCGGCAGCGTGGAGATGCTGGATGTCAACGATTCCTTCGAGCGCAACCTGGAGATAGTCTCCAACAGCCCCCACAGCCGCTTCCCGCTGGTGGACGGCCACCTGGACAACCTGCAGGGCTGGCTGCACGTGAAGGACATGCTGAAGCTGGCTACCTCCCCCAACCGGGAGGTGACCCGCGTGAAGCGCCCTCTGAAGGTGGTGCCGGAGACCATGCGCCTGGATACGCTGCTGGATTTCTTCTCCAAGGAAAAGACGCACTTTGCCCTGGTGGTGGACGAGTACGGCGATGCGTTGGGCCTGGTGTTCCTGGATGACGTGCTGGAGGAGATTGTGGGAGACGACATCCAGGACGAGTTCGAGGCGGACTCCACGCGTGATTTCTTCCCCATTGCCCCGGGGCAGTACATAGCCAGCGGTTCCCTGGCCCTGTTCGACCTGGAGGAGTACCTGCCGGAGGTAGGCACCATTGAGCCGGATTCCGGCGTTTCCACCCTGGGCGGCTATATCACGGACTGCCTGGGCCATCTGCCCGTTTGCGGTGAGAAGCTGCGTATCCGGGATTATGTGGTGACTGTTACCGGCACGGACAGCCGCCGCGTGACCCAGGCCCACCTGGAGCATGCGCCGGCAGAGGAAACCGACGGCGAGTCCTGAGGGTTCGGTATTGGGGAACCAAGGTTTAGTTGGGGGTAGGGCGCATCCAAATGTCGGCCATGCGGAGCACGGCTGCGTCCAGTTCTGCGCGGCGGGCCTGGATTTCCCCGTAGCTCCACCAGGCCAGGTCGTCTGATTCGTCGGAGACGGTGTATTGCTCATGGGGAGCCTGCATCAGGAAACGGATATCCAGGTGCAGGTGGGCGGGTTCTCCCTTGGCGGGGCGGGCGGGTATCTCATGGATATCCAGGTCCATAATCCGGGTGTCCAGCGGGCGTATGCCGTCTATGCCGCTTTCCTCCGTGGCCTCCCGCAGGGCCACGCGCAGCACATCCGCATCGCCGTCTGCATGGCCGCCGGGCTGCAGCCAGCGTTTCAGGTTGCGGTGCAGGGTGAGCAGGGCCTTGTCTCCCGCCGGGTTCAGCAGCCAGGCGGATCCGGTAATGTGCCCCGGCACGCAGCTGCGGTGGAAACAATCCGCATGGGAGCGCACAAAATCCAGAATTTTCAGGGCGGTTTCCCGCTGCCCCGGGTGGGTGGCGGCAAATTGCTCCAGCATGCCGCAGAGCGGTGCCCGCTCGTCCATACGGGGTTCCATGGCGGGATTGTTCAGGTGTTCACTCATTTCTCTGTCACCACCACCGTGCCGGCCTGGCGGTCGGGGATGGTGGCCTGCACGGAGACGGGGGCGCCGTTGCGGGTGATGTGCCACTTGGAGATGTCCATGCCCTCCGTGCCGCCGGCGATAATCAGGGTGAAGGTCTTGCCCACCTGGATGGTGATGTCCTGCTGAGCTGCCGCGGCGGGCAGGGAGAGGGTGCAGGCATCCGCCATGCTGATGCGCTTCACGCCTGCGGTATCCGCCAGGGTAAGGATGGCACCCGTCTCCAGCGCCACGGCGGGGGCTTCTGCCTTGGGCAGCTCCACTTTCCTGGCCTTGTGGATGGTCAGCACGCCGTTGGCCGTCTCATGGTCCGGCGTGGCGGCAGCGCCCGCACCCTGGCCCAGGCGGAATCCGCCCTTGCCGGCATGGGGAGCGGCGGGGGCGTAGGAGCCCTCTGCGCATACGCGTGCGGTGATATCCGCCGTGGCGGCCAGCCCGCAGAAGCTGTTGTCCTTCGCGTTGGGGGGCAGGGCCTCTCCAATGAGCTGGCCGCTGCACCATACATAAAAGCCCCCCGGTACCCCCTGCGCCTCATTGCCGGGCGTGTATGCCATGCGGATGGGGCTGGGCTTCTGCTTGGGGGCCTTCATCTGGATGCGTTGCGCCATGTTGCCCTGCAGCACCGTGTTGCCGCACAGCACCTTGCCCTCGCGGAAGTCCAGGGTGAGCCCCTGCGAGCCGTCGGACAGCGTGACTGCGGCATCCTCCGGCATGCGGAACTCTGCACAGTAGCCGGATGCGGCGGGCTGCCCCATGGCATACTTCCTTTTGGCCTTGGCCGCCTTCTTGGCGGGGGCGTCTTTCAGCAGTGCCTTGCGCTCCAGCCCTGCCGTGCGCCCGGGAATCCCCATGGCGGCGGCCAGGTTGTTCGTCATGATGATGTCTCCCTGGCGGGAGGGGTGCAGGCCGTCGCGTCCCGGTGCATTGAACATG
The DNA here is from genome assembly GCA_030536145.1 of Akkermansia sp. Classification (GTDB taxonomy): domain Bacteria; phylum Verrucomicrobiota; class Verrucomicrobiia; order Verrucomicrobiales; family Akkermansiaceae; genus Akkermansia. Next base: position 14,057 of record JAUNQN010000012.1, read on the forward strand.
TTCTCACAGCCGTAGAAGGGCGTGGCGTTCTTGGCGTCCAGCAGGCCGTCGTTGGTTTCCACGTAGTGGATGTCCAGCGCCTTGTAATTGCCCAGGGCTTTCTTGAGCTCCCAGTTGTAGGACTCCACCGCGGAGTGCACGGCTGCATCGTTGTTGTTGGCATGGCGGGTCCAGCAGGGCACGCTCATCACGTAAATCCTCGCCTTGGGGTTGCTGGCCTGCATGGCCTCCAGAATCGTCTTCATGTCGCCGCCCTTGCGGTCGGCACCCAGCAGGTTGTTCACCTTGTCGGCGTTCACACCCGCCGGACCGTCGGAGAGCAGGTCGTTGGTGCCGATGAGCATGATGAAGGTATCCGGCGTCCAGGACTGCCCCGTGTAGTTCCCGCCCTTGTTGGTCTTCTTGGACAAGCCCAGCCAGTTGGACAGGTTGGTGTTGTCGAACCGCCCGCCGGCCTTGCGGCCCGCCAGCTCCCAGGCGCGGGCGCTGCTCTGTGCGCTGTGCACGTTGTTGAACTCCACGCCGCCGTATTCTGTGCCCGGGGCCACGCCGTTGGAGAAATTGCCCGTGCGGTACCCCACGGATTCGTACTTGATGCCGTTGTCCACCAAGAGCTTGTGGAACGCCCAGCGCCAGGAGGGCGCATTCACCCCATGCGTGATGGAGTCTCCCACAAACATCACCTTGCCGAGGTCCGTGGGCGGTGCAGGCTGCGCCTTATCCGCGGAGAAGGAGGGCAGCGCTGCACAGGCCAGCGCCGCCAGGGAAGAAAAGAAACGTGCTACATGGGCTTTCATGCTCCCATCCTATCACAGCGCCCCGCCGTAGCCAAGCGGAAAAGCCCAAGAATACGAAAGTTATTCCGAATACGGACTTTTTGCTTGATTTTTCCGCCAGGTAACCTAAAATCATCCCAAAACGTACCATGGACGTGGCAGATGAAAAGGAGCTGGGGCGCGCCATCCGCGCGCGGCGCAAGAAAATAGGCATGACGATAGCGGAGCTGGCTTCCGTCATCCCGTGCAGCCCGCGGCTTCTCAGTGAGCTGGAGCGCGGGCAGCGCGGCGTGAGCATCGCCGTGGCCTTCCGCCTTATCCAGATGCTGGGCCTGATTGTCAGCGTGCGGGGAAGCGAGGAGGGGTAAACAGTTCCTTTCCGTAAAATAGCGCCGGAATCCCGCAAGTTCATGAAAAGGAGGAATAGGGAGTATTTGGTATTGGCAAGCGCGGGGCTGTATGGTAGAATCCCAGCGTAGTCATTCAACACGCGATACAGAAGATGAAGAAGCCCTTGACATTTATGAAGCGCACGGTACTGCTGGTTCTGCTGGCTTCCTCCTGCCTGTGCCTGAGCTCCTGCAGCTCCATCGGCAGCTTGCTGAACTATTTGGTGAGCCTGCCCGCCAATATCCTGAAGGCGGTCATGCCCTGATTTCTGCGGCCCTTTTGCCGCCTGTCCTTTCTTTCCTGCCGTGCCCGGTGCGGGCTGCGGTCTAGCCCTCCTCTTCCGTAAGCTCCACGCCCAGCAGGCAGATGTCGTCGTCCTGCCGCGTGCTGCCGGTGAACTGGTGCATGGCGGCCAGGGATATATCCAGCATTTCCCGGATATTCTGCGGATGGCGCTGCGCCAGGAAATCCATCACGCGCGTGGCACCCAGCTCGTCTCCCTCCGCATTGCGGGCCTCTGTCAGGCCGTCCGTGTACAGCATGAGTTTCATGCCGGGTTCCAGGCGCAGCTCGCTCTCGCGGAACATGGCGTTGTCCAGCAGGCCCAGGGCAGGGGAGCGCGGAATGGGCGGCAGCATGGGTGTGCCGTCCGCCTGGAGCACAATCGGCGCAGGGTGCCCTGCGCCGGAAAGGGTGAGACGTTTCTTGTCCAGGTCGATATACACGTAACAGGCCGTTGCAAACATGGTGATGCTGGCCTGGCTGAAAATGCGGTAGAGCTGGCGGTTCAGGGAGGAGAGGAGCAGGGCGGGCGTGTCTGCCAGGTTGGCCACCTGCTCCATGAGCCCGCGCAGCATGGAGGCAATGAGCGCGGCGCGCACGCCGTGCCCCATCACGTCACAGATAATCATGCCCAGGCCGGACTGGCCGATGGGGAACACCTCGAAACAGTCTCCCGCCACGCCGGTGGAGGGCATGTACACCTGGTGGAAATGCGCGCGGCGCACCATGCCCCCGGCGTGCTTCCACACGCGGTCCGGAATGCTCACGGGCTGCAGGGCCTGCTGCACCTCCCTGGCCAGGCTGATTTCCTTTTCCAGGGCGTGGTTGCGTATCTCCATCTGCTTGGCCAGCGCCTTGTAGCGGTGCTGGGTGTTGATGATTTCCGTGACGTCTGACGAGATTCCCACGATGCCTTTCACGCTGCCGTCCTGCGCGTACCAGGGGAACTTGGAGATGCGGGTCCAGGTGTGCTCCCCGTCCTTCCACGGCTCCTTGTGCACGCGGTTGGTGATGGGGCGGCCGGTCTCCATGATCTGCAGCTCCTCGCTGCGGGCCAGCTGGCTCATGTCCTCGCTGAAATAGTCGGCGTCCTTGCTGCCGATGAGGTCGGAGGGCGTGCGCACCTGCATCTTCTGTGCGGTGGCCTCGTTGGCGATGACAAAGCGGGATTCGCGGTTCTTGAAGTAGATGCTGTCCGGGAGGTAGTTGATGAGGGTGCGGAAGAGGTCCCTGTCCTCCATGGCGTGCAGGTCCGCCATCTTGCGGCGGGTGATATCCACCCACACGCCCACCAGGCGCAGGGGGCGGCGCTGGGTATCATAGTCCACCAGGCCGTTCACGCGTATCCAGCGCCAGCCGCGGGAGCGCAGGTTCAGCAGGCGTACCTCCACGCGCAGCGGCGCCGTGCCCGGCGTGCTCAGGTAGCGCTGCACCGCATTGGTGAAAAAGTTCCGGTCCTCCGGGTGGATGGTGCGGTCCGCCTCCGTAAAGATGTTCGGCCCCCACACGTTGATGGGCAGTCCCATCATGTGCATGCACTGCTCCGTGTAGAAGATGTCTCCCGTCTGGATATCCCAGCAGTACACCCCTTCCTCTGCCGCGCGCAAGGCCTTGCGCACCATTTCCCACTTGAAAACGTCCGGTACGCTTTTCTTGCCCCCCTTGGGGGCCTTGCTGGAATCATCGCTCATTACCCTCCATTAAACCACTTTTCTCCCGCCGGTTCAAGGGAAATATCTTGGATTTCCTAAAAAAACGCCCATTTCCCGCCCGGGTACGCAAAAACCGCCCTGCCAAGGGGCAGGGCGGTTTGCAAGGAGAGCGTGTCGCTCCGCTGTTTAGCGGGAGTAGAGCTCAACGATGAGCTGCACGTTCACGATGGGAGCAATCTCCTCCACGGTGGGGATGCGGCTCACCTTGGCGGAGAGCTTGGCAGCGTCCACCTCCAGCCACTCGGGAGTGGTGGCGTTGGCGGCAAGCTCCACGAAACGGTTGGCAAGGGCCTGGGAACGGGCCTTGGCGGCCACCGTCACCACATCACCCGGCTTGCAGCAGTAGGAGGGAATGTTCACCTTCTTGCCGTTCACCGTCACGTGGCCGTGGGACACCATCTGGCGGGCGGCGGCGCGGGTGTTGGCAAAGTTGAGGCGGTAGATGATGTTGTCCAGACGCGTCTCCAGCAGCTGGAGCAGGATGTCACCCGTCACGCCACGGCGGCGGCTGGCCTCCTGGTAGTACTTGCGGAACTGGCCTTCAAGCACGCCGTACATGAAGCGCAGCTTCTGCTTCTCGGCAAGCATGATACCGTAGTCGGACTTCTTCTTGCGGCCGGCGCGGGCACCGTGCTGACCCGGGGGGAACGGACGGCGGGCAAATGCCTTGCTGGCGCCGAAGAGCTCAACGCCGAAACGGCGGCTAATCTTAGCGGTAGGACCTGTATAACGAGCCATAATGTTGTCTTTCTAAGTTGTTCGTTTAATTCATTAGGCGCGGCGGGCCTTGGGAGGACGGCAACCGTTGTGCGGGATGGGCGTCACATCAGCGATGGAGGAAATCTCCAGACCGATGGTCTGCACGGCACGCACGGCGGACTCACGACCGGAACCCGGTCCCTTCACGCGGACCTCGACCTCCTTGAGGCCATGGCCCATAGCCTGGCGGCAGGCATCCTGGCACACCACCTGGCCGGCGTATGCCGTGCTCTTGCGGCTGCCCTTGAAATTGAGCTTGCCGGCGGAGGACCAGCCGATCACGTTGCCCTTCAGGTCCGTCACGCTCACCACCGTGTTGTTGAAGGTGGAGGAGATGTGCACGATGCCGGTGGTAACGTTCTTGCTGCCCTTGGCCTTGAGGATCTTCACCTTGTCCTCGTCGTCGGCCAGGCCGAGCTCGGCAAAGATGTCGCGGCGGCCCTCGGGCTTCTTCTGTTCAACAGGAGCCTCGGCGGCGGGAGCGGCAGCCTCTGCTGCCTCCACGGGAGCCACTGTTTCTTTCACTTCTTCCTGGATGGTTTCTTCAGCCATTTTCAGTTATGTGTTAAGGGGTTTAGGACTTCTTGGCGCCGACGGTCTTCTTGCGGCCCTTGCGGGTACGGGCATTCGTGCGGGTGCGCTGGCCACGCACGGGAAGGCCCTTGCGGTGACGGATGCCACGCAGGCAGTTGATGCTGGTAAGGCGCTTGAGCGCCATCTGCTTCTCACGGCGCAGGTCACCCTCGATGAGGATGTTGTTGCTGGTGATAGCCTGCACAATCTTGGTCAGCTGGGCGTCCGTAAGCGTGCCGGTGCGGAGGCTGGGGTCGATGCCCGCCTGCTCAAGCACCTTGGTAGCCGTGGACGGACCGATGCCGTAGATGTAGCGCAGGGATGCTTCGATGCGCTTCTCATTGGGTATCTCGATACCGAAAATACGAGCCATAATGGTGTGTTTTTGTGTGTTGTTTGTTGTCCCGCCCTACAGCGGGCGCGTTTGACGGCGCAAATGATACCCGATATTTTACTTTTGGCAAGCAAAATTTGCCGATTTTTACAACTTTGGATAAATTTGGGTTTTTGACGTTCGTGTGGCGGGCATGAGCTTGGCGGCAATGGGGCTTGACTACGGCGTTATGAATGTTGTATGCTGTCAGCCATGAAAGTTGCGGATGCTAAAGAGGAAATGGCAGGCGTGAACAGGGTTTCATGCAAGCCCCGTGTGGCATGGGTGGATTTTGCCCGGGTGCTGGGTATTTTCCTAGTGTGCAACGTGCATTCCACTGCGGCGCCGGGGAATGCGTTTCTTTCCCAGGCTGCAGTGGCAATGTTTTTCCTGATTTTTGGCTATTTCAATAGCGGGGCCGGGTTGGGGAAGGTTCTGAAGCGCATGCTGCTGCTTGCTGCTGCCTATTCTTTCTGGAGCGTGCTGTGCGGCGTGTTGTCGCATGAAGGAGTCGCGTTGGCACCCGGTGCGATGTGGAGAAGCGTGGTGTACGCACCATTTCCAATGTGGTTCATCAAGTATACGATACTCCTGCTGCCTCTTGGCTTTTTTCTGACCAGGCTGCCGACATGGGCCAAGCTGCTTCTGGCGGCGGGGCTGTTATGCGCCACCTATACGCTGGAGCCTGTATGCGAGTACGTGCTACTGACTTGGGAGCGCCCCGGTGTGGTGCAGTATCCTACGTACGTGGTATTCCTGTACATGCTGGGAGATTTGCTGAGGCAGTTCCCCCTTGAGCGCCTGCCGGGCGTCCTGTTTCCGGGCATGCGGCGTTGCCCTCGGGCAAGTATGGCTGCAACCTGGACTGTCTTTGCTGCGTTGGCTGCTGCCGTTTACGTTTTGCCGGTATTCCCGCAGAGTGAAATGCTGTATCTGGTCGGGATATGGCTTCTGCTGGCGTGTGCCTATACTGCGGAGCTGGTCATGCCCCGTGTGGCAGGCATAGTGGCGGGAGCGGGAGCCAGTGTCATCCTGGTCTATCTGTGCAATCCCCTGTATCTGAAAATATGCGCCAGCGCTCACCTTCACGTGTTCGGAAGCTTGCCGCATCCCCTGCTTTCTGTGGTGCTGTGCGTGCTGCTGATATGCGGCTGTGCCGTGTTTTACAATGCCCTTGTAGGGAAAAACCGGGTGCTTGATGCAATCTTGTTTGGCCGGTAGGCGGCAGACTGCCGCTCAGCGAGTGAGGGGGAAGGTGGCGGAGAGGGGGTAGTCCGGCACGTGGATGAGCTCCACGCCGTACATGGCGGCGATGGCGGGTGCCTCCGAGGCGGCGTATTCCTCCCCGTAGTAGATGGTCTTTACGCCGTGGGCGCAGAGTGCCTGCATGCAGGAGGTGCAGGGCATGGTGGTGCAGGCCACCACCTTGGCTTCCCCGCGCCTGAAAAGGCTGCAGAGGTTGATTTCCGCATGGAGCATGAATTTCTGGCGCTCGTCCCGCGAATCCCAGAACCCCTGCGGGGCGGAAAAGCCGGGGAAAAGGCCGTTGTACGCGGTGCCGATGACACGGTTGTCCTTGTCCAGCGCGGCGGCGCCCACCTTGCGGAAGGGGTCCTCTGAGCGCAGGGCGGCCACATGGGCCAGGGCCATGACATATTGGGGAATGGGCAGGCGGGACATGGAAAGTACGATGTACGGGGTGAGAAGCAAGAAGTCAGGGGCGGGCGGCCAGGTAGCCTGCGGCAAAGAGCAGGACACCGCAGAGGAGGGAGGCGGCTGCGTATCCGATGGCGGGCAGCACGGCCCCCTGCCGCAGCAGGGCCAGGTTCTCCCCCGCAAAGGTGGAGAAGGTGGTAAAGCCGCCGCACAGGCCCGCGGTGAGTGCGGCGCGCAGGTCCGGGTGCAGCGCGGTGCCGCGCTCAAATGCACCCGTGAGCGCGCCGAGCAGCAGGCAGCCCGCCAGGTTCACGGCCAGCGTGTGCCAGGGAAAGGCACCGGGGCCGGCCCAGCTTTTCACCAGCAGGCCCGCCAGGTGGCGCAGTACGCCGCCGGCAAAGCTGCCAAGGCCGATGAAGAGGGCTGTCTGCATGCTCGGTACGCGGGTTCCGCTTACGCCATGCGGGCGTAGGCATCGGCCTCCACGGCCTTCCACAGGGATTCAATGCCGGATTCCACCGCTGCCTTGGCGGCGGCAAGCTCCGCGCCCTTCTCCCCGTGGGCGTACAGGTAGTACTTGATCTTGGGCTCCGTGCCGCTGGGGCGCACGGCAAAGCTGCGGCCGTCTGCCAGGTCGATGAAGAGCATCTTCTCTGCGGGCACGGGGTCGCCCTCTGCATCCACCATGGTGCCGGCGGAGAAATCGCGCACGGCGGTCACGGCGGCGCCGTCCATCTCCGCGGGCGGGTTGGAGATGTAGTCCTTGGTCAGGGCGGCAATCTTGGCGGCGCCGTCGGCACCCTCCATCACGATGTTCTTGCCGAGCTCCTTGTAGTAGCCCAGCTGTGTGTAGATGTTGTTCAGGCATTCCAGCAGGCCGATGCCCTGGGTGGCCAGGTAGGCGTTCATTTCCGCCAGGCAGAGGGCGGCCACGTTGGCATCCTTGTCACGCACAAAGTCCTGTGCCAGGTAGCCGTAGCTTTCCTCGCCGCCGAAGACGAAGTACTTGCTGTGCTGCAGGCGCAGGGCGCGGGTCTCTTCCTCAGTCATGGAGCGGTAGCCGGCGCGCAGCTCCGCAGGGATGGCGTTCTCATACTTGCCGAGCTTGGCGGCAATGTACTTGAAGCCGGTGAGCACGTTCACGGTGGCAATGCCGAAGCTCTCTGCAATGGCATCCTGCAGGGGGGAGGTCACGAAGGTCTTGACCATCACGGCGTGGTCTATGTTCTGCTCTGTCACCAGGCCCAGCTCACGCATGGTCATGCAGCGGTACCAGGCCAGCAGGCAGCCGGTCTGGTTGCCGGTGAGCAGCTGCATCTTGCCGGTGGCCTTGTCACGCACGGCAATGCCCATGCGGTCGCAGTCCGGGTCCGTGGCAATCACCAGGTCTGCGTTCTCCGCGTCTGCCTGGGCAATGGCCATATCCAGCGCGGGGGCGTTTTCCGGGTTGGGGCTGGCCACGGTGGGGAAACGGCCGTCCTGCACGTCCTGCTCCGCCACGGTGCTGAGCTGGCAGCCGATGCTCTTGAGCATGGGGACGATGCAGCGCTTGCCGGTGCCGTGCAGGTTGGTGTACACCACCTTGGCAGAGGCCTTGGAGAACACGTCCGGGCGCAGCACCACGCCCTTCAGGCGGTTGATGTAGATTTCGTCCACCTCTGCACCCAGCACGCGCAGGGTGCCCTGCTTGTCTGCGGGCAGCGGCTCGTAGGAATCGCTGTCCAGGGCGTTCACCTCTGCAATCACGGCCTTGTCATGCGGGGCCACCAGCTGGGCGCCGTCGTTGAAATAGGCCTTGAACCCGTTGTCATGCGCCGGGTTGTGGGAGGCGGTCAGCATCACGCCCGTGTCGGCGTTCAGCTCACGGATGGTGAAGGAGACCTCCGGCACGGAGCAGGGGCCGTCGAACAGGGCGCAGTCGCAGCCCAGGTCCGTGCAGATGCGGGCGCAGAGCTCCGCAAAGTCACGGGAGAAGTGGCGCGTATCATGGCCGATGACGATGAGGGGCTTGCGACCGGGGCAATCAGCCTCCACAAAGCGGCGCACATAGGTGATGAGGCCGCGCATGGCGCGCCCCACGTTGAAGTAGTTCATGCTGGCGGTGCCCACGCAGGGGAACTCCGGGCGGCCGTTCACGCCGCCCTTGCCCTGCTCGGCGGGCATCACGATATTGCCGATGGTGCGGCCGCGCAGGCCGCCGGTGCCGAATGCCAGCGTCTTGTAGAAGCGGTTGTTGAGCTCTGCCCACTCGCCGCGGTCCACCAGCTCACCGATGGCGGCGGGAACCACGGGGTCCTTGGTGCCCCCCGTAAGGAGCTTGATGTTCTCAAGGGATGATGCAAGCAGCTTGCCTTCCGCAACCGCCTGCTCCAACGCAGGGAGAATGGTGTGTATCATACTGCCGCGTATGCTACCACGTACGCACGCGCGAGGCAAGCCAAAACAGCGGCTGCGGGGAAACACGGGCAATCAGGCGCCGGGCTGTGCAATGGGCGCACCTGCAGGCACGGTCTGCACGCGGACAAGCGGGGAAAGGGCGCGCTGCAGCCCGGCATCCCCGTAGTAGCCGGCTTTCACCAGGCGCATCAGGTTGGCCATGAGCCGCTGGCGCACGGGGCGGAAGGTCTCCAGATGGCGCTGCTCCATTTGGCGGAAGCTCTCTGCATCCGGCCGGGGCAGGGCCTTCATGGCCCGGGAAACATCCTCATAGCGCGCCATTACATCCCACAGGGCGGGCAGGGCCGCATTGGCGGAGGCGGCATCCTGCACGGATTCCAGCACGGTGGCAATTTCCGCGCGCAGGTGCACGCTCTGCAGCAGCAGGTTCTCAAACTCTGTGGCATGGGCCTGCACCTTGGGTGCGGCTGGCTGCGTGGCGGGTTCCTGTGCGGGGGCCATGGCGGCCAGGAGGAGGATGGCGGGGATGATTTTGTGCATAAGGGTTACAGGCGGTGCTGGATGAGGACGTTGAAGTGGTCCCCGGCACCGGGGGTGGAGACAAGGTGCATGTCCGCCGGGTTGGCAGGGTCTGCAAAGTCTTTCATGTACTCTGCCTGGCTCATGTACTGCACCACATCTCCAATGCAGCGGTTGGCCAGGTTCACCAGGTCCGTAAAGTTCACGTCTGCGGTAATATCGCAGTGCCCGGCCATGGCGGGCAGCTCATCCGCCCCCAGCAGGGTGTGGGCCTTGTAGCCGCGCAGGGTGCCTGCGGGGCGGCGGTAGTACAGGGTATCGTTCAGCTCCCCGTAGTCTATGGTGACAAAGGTGCCGCATTTCCAGAGCGGCTGCCAGGCGGCAAACCACTTGTGGTAGCTCTCATGCACCTCCACCACCTGGCCCTCCTGCGCCCAGCGGTCAAACACGCAGGATTCCGGCAGGGGGCGCGGCATGGCCTGGCGGATGATGCGGCGGTCCACCACGGCCAGCCCCAGCTCCAGCCACTCCCCGCCCTGGTACACGAACTGGCGGGCGGGGAAGGCATCCGGCAGCTCGTTTGAGAAGATGAAGGCACGGCCGCCCACGGCTTTCAGCGCATCCTGAATCTCCGGGTACACGCGCACGGCGCTGCCGCCGGCCAGTTTCTGGAAATCACGCAGGGCGCGGGAGCGGTCCACCATGTAGTAGCGCATGCGCAGGCGGTTGAAAAAGCCCAGGTTGCGCAGGATGGCGGCTGCCATGTCACCGCTGCCGCCGCCAATCTCTATGATGGGCAGGAAACGGCTGCAGGCGGCGCAGGCCTGTTTCCACTGGGCCACCAGGCGGCGGGCGGGCAGCTCGCTCATGCTGGCGGAGGTGGAGAAATCCCCGCGCTGGCCGATGGCGCTGATATTGGCGCTGTAGTAGCCGCCCTCCTCATGGTACAGGGCAATATCCATGAATTCCTCCATGGAAATCCAGTTGCCGTGCGCCAGGATGTGCGGGGCCAGGTTCATGCCGGGCAGGGGGCTTACTTGGAGAGATCCAGCATGCGCAGCAGCGGCTTCTCCGCGCGCCGGCGCAGGCTTTCCTCCAGCCGGACCACGGGGGCCATGTCCCGCAGGCAGTTGCGCAGTTTCTCCAGCGTGTTGAGCTTCATGAACTCGCACTCCGCGCAGGAGCATTTCTCTATGTTCACCGGGTGGAACTCCTTGCCGGGCACCAGCTGGCGCAGGCGGTGCAGGATACCTGTTTCCGTGACAATGATGAAGGAATCCGCCGCGCTCTCACGGCAGAAGCCGATCATCTTCTCCGTGGAGCACACGTGGTCCGCCAGCAGGCGCACCTCCTCCTGGCACTCCGGGTGGCACACCACGGGGGAGCCCGGGTGGGCCTCCCTGGCGGCCAAAATCTGGTCGCGCGTGAACATCTGGTGCACGTGGCAGGCACCGTTCCACAGGGTCATCTCACGGCCCACCTGGCGGGCGGTCCAGGCACCCAGGTTGCGGTCCGGCACAAAGAGGATGGGGCGGTCCGCCGGGGCGGTCTCGATGATGCGGCGGGAGTTGCCGCTGGTCACGATGACATCTGCCAGTGCCTTCACGCCGATGGAGCAGTTCACATAGGCCACCACGTAGTAGTTCTTGTCCTTGTTCTCCTCCAGGAACTTGGCCAGGTCCTCCGCCGGGCAGGATGCCTCCAGGGAGCAGGCCGCATCCAGGTCCGGCAGCAGCACCGTGCGCTCCGGGTTCAGGATGCACGCCGTCTCCGCCATGAAATGCACGCCGCAGAACACTATCACATCACACTCTGCCGCGCGGGCTTTCTGCGCCAGCGCCAGGGAATCCCCCACAAAATCCGCTATGTCCTGAATCTCAGGCCGCTGGTAGCTGTGGGCCAGGATGACGGCGTTGCGTTCTTTCTTCAGGCGGAGTATTTCGTCGGTGATGCTTTCGGTAGCCATGCGCAGAAGATACCACCCCCGGGGCGGCAAGTCAATACTGTATCTTGCGGTACGTTGCGGCTTGCCGCCCGCCGGGGGCTCACGCTGCCGGCGGGCAGGGGACGGTGCGCGGGGCGGCACCGTCCGACGGGCAGGAGACCAGGGTGACCTGTACCCGGGAGGGTTCCAGGCCGAAGGCCCTGCATACCAGGTCACGGTAGGCCTCCATCTGGGCCTGGTGGCGTGTGCGCAGGGCGGTATCCTGTTCCTGCGGGGTGTCCCCGCGGCGGCGGTCTGTCTTGTAGTCGATGATATGGGCTGCGGCCACGCGGTTGCCCTCTGTGGAAAGTACCAGCCTGTCAATGGTGCCGGAAATCCATGCAGGGGAGCCATCCACGGGGGAGATGGCGCTGATATCCTGCTCATTGAGCACCTGGCACCCCTCTTTCTCACGGAACAGGGCGGCGATATCCGGCTGCTGCAGGGCGGCGGCCACCACGGCGGCCTCCGGGCTGTCCTGCGGGGAGAACGGGAGCGGAGCCCCGTCCTCCAGCCATTCCACCTGTTCAAAGAGGGCATGCACGGCTGTGCCGAAATCCGCTGCGCTGCCGTTGCCGGCTGCCGCAGGGGCGGCGTGGGCGGAAAGCTGTGGCGCGTTGACTTGCGCATCATGGAGCCGGGATGGGGATACCATGCGCATGCGCGGGGCGGGGGGCTCCAGGGGAAGCACGGGGCGGGCGGCGGCGGATTCCCGTTCCTGCCCGGATTCTGCACGGCGGCTGGCGGCCTCTGCCGCCAGCTCCCCGTACCATTGCGGGGTGCCCGTTTCAGAGAGAACGCCGCCGTCCCGCAGCAGGCGGAACCAGGGGGAGTCTGAATAGAATTTGCCCTCTCCGGCGATGGCCCTGGTTATCAGCCCCGCTTCCGAGCAGGATTCCAGCGTGATGACGGGAATCTTGGGCTGGCCGCGGCCCGTGGATTCTTCCTTCTCCTTGGCGCAATTGGCCAGCAGGAGGTAGTTGGCATATTTGGCGCGGGTGGTGGCCACGTACATCAGGTTCATGGCCTCTCCGTACTGCACCTTGTGCCAGTCTTCCGTAAGGTCCTCCAGCTGCGCCCGGAAAGCCTCCCGCTTGCAGGATGCGCCGGGAGAGAGCAGGATGGCATCCGGCTTCTCGAAATAGCCCAGCCCGTCCTCGCTGTCCACGGGGTCCTGCCCGGTGTAGGGGATAATCACGGCATCAAACTGCAGGCCCTTGCTGGCATGCATGGTCATGACCTGCACGGCACGGGTGGTGGCGGCATCCTTCACGCTGCGCCGTGCCATGAAATCAATCCATGCATCCAGGCTGCCCCCGCCTGCATCATACTCCACGGCGGCGGTAAGCCACTCGTCGAAGGTGCGGGCGTCCTGCTGCCCGGGAAACAGGGGAAACACGGTATCACGCAGCAGGGCTGCGTAGCCCAGCCTGTCCAGCCGCTGCACCAGCATGGCGTGCACGGCGCTGTCTGCCGTGCCGCCCTGCCAGAACACCCCCATGGGGGACAGGCGGACCAGGTTCATGCGGTAGGTATCCGCCGGGTGCTGCAGCCACAGGAAAAGGGACATGAGAAGCTCCCCCAGCGCAGAGGCGGCGGAGACCTCTGCGGCACCCGCCAGCTGCACGGGCAGGTGGGGCATGTGGCTGCGCAGGTAGTGCACGATTGCCTTGGCATCACTGTTGGTGCGTACCAGGACTGCCACCGTCATGCCCGGCTTGAGCGCGGAGCCGCCCACCGTCAGGTCCCGCTCCAGGATGCGGAGTATGCCCCCCGGCATCACGTTTTCCCGCATGTCTGCGGTATCCTGCGCCTTGGGGAGCAGCTCCACCCGTACGTAGCCCTGCGCCTTTCTCGTGGTGGCGTGGTGGCAGAAATCCTCCGCGTCCTCCACGGGCAGCCTGGAGAAGAGCGAGTTGACAAATCCCCCCTCCGCGCCCATGATGGCGGCGGCGGAGCGGTAGCTCAGGGAGAGGGACGAGGGCACCAGCACGTCCTGGTAGGCGGCATCCTCCTGTTTCCGGGGCGGCTCGTCCCCGTGCAGCATGGAGAACAGCGCACTGTTTGTGCCGCGGAAGGCGTATATGCCCTGTTTCTTGTCACCCACCACAAAAAGGCTGCGGGCGGAGGTCCTGTAGGTTTTACCCTGGCGCGTGTATTCTGCGGCGGCCTCGTCCTCCTGCACCACCTCGTCCAGCAGGTTGCGCAGGGCCTCCCACTGCGGGGTGTTGGTGTCCTGGAACTCGTCCAGCATCCAGTGGCGGTAGCGGCGGGTAAGCTCTTCTGCGGCGGTGCCGCCCAGCAGCTCGCGCGCCTGGCGCGTCATCTCGTCGAAACTCATGCGCCCGGTGCTCACCACGGCGTTGCGGAAACTCTCTGAGTACAGGGTGAGCAGGTCGTACATGCCCTTGGTCTTCACTTCCGTGGTGCGCAGAAGGTCCAGCCACACGCGGTCCCGTATGGTGCCTATCAGTTCCTTGAGCGCCCCATGTACCGGTCCGGTGAAATCCCCGGAGCCCAGGTATTTCTCCACATAGCTCAGGGAGAAATTCCCGGCCTTCATCTTGCCGATGAACCCGGTCACGCCCTGGTGCGGGTGAGAGTTCGGCTTGAAATCCCCTTCCACCTGCGCATAGAGCGCGGCGTATTCCTCCTCCCATGCCTTCCAGTCCCCGGCGGCCAGGGGGGGGAGCCCTGATGCGTCCGGCAGGCCGAATTCCGCGAAGCTCTGCCAGTCCCGGGCATCCGGGTGCCTTTGCAGCAGGGCCAGGTTGCGGTGCACGTCTGCGGCCAGGGTGGCAATGATGGATTTCACCTTGTTGTCGGAAATGTCCTTGCAAAGGTCGATAAAGGCGCGTCGCCGGGCCTCGCTGGAGTCATGCCCGCCCACCATGTGCAGCAGGGCCTCCCTGCGGGCGTCCTCCTCCTCGTCCCCCATCAGGGGGCGTACCTCTCCTATGCCCAGCTCCATGGTGTTGCGAGAAACCAGTTTCTGGAAGAAGCTGTCCATGGTGGAAAGCTGGAGGTTGCCCATCTGCTGCACCATGCTTTCCAGCAGGGTGCAGAAGTAGGGGGAATCCAGGTTGTGCCCCAGGATTTCCCGTATTTCCGGCAGGTCCTCCGGGTATATGCCCTGGCGGGCGGCTTGCTGCAGCAGCCCTGCATCCAGCCCTGCCACCAGCGGAACGGTTTCAGCCGGGGCTCCCGCCGGGTCGGCAGAGCCGAACAGGGTCTCGATGACGCGTGCCGCCAGGGGATTGCGGGGCGTATCGTCCGTGGGCGCAAATCCGGCACCCTCTGCCAGGGCTTCCATGATACGGTTGCGGAACTCCCCTGCCGCCTTGTTGGTGAAGGTGAGTGCCACCAGGGAATCCGGTGTGGTACCCAGGCAGAGCAGGGAGATGTAGCGCGATACCAGGCGGTAGGTCTTGCCTGTTCCGGCGGAAGCGGAAATGCAGTTGCTGATGATGGAGAAGGTGTTCATGGGGCAATCAGTCGTTGAATTGCGGGTTGAGGCTGCAGAGGGAGCGCGGGTCGGCATCCGGCGCAAAGGCGCCGAACGTGGTGAACGGGGACTTCAGCCCCAGGGATTCTGCGGAATACAGGCAGTCGCCGCGGCGTATCATGGTGATGGCACTCTTGGCGCAGCGCATGGCCAGTGCGTGGAACTCCGGGGTAAAGGCCGGCTTTTCCCCCCTGGCGTACCGGTGGGTGGGGGCGGGCAGGGGATTGAACTTGGCCGTGGCCTGCCCGCGCGGTATGTTGTAATAGCCCAGTTCCGGCCACGCATAGACTGCCCCGCGGGCGGCGCACAGCGCGCGGAGCGCCTCTGCGTACAGGGGCAGCTGCACGTCCTTCCAGTGGTGCAGGGAACTGTGCTCCTCTCCCGTGGTCTTGGTGGTGCAGGTTGTTTCAAACACCCAGTCCGGCAGCAGGCCTGCAAAGGGCGGGGGATCGTCATCCACGCAGAGCGTGCCCCAGTGGGTCCCGTTGGGCGGGGTGGAGTGGGACTTGTAGTCGATGATGCGCCACTGCCCGGTATCGTCATGGAAATCCACGCGGTCCAGGCGCACGCGGATTTGCACCGTGCTGCCGTCGTCCAGGGCAAGCGGGAAAGCCACGGCCTCTTCCCTCCACACGTTTCTCCAGCCCTGTTCCAGGGTGGCCAGGTGCTGCTGCGCGTATTCCGTGAGTGCGGCCTGCATCTGCTCTTTCTGTACCTGCATGATGGCGCGGGCGCTGCCGCCGTACGGCTTGAACGCCTCCTCCACCCGGGCGCGGATATCCGTGGTGAGCAGCTCCAGGCGGGCGGCTGTGTCGCCCTCCGGCAAGGAGGTCAGTGAGGGGTATTTGCCCACAAAGTCCTCCAGCACGTTGTGCAGCACGGTGCCGTAGTCCGCGCCCTGCAGCTCGCTCAGGTCCTCCGGGTAGGCGTCTGCGGGGTCCAGCTGGAACACGTGCTTGAGCCAGAAGCGCAGCGGGCATGTCAGGAAGGTGTTCAGGAAAGACGGGGAGAATGTGTCCTTGGCGGCAAAGGGATTGACCGCAGGGGTGCCGTCCGGCAGGGTGAAATCACGGATGTTGCCCAGGCCGCTGTGTGCATGCGCATGCAGCAGGTTCCAGTGCCTGTACGCCTTTTTTTCCCGAACGGTGTCGTCCTCCCGGAAGAGGTAGGCGGCGCGCCTGGCCAGCTCCTCCTTGTTGGGGCCGCAGCGCAGGAGCAGGGATGACGGGGCGGGCGGCGCTCCGTCTGTCCGCGTGCGTGCCACGATGAAATCCACCTGGCCGGGGTGGCTGCGCAGCAGGGCGGTCAAGAGGAAGGAATCACGCGCCGTGCGGCTTTCCGAGGACGTGGCGCCCACGCTGCAGCGCAGGGCATCCGGCAGGAAGATGTCCGGCCGCGGGCGCTCCGGCACGCAGTCGTCATGCATGCCGCAGATGATGATATGGCCGTTTCCGCAGTAGGAGAGCTCCTTCCAGCCCATCAGGTCGCCGTGGGTATCCTCTCTCGTCATGAGGGGGAGGACCTGCCGTGTGGCACCGGCCAGCTCCTGTCTCAGCAGGGCGTGCATGATTTCCCCGCCGTAGGCTGCTCCCTTCCCGCGGATGAATCCGGCGGTTTCCCGCAGGGTGGGTGCCAGCAGGGAGCCGTCCTGCCCTGCGGCGGCCTCCAGCCACCGGGCAAGGGTTTCCAGCGCCCCGGCCAGGGAATCGGCTGGGCCTGAGCATGCCTGCACCAGGCGGCACAGCTCACGGGCGTAGTCATGGAAGGCGGCAGGGATGGGATTGCCGCGGCTGTCCTTCCTGCGCAGGCTGGCCAGCAGCAGCTCCGGATGGGCGGGGTAGCGGCAGCGCATGATGTCATCCAGGCAGCTGTTGAAGGCACCCATGTCCGGCGTATCCTGCCTGGTGGCGGCATAGCCGCGCTGCAGGGCCGTGTTCTTGAGCAGCTCCGTCAGCGGCTCCAGCAGGTTCGGCTCGTTGTTGTCCACGCGCCCGGTCTGCCCGTTGAACAGGGGGCGGCGGCGCGGAGCCTGCAGCACGGCGGCAAGAAGCTCCGGAAGCTGCCCCTCCCATGTGGCAGATACGGCCCTGCCGCCGGGCATGTTCAGCCGCCACGGTGCGGCTCCGCCGCGCAGGAATGCCGTGTGGACGGCCGGTGCCATGCCCGCATCACAGGCGGCCACGGTAACATGGCCAGACTTTTGGCCGCCGGCCAGTTCCACGGCCTTGGCCCCCATGGCATCCGCATCCGGCACCAGGTGGATGAAGCGCTCGCCGCCGGGTATGCAGAACTGCCCGTGCGCGTCCGGCCCCAGGCAGATGGCATCCTTTGTCCAGCGTGTTACGGCCTGGCCGCCTGCAGTCCGCGTGAGCGGGCATCCGAAATCATCGAAATAGCAGGCTTCCTCCTGCGGGGCGTTCACCAGCACCAGCACGCGGAATGCCCCGGCGGCTATGCCGTTCCGCAGGTACAGCTCGTTCTGGGCTGAGAGTTCCGGCACGCAGGCCAGGATGACAAGCCCGCCTCTTTTCCGCGGCTGCGGCTGCGCCACGGCAGCGGCGTACACGGATTCCTGCGTGGCCAGGCCCTGTGCGGAAACCATCTGGTCCACGCGGGCAAAAATGTCTTGCACGGCGTTCCATCGCGCCCCCATCTTGGCCAGGAATTTCTGCCATTTCTCATCCTGCCGCCCGGCAAATTCCGGGTAATAGCCCTGGATAAGCCCGGCGTAGCGCTCTGTCAGGCATTCCTGCTCCATCTGGCTGCGCAGGTGCATGAGCTGGCGGCTCATGTTGGCTGCCCAGGAGGCGGTATCCCCGATTGGTGCCTTGGGGAACAGGTGGAACCAGCGGCCGCTGGCATCCTCCTTCACCTCCCCGGCCACCTGCAGCATGACTTTCAGCCAGGCGGCCTCCGTATCCAGGCGGGTGGCCATGCCCCGGGCGCAGGCACCCGGCTCCACCAGCTGCCCGGGCTGGATGATGCGAGGGACGAGTACGGGGCGGCCGGCCTGGCGGGCCATTTGCATGCGCAGCCGCCGCCCGCTTTCCATGGTGGGTACCACCAGTATGGCGCGGGCAAATTCCGCCGGGTCTGCCTGGTGCAGTTCAAGCAGCTTGGCGGCTATGAGCTCTATGGCCGGCTTGTTCCAGCCGATGTAGTTGACGATGGGCAAGTTTGCGGGCATGGGTAATCCGTGTTCGGTGTGTT
Source organism: Akkermansia sp. (assembly GCA_030536145.1). Taxonomy (GTDB): domain Bacteria; phylum Verrucomicrobiota; class Verrucomicrobiia; order Verrucomicrobiales; family Akkermansiaceae; genus Akkermansia. The sequence goes on from JAUNQN010000012.1 coordinate 32,193, forward strand.
GAGTCTCTGCCTACATTATAGGCGCCGCCGTGCGGGTCGTCAAGCGGGCGAGGCGAAAAAATACAAAAACATGTTTGACGCAAAAGCGGCTTGACGCGGCGGGACTTGTGGCGCAAGATATAGCGCGTGAAATCCTTTATCCCCATATGTGCCGTGCTGGCAGCCTGTGTGCCGGTATCTTGCGCACCCAAGACCACATCCCCGGAGCAGCTGCGCCAGGTGCACAGCCAGAATGCCCAGCTGCGCCAGGAAATAGCCCAGATGGAGCGCGTGATTGCCCGCGCCGGCGCACCCATGCCGAACGTGGAGGATGAGATTTCCCAAAAGGAGGAACAACTGGCGGAAACCCTGCACCGCCTGGATGAGGTGAACGCCCGCGAGACGGAGCTCAAGCTGCGCGTGCTGGAGCTCCAGGACCGCCTGGGCGCCTTCCGCTCCTCCTTCCGCATGATGCAGAATGAAATAGCCAACACCGCAGGCAAGAGATGAGCGAGGAACTGAAAGACAGCCCGGAGACGGACAGCACGGGGAACACCGCCCCTGCCGTGGAGAGTGCCCCTGCCAAGGAGAACGTGGTGGTGGAGATGCCCGCCCAGGTAACGGCGGAGGTGTCTGCCGACACCCCCTCCACCGTGGAGCCTGAGAAGCCTGCGGAGCCGGTCACCCTGGCCCCGGTGGACGTGGCTTTCCGCAAGAAGCGCGACTGGGCCGGCATAGCGCTGGATTCCTTCCTGGTGGCCGCCCTGCTGGGCGTGCTGGGCGGCGGGGCATGGTATGTGAACCAGACCATGAAGCAGTACCGCGTGCCCTCTGCCATGGAGATGGCGGTGCAGGAGAACCTGGAACTCTGCAAGAAGCGTGATGCGCTCATGCACACCGCCTACAAGTCCGATGAGCTTATCCACATGCGCAACCGCCTGATTGCGCTGGATGAGAAGCTGGAAACCGTGCAGCGCCAGGTGGAGGAGAAGAACACCTCCGTGGAAGCCCTGCACGGCCGTATCCTGGCCCTGCAGCATGAAATCCGCCAGGAGGACAAGACCAGCCGCAGCGTGGCCAAGGGCCTGCTGCCCGGCATGCCCATAGGCGATGCCGTGACCACGGACGGCAAGATTTACCGGGATGCGGTCATCCACCGCCTGGAGGGCAACACCATCACCCTGCGCACGCCGGAGGGGCAGACCCGTTTCCCCGTGACCCGCCTGGTGAAGGACAAGCTGCCGGATATGGCCCGCTATGCCTTTGGCCTGGATGACATGGTGGATATGAGCGATTTCGAGGCCGTGGCCGGCAAGGCCAAGCAGAAGCCCCGCAAGGGCAAGCTGATTACCGCCCGCACGCCGAAGGAGACCAAGACGGCCTCCATAGACCCCTCACGCTATGAGAAGGAGGGCAAGCCGGTGGTGGATACGGATGCCAACAAGACCACCACGGCCACTGGACTGGGAGAGGAGCCCGGCACGGAGGGCGACAACTCCTCCATGCAGCCGGTGCCGAACTGGACCCCGCCGGAGGGCGACCTGCCGCTGTAAGGCGGCTGCAACGGTTTTTCCCCCTTTCAACCGGGAGCCCCGTGCGGGTTCCCGGTTTTTACTTGGTCACGCGCGCCGTGACCTTGAAATGCAGCTTGGCCACATCCTGCAGGCGCTCCTGCCCGTACCTGGCCACAAAATCCCGCGCGGCTTTCACCACGTGCGGGGCGCAGCCCAGCGGGAACTTGAACTGTGCCGCGGCAGAAGCATCATTCATCCACTGCACAAAGCGGTCCCTCGCCAGGATGGAGGCTGCCGCCACGGCAATGTCGCTTTCACCCTTGGTGCGCTGCTCCAGCTCCACGGGTATGTTGCGCCGGCGCATGGCCTGCTGCAGCACGCGGGCATTGGCAAACTGGTCGCTCAGGGCGCGGGGGCAGGCGGGTACTTTCTCATGCAGGCTGGCAATCACCCGTGCATGGCCCCAGGCCAGCAGGCGGTTCAGGTTGGTGAACTCCGCGTACAGCTCGTTGTAGCGCTTGGGGCCTATGCACACTATCTCCCACGCCACGCCTGGGAGTTTCTTGATACGCTCCGCTATGGCGTGAATATGGCGGTCGTCGCCCACCTGCTTGCTGTCCTTGCAGCCGGCCTCTCGCAGCAAGGCGGCGGTCTCCGGGCTGCTGTACACCCCGGCTATCACCAGCGGGCCGAAGTAGTCTCCCTTGCCGCTCTCGTCGATGCCGAAATGCGGCCGCGTGTCCAGTCCGGCGCTGCCGGCGGATACGGGCTTTTTGTCTGTTTTGGCCGTTTTCACCACAGTGGCGGCCCCCGGCGGCAGGGCCAGGTCCAGGATGGTTTTCACGAAGTCGTCCGCCTCTTTCCCCTGTACCAGCAGGCGCCCCTTCTTGGGGTAGTACGCCACGTTCACGCCGTCTCCCTCATAGCAGAAGGTGGCGTAATCCCGTTTGGCGGGGCGGAAGGAGGGGATTTTGGCGAGCTTGGAGCACAGTGCCTGCGCGTGCTCTGAATTCATCTCTAAACTATGCTGGTTTGCCATGTGCGGGTTATAAAATTGCCCATTTTTTGCCCTTCGTCAACAAAAAAATGTAAAACTTATGTTTTCTGTTTGCGCTAGTTAGGGATTTTCTGCGTCAGAAAGTAATTATTTTGCGTGCATAAGGCTTGGAAACGTGGTACAATCGGCCAGGATTTCCCCCTAAAACGTTAATTATGGCTAGAACGATTACAAAACGAGAGCTGGTGAATAAAATCTGCGCCGAGATGGACAACGGTCTGACGCAGAACGAGGTTCTGGACATCGTCCAGAAAATGATCGAGCTGGTTACTGCCTCCCTGGGCAACGGCGACCGCGTGGTGCTCCGCAACTTCGGCACCTTTGCCGTGAAGGAGGTCAAGGCCAAGATTGGCCGCAACCCCAAGGACCCAGCCAAGAACGTTCCGATTCCCGCCCGTTCCGTGGTCAAGTTTAAGGTTGGCAAGAGCCTGAAGGAGGCTGCCGCCAAGATTAAGTAACACGGCTTACCCGGTTTTTCAAGGGCGCACCGGCTTTTCCCTGCCGGTGCGTCCTTTGCTTTGCGTGTCAGCACGGCGGCGGCGGGAGGATTTGCCTTGACTGTGCGCGCTCCGGGGGTGTATCATCGCGCGGCGCTGCCCCCGCGCATGCTTGCGCGCGGGCGACCATGAACGCAACCAGAGAAAACACAAGAGCATGAAGCTGAGAATCGCAGTACAGTCCAAGGGCCGTTTGAATGAAGACACGATGCACCTGCTGGCGGAAGCCGGTATCAAGGTGGGCACCTCCAAGCGCACGCTGCTGGTGAGCTCCAAGAACTTCCCGATGGAGGTGCTGTTCCTGCGCGACGACGACATTCCCCAGACGGTGGCGGATGGCGTGGCGGACGTGGGTATCGTGGGCCTGAACGAGCTGCGCGAGAAGGAGGCGGATGCCCGTATTGTGAAGAACCTGGGCTTTGGCGGCTGCCGCCTCTCCATCGCCCTGCCCAAGGAGCAGCCGTACTCCGGCGTGGCGGACCTGGCCGGCCGCAAGATTGCCACCTCCTATCCCGTTATCCTGCGCAATTACCTGGAGCAGCAGGGCGTGCAGGCGGATATCCACGTCATCACCGGTTCCGTGGAAATCTCCACCGGCATCGGCCTGGCGGATGCCATCTTCGACATCGTGAGTTCCGGCTCCACCCTGGTGAGCAACAACCTGCGTGAGGTGGAGACCGTGCTGGAGAGCGAGGCCGTGATGATTGCCAACAACGGCCTGAGCCCGGAGAAGCAGGCCATCCTGGACGAGCTGCTGTTCCGCATCGGCTCCGTGATGAGCGCTGCGGACAAGAAATATGTGCTGATGAACGCCCCGCGCGAGAGCTTGGATGCCATCCTGGCCGTGCTGCCGGGTATCAAGAGCCCCACGGTGATGCCGCTGGCCCAGGAGGGCTGGTGCAGTATCCACACCGTGCTGGACGAGGCCTGCTTCTGGGAAATCATCGGCCGCCTGAAGGCCGCCGGGGCAGAGGGTATCCTGGTGCTTCCCATTGAGAAAATGATTCTGTAACCATGCAAATCATCCATGAGCCTGAGCGCAGCAGCTGGGCAGGGCTGACCGCCCGCCCCGCGTTTGATGTCACCACCCTCTTCGGCGTGGTGCGTCCCATACTGGATGCCGTGCGTGAGCGCGGTGATGCCGCCCTGCGTGAGTATGAGGCCAAGTTTGACCATGTGGAGCTGGCGGACCTGCGCGTGGGCCGCGAGGAGATGGATGCGGCAGAGGCCCGGGTGGCCCCGGATCTGCGGGAATCCATCCGCCGGGCATACGCCAACATAGCCGCTTTCCACTCCGCCCAGAAGTTCGGCGGCATATCCGTGACCACCGCGCCGGGCGTGCGGTGCGAGCAGCGCGGCATTCCCGTCTCCCGCGTGGGCCTGTATGTGCCGGGCGGCTCTGCGCCGCTGTTCTCCACGGTGCTGATGCTGGGCGTGCCTGCGCGCATAGCCGGCTGCAGGCACGTGGTGCTGTGCACCCCGCCCTCGCGTGACGGCAGCGTGAACCCCGTCATCCTTTTCACCGCGCGCCTGTGCGGTATCACCCAGGTGTACAAGGTGGGCGGTGCCCAGGCCGTGGCAGCCATGGCCTGCGGTACGGAAACCGTGCCACGCGTGGACAAGATTTTCGGCCCCGGCAACCAGTATGTCATGGCCGCCAAGCAGCTTGTCTCCCTCTCCGGCGTGGGTATAGACATGCCCGCCGGCCCCAGTGAGGTGGAGGTGCTGGCGGATGATACCTGCAATCCCGCCTTTGTGGCGGCAGACCTGCTGAGCCAGGCGGAGCACGGGCCGGACAGCCAGGCCGTGCTGGTGGTGAAGCACGCGGAGACCGCCGCCGCCGTGGCGGCAGAGGTGGAGCGCCAGCTGGCCGCCCTGCCGCGCCGTGATATTGCCGCCCGCGCCCTGGAGAACAGCCGCATCATCGTGCTGGCGGATGACCGGGATGCCATCGACTTTACCAACGCCTACGCCCCGGAGCACCTGATCCTGGCCGTGGCGGACCCGCATGCCGTGGCCGCTCAGGTGGAGCATGCCGGCTCCGTGTTCCTGGGCCATTACAGCTGTGAGAGCGCCGGGGACTACGCCAGCGGCACCAACCACACGCTGCCCACCCTGGGCTATGCCAGGTCCTTCGGCGGCCTGTGCCTGGACAGCTTTATCCGCAAGACCACCTTCCAGGAGCTTACCGCAGAGGGTGTGCGCAGCATAGGCCCCGCCGTGGAGAAGATGGCCGCAGCAGAGATGCTGGATGCCCACCGCAACGCCATGACCCTGCGCCTGGCGGCCGTGGGGCAGGGGGGCGGCGCGCCCGCATTCGACCTGGAGTCCCTGGTGCGCCCGAACATCCGCGCCCTGGCCCCCTACAGCTCCGCGCGGGACGAGTATGCCGGCAAGGAGGCCCACGTGTTCCTGGATGCCAACGAGAGCCCTTACAACACCCCGTACAACCGCTACCCGGACCCCCTGCAGAAGGAGCTGAAGGCCCGTATCTCCACCCTGAAGGGGGTGCCTGCGGACTGCATTTTCCTGGGCAACGGCAGCGACGAGGCCATCGACCTGGTGTACCGCGTGTTCTGCACCCCCGGTGTGGACAACGTGGTGGCCCCGGATCCCACCTACGGCATGTATGCCGTGTGCGCGGATATCAACGGCGTGGAATACCGCACCGTTTCCCTGGGGGAGGATTACGCTTTCTCCGCAGATGCCCTGCTGGCCCGCACGGATGCCAACACCAAGGCCGTGTTCCTGTGCAGCCCGAACAACCCCAGCGGCAACCTGTTCCCGCATGCGGAAATCATGAAGGTGCTGCAGCAGTTCCGCGGAATGGTGGTGGTGGACGAGGCCTACGGCGACTTTGCCCCGGAGGCCAGTGTGCGCCCGCTGGTGGCGCAGTACCCCAACCTGCTGGTGCTTTCCACCTTCTCCAAGGCCTGGGCCAGCGCCGGCATCCGCCTGGGCATGGCCTTTGCCAGTCCGCAGGTTGTCTCCTATTTCAACAAGGTGAAATACCCGTACAATGTGAACGTGCTCACGCAGCAGGCCGCGCTGGAGATGCTGGACCGCGCCCCGCAGGTGCAGGAGTGGGTGGATACCCTGCTGCAGGAGCGCACCCGCGTGATGCAGGCGGTGGAACAGCTCCCGGCATGCAGCCGCGTGTTCCCCTCTGCTGCCAACTTCTTCCTGGCCCGCATTGCGGATGCCACGCAGGTGTACGGTGCGCTCATCGACCGCGGTATCGTGGTGCGCAACCGCAGCCGCATCCACCTGTGCAGTGATTGCCTGCGCATCACCATCGGCACCCCGCAGGAGAACGACACCCTGCTGGCCGCCCTGGCAGACATTACCAAGTGACCCATGAAAAAGGCCCTCTTCATCGACCGTGACGGAACCATCATCCGCGAGCCTGCGGATGAGCAGATAGACGCCTTCGAGAAACTCTCCTTTGTCCCCGGCGCCATACGCGCCCTGGCCCTTATCCGTGAGCTTACGGACTACGAGCTGGTGATGGTGAGCAACCAGGACGGCCTGGGCACCCCCTCCTTCCCGGAGGAGACTTTCTGGCCCGTGCACAATTTCATCCTGGAAACCCTGAAGGGGGAGGGCGTGGTGTTCGACGACATCCTCATCGACCGCCATTTCCCGCAGGACAACGCCCCCACCCGCAAGCCCGGCACCGGCATGCTCACCGCCTACATGGGAGGGGAGTATGATTTGGCCAACTGCTACGTCATCGGTGACCGCGCCACGGATGTGCAGCTGGCCCGCAACCTGGGCTGCAAGGCCCTGCAGATAGACGAGCACGGGGAGATGGACTGGCGCCGCATCACGGAGATTGTGGTGGCCGGGCAGCGCGCGGCCTCCGTGCACCGCCGGACGCGGGAGACGGATATTGCCATAGAGCTGCTGCTGGATTCCCCCGGCGTGTGCGATATCAGCACCGGGCTGCCGTTTTTCGACCACATGCTGGCCCAGATTGCCCACCACGGCGGCATGGGCCTGGTGGTGCACGCCAAGGGTGACCTGGAGGTGGATGCCCACCACACGGTGGAGGATACCGCCCTGGCGCTGGGAGACTGCCTGCGCCGCGCCCTGGGCAACAAGCTGGGTATCAGCCGCTACGGCTATTGCCTGCCCATGGACGACTGCCTGTGCCGCGTGGCCCTGGATTTCGGCGGCCGCCCCTGGCTGCTGTGGGATGTGAACTTCCGCAGCGGGAGCGTGGGCGGCATCCCCACGGAGATGTTCATGCACTTCTTCAAGAGCCTGAGCGATGCCGCGCAGATGAACCTTTCCGTGAGCGCGCGCGGCTCCAACGTGCACCACAAGGTGGAGGCCATCTTCAAGGCCTTTGCCCGCTCTCTCAAGATGGCCGCGCAGCGTGATGTGCGCCACCTCGTCCTGCCGTCCAGCAAGGGAACCCTGTGATATGAAAGTCGCCGTTGTCAAGTACAATGCCGGGAACATCCGCTCCGTGCTGAATGCCATACGCCGCACGGGGGTGGAGCCCCTGCTCACGGATGACCCGGCGGAGCTGGCCTCCGCCGACCGCGTGATTTTCCCGGGGCAGGGAGAGGCCTCCAACACCATGGCCCACCTGCGGGCCACCGGGCTGGGGGAGGTCATCCGCTCCCTCACCTGCCCCGTGCTGGGCATCTGCATCGGCCAGCAGCTGCTCTGCGCCCATTCTGAGGAAGGGGATACCCCCTGCCTGGGCGTGTTCCCGGAGCTGCGCGTGCGCCGTTTCCGCGCGGCGGAGGGGCAGCGGCTGAAGGTGCCGCAGATTGGCTGGAACACGCTGGAGGATATCTCCTCCCCCCTGTTCGACGGCCTGCATGCCGGGGATTTCGTGTACTTTGTCCACAGCTACTACGTGCCGGACTGCGCGGAGGCCATAGCCCGCACCACCTACGGCGGCGTGACCTACGCCTCTGCCCTGCACAGCGGCAATTTCTACGCCACCCAGTTCCACCCGGAGAAGAGCGGGGCCGTGGGTGAGCGCATTATCTCCAACTTTATCCGCCTTTGCCATGATTGAACTGATACCGGCCATTGATATTATCGGCGGCTGCTGCGTGCGCCTGTCCAAGGGGGACTATGATGCCAAGAAGGTGTATGATGCCCACCCGGAGGACGTGGCCCGCCGTTTCGAGGACATGGGTGCCACCCGCCTGCACGTGGTGGACCTGGACGGTGCCAAGGCCTCCCACATCGTGAACCTGGAGGTGCTGGACCGCATTACCTCCGCCACCCGCCTGGTGGTGGATTTCGGCGGCGGTATCAAGCAGGAGTCCGACCTGCAGGCAGCCTTTGACCACGGTGCCGCCATGGTGACGGTGGGGAGCCTGGCCGCCACGCAGCCGGAGCTGCTGCTGCAGTGGGCAGGGAAGTTCGGCGCGGACCGCTTTATCGTGGGTGCGGATGCGCAGGATGGCCGCATCCGTATCAAGGGCTGGAAGGAGGACGGCGGGATGACGCTGGAGGAGTTCGTGGCCTTCTACATGCAGCACGGCATCACCCGCGTGCTCTGCACGGATATCTCCCGCGACGGCATGCTGGCCGGCCCCAATACGGAGCTGTACCGCGGCATTATGCAGAAATACCCCGCCTGCCGCCTGATTGCCAGCGGCGGCATCAGCTGCACGCAGGATATCCTGGACCTGGAGTCCGCCGGTATCCCCTCCGTGGTCTTCGGCAAGGCCTTTTACGAGGGCAGGCTGGACCTGCCCGCACTCCTCAACCGCACCGCATCATGTTAGCCAAGCGCATTATCCCCTGCCTGGATGTCAAGGACGGGCGCACCGTCAAGGGCACCAATTTCGTGAATCTCCGGGAGGCCGGAGACCCCGTGGAGCTGGGCAAGGCCTACAGCGATGCAGGCGCGGACGAGCTGGTGTTCCTGGACATCACCGCCAGCCATGAGGGACGCAAGACCTTCACCGGCATGGTGGAGCGCGTGGCGCGGGAGCTTTCCATCCCCTTCACCGTGGGCGGCGGTATCAACGAGCTGGCGGACGTGGCCCGCATGCTGGATGCCGGGGCGGACAAGGTGAGCCTGAACTCCGCCGCGCTCCGCAACCCGCAGCTGGTGGCGGACATCGCCGGGCATTTCGGCTCCCAGGTCTGCGTGGTGGCCATCGATGCCCGCTGCACGGACGGCAAGTGGGAGTGCTACCTGAACGGCGGCCGCGTGCCCGCCGGGCGAGACCTCTTCGACTGGGCCCGCCGGGTGAACGACCTGGGCGCCGGGGAAATCCTCTTCACCAGCATGAACCATGACGGTGTGAAGCGGGGCTTTGCCAATGATGCCCTGGCACGCCTGGCGGACGAGCTGACCATCCCGGTCATCGCCAGCGGCGGGGCAGGGGCCATGGAGCACTTTGCGGATGCCTTCCGCCTGGGCCATGCGGATGCCGCCCTGGCCGCCAGCGTCTTCCACTTCGGGGAAATCCCCATCCCCGCACTCAAGCAGTACCTCCACCGGGAGGGCATCTGCGTGCGTCTCTGATTTCAACAACAACATACACTCACAACGACCATGGAAATTGACTTCGAGAAATCCGGCGGGCTGGTGCCTGCCATCATTCAGGATTCCGCCACCCGCCAGGTGCTCATGCTGGGCTACATGAACCGGGAGGCATACGAGAAGACCCTGGCGGAGAAGCGCGTGACCTTCTGGAGCCGCTCCCGCAACTGCCTGTGGACCAAGGGAGAGACCAGCGGCAACTTCCTGGACCTGGTGGATATCAAGGTGGACTGCGACAATGACACCCTGCTGGTGCGCGCCACCCCGCACGGCCCCGTGTGCCACACCGGCACGGATACCTGCTGGGGTGAGGAGAATACCGCCAACCCGCTCCTCTTCCTCACGGAACTCCAGGATTTCATCAACAAGCGCCATGAGGAGATGCCGGAGGGCTCCTACACCACCTCCCTCTTCAAGGACGGTATCAACCGCATGGCCCAGAAGGTGGGCGAGGAGGCTCTGGAGGCCGTCATCGAGGCCGTGAACGGCTCCGACGACCGCCTGCTCTACGAGGCTTCCGACATGTTCTACCACCTCATCGTCCTCCTCACCTCCAAGGGCCTCCGCATAGAGCAGGTGGCCGACGAGCTGGCCGAACGCCACAAGCCCGGCTGGAAAAAGCACTGATTGACCCACCCTGTTTCCCTGAAAAAACGCCATCCGGCGTTTTTTTAGGTGACTGGGCAAATAGGACTTGACTCTTTGATTCGGTTCTGATACCTCAATCCAAGGAAGGAGGTTGCCCACGTGAGTACATTGACCAAAACAAAGACTGCTGTACCGCATGTACCCGGCATGTTTGCCCGGCTCATGGCGTGGGTCCTTGCCCCGTTCAGGAAACCAGTCGATGACGGGACTATCCCGGCAGAGGCCATGCAGCGGCTGCTCCATGAAGTGGAGAATCCCTCCCCTATGCCAGAGCATTGCGTCCAGTCGCTCCGCGAATTGATGAAAGATTCCAGCCGCTGAGTGTCCATGTCCGCCTGTTACCAGACATTGGGGATAGATTGGCTGTACGACCTGCCTCCTCAATCTGTTAGGCAATCATTCCATTGTAGGGCAGAATCATGCGCCGCTTTCTATCGTGATGATGCTGAGCGTTTCCTTTCTATCGGTGCATCTTGCATTATCACGGCATGGAAATCCCCTGCCCATGAGGAAGTGGCAGGGTTTGTTACCCTTTCTCCCAGTGGTTTGCAGGGGCAGCGGCTCGGAGATGCCATACAGCGGCGGCTGGGGTCGCGCTATTCCTTGGTGCTGGTTTATCGGGCAGCTTGCAAGGGCAGAGGACCCCGCCCTGCTGGGTATGGGCAAGCGTCTTGTGTGGATTGCCATCATGGATATTGTGCGGCGTTCCCATCACGGGGCCGGCGTTTGTATTGTTATCGAGGCGGAACACCGCGCCCTGGTGGATTTTTATATGAGGGAATTTAATTTCAAACCTCTTTACCCAACCTTGGAAGGGTGGAAGCCGGGGCAAGGCAGGATGAAACTCTTCCTACCTGTTCGCCAGGTCGCCGAGACTCTGTATCAGGTCGGCCTTCTTTCCTCCGTTTGATGCCTGTTTCCTCTTGCTTGGGATTCCCTTCCGCACTTTTTTTATCAAATGTCGCCTTTGTGCTTGACTTTCGGGGCTGCGGCGGGTAATATGCCCGCGCATCCGTGCAAACGGACGGCATGCGTGAATAGCTCAGTCGGTAGAGCAGTAGACTTTTAATCTATTGGTCCCGGGTTCGAGTCCCGGTTCACGTAGTCCCAGCATCTGTCCCCATCGTCTAGGGGTTAGGACATATGATTCTCAGTCATAGAACTGCGGTTCGAATCCGCATGGGGATGCTACATGGAAGGCCCGCCGCTTGGCGGGCCTTTTTTGTGGCCTAAAATACGCACGGAAGCGGCTGATGACATGATTTTGGCTTGTACGCGCGCGTGTACGCGCGTATCATGCGCGCGTATGAGTGACAACAACACGACTCCGCCCGCGGATGAGCAGAAGCTCACCGGGGCCCAACAAGAATACGGTGCCGCCCAGATTGACAAGCTGGAAGGCCTGGAAGCCGTGCGCAAGCGTCCCGGTATGTACATCGGCGATCCTGACCAGCGCGGCCTGCACCACTGCGTTTTCGAGGTGCTGGACAACTCCATCGACGAGCACCTGGCCGGCTACTGCACCAAGATTGACATCCTGATCCATGTGGACGGGTCCATCTCCGTGGCGGACAACGGACGCGGCATTCCGGTGGACATCCATCCCAAGTTCGGCATTCCGGCGGTGGAGCTGGTGCTGACCAACCTGCACGCGGGCGGCAAGTTCGGCCAGGGTGCGTACAAGTACTCCGGCGGCTTGCACGGTGTGGGTGCCAAGTGCGTGAACGCGCTCTCCGACTGGTTCAAGGCGGAGGTGCGACGCGACGGCAAGCGCCACGTCATCACCTTTGAGCGCGGCAAGACGGTGGAGAAGCTGCACGTGGTGGGCTCCTGCCCGGCCAACCAGACCGGCACCACCATCACCTTCCTGCCGGATCCCACCATCTTCACGGATACCACGGAGTTCGTGTTCGACATGCTGTCCAAGCGCCTGCGGGAGCTGGCCTTCCTGAACCCCGGCCTGGTGATTGAGCTGGTGGACGAGCGCGGCGAGTCCGAGCACCGCGAGACCTTCTTCTACAAGGACGGCATCAAGGAGTTCGTGGTCCAGCTCAACGAGAACAAGACCCTCATCACCCCGGACCCCATCAATATCTCCGGCATCCGCCACATTGAGGTGGAGTACGACGGCAAGACCATGCAGGACGACGTCATCGTGGACGTGGTGATGCAGTACAACGACAGCGACAAGTACAACATCCTCTGCTACGCCAACTCCATCTACAACGCGGACGGCGGCACGCACCTCTCCGGATTCCGCAGCGCGCTCACCCGCGTGGTGAACGCATACGCCAAGGCCAACAACCTGCTCTCTGCCAAGGACCCCAGCCTGAACGGCGACGACGTGCGAGAGGGCCTGGTTTCCGTCATCAGCGTGAAGATGCCCAACCCGCGCTTCTCCTCCCAGACCAAGGACAAGCTGGTGAACACGGAGATTGAGGGCGTGGTGGGCAACGTGGTGTACGAGGAGCTCAAGGAATACTTCGAGGAGAACCCCTCCGTGGCCAAGGTCATCATCGACCGCTGCCTGATTGCCAGCCGTGCCCGCGAAGCCGCCCGCAAGGCCCGCGAGAGCGTGCGCAAGGGCGCCATGACCGTGGGCGGCGGCCTGCCCGGCAAGCTGGCGGACTGCTCCAACCGCGACCCGGAGCAGAGCGAGCTCTTCATTGTGGAGGGTGACTCCGCAGGCGGCTCCGCCAAGATGGGCCGTGACCGCCGCTCCCAGGCTATCCTGCCCCTGCGCGGCAAGATCCTGAACGTGGAGAAGGCACGCCTGGACAAGGCCCTGGGCAGCGAGACCATCCAGAACATCATCACCGCCATCGGCGCCGGCATCGGCGACGGGGAAGGGGAGGGCTCCTTCGACATCAAGAAGGTGCGCTACCACAAAATCATCCTGATGGCTGATGCCGATGTGGACGGCGCCCATATCTGCACCCTGCTGCTCACCCTGTTCTGCCGCCACATGCCGGAGCTGGTGCGCAAGGGCTACCTGTACATTGCCCAGCCGCCCCTGTACCGCGTGAAGTACCGCAAGGTGGAGGAATATATCCAGACGGAGGTTGACCTGAACCGCAAGCTCATTTCCCTGGGCTCCGGGGATGTGGTGCTGCGCACGGCCGACAAGAGCCGCGAGTACGATGCGGACACCCTGATGGGTATCCTGGAGACCCTCATCTCCCTGCAGAAGTTTGAGAGCAGCGTCTCCCAGCACGGCGGCAACCTGCGCGACCTCTTCCGCCACCGCGCGGAGCACGGCGCATTCCCGGAGTACCTGGTGAAGGTGCGCTGCGGCAATGACGAGGAGATTGTCTACTTCAACAACATGGAGGCCCTTTCCGCCTTCTCCGATGAGAACCGCGACCTCTTCCTCTTCGGTGAGCCGAGCGAGGAGGAGCTGGCTGCCAACCCGCTGCCCGTGCGCGAAGGCCCCAGCCGCCGTGCCCTGCTGCATGAGCTGCACGAGGCCAAGGCCATCACCCGCATCATGAGCCGCCTTCAGGAGCTGGGTATCGATTCCGACCACATGCTCTCCGACGATGCTCCCATCTTTGAGCTGGTGGAGGGTGCCAAGCAGGTGCCCACCCCCATCTTCTACGTGCCGGATATCCTGGAGAAGGTGCTCGACATCGGCCGCCGAAACGTCAATATCACCCGATTCAAGGGTCTGGGTGAAATGGATGCCAAGGACCTGTACGCCACCACCATGGACCCGGAGAAGCGTGAGCTGCTCCGCGTGCGCCTGGACGATGACAACGCCATGAAGGCAGACAAGATGTTCACCATCCTCATGGGCGACCTGGTGGAACCCCGCCGCCGCTTCATCGAGGACAACGCCCTGAACGTGCGCAACCTGGACGTGTAAAGGTACGCAGTACAAGGGACAATGTACAAATCTGAGTAACCGCTCGCTTCTCTCGCCTGATGGACAAGAAAGAACAGCTGCTGCGCTGCCCTACCTCGGTTATGATTTGTACCTTGTACATAAACCTTTATTAGAAGAAACATGAGTGATTCAAGAATTCGTCCCGTGGACGTGGCAGAGGAGGTCTCCAGGAGTTTCCTGGACTACTCCATGTCCGTGATTATCTCCCGCGCCCTGCCGGATGCGCGAGATGGCCTGAAACCCTCCCAGCGCCGCGTGCTGTATGCCATGCATGAGCTGGGCCTGGTGCCCAACAGGGGCACGGTGAAGTGCGGCCGTATCGTGGGTGACACCATCGGTAAGTACCACCCGCACGGTGATGCCTCCGCCTACGGCACGCTGGTGAACATGGCCCAGCCCTGGTACATGCGTGATGTGCTGGTGACCGGCCAGGGCAACTTCGGTACGCCGGAAGGCGACCCGCCCGCCGCCTACCGATACACGGAGGCCAAGCTCTCCCCCATGGGCATGGCGCTTATGGACGACCTGGACAAGGACACCGTGGATTTCCAGCCGAACTATGACGGCAACTTCACGGAGCCGGTGGTCTTCCCCTCCGCCTTCCCGAACCTGCTGGTGAACGGCGGCACGGGTATTGCCGTGGGCATGGCCACCAACATGGCCCCGCACAACCTGGGCGAGGTGGTGGACGGCATCTGCGCCTATATCGACAATCCCCATATCACCCCGGATGAGCTGCGCGCCTACATCAAGGGCCCGGATTTCCCCACCGGCGGCTTTATCCTGGGCAGCAAGGGCATCGATTCCTACTTCCGCACCGGGCGCGGCAGCGTGCTCATGCGCGGCAAGATGGAGGTGGTGACCAACGAGAACGGCCGCGAGTTCATCCATATCTCCGACATGCCCTACGGCGTGAACCGCGCCACCGTGCAGGAGCGCATCGCGGAGCTGGTGCGAGACAAGGTCATCAACGACATTGCCGGCATGCGCGACCTGACGGACTACGTGGAGGTGGAGCTCAAGCGCGATGCCCGCCCGCAGGTGGTCATCAACCAGCTCTACAAGCTCACCAGCCTGGAGACCAGCTTCTCCATCAACATGCTGGCCATCCATGAGAACCGCCCGAAGGTGCTCACCATGAAGGATGCCATCAACTTCTACGTGGAGCACCGCCGAGAGGTGGTGGTGCGCCGCACCAAGTTCCTGCTGGGCAAGGCAGAGGACCGCGCAGAGATTCTGGAGGCCTACCTCATCGCCCTCGCCAACCTGGACGAGTTCATCCGCATCATCCGTGATTCCCGCAACCGCGAGGAGGCCCGCCAGCGCCTGCAGGCATTCCGCTTCCCCGTGGACCTGGCCAAGGGCCTGGGCATCCTCATCCACAGCCAGCCCTCCGTGCAGGGGGAACATTACGTGTTCACAGAGCGCCAGGTGAACGCCATCCTGGACCTGCGCCTCTACCAGCTCACCGCCCTGGAAAGCGACAAAATATCCGACGAGTACAAGGCCCTGCTGGAGCAGATAGAGGACTACCTGGACATCCTGGCCAACGAGTCCCGCGTGCTCGGCATCGTGAAGGACGAGCTGCGCGCCATCAAGGAGAAGCACGCCACCCCGCGCCTCACCAAGATTATCCCGTACGAGGGGGACCGCGCCATCGAGGACCTCATCCCGAACGACGCCATGATTGTCACCATCTCCCACAGCGGCTACATCAAGCGCACCCGTACGGACGAGTACCGCCTGCAGGGCCGCGGCGGCAAGGGCGTGAAGGCTGCCACCACCAAGAGCAAGAAGGACCGCGCAGACTTCATCGAGCACCTCTTCGCCGCCCAGAACCATGACTACATCATGTTCTTCACCAACACCGGCCGCGTGTACGTGGAGCGCGTGTACAACATCGACGAAGGCTCCCGCAGCGCCCAGGGCCGCTCCATCAAGAACCTGCTGGAACTCCAGTCGGAGGAGCACATCGTCTCCACGCTCCGCCTGGAGCGCAAGGTGGACGACAAGGGCAACGACATCACCTTTGCCGAGGATTCCGGCAACGTGGTCTTCGCCACCAAGGACGGCACTGTCAAGAAGACCGCGCTGAACGACTTTGTGAACTACCGCAAGGCCGGCATCATCGCCATCAACCTGGAGGAGGGCAACACCCTGGTGAACGTGGTGCTCACCAGCGGTCAGGACGAGGTCGTCCTCGTCTCCCACAACGGCATGAGCGTCCGCTTCAAGGAGGATGACATGCGCACCCAGGGCCGCAATACCATCGGCGTGCGCGGCATGCGCCTGAGAGAGGGCGACTATGTGGTCTCCCTGGCCGTGGTGAACCCGGCGGCCCACCTCCTCGTTGTCTCTGAGAAGGGCCTCGGCAAGCGCACCGGCTTCGACGAGTACCGCCAGCAGTCCCGCGGCGGCATCGGTATCAAGACCATGAACTGCACGGACAAGACCGGCCTCGTGGTCTCCGCCACCTCCGTCACGGATGAGGACGAACTCATGATTGTCACCTCCAGCGGCCAGTCTGTCCGCCTGAAGGTCAACACCATCCGTGAGACCGGCCGCGCCGCCCAGGGCGTCAAGCTCGTCACCCTGAACGATGCCAAGGAATCCATCCAGGAAATCACCCTGGTCATCCCGGATGACGACGAAGACGAATCCGACGGCACCGATGACGCAGAAGTCACCGACACCCCCGCTGAGCCTGAAGGCGGGGAATAAGACAACATAGTTGTTACATCATACAAAAAAGAGACGGCACCGCATACCGCGGTGCCGTCTTTTTAGGCTTATGCAGTCGTGCGTGCCGCTGGGAAATAGCGGTAGATGATGGCATCCAGCTGGGCTTGAATGCGGGAAAAGTCTGCATCCAAATCCAGGATGCGGATGTCAATCCGCTTGCCGCAGGTAACAAACTCTTTCTCCACGCATTGGCTCTCGTCCGTTCCGGCGTACAGGAGCATGCCGGTTACTTGCTCTCCCGGCGCGGCGTGGGATTCCTGGTCCACGTAGTTGAGGATTTGCGTGAGATTGGCGCGGTCATGCCTGGCTGCCCCGTAGTATTCTTTCAGGATATGCGTGTAATACTTGGCATCGATAATGAGAGTTTTCTCCCTGGGCTTGCTGCGTATGGTAATATCAGTCCTGAGTGTGGGCAGAAGTGAGCTGTCCCCCTCCTCGATATGCCAGTCTATGTGGGCGGCGGACACTTCCAGGGCAGGGTAGGTGGTCCTGTAGTATTCCAGGATGAACCTTTCATAGAGCCGGCTCATCTGCTGCTCATCCTCAAAGGCCATCAGGGTGTTGTCTCCCTCTTGCTCACCCTGCAGGAGCCCATGGACAACAAGTTTGCAGATGCCTATGAGCATCTGGTACGTTTTGTTCTGCCTGTTGAACCGGAGCTTCCAGTTGATCCGCTGCAGCGGAATGCGGGTAACGTGGGGAAAATGCTGCAGGAGCCCGTGGAGCTGTTTCTTGCGCCCGTCGGCAATGCCGGTTCGTGCCAGGTGTTCCGCCGTGGAGCACAGGATGCGGTTCATCTCGTTGTCCTCGGTGAATTCGCTATGTCGGCATACCGCCCGCCCGCGGCGCAGGGATTGGTTGCGCAATGTCTCACCGATGAGGAGCTTGCCGCGCAGGCAGGACATCTCCTCCTCCTGGTCCGTGTAGCAGCGGACCACGCCACGCTTGAGCTGGTCTTGCATGCCTTTGATGAGGATGGCGGCATACAGGTCCCCCACATGCTCGAACTCCTCGGTACACACTTTCCTGTACCCGGCCGGCCGCAGTGCCGTGTAGGCATAGGCCAGCATGTGGTATATGTTGCGGACGTTTATCACGACAATGCGGCATGTAGCTTGGAGGTCCACTCGCCCACCCTGTCAGGCTCGTCGAACCAGTATTCTTCCAGTAGGGGAACAATCTCAAAATCCACAATGGCACGCAGGCGTTCATCCGTGAGTTCTGCCATATCCGCCGGGCAGAAATAGCTGTGGCCTATGCGGTAGCCCTTGCCCAGGCTGCAGTCATCACCGATGGCCAGGTTCAGTGCCGACATGACGCTGCACAGCGCTTTTAGTCTGGGGGAAGGCGCATCAGCTACGGCGGCTTTGAATGCCTCCGTGTCGAATGCCGGTTCCATCTCAATGGAAGCAAAGCGGCGGCGCAGGGCGTGGTCTATCAGAGCGATGCTCCTGTCTGCCGTGTTCATCATGCCGATAATCCGGACATTGGAGGGTATGGTGAATTTCTGCTGGCTGTACAGCAGCTGCACTTCCGTACCCCGCTTGTCCTTTTCCAGAAGCAGGAACGCCTCGCCGAATATCTTGTTCAAATCGCCGCGGTTGATTTCATCGATGATGCAGTAGTACGTCAGTTCTCCGTGCTTTGCTGCTTCATGACAGAAGTTGAGGAAGATTCCGTCCTGCAGGGTGAATTGCCCGTTGCCGGTGGGCTTGTATCCCTGCATGAAATCCTCGTATGCATAGCTGTGGTGGAACTGTATCATGCAGATGCGGCTGTCATCCCGCACCCCCATCAAGGAATATGCCAGCCTTTTGGCCGCAAAGCTCTTGCCCACGCCGGGCGCTCCGCGCAGGATAATGTTGTACTTGTAATCCAGTGCAGCCGCCATTTGGTCGTATCGGGCTTCGGTGATGAACACCTCCCGCAGGAAATCCGCCTTGGTGTAGGTGGTATCATTCCCGTCTGTATCGTCAGCCTCTTCTTCTTGGAGGACTTGCTCAAGTTCCTCATCTGGTTCCGCGTGGAAATCAATCCAGGCTGCAGATGAGATTTCAGGTATGGATTTGTAGGGAAAAGCCTCTTGGCCAGCCAGCTCCCGGCAAGTCTTGCAGATACCAAGGTATTCCCTGCCGTCGGGCAGCTTTTTTATCTCAGGGAGTTTCCCTTGGAAGAAGCCGTTCTCCTTGAGGAATTTGCGGCAGACTTGATCCAGGTTGATGAATGAACGCGGACGAATCCAGAACAGACCCATCGTGATGTTCCACTTAATGGCATATTGAGTGGTGACAGTATCGTATATGCGGATAAAATCCTCCTCGCTCCCGGGTGTCCCGGTGTCCGCGTAGCGGATGGCTGCCTCAAACAGGCTCCATAGGTTGTCGATGTCCTTGTTCCCATTCTGCAGCGCCTCCCATCCGTAGAATGCCGCTCTCATGGGGTTCATGAGGGATATGCCGTCAAACCCTGTCGGAAGCTCTGTCGAGACGCCAAGCACATCTGCAACGGCCCGTGTATATTGCATCCGGTTGGCGGGTGTCATCATTTTGCAGAAGGAGCAAAATATGGTGAACGGATCCACATCCGTGGGGACCGTGCCGGCAGGTGCCCATGTGGGCAGCTTGAGTCCGTGCCTCTCGTATGAATCTCTAAGTTGTTTGACAAGCTCCTGCCTCTTGTTGGCAAATGGCAGGAGTTCAGTCGCCAGCGTTTCGTGAAACTTCACCCAGGAGTAGTTGGTTTTGGTATCCATAACGGGTGCCATCCTACCAGTTTCTCACCCGTGATGTCAAGAATTATCCCGTTTGTTCGGTATTTGTTTGGTGTGCCTTTTGAGGTGGGTTTACCTGCGGTGGCGGCAGTGGTGGTGGCAATCTTCATCGTCATCATCAAAGTCGTCGTCGTCGTCGTCCTCGGCGTCCAGGCGCAGTATCAGGTAGATGGCACCCAGGATGGAGGCGTTTTCCACGCAGGTCACGGGTACATCCACCAGCAGCCAGTCGAAGACGGCGGCGGTGTAGAGCCAGTGGCTGTTCGGGCTGCGGTAGTCGAACGCATGCTCCTGCTGGTCGCCCGCCCGCACGATGGGCAGCGGGGTGCCCTTTGCCTTGATTTCTGCGCTGTTCTCCACCGGCAGCAGGTAGCCGGAGCGGCGCGTGCCTTTCTGCCCCGTGAGATAGAGGGCGTAGTCCTGGGGAATCTCGCACATCTGCCGCCCCTTGTATACGGGTCCTTGGGGCTCGTCTTTGTCCTGGTCGTTGAAAGCGGTGAGCTGCAGGCGGCTTTCCGGCTGTGTGCGGAAGCGCTCCAGCTCCACGTAATACCGCCCCCCGTACTGGTATACCGCTTCTCCCGGCTTGGCACATTGCGTGGTCACCTTTGCCTGGTACGCTGCGGAATTCACAATCCGTCCCGCAGAGTTGAAGTAGCAGCTGCCCAGCATGGAGCAGCATACCGCTGCCAGCATACCGTGCCGCAAGATGCGCCAGCCCACTGTGCCCATTGTGTTCATGTGAATATCAGTATTCGGACAACCCCGCCCCCAATGGGGTGAGTTCATAATATATGGAAAATACCCCTGAGTGTCAAGCCGGTATACCGCCCTGAGGTCATAAACAGGGCGCAGGCCCCTGCCGGGAACCTGCGCTTGGGAAAATGGCGGCGGGGGTGTTATTTCTTGCCCTTCTTCTTGTCCAGGTCCGGCACGTACTTCTGCCAGTCTGCAATGAACTTGGCGACGTCCTGTCCGTTGGCCTGGCCGAGCTTCTTGCCGTTGGGGTCCAGGGCTACCACGAAGGGGAGGGTCTGGGCTCCGGAGTAGGGGAAGTCGATGCCGGAGATGTCCTCCGGGGCAACGACGGGGAAATGCATCTTGGCCTTGCGTGCCCACTTTGCGGCGGCCTTGGAGTCCACGTCGATGTTGAGCATCACAATCTCCGCGGCCTTGGCCTTCTGCATCTGCTTGTGGGTGGCCACGATGGCGGGGGCCTCTGCCACGCAGATGCCGCAGGTGCTGCGGGATTTGTAGATGAAATAGACCTGGGCCTTGGTGTTCAGCTTTGCGTTGTTCACAAAGGTCTTGTCTTTCAGTGAGGCGGGGACGGAGGGCAGGGATTCCGCCTCGGTGGTCTCTGTCTTGGTGTCGTCCGCGTAGGCGGAGCCGGTGGTCATCCCGCCCAGCAGGGTGAGGGCGAGGAACATGCCAAACATGGTTTTCATGGTTGTATGCGGTTGATTGGAAAGGTGTTCAGTCTTGCTCCGCCGGGGAGAATCGTGAGGTGACATCCCCCAGGAAGCCCTCTGCCACCAGCAGCTGGGCGGTGTGGCGGGGGATGCCGCGGGAGAGCAGGTAGAAGAGCTGCTCCTCATCCATGGGGGCGCTGGCACTGCCGTGGGAGCAGCGCACGTGGTCCGCCAGGATTTCCAGCCCGGGCAGGGAGTGGATGGTGGCATCCTCCGAGAGCATCATGTTGCGGTTGCTCTGGTAGGCATCCGTATCATGCGCGCCGGGGGACACGTAGATGTTTCCGGCGAATACGGCGGTGGCCTTGTCATCCACCACGTTCTTGTAGAGCAGGTTGCTGGTGGAGCCGCCGCTGGTGTGGCGCTGGCGGGTGTGCTGGTCCAGCACCTGGGCGGCACCCAGGCGGTTGGCGGAGTAGAGCTGCACATCCGTGCCCTTGGCGCCCATGATTTCCGCCACGGTCTCCTCACGCGCCCAGGCGTGGTTGGAGTGGGTGGTCAGGTGGCGCACGGCGGCACCGTCTGCGGTGATGTTGGTGATGTTCATGGCGCGGGAGGCGCCGCTGCCTTCCTCATGCAGCTCCACGGAGAGCTCCGCGCCCTCTGCGGCCATGATGGTGCGGGTGCAGAGGATGGCGGCCTTCTCCCCGCGGCAGATGTGGCGTTCTATGATGCGGGCCTTTGCCCCCGCCACGGCCACTATCTGCGTGGTGGGCAGGAAGGTGCCCTCCGTCTCGTAGGTGATGGTGATGGGCTCCTTGTAGCTGCGCTCCAGGAAAAGCACCACGCCCTTGCCGAAGTGCGCCAGCTGCAGGGCAAGGAACTTGTCTGAGCCGATGCTCTGCATGAGCTTCACGCTGTCGCGGGCGTCGTCGTCCGGCTCGCACAGGGCATCGTCCGCTCCCTCCACGGTCACGGTCCCGGCGTTGTCTGCGGATTCCGCCAGCTCCGCCATGGCGGCGGCGTGCTTGTGGGGGCGGCCGAAGCGCCAGTCCTCGCACAGGCGGTCCGGCAGGGTGGCGGTGGCCAGCCTGTGTTCCGCCTCCGCCTGCTCCAGGGCAAGCCTGATGTCGTTGTTTTCCGGGAAATCCATGGTGGGGCAGGGGGGGTTAGCCGATTGAGTCCTCCATTTCCAGGTCAATGAGCCTGCGGAGCTCCACGGAGTATTCCATGGGGAACTCGTTGACGAGGTCGTTGATAAAGCCGTTCACGGCCAGGCTCATGGCCTGGGCGCGGGTAAGGCCGCGCTGCTGCATGTAGAAGAGCATCTCCTCATCCACCTGGGATACGGAGGCCTCATGCTGCACGGCGCAGGAGTTGCCGTTCAC
This sequence comes from Akkermansia sp., assembly GCA_030536145.1. Classification (GTDB taxonomy): domain Bacteria; phylum Verrucomicrobiota; class Verrucomicrobiia; order Verrucomicrobiales; family Akkermansiaceae; genus Akkermansia. The sequence continues at coordinate 54,612 of JAUNQN010000012.1, forward strand.
GGTGATGGCGGGGTAGGTGTCGGTGCGGCTCTCGGCGCTGATGAGCAGGGCATCGCACTCCGTGTTGTTGCGGCAGCCTTTCATGCCTTTCAGCACGTTCACCTCACCGCGGTAGCTGGCGCGCCCCTTGCCGATGGAGATGGACTTGGCCACGATGTTGGAGGTGGTCTCCGGGGCGGCGTGAATCATGCGCGCGCCGGTGTCCTGGTCCTGGCCGTCGTGCGCCAGGGAGATGCTTACCACCTCACCGCGGGCGCGGCGGCCCTGCAGCACCACGGCGGGGTATTTCATGGTGAGCTTGGAGCCCAGGTTGCAGTCTATCCAGCGGATTTCCGCATCCTCCATGGCCAGGCCGCGCTGAATCACCAGGTTGTACACGTTGGTGGCCCAGTTCTGCACGGTCACGTACTGGATTTTTGCCCCCTTGAGCGCCACCAGCTCCACCACGCCGGAATGCAGGGTGGCGCTGTCGAACTTGGGGGCGGTGCAGCCCTCCATGTACATGAGCTCCGCGCCCTCGTCCGCTATGATGAGGGTGCGCTCAAACTGGCCCATGCTCTCCGAGTTGATGCGGAAGTACGCTTGCAGCGGCTGCTTGAGCTTCACGCCCTTGGGCACGTAGATGAAGGAGCCGCCGGAGAATGCCGCGTGGTTCAGGGCGGAGAACTTGTTGTCTCCCACCGGGATAACCTTGCCGAACCAGGGGCGGAACACGTCCTCATGCTCCTTCAGGCCCTCCGTGGAGTTCACAAAGATGACCCCCTGCTTGGAGAGCTCCTCGCGCATGTTGTTGTACGCGGTCTCGGAATCGTACTGGGCATCCACGCCGGCCAGGAACGCGCGCTCCTGCTCCGGCACGCCCAGGCGCTCGAAGGTGCGCTTCACGTCGTCCGGCACGTCGTCCCAGCTCTTGCGGGGCGGCACGCCGTGGGAAAGGTAGTAGCGTATCTGGTCGAAATCCACGTCGCGTATGCCCTCCGGCGCCCAGTGGTAGGGCATGGGCAGCTCGTGGAACTTCTTGAGCGCGTCCTTGCGGAACCGGCGCAGCCAGTCCGGCTCGCCCTTGGCATCGCATATGTAGTCGATGGTGGCCTCCGTGAGACCATACCCGGCATCATACTTGTGGTTCTCCGGGAAAGAGAACTCACCGCGCGTATCCGGCTGGAAGGGGAGGTCTGCCATCAGTCCTTCAGGAAGTCGAATCCCTTTTCCTCAATGTGGTCCACCAGCTCAAAGCCGGCCGTGCGGACAATGCGGCCCTGGTAGAGCACATGCACCACATCCGGCCGTATGTAGTCCAGCAGGCGCTTGTAGTGCGTGATCACCATAAAACTGCGGAACGGCGCGCGCATGGCGTTCACGCCCTCGGATACAATGCGCAGCGCATCCACGTCCAGCCCGCTGTCCGTCTCGTCCAGGATAGCGTAGCTGGGCTCCAGCATCAGCATCTGCAGGATATCGTTGCGCTTCTTCTCACCGCCGGAGAACCCCTCGTTCACGGCACGGGCGGTGAACTTGGTATCCATGCCCAGCTGCTTCATCTTGGCGCGCAGCGTCTTGTAGAAAGCCACGGCATCCACCGTCTCCCCCTCCGGCATGCGCGCCTGCAGCGCCGCACGCAGGAAATTGGCGTTCGTCACCCCCGGTACCTCCACCGGGTGCTGGAACGCCAGGAACAGGCCCGCGCGGCTGCGCTCATCCACGCTCATGGAGAGCAGGTCCTGGCCGTCCAGCTCCGCGCTGCCGCCCGTCACCTCGTAGTCCGGGTGGCCGCACAGCACCTTGGAGAGCGTGGACTTGCCGGAGCCGTTCGGCCCCATGATGGCATGCACCTCCCCCTTGGGGATTTCCAGGTTGATTCCCTTCAGTATATCCGCGCCATCCTTTACGCGCGCGCACAGGTCCTTGATGATGAGACTCATGAGAGGGCGTGTTCAGGAATCATACCGTGCAGGCAGGCGTCCATGCGCACGATGGTGACACCCTCCGGAATATCGAAGACGTCTTCCGGGCGCAGCCCTTCCTTCAGCTTCACATCCAGCACCCGGTTGTTGCTGTCGTCCAGCACGTGCACGTGCGGAATCAGGTTGGGGCAGAAGCGGGAAGGACCGTTGTCGAAGTTAAGCTGGTTGATCAGGCGCTTCTCCGCAAGCGTCTCCAGGCAGTTGTACACGGTGGCCAGGGAAATGCCGGGCAGCCGTTTGCTGGCACGCTTGTAGATAATGCTGGCGCAGGGGTGGTCGCAGGAGTTCAGTATCGTCTCCAGCACGGCACGCCTCTGGCGCGTCTGGCGGAGAGACACGCTCTTCATCAGGTCGTCAGCTACATTGTGTCCGGTTGGCTTTTTATTGGCGGTTACCATATCTTGCGCGCGCAGTATATACCACTCCCCGCTTTCAATCAAGGGAAATCGTAGGCCATTACACAAAAATCAGGACTTTTTCTAAAAAAGGGGCTATTCCGGCAGGTAGGCGGAGGCGCGGAGCCGAAAAAAAGAAGCCCCCTTGTCGCTTCCCGGCGAGAGGAGCTGCACCGTCGATGGCTTGGCCGCGCGTACGGCGGCCTGGGTTCTACATGAAAAGAAGGTTTCCTTACTTCCTGCGGCGGCACCGGCTCCGCGTCTTGCTGGCGCTCGCTTGCTTCCGGCTTCTCTGCGATACGCCGACCCGTCTCCGCTCCTGCGTAGCTTCGCCGAGGCCTTCGGGACAGGTGGTGCTTACTTGCGACGTCGACGTGCGCAGAGACCAGCCAGGGCGAGGAGGGAGAGTGTGCCGGTGGCGGGCTCGGGGACGGCGGCTACAGAGATGTTCTTGGTGCCGGCATCATAGACGAGGCTGTATGTACCTGCCAGGGCTGACGGGTCTGCTCCGGCACGAGTGAAGGTGACATTCTGACCCAGCAAGGCCCTTTCCACACTGGCAAACAGGTCGACGTTTCCGCCGCTGTCCAGGGTTTTCAGCATCTCATCCGTCAGCTCCACGGTTACTATGTCCTTGTAGCCGATTTCCACGCTGCATCCCATGGTCAGCACGGCACCGTTTGCAAAGGAAATCGTGCCGCCGACGATGACGAGGTTCGCGTTCAGAGTGGCATCGCCGTTGACTGTCAGGCCAAAGGTGGTGAGGTCGATGTTGTGATTGCCGAGTGTGAGAACGGCTCCGTTATCCATCTCCAGGCTGCTGATAGCGGTAGCGGTGGCTTCGCTCACGGTCAACTCTCTTCCCACATGCAGGGAAGAGCTGCCGTTCATGTTCAGGGTGCCCCCCATCCGTTACGGTCAGTAAATCAACTGAGGCGTCACCCGTTATCGTGAGGCTTGAGCCCTTGCCGGACACTTTGATGGCAGAGTTTTCTTTTGCCGTCAGGTTCTTCACTGTCAGGCTGGCTTGGTCGAGCACTTGCAGGGTGCCGCCACCCAGGGTGACATCGGCATCCAGCACCGAGCTGCGGGAAGCGGCAATTTCGTCCTCCGTGCCCTTGCGCTTCGCCACCGCTTGATATATAACTTGTCTCTGTTGTAATAAATCGCTCGATGAGCGAGGCAACCGAACAGCAAAACCTTCAAGGACTCAGCATAAGGG
>JAUNQN010000070.1 GCA_030536145.1 Akkermansia sp.
AACAGAGTGTGAGATATGCAGCCGATTAGCGACACGTTATGCGTCTAGGTTAATAAGGCGCACATCCGCTTCTGCTTCCCGACTTTTGTCACCAAAGGAAGAAGTCCCCCGTAGAAGAGTGGAAAATCCAAATACGGCACCCGTCTACAAGGGCGTTGGCTGAATGCTTACGGTGTTTTTATTATAGTAAGAGTTGCAGCGGCTTTTGCCTTTCGCATTTCCCTGCTTATTCCGGCTTCCTGCCTTTGTTTTGCAAGTCCTTTATGCAGAGCAGGTAATCCTGCTCTACGTTGCTGAGTGTCCGGGCCTTGTACTTCTTGTATTCCTCGGTTGCCTTTTGCATCGCCTGCTCGTGGCTGACTCTGCCGGTATCCTGTAGCAGCTGTTCCCCACTCATGGTTAGCATGCGATTCAAGTGCTCTGCCCAGTCCTTCATTGTCATCGCTTGTTTGCGTTCAGCCTGACGTTCCGCAAAGTCCAGATAACCTGAGACAATTTGTCCCATAGCCCGCAGTTCCTTTTCGTTCAGGTAGTTTTTTGCAACCTTTGCCTCCATCAGTGTAGGCTGATTCCCGGCAAAACTCATCAGCCCCATGAACTCCTTTTCCGCATCAGCACGGTGGTAGATGACCTCAGCCGCCGTTTCTCCATGCACCGCATAGTGAATCTTGTTCTGCACCTTCTTGAAAAACTCCATGGAAATCTCAGCCTTGGGATCATAATCAATGCTCGTAGCGTAAATCTCCAGCACCTGCCGGTAAAACACCTTCTCCGATGCGCGGATGTCACGGATACGCTCAAGCAGCTCCTTGAAATAACCGCCGCCGCCCAGCTCCTTCAGGCGGGCATCGTCCATGGCAAAGCCCTTGCGCATATACTCCTTGATGATATCGGCTGCCCACAAACGGAATTGCACGCCCCGCTGGGACCGCACGCGATAGCCCACGGAAATGACCATGTCGAGATTGTAGAAATTCAACGGCTTGGTAGAAAATTCGGAATTTCCGAATTTTCTCAATGTCCTTGCCTCTGAAAGCTCCCCATCGGCATAGATATTTTTGATGTGCTCATTGATTGTCGACTTCGCTTTCTGAAACAGCTCTGCCATTTGCTCCTGCGTCAGCCACACTGTATCCTCTTCAAAGGTAACATGAACATTGGTTGCTCCATCCTCGGTCTGATACATCAATATGGGAAATCGGTTCTCCTTCATAAGTGCGCTGATATGTGCTATGCTATCAGATTGGCACCAAATGTACAGCTTGAAATCGGAGCCCGCACCCCATGGGGTTGCAACAGGAGATTCAATATCCGCCGCATGGGCCTGAAGGACTTGCTCGCGGAGGGTGCTATTCCCCGGCGAGTTCTTGGAGGCGGGGGACGGCTTGGTCCGGGATTTGGACCATCTTGATGCGGCCGGAGGAGCCGTGGAGGATTTCCACGGAGGATTTGGGCACGCCGAGGGACTTGGCGAGGAAGGCGGTGATTTCCTTGTTGGCCTTGCCGTCCACGGGGGGTGCGGCGATGCGGAGCTTGAGTACGCGGCCTACCTGGGGGTAGTCGTTCTCCCAGCCCAGGATCTCGCTCCTGGAGGCACCGGGTGTTACTTTGAGGGCAAGTTTCATGAGAGGTCAGAATCCGTGGCGGGGAGCAGGGATGCGGCTGCGGGCAGGCGCACCAGCTGCTTGCCGCAGGCGGCGGCCTGGGCGGGGGTGGGCAGGTCTCGCGCGGTGTGCAGGCCCTCTGTGAGCAGGAAGGGGAGCAGCAGGATGCGGCGGGCGGCCATGTGCGCCATTACGCCGGCGGCATCCGGTGCCTGGTGGAAGTAGCCCAGCGCCACCTCTGTGCCGGGCAGCAGCTCACGCAGGCGGCGGCAGAACAGGGCGGGTTCCGGCGGGGGATCCGCCAGGCCGCTGCCGTGGGCCACCACCAGCACGCCGGTGGATTCCGCCAGCTGCGGGCGCAGGGATTCCGCGGCGGCCTGCGCCAGCCAGGGGGAGGCGCCCACCACGGGCTGGAAGAAGAGCTGCGGCACGGTGCCGCCGGTTTGGCGGGCGTATGCGGCGGTGAGCTCCTGCACCAGGCGCGTGCCGCTGCTCAGCCCGCTGAGCATGAACATGGGGTAGACCAGCACGGGGGCATCCGCCGGGGGGAGTTTCACCCCGGTGGCATTTTCACCCAGCTGGTGCAGGTGGCAGCGGTAGAGGCGCGAGGAGGGGGTGCGGATGCCGGGCGGGTTGAGCTGCATGCCTTTCTCATTATAGCTCACCACCAGGCAGTAGCGTTTCCAGCGGCGGTGGCGGCGCCAAAAAAAATACCCGGCTGCTACCAGGAACAGCTGGGTAAGGCCAAAGTGGAAGAAGATGAGGTGGCGCAGGTGGATGGCATCCGCATGGCTGATGCCGGGCCGCGTGAGGCGGATGCCGCAATCCACGGAGCCCCATACGGCGGCGATGAAGGCAAGGCAGCCCAAGACGAGCAGGAACTTGAGGTTGCCTTGCTTCACCGCGCGCAGGGGTGTGGGGTTATACGGCGGATTCCGCCTCCGCAGCCTGCTGGAGCTCCTCCCGCAGGTTCTGCTTCTTGCTGAAGAAGAGCACCACGGGGGAGGCAATGTACACGGAGGAGTACGTGCCCACGAAGATGCCCATGAGCATGGTCACGGAGAAATCACGCATGGAGGCACCGCCCAGCACGATGAGGGCGACGAGCACGGCCACGGTGGAGAGGGAGGTGAGCAGCGTACGGGCCAGCGTGGAGTTCACGGCATCGTTCATGATGTCCACCAGCTGATCGTTCGGCTCTGCGGTGCGCAGGCGCTCGCGGATGCGGTCGTAGATCACGATGGTGTCGTTGATGGAGTAGCCGGCCACGGTGAGGAAGGCGCCGATGTGGATGATGCTCAGCTCCGTGCCCATGAAGACGACGAGGCCGATGATGGCCAGCACGTCATGCGCGGTGGCCACCAGCGCACCCATGGCAAAGCTCCATTCAAAGCGGATGGCCAGGTACACCGCAATGCCCAGCATGCCGGCCAGCAGGGCAAAGCAGGCCGTCTTGAAGAAGGCGGAGCCCAGGGCCGCGCTCACGTCGTCCACAGAGGGCATCTGTATTTCCGCCATGCCGGGCACGTTCTTGCGCAGCTCGGAGTCGATGAGCTGGGCATCATCCTTGCCGGCGCAGCGGATCTTGATGTTGCTGTCCGTGCCGCTGGTGAACTGCTGCACGGTGGCCTCCTTGGAAAGGCCCTTCATGGCGGCCACGGCGGATTCCACCTGCTTGTAGTCCAGCTTGGAATCGGCGGGTATCACGTAGGTGGCGCTGGCACCGCCGGTAAAGTCCACGCCCAGGGCCTTGTCGCCGCGCACGCAGATGGCGTATGCCGCAGCGGCCAAGATGACCGTGAGGGAGATGGCACCGCAGAGCTTGCGGCTCTTCATGAAGTCGAACCGCTTGCCGGAGAACGGCGCGCGGGCAAACTGGAAGTCCTGCGGCAGCAGGCCCAGGTGCTCCACCCAGAAGAACAGCACGCGCGTGACCACAATGGCGCCGATGAGGGAGGTGATGATACCCACGCTGGTGGTCACGGCAAAGCCCTTGATGGAGCCGCTGGCCAGCCAGAACAGGATGACGGCGGTGATGAGGGAGGTGATGTTGGAATCCCAGATGGCGGAGAATGCCTTCTCATACGCATTGCGCAGGCTGATGATGAAGGGGCGGCCGGTGGCGCGCTCCTCGCGCATGCGCTCGTAGATGAGCACGTTGGCATCCACCGCCACACCCATGGTGAGCACAATACCCGCTATGCCCGGCAGCGTGAGCACAAAGCCGAACAGGCTCATGAGCCCCAGCAGCACCAGCGCATTGCACGCCAGGCCCACCATGGCCACCATGCCCGCGCTGCGGTAGTACCAGAAGCAGAAGGCAAACACCGCCAGCAGGCCCACGATGCCGCCCAGGCCGGCCTGCTCCAGCGCGCTCTGCCCCAGCTGGGCGGATACGTCCTTGCGGCCCTCCACCTTCAGGTCGCTGGAGAGCGGGTTGGCCAGGGCCTTGGAGATGTCCTCCGGCTCACCCTTGCCGTTCAGGCCGGAGATGTTGAAATCCTTGTGCAGCACGGCCTGCACGGTGGGGGCGCACTTCACCTGGTTGTTCAGCA